>JBAPUM010000089.1:0-64627 GCA_049282655.1 Xanthobacteraceae bacterium
AGTCGGGGCCGGCGGCGGGCCAACCGGCGGTTTCGCCGGCTGCGGGCGCGGCGGCGGGAAGGGTCGCGCTTCGGCGCGCGACTTGCGCACCGCCTCGGCCTCGACTTTGCGGATGGCGTCTTCGAGCGCAAGCCGCTCGCGGGTGATATCGGCTTCCGAGAGCGATGGCTCGATGCCGCGCAGTTGCGCCACCAGGGCTGAGCGCGCCCGTTCATACAGCGCCCGGCGGGCCTCGCCGGTCGAGGTGCCGAGCCCGTCAACGGCACGGGCAATGAGCGGATGATAGTCGGCCATATGTCGAACTTACGCTGAGCTTCCTAAACTTGCATCCTAGACTCCGATCCAACTCAATTGAATTGGATCAGCGTCTAGATTCCTTGTTTGAGCATCATCTTATCCGAAAACCGGCTTCCACTTTTCGGGACCATGCTCTACGCTTCGAACGGATTCTGCATCAGGATGGTGTCCTCGCGCTCAGGGCTGGTCGACAGCACGGCGGCGGAACAGCCGATCAGCTCCTCGATGCGGCGGACATATTTGATTGCTTGCGCCGGCAGGTCGCCCCAGGACCGCGCCTTGGCGGTCTGCTCGCGCCAGCCCGGAATGGTTTCGTAGATCGGTTCCACCTCGGCCTGCGCGTGTTCGCTCGCCGGCAGATAGTCGATTTCGCGGTTACCCAGCCGATAGCCGGTACAGACTTTGATCTCGTCGAAACCATCGAGAATATCGAGCTTGGTCAGCGCGAGACCGTGCATGCCGCAGATCCGGACAGTCTGGCGCACCAAAACGGCATCGAACCAGCCGCAGCGCCGCGGCCTGCCGGTCACGACGCCGAACTCCTTGCCGCGTTCGCCAAGCATCCGTCCGATCTCGTTCTTTTGTTCGGTCGGAAACGGTCCTTCGCCGACTCGCGTCGTATAGGCCTTGCAAATGCCGAGCACATAGCCGATCGCGCCGGGCCCAAGTCCCGATCCGGTTGCCGCCTGTGCCGCCACCGTATTCGAGGAGGTGACGAAGGGATAGGTGCCGTGGTCGACATCGAGCAGCGCGCCTTGCGCGCCTTCGAACAGAATCCGTTTGCCCTCGCGGCGTTTTTGGTCGAGCAGCGACCAGACCGAGTCCATGTAGGGCAGCACCAGCGGCGCCACATCCATCAGTTCCTTGCGTACGGCTGCCGGATCGACCGGCGTCAGTCCTAGGCCTTTGCGCAATGCATTGTGGTGCGTCAAAAGCCGCTCGATCTTGCGGTCAAGTGTCGCGCCGTCGGCGAGATCCATCAGGCGGATGGCGCGCCGGCCGACTTTGTCCTCGTAAGCCGGCCCGATGCCGCGCCGCGTGGTGCCGATACGCAGCGCCGCACTCGCCGACTCGCGGATGCCGTCGAGCTCGCGATGCAGCGGCAGGATAAGCGCGGTATTTTCGGCGATGCGCAAATTCTCGGGCGTGACGGTGATGCCTTGCTTGCCCAGCTGGGCGATCTCGCTGAGCAGCGCATGCGGGTCGAGCACCACGCCATTGCCGATCACCGAGAGCTTTCCGGGCCGCACCACGCCCGACGGCAACAGCGACAGCTTGTAGGTGGTGCCGTCGATGACGAGCGTATGGCCGGCATTGTGGCCGCCCTGGAAGCGGACGACGATGTCGGCCTGCTCGGAGAGCCAGTCGACAATCTTGCCCTTGCCTTCGTCACCCCATTGGGCGCCGACAACGACGACATTCGCCATGAGGAATGCTTCCCGGAAGGCCCAACTGAGCGGTGACGTTGTAGCGATGCGACCGACGGCGGTGACGATCGGACCGCAGCCGACCGTTCCGGATAATGGATGCCGCCGCCGGAAGCAAGGAGAGGCGCCGTCGCGTGCCCGCCGCACCCTTTGCCAAAGTATTGGTTTTAGGGCGATTTTGCCGTTAGCCATGTGGGTAGGACGGACAGCGGAACCCGATTCCGGCGGCCCCCGGGCCTCCCGCCGCCCTTGGGGCGCAACTTCGGGCACCGCAGCAGTCATGCGGCTTCGGCACTGGTCTGCGGCCGCGTGGCGCGATAGCTCATCGGCCGCACCGAGAGCCAATGCCGGGGAAAAGCCAGATGCGGGTGTTACGCGCCGACAGCCGGAGCGCGCATGGCGGCTGGCTGTTCGATCAGCCTTATCTGTTGCTGTCGCTCACCTCGCTGTTCTGGGCAGGCAATGTGGTGCTCGGCCGTTTTGTCGTCGGCCACATCCCGCCGATCACGCTGTCGTTCATCCGCTGGCTCGGCGCGTTTGCGGTCTTGCTGCCGTTCGCGGCGCGGCATTTGGTCCGCGATTGGCCGGTGATCCGCCGCCATGCCTGGCTGCTCGCGTTTTTCGCGCTGACCGGATTCTCCGCCTACAACACCATGGCCTATTACGGCCTGCAGTTCACCACCGCGATCAACGGCTTGTTGCTGCAATCGGTGGCGCCGCTGTTCGTCGCGCTGTGGACCTTTGTTTTGTTTCGCGATCGTCTCACGTTGCGCCAGGCCTGCGGCATCTGCATCTCGCTCTCGGGCGTCGTCGTCATCATCTGCCACGGCAGTCTCGATGTGCTCTTGAACATTGCGTTTAACCCCGGCGACATCTGGTTCGTCGGCGCGCTGTTCATCTACGGCTTCTATGCGGCGATCCTGCGCAAGCGGCCGGCCATCCATCCGTTGTCGTTTCTCGCCGTCGGCATGGGCGGCGCGGCGCTCTTCCTGGTGCCGCTCGTGATTATGGAACTCGCGAGCGGGCGGACTTTGGCGTTCGATGCCGAGAGTCTGATGAGCTTCGCCTATATCTGCATCTTTCCGTCGCTGCTCGGTTACTTGTTCCTCAACCGCGGTATCGAGCTCATCGGCGCCAACCGCGCCGCGCCATTCATCCATCTCGTCCCGGTGTTCGGCTCGGTGCTGGCGATCGTGCTCTTGGGCGAGCGGTTCGAGGTTTTCCACGCCGTGGGCTATGGCTTGGTGTTCGCGGGGATTACGGTGGCGACCAGGAAATGAAGGTGTCGTCATTGCGAGGAGCGTAGCGACGAAGCAATCCAGTTCTGCGAGGCCGAACTGAACGCAGCGTGAATGTCTTGCCGGGGCCTCACGCCGCCTCGGAAAGAGCAAAGCGGCGGCAGTGCTCCAAATAAGCTGCTTCGTGCAGGGCAAGGAGCTCAACTACGCTCGTCCATAACCACGATGGCGCTTCGAGATTGCCCTTTTGGTTCTTCGCCAAGTCGGACAGCCACGCCCGCCGCTCCTTCTGTTGCATTTGGCGTCCATGGGCGCGCCCGACGACGCCGGCGAGATAGCGCGCCAGGCTCATCGCTTCCTGCCGGGTCAGCCCGTCGATTTCGATTTTCAGGTCCTGCGGCATCAGTTCGCGAATGACGACGGCTCTTTTGAGCAGCCTCGCCGCCATCATGCGCTCGCCGAGGTTGGGGGACAGCGCTTTCGCGCCGGTAACCACCCGGATCGCATTATCCCGCGGCATCTTCGCGTTCGATGCAGTCGGGGCGGCGGCCGTCGCTCCTTCTTTGATGTCGACCAGGCAGAGGTCGGAGTTTTTACCGGTGCCGACCCGCAATAACGCGGCGTAGCGCAGCCGCCCCAGAGAGCTGCAACCCTTCATCCAATAGGCCGCATCGATGAGCTCAATCGGGTCGTGTTTGGACCGGCCACGCAGAGCGGTCAGCACCGCGGCGACGGATTTGCTCGCGAACATATCCTTTAAGGCGATGCGCTCTTGCCGCGTCAGCGCCCAGAAGCGCTTACCAAGCGGGATAGTGGGCTCGACGCTGTCGAGCCGTTCGATCGCCAAATGCCGCCACCGCCGTCGCGTGGAACGCGCAAGCAGCCGTTGGATCGACTTCGGCCGGTGCGACTTATCCTGTTTCGTTCCGAACTTGCCCGCCAGAGCTGCCCTGTAACCGACGATAAGCTCTTCCAGGACTTTGGCCGTGGTCACACCCGGGAGGTCGGATCCTCGGGCGGCCGATGCCAACGATAGCCCCAGCCGGACGAGATCGTGCGCCGGATTGCCGATCACGGTCTGATCGAGATCCCTGATCTGTACCGAAACGCGACCCTTGGCGTCGGCGAGCGGACCGAGATTGCCAACATGACAGTCGCCGCAGATCCATACCGGAGGGCCCTCGGGCAATTCGCAGCGCCCGCTGCTCTCGAGCCATTCGTAAAATTTGACGGTGCTGCCGCGCACATAGGCGTGCGCCGACCGCGCCATCTTCAGATTCCGGGTCCGCAGCAATATCTGTTGGCGATCATCGGACCTTGTCATCAGAAACCCATGAGATCGGTATGAAAACTGATCGAGGCAAACACCGAAAAATCAACGCGCGAGTTGTCACCGCGCAAAATCGACGACCAGGGAATATCCGCAGAAGGTAACAGACGCCCGCGACGCCATCGTTCTACTTTCCACCGCCTCTGCGGCTTTTGGCGCGCAATTTTGGTGCCTTGCCTGCTTTGATTTCCTTCAGCTTGATACAGACCACCGTCAGCCAAGTAATATCGAAGGCGTTGCCAAGCCCCTCGTTATCCTGATGATCCATGCTGCTATAGGTCTTGTCGATGCCGACGGCCCATATCTCTTCTCCGGCCTGTCGCAATGCCAAGACGACATCGGCACCGTCCACGCCGGATGCCTGCTCCGCAAAGAGATCCCAGAGCTTGTCGCGAAATGGGGATACGGCATCGTGCCCCGGCTTGGTTCGCTTAGCCATCGTTAGGGTGCCTTCAGGGTGCTTATTCGACAGTGCTTCGATCGTCGATGCTTGCGTTCGCCGGCTGTTCGCTGCTGGTCATTCCGAGGGGCGCGGAAGCAAGAGGAGATGGCTGCGAAACCGCGGCAAAGCGCGAGGTTGCGGCCTCTAACCATGCCTTCGCCATCCCGACGAACGTTCCGCGTTCCTGCTCTGTCCTGGCGGTCTCCGCCCACCCGAGGCATTCCTCGGCGCACTCGATCAATTGCTTTATCTCCACAGAATCCCCGCAGTCTGGAACCCCCACTCGAACGCGCACCTTGCTCGAGAGTTCCATACGGGTCCCGTTGCAGGCGATGGGGGGAAGGAGCATGGCCCCGCCGAGCCGCGTCCTCGCAAAAATATATACATTGATATCGATATAAATTGACTCGGCTGCCGGTGCCGTATTAGGTCCCTCGCGGACGAGAAAATCGGACGAGCGGGGGGACAAGCTTATGGGGGCCATGATCGGGATCGACATCGGCGGAACCTTCACCGATTTGACGGCCTATGATCCCGCCTCGGGAATGCTGACTTTCGGCAAAACGACGACGACGGCTTTGCCGGACGAGGGTGCGGTGAGCGGGTTGAAGCGGCTCATTGCCGACGGCGTCAACATCCACGAAGCGAACGTGCTGAAACACGGCACCACCGTGGTGATCAACAGCATCCTCGAGCGGCACGGCGCCAAAACGGCCCTGATCACGACGGAAGGCTTTCGCGATACGCTCGAGATCGGTCGCGGCAGCCGCCCGGAATCATTCAATCTGTTTTATCGGCGGCTTGCTCCGCTCGTGCCGCGGGACCTTCGCTTCGAAATTCGCGAGCGCATGTCGGCGCGGGGCGAGGTGCTCAAACCGCTCGACCGCGCGGCGCTGCCACGGCTCGCGCAAGCGATCGCCGATGCCGGGGTCGAAGCCGTGGCAATCTGCTTTCTGCACGCCTATCGCAATCCGGATCATGAAATAGAAGTCGCGGACTATATCGCGGCACATACGAATTGCTTCGTCACCTGTTCGCATGAACTGTCGCGGGAGTTTCGCGAATTCGAGCGTACATCGACCGCCGTCATCAATGCCTTCGTGGGTCCCCGCACCAGCACCTATGTCAGCCGATTTCGCGACGGGGTCAGTGGCGCGGGCTTTGCCGGCCGTCTGTTGTTGATGGGATCGAACGGCGGCGTCCTCACCGATTCCGAAGCGATCAAGCGCCCGGTATTACTGATCGAATCCGGCCCCGTGGGTGGCGCTGCCGGTGCGGCCGAACTCGGCAGGGCGCTGGCGATGCCGAACATCATCGCCTTCGACATGGGCGGAACGACGGCCAAAGCCGTCATGATCGAAAATGGCGAGGCCGCGGTGACGCCGGTCTATTATGCGGCCGGCTACAATCGCGGCTATCCGGTACAGGCGGCGGTGCTCGATATCGTCGAAGTCGGCGCCGGCGGCGGCAGTATCGCGGCCGTCAACGAAATGGGTGCGCTTGTGGTCGGGCCGCGAAGCGCCGGCGGCGTCCCCGGCCCGGTCTGTTACGGCACCGGCGGCACGGAGCCGACCATTACCGACGCCAATCTGATTCTTGGCCGGCTTCATCCGGACCGCTTTCTCAACGGCGAGATAAAACTCGACAAGGCGGCCGCGGCGATTGCCTTGGGCGAACTTGCGGCGAGACTCGGCGAACCTCTGCACCGGGTTGCTGCCGGAATCATTCACCTCGCGACCCTGACGATGGCCTCCGCCGTCAAGATGACGACCGTCGAGCGCGGCCATGACCCGCGCGACTTCGCCATGATTGCCTATGGGGGCGCCGGCCCACTGCACGGCGCCGACATTGCCCGCGAACTCGGCATACGCACCGTCATCGTGCCCAATCATCCCGGCCACTTCTGCGCCTACGGGATGCTGTGTGCCGACTTGAAATACGACGTCGTCCAGACCATGGCGGTCGGGCTCGAGCAACTCGATATTGCCGATGCGGAGAAGCAATTCCGCACGCTCGAAGAACGCGGGCGAGCCTCTCTCAACGAGATCAAGGTGGATCTCAAGGCGACCAGCGCCACTCGCTTTGCCGATATGCGGTATCGCGGCCAGGAGCACACGCTCAAGATTCGGCTCCCGGATTCCATGTCGTCGACCGATCAGATAAAAATGCGCGACGCCTTCGAGGCGGAATATACCAAGCGCTACGGTCATTCGAGCAGGAACGTTCCAGTCGACCTCGTCAACCTGCGGGTCGTCGTTACCGGCGTAACCGACAAGCCGCACATGGACGAGGTGGCGGCCGGAGCCTCGGGCGTCGCTGCCGAATCCCGCGACGTCAATTTCGACGGCAGGAACTTCATTCCCTGTGCGATCTGGCGACGCGAAAAACTGAGCGTCGGGGTGCGGATCGACGGGCCGGCGATCATTGAGGAAAGCGCGTCCACCACGGTCGTCGGACCGAAGGATTGGGCGACGATCGATCGGCTCGGCAACATCAATATTACCGTCGGGAGCGATTGATGAACGTCAATGTTACGCCGGTGGCGCCGAAACGACCGGGAGCCGCCAAGTTTGATCCCATCATGCTCGAGGTCATCCGAAGCCTCCTCATCGCCATCATGGACGAGTCCGAGATCAATCTGTCGCGGACCGCCTTCAGTCCCATCGTTTACGAGGTCAAGGATTATTGCATCGGTCTCCTCGACAAGACCGGGCGCACCATTGCGCAGAGCCGCGGTTCGGTGCCGACCTTCATGGCCGATCTCGGAGACTCCGTCGCCGACGGGCTGGAGATCTATGGTCCCGACGGCATCGATCCCGGCGACGTCCTGATCATGAACTATTCCGATGTCTGCGGTCAGCACCTCAACAACATCGTCATCTACGTTCCGATCCACAGCGACGGCGCATTGATCGGCTTTGTCGCGTCGCGTGCGCATTGGACCGATATCGGCGGCAAGATATCCGGCTCCGTGTGCACCGATTCGACCGAGATATTCCAGGAAGGGCTGCAGCTGCGAACGCTGAAGGTTTACAAGAAAGGCAAGCCCGACGCGGAAATCATGCGCGTCATCCGGCACAATGTCCGCTACCCGGATCTGTCCTTCGGCGACATGGAAGCGCAAATCGCCGCCTGCGAACTCGGTCGCCGTCGTTATCTCGCGCTGGTTGAGAAATACGGTCTTGGCCTGATCGAGGAGTGCATTCACGCGATCTGGGACCAATGCGAGGCAATCGCGCGCGAACGCATCCGCAATCTGCCCGATGGCGCCTATATCGGCGAATCGTTTCTCGACAGCGACGGCGTCGACATGGACAAGACTCTGCCGCTGCGGATCAAAGTCATCATCAAGGGCGAGACTATCACCGTCGATTATTCGGAACTCGCACCCCAGACTCCGGGACCCATGAATGCGGGCTACAGCGCCGGTGTCAGCGCCGCGAAAGTCGCGATCAAAAGCGCGCTGATGCCGAGCCTCGCTCCGAATGACGGCACCTTCCGCCCGATCAGCGTGATTTTGCCGCCGGGCACGATCATGAGCGCCACCGATAATGCCGCGATGTCGCTGTGGACCGTCACCATCAAGACAATCGTCGACACGATCCTGCAGGCGATCTCGAAAGCGGCGCCGCATCTCGTGCCCGGCGCCCATCACGGCGCGATGGGTGTGTTCATCTTCTCAGGCGTCGATCCGACGACGGGTCAAAGATATTCCACCGTCGATTCGACGCTCGGCGGTTGGGGCGGCCAGCCGGATAGCGACGGATTCTCGCCCTTGAAAACCGTTACCCATGGCGACACGCGCCAGGTTCCGGTTGAGGTCGAGGAGACATTCTGGCCGCTTATCGTCGATCGCTACGTCTGGCGCCCGGATTCGGGCGGTCCTGGCAAGTTCAAGGGCGGATTGGGCCTCTGCAAGGCCTACACATTCGAGCATGGCACCCGTGCCACGCTCGCGTTCGAGCGCTCCAAATGTCCGCCCTGGGGGCTGTTTGGAGCCGGGCCCGGTCACGTCGGTACATCGCTCGTCAAGCAACCCGGCGACAATGATTGGACGCGCTATCAGAAGGCGACCGGTCTCGCGATCAAGCCGGGCGGTCAGCTCGAACTTCTTTCAGGGGGTGGCGGCGGCTACGGGCCTCCCGAAGAACGCGACGTGGAACGGGTCGTTGAAGACGTTCGGCTTGGCTATGTGACGATTGAAGGTGCGCGCAACGACTATGGGGTTGTCGTCGCGGCTCAGTCGCTCAAAATCGATCTCGGAGAGACCGAGCGGCTTAGAAAAGAGATGCGTCGCAAGCGGCTCGCGGCTCCCGATTTCGGGCCCGGCTTAGCCCCGCGCTAGCCCGGCGCCGTGGCGGGAGATGACTGATGGGACCACAGCCTGCAGATCGGGGCCGCAAAGCGAAGGCCAGAGCAAAACCGATGAAGGCCGAGCCCGATCCGTGGTCGGATAGCGTTGCCTATCTGTTGCGAAGCAGTTACCGGGTTTTCGCCCGCGCCCTCCAAGAGCGTATCCAGTCGGAGGGAATTCCGATCGGCAGTTGGCCTTTCCTCCGGCACCTGTGGCAGCAGGACGGCATAACCCAGCGCGAATTGACCACGGCGGTCGGCTTGATGCAGCCCAACACCAATGCCGCGCTCAAGCAACTGACGCGGCGCGGCTGGGTCAAACAGAGCCGCGACAAGGACGACAAGCGAAAAATCAGAATTCATCTGACTGCGGAGGGCCGCGGTTTATTTCATCGCGCATTTCCTTTGGCGCTCCAGGCGAGAGCCCAGGCGCTGTCGGATTTCAGCGACAGAGAGATCGCGACGCTGCGCTCGTTTCTCAAGCGGATCACCAAGAATCTCGATTCCGAACAATATCCCAAAACGTAAACGACCAAACGAGCAGCCGGCGACGACGATGGAGAGAGCTGGAATTCGTTACAACAAGATCGACCGTGATTCACGCCGTCGCGTGGATGCAATAACGCCCACTAGGGCCAAAAAAAGCGGATGTCCGCAAGTTAGGGAGTATCAATGATGGGCTATGTTGCGATCCGAATGCTTCGGATTTGGCCTCAGATCTCGCGATCGCGGCGAATGTTTTGGTTGACCGTGTTTCTGGTTGTCGCGGCGTCGAGCGCCGCTGTCGAAAGCGTGCTGGGTCAAGCCGAATGGCCGGATCGGCCGGTGACCCTGTTGGTGCCTTATCCGGCCGGCAGCGCGGCCGACGCCTTGGCGCGGACTTTGGTCCGCCCGCTTCGTGAAAGCCTGGGACAGACATTCGTCATCGAAAACCGCCCCGGTGCGGACGGAATGATCGCCGGTCGCGACGCGGCGCGCTCGGAGCCCAATGGCTACACCCAGTATTTCGGCGTGACGACCTCGTTGAGCCTTGCCTACAACCTGCAACCGAATCTTGGCTTCGATCCGCGCAAGGACTTTGCACCGGTTTCGATGGTCGGTCAGACCGCCTATCTGCTCATCGTGAATTCGGCGCTGGGCGTCAGTTCCATTCCCGAACTGGTGGCGTTGGCGCGGTCAAAGCCCGGATCGCTCAATTACTCGTCGACCGGGGAAGGCAGTATCGCGCATTTGGGAATGCTCGTGCTCGCCAAAAAGCTCGGCATCGAGATGACCCATATTCCCTACAAGTCCACCGCTCAATCGATCATCGACGTTGCGAGCGGAGTCATTCAGCTGCAGCTGGCGACGATATCGCCAACGATTCCACTCTACCAAGCGGGCAAGGTCCGTATCCTCGGCGTCGCCAGCGATCGGCGCACGCCGCTATTGCCCGATGTGCCGACGCTCCAGGAACAGGGCGTCTCGGACTTTCAAGCGACATTCTCGATGGGGCTGTTCCTGCCGGCCAGCTCACCTGAAGTCGTCGTCAATCGCTTGAACCAGGCTGTCGGTGCGGCGCTGGTGGATCCCGCGGTTCAGAAATCGTATTTCCAGCAAGGCGTCGAACCCAAGGCCTCGTCGCCCGCAGACCTCGGCAAATATCTCGCCGCCGAAATCGAAACCTACCGCCGAGTCATAGCGGAGAATGGCATTAAAATTCAGTAGAACGCCTCAATCGTATCTCAAAACCGCAGCGGCTTGACCTGCTGCACGTTCGGTATCTGCTGCACCTTGGCGAGCAGGTCGGGCGGAACGGTGCCGTCGATCTCGACGAGCGCGATGGCGTTGCCGCCAGCGGATTCGCGGCCGAGATGGAAGGTCGCGATATTGATGCCGGCGCCCGCGAGCAACATGGCGAAGGCGCCGACGAAGCCCGGTTTATCCTGATTGGTGACATAGAGCATCGAGGAACCAAATTCCGCGTCCATGCGGATGCCCTTGATATTGACGATGCGTGGCCGGCCGTTGGCATAGACCGTGCCCGACACCGAACGGGTCTGCCGGTCGGTGACGACCGTGACGGTAATCAAACTATCGTAGTCGCCTTCGGCGTCGCGTTTTGTTTCTTCGACCGCGATGCCGCGTTCCTTGGCGACGATCGGCGCGGAAACCACGTTGACGTCCTGCAGCATCGGCCGCAGCAGGCCCGCGACCGCGGCCGCGGTCAGCGCTTTGGTATTCATCTGCGCGACTTCGCCCTCGTAGGTGATCTGGACCTGCGTGAGCCCGGTCTCGGTAAGCTGGCCGGCGAACGAGCCGAGCTTCTCGGCGAGCGCCACGAAGGGTTTTAGCTTCGGCGCTTCCTCGGCGCTGATCGAGGGAAAGTTGACGGCGTTGGTGATGGCGCCGCGGAGCAGATAATCCGACATCTGCTCGGCGACCTGCAAGGCGACATTCTCCTGCGCCTCGGTGGTCGCGGCGCCGAGATGCGGCGTGCAGACGACATTCGGCAGGCTAAACAGCGGGCTTGCGGTCGCTGGTTCTTCGCGAAACACGTCGAGCGCTGCGCCGGCGACGTGACCCGATTTCAGCGCCTCATAGAGCGCGGTCTCGTCGACCAGTTCGCCGCGCGCGCAATTGATCAGGCGGACGCCCTTTTTGGTCGCGGCAAGCGTCTCGGCATTGATGATGTTGCGGGTCTTGTCGGTGAGCGGCGTATGCAGCGTGATGAAATCGGCGCGCCGCAACAATTCGTCGAGCTCGACCTTCTCGACGCCGAGCTTGACTGCGCGTTCGGCGGACAGAAACGGATCGTAGGCGATCACCTTCATCTTCAGCCCGATCGCGCGGTCGGCGACGATCGAACCGATATTGCCGCAGCCGATGATGCCGAGCGTCTTGCTGAAAATCTCGACACCGAGAAATTTGTTCTTTTCCCATTTGCCGGCCCGCGTCGACACGTCGGCTTCGGGGATCTGCCGCGCCAGCGAAAGCATCAGCGTGATGGCGTGCTCGGCGGTGGTGATCGAATTGCCGAACGGCGTGTTCATGACGATGATGCCGTGGGCGGTGGCAGCCGGAATATCGACATTGTCGACGCCGATGCCGGCGCGGCCGATCACTTTGAGGCCGTTCGCCTGATCGAGCAGCTTGGCGGTGACTTTGGTGGCCGAGCGGATCGCCAGCCCGTCGAAGCCCGCGACCGCGGCGGCGAGCTTGTCTTTGTCCTTGCCGAGGTTGGGCTGAAAATCGACCTCGATGCCGCGGTCCTTGAAGATCTGGACGGCGGCGGGCGACAGCGCATCAGAGATGAGAACGCGGGGAGCCAGAACGTTGGGAGCCATGGCGGAATTCCTTTATGGTCAGCGCAACCAGCGCAGCATGTGGGGGTAGGGCGCGACGCCCTTTGCGACGGCCTGCCGCGGCTCGCAGCTCATGCCGTAGAGTTGCAGGAGCGGCACGCCGAAATAGTGGCCGGCCGTGAAGTTCTCGATGATGGAGTCGGCGCCGCCTTTGTATCCGTCCGGGTGAAAGACCACGGCGGGATCGAGATCGAGATAACGCAGCGCCGCAAATGACCAGGCGATCGCAGTCAGTTCGTCTCCCGGACTCGGCGCCAAGGTCGGCACGTTACGCTCGGCCGGATCGGTGACGGCAAGATGGCCGGCCTCGTGGAGGATGTCGCCCGGATGAGAAAGCCGCGCCTCGTCGACCAGGAGCGCGCCGTGACTGATCTCTAGTCCGGGCAGGAAGGTCTTTTCCGCCAGCGTCGCCGCGCGCACATCGATACCGATGCCGCGAACGAAGGCGCAGAGCCGCTCGGTGAGAGGATCGGCGAACGCAGCGACGGCGGACATGGCTTAAGCCGCCTTCGCCAGCGCTTCCTTGGCATTGCCGTAGGCCCAGTCGAGCCACAACGTGAGCGCCTCGACGTCGCTCTTCTCGACGGTCGAGCCGCACCAGACCCGCAAACCCGGCGGCGCGTCGCGATAGGCGTCGATGTCGTAGGCGACGCCTTCCTTGTCGAGCGCTGCGGCGATGGCTTTGACGAAAGCCGCTTGCGCATCGGCCGGCAAGCGTCCTACCGCCGGATCGACCACCTTGAGACAGACCGAGGTGTTGGAGCGAGTGGCCGGATCGCGCGCCAGAAAATCAATCCAGTCAGTGCGCGCAACCCAATCGGCGATGACCTTGGCATTGGCGTCGGCGCGTGCATGGAGCGCCTTGAGACCGCCGATCGACTTCGCCCAGTCGAGCGCGTCGAGATAGTCCTCGACGCAGAGCATCGATGGCGTGTTGATGGTCTCGCCCTGGAAGATGCCTTCCACGAGCTTGCCGGCTTTGGTCATGCGGAAGATTTTCGGCAGCGGCCAGGGCGGCGTGTAGCTTTCGAGACGCGCAACGGCGCGCGGCGACAGGATCAGCATGCCGTGGGCTGCTTCGCCGCCGAGCGCTTTCTGCCAGGAGAAAGTGACGACATCGAGCTTTGCCCAGTCGAGCGGCTGCGCGAAGGCGGCCGAGGTCGCATCGCAGATCGAAAGCCCGGTGCGGTCGGCTGCGATCCAGTCGGCGTTCTGGACTCGCACGCCGGACGTGGTGCCGTTCCAGGTGAAGACGATGTCGCTCGCCGGATCGATGGCGGCGAGATCCGGCAGTTCGCCATAGGGCGCACGCCGCACCGTCACATTTTTGAGCTTCAGCTCCTTGGCGACATCGGCCACCCAGCCTTCACCGAAGGATTCCCAGGCCAGCATGGTCACCGGCTGGGAGCCGAGCAGCGACCACAGCGCCATTTCGATGGCGCCGGTATCGGAGGCTGGCACGATGCCGATGCGGTAATCCGCCGGCAACTGCAACACCTCGCGCGTCAGATCGATGGCGCGCTTGAGCTTTGCCTTGCCCGGCTTCGAGCGATGCGAGCGGCCGAGTACCGCGGCGTTGAGATTTTGGGGGGCCCAGCCGGGGCGCTTGGCGCAGGGGCCGGAAGAAAAATGCGGCACAGCCGGCCGCAAGCGAGGCGTCGTTCCAGTCATGACCTATCCTTCCAGATAGTCGCCCCTCGTTGGGGAGGGGTGGCCCGGCGTCGGAATTAAGGACTGGCGCCGCCGCCGTCAAGCGGCATGTGCAATATTGGGCGGGATGGAGGCAATCGGTGCCTAGGCCGGCACGCGTTCAGAATTTGACGCCGACGCCGACCCGGACGTTCTGCATATTGAGTTGGACCCCGTCGATAGGGGCAAAATAGATGAATTCATATTCGCCGCGCACAAAGAGGTTCGGCAACACGGCGGCGTCGACGCCGAAACCGGTGGCGAAACCGTAGGCGAAAGTCTGTCCCACTGAATTCGTCTGCGATTGGGTGGGGACACTTATATTGCAATTCGTTGTGCTGGGGACGTTTATATTACACAGCGGGGTGAGGGGCGGGGTCTCGGAATCGGGATAGTCGACCGCCGAATACGCCACCGTGGCGCCGCTCGATGTCGACATCTTGCCGACGGCTAGACCGGCGAAGCCGTAAGGCAGGAACTGACCGGCTTGCCAACCCGCACGGGCGCGGAATGTGGCGATGTCGGTCATGCTCATCGCGGCCTGACCGGTGACGGTCAAGTTGTAAAAGTAATGATGGCCGGCCGGCAGATTGCCGCTGTCGGTGAAGTCTCGCGTAAGGGAGCCGGAGGAAGAAGCAGACAGGAAGACGTGATTGTAGTTGATTTCACCGCCGAGAATCAGGTTCTGCCATTCGACATTGTAGCCGATGAAGCCGCCGAGACTGCTGTTCTCCGGATAGCGGGAGCCGAGCACCGTCCAGTTCGATATGTTCTGATCGTTTTCGATCGAAGTGTTGCGCAAGATGAAGGCCACGTCGGGCCCTACGGATGGCCCGAAATTCACGTCCGAGCTTGAAAATCCGCCCTGCGCGCCGCCGTAGAAACCACCCCAATGATAGGCCGGCTCCGGACCGCGCAATACGTCGAAATCACCCGCATATGCGTGTGGCACCAGCGCCAACAAGACACCCGCACAGATGACCCAACGCATCGGCCACGCCCTCTTTATGCTTGGCGCGCATACAGCCACCAATGGACGCGATCATCGGGCATTAACCTTAATGGAGCGTTAGCCGCGGCCCGGCCTAACTCATTCTCCGGCCGTGCGGAAAGGCGGCTGACACGGGGCGTCGCGGCGCAGGGAGTAAGAACGGGGTCTGCAAAAACGAAACGGCGCGGTGGAGCCGCGCCGTTTGGATTTCTTAACAGATTATTTCGCTCAGCCGCGGGTCGATAGCGGGTATTGCGGCTGGTATTGCGGCTGGTATTGCGGCGGGGCGTAAACCGGCGCCGGCTGCGGCACCATGACCGGCGGCGGCGCGTAGACCGGGGCCTGTTGGACCGGCTGCTGCACCATCATGGCCGGCTGCGGCGCGATCATGATCGGCGGCGATTCGATCGGGAAACGCCAGCGTACCCCGAGCATGAAATCCTGCGAGGTGAGACTCTGGAGCTTGTAGGTATCGGGGTTGCAGCCGCCAGCGCACATGATCTGGTCGCTGACCGAGCCGTAGCTGAGATAGCGGTAGGCCAGTTCGAGCGAGAAATTCTGCGTCACATTGTAGGCGAGGCCCGCATGAAGCGCCCAGGCGAAATTCAACTGGCTGGCATTGGTGCCGACACCGTTACCCGACGTGGCGATGCCGGTGTCGGTGAAATCGGAGAAGGTATTGTAGGCGCCGCCGATGCCGAACCCGATGAACGGCGTCAGGCAATCCCAGGTGCCGAGGTCGATATAGGCGTTGGCGAGGAAGATATCGGATTTTATGAAGGCATTATATTGGTCGCCTTGCACGCAACCGCCGCCGCAATCATAGGTCAGGAAGGCATTGAAGGAACTTTTGGTGCGATATTCGGCGGTGACATCGAAGCGCAGCCAGTTGTTGAACTCGTAGCCGGCGCCGGCGCCGAAGAACACGGTATCGCCCATCGCGGCGTGTTGAGTGAGGATGTCGACGGGGGCGTTGAGCGGGTTCGGCTCGAACACGAAATTGGCCTGGCTAGTCATGCCGACACCGATATAGCCGCGCAAATACCACGCGCCCGCGGGCTGTTGCATGACCAGTTGCATGGGCTGATAGGTCAGTTGCGGCTGCGGAGGTGGCGGCAACTGTTGGGGCATGTCCGCGGCATAGGCGGCACTGCTGACCATCGCGACTGCGACAGCGCGGACCAGAAGCTTGACGCTTACCATCGCTTCGTCCTCTTCCTCGACGCGTCCGCGCACGCAGCGGCGCAGCGTCGTTTCAGGACGAAGGTAGACAGCAAATGTTTAAGCGGGTCTTAACCTTAACGCTTAACCATATTTTCTAACCCCGGCGGCTAGGCATCGCACCGCAAGGCTTCCAACAGCCCATTATGGAATTCCCGTAGCCGCGGCAACAGATCGTAAACGATTGTGACGACGAGACGAGGCAACACCGGCTCGCTCGGCAAATATTGCCGGTCAGTCCTTATCGTCCTCGAGCTCGCCGATGTGATGCTGGGCGTAGAGCTGGAGGCCGAGCTGCGCGACGAGAGCAAGCTGGGTCTCGAGGAAGTCGATGTGCTCCTCCTCGTCATGCATCAGTTTCTCGAACAGGTCGCGCGACACGTAATCCTTGACCGCATGACAATGCGTGGCAGCTTCCTCGTAAAGCGCGCGCGCCGACATTTCGGCGGCCAAGTCGCAGTCGAGGACCTCTTTGACGTTCTGTCCGATATGCAGCGGGTCGAGCACCTGCATGTTGGGGAAGCCGTCGAGAAAGATGATGCGCTCGACGAGCTTGTCGGCGTGCTCCATTTCCTCGATCGATTCCTTGCGCCATTGCTTGGCCAGCGCCTTGTAGCCCCAATTGTCGAGCAGCCGGTAATGCAGCCAATATTGATTAACCGCCGTCAGCTCGTGCCGCAGGGACTTGTTGAGGTAATCGACGACGCCGGGATCGCCTCTCATGATCGCGCTCCTGTTACTGTTATTGATTCCCGATATGAACCTAGTGCGCAGGATCGGCCGCGGCAAATGATAGCCGCCGCGCCTAAGGCCGGAAGGCGGTGCCGCACCGTTTTCGGCGACACGCTTATGATACCGGCGGGGTCAGGAAGCGGCGTCGCGGCAGCACGCCGGTTCGCTGGCGCCGAGCGCCTCGTCCATGATGCGCCGGATGGTGCGCGCGCACCGCCCGCATTGCGGGCTGCAGCCGAGGCAATGGTAAACCTCGCCGGTCGTGCGTGGCGCGCCGCTGACCGTCAGCGTCGCGCGGACATCGTGGTCCGTGAATACGTTGCAAGAGCAAACGATCATGGGAAAGAAACCCGGCGGCAAACTGGTACGATCCGCAACTATGCCTAGCGGAACGGTGAAATCCTTGCAAAGAGAAAGTTGTATTTTATAGGGATTCTAATCTTTGCACGCGCCGGGATGTTTCGCTGCCTTTGCTCCGCGCAGCGACGACTTTAGGTTCAATAGACTGCGGCGGATTCTTCAGTGTCCTCCGGCCGCCGGCGCCAGCGGCTGCGCAAACGGCAAAGCCGCGACGGCACTTGGCACAAATCATCGAGCAGACCTACGGCGCGCTGCCCCCGCGCCAGCGCGCGGTCGAGCGCCGCCATGGTGCGTGCCAGCCCGGGATCCTCGTCGTTTACCCAGGTGCGCAGGACCGAACTGAAGAGAAGCGCGAGCCCCTGCGCCCGGACCATGCCGCGCGGGCCCGATGCGCCAACGCCGGCGGCCGTCAGCATCCATTGCTGCGAGCGGACCGCGAGCCGATTGAGCGCCAGCGCCAGCGGCGGATTGCGGCCGGCCGAGCGCAACAGCGAAGCGACCGCGGCACGATGCGGCGCCAGGATTTCGAGCCGGCGCATCAGCACGTCGAACAGCCGCTCGCGCGGCGGCTCTTCCGCCATGTCGCCAAAATCCTCGCCGAGCACGGCGCGATCGACTGCTTTCATATGGGCGGAAAGAATTGCCAAATTCGAGCCGAACTCACCGCGCAATTGAGCGAGCGACACGCCCGCCGCTTCGGCGACATCGGCAAATCCGATCTGTTCGATCCGTTTCTCGGCGAGGAGCGCGAGGAAGGCGGCAATGATCTTATCGCGATCGCCGGCCGGGACCGCGGTGTCGTGGGTGGCTTCGGCTTTTCGCGCCGGCTTGCTCGCGGGCTTGCGGGAGGGTTTGCGGGCCATGACGGAAACTCCTTGGCGGGCGCTGTCGCTGCACCGCTGCCTTTAATGTAGGGCCGCGCGGTGGCCGTTCCAAGGCGGCAAATCTTTTAGAACAGTTCAACCGGCGAGTTCGCGCGAGCGCGCGGTGGCGGCGGCGACCGCCTTGTCCAGCAGCGCGGCAAAGCCGTTCTGACCCATCAGAACCGCGAGCGCCGCGGCGGTGGTGCCGCCGGGCGACGTGACGTTTTCCCGCAGCACGGCGGCATCGAGCGGCGAACGGTGCAGCAATTCGCCCGAGCCGGCGACGGTTTCGCGCGCGAGTTTTCCCGCCAGTTCGGGCGGCAGACCCGCCGCCACGCCTGCTTGCGCGAGAGCTTCGACGAGGAGAAAGACATAGGCCGGCCCCGAGCCGGAGACCGCGGTGACAGCGTCCATCAGCGCTTCATCGCCGATCCATTCGACCGCGCCGGTCGCCGCCAACAGCCGGTGCGCCAGCTGGCGCTGCTCGGCGTTGGCGTCGCGCGACACCGCGACCGTAATGCCGCGCCCGACCGCTGCCGGCGTATTCGGCATGGCGCGAACGAGAGCGCAGGGTTGGTTGAGGGCGCCGGCGAGGAAAGCCAGCGTGCGTCCGGCCATAATCGATACGACGACGGTCGTGGGGGCAACGAGCGGCGCCAGCTTGGGGACCGCTTGCGCGGCGATTTGCGGCTTCAGCGCAATGACCAGAGCGGCTGAGCTCGGTAGCGTGCGCGGATCCGGATTAAGCCGCAGCCCGCGGCCGGCGAGTGCCGTGATCTGCTCGGACGGCTGCGGCTCGATCACCGCGACATGCCGCGGGTCAAGTCCGAGCTTGAGCCAGCCCTCGAGCAGGGCGCCGCCCATTTTGCCGGCGCCGACCAGGACCACGGGGCCGGAGAAATCGCTGAGGCTCGGATGATCTTCCGGATTTGGGCCGGGCGCGGACATCGCTGGCGTTCAGGCTTGGCTGGCGTTCAGGCTTGGCTCACGGTCAGGCTTGGCTCATGTTTAAGCTTGGCCCGCGGTCTCGAACATGGCCGAATCCATCGCCTCGCGCGCCGATTTGCCGGCCCAGATGACGAACTGGAATGCCGGAAAGTAGCGCTCGCAGGAATCGAGCGCGGTGCCGAGCACCGCCTCGCATTGCCGACCCGATGCGGTGACGCCGCCGGCGAGAACCAGCGCATGGCGAAACATCACCACGCCATTCTGCATCCAGACGTCGAAATGTCCGATCCACAATTGCTCGTTGATCTTGGCAATGAGCTGCTGAACGTCGGCGAGACGGGCTTCCGGCACTTTCATGTCGAAGGCGCAGGCGAGATGCAGCGCCTCGATATCGCCCATCCAGGTGAACGACACCTGGTAATTGGTCCAGCGGCCGGTGACGACGATACCGATCTCGTCTTCGCCCGCGCGTTCGAACGGCCAGTTGTTGCCGGCCGCCATGTGCTCGACCACATCGAGCGGATTGTCGGGCTGATCGCGGACGATTTCGATGAGGGACATGCCGCCTCCACAGTGCCGCTAAGTAAGCGCCGCTAAGTAAGAGTGGATATGCGCACGCCACAGGAACGCCGAAAGCGCCGGCTGCGATTTGACGCAGGAACAAGTTGGAGCCGCAGGTTGACTGCATCCCGCGAATCAGCCGGCCCGCCGACTGAATCATCCCGCTTGTATTCGCGCAAGACCTTCATCCACCGCCGATCCAAGGGACTTTTAAGTGCAGAGGCACTCATGAAGTGATTTGCGGCCGCGGCACAATGCCGGACATGAGTCCGTCCACAGACGATCCTGCGACAAACTGACTCGGGGCCGGACTAGGCGGTTTTTGCCGGCGCGGGGCTTCAGTCGAACAGGCTCGACACCGATTCCTCGGCGGCGGTGCGGCTGATGGCTTCGCCGATCAGCGTCGCGATCGACAGCACCCGGATATTTTTCGCGTCGCTCACGGCCTTGGTCGGTTGAATCGAGTCCGTGATCACGAGTTCCTTCAACCGCGAGCCGCCGACTCGCGTGATGGCGCCGCCCGACAATACGCCGTGGGTGATGTAGCCGTAGACTTCGGTGGCGCCCTTCTCGAGCAGTGCGTCGGCGGCATTCACCAGCGTGCCGCCGGAATCGACGATATCGTCGACCAGGATGCAGATGCCGCCCGAGACCTGGCCGATGACATTGACCACTTCGGATTCGCCCGGTTGCTCGCGCCGCTTGTCGATGATGGCGAGCGGTGCATCGATGCGCTTGGCGAGCGCGCGCGCCCGCACCACGCCGCCGACGTCGGGCGACACCACGATGACCTTCCTGACATCGAAGCGCTCCTTGATGTCGCGCATGATGACCGGGGCGGCGAACAGATTATCGGTCGGAATGTCGAAGAAGCCCTGGATCTGGCCGGCGTGGAGATCGAGCGTGAGCACGCGATCGGCGCCGGCGCGGCTGATCAGATTGGCGACGAGCTTGGCCGAGATCGGCGTCCGGGGCCCCACTTTGCGGTCCTGCCGGGCATAGCCGAAATACGGGATCACCGCGGTGATGCGCCGCGCCGACGCGCGCCGCAGCGCGTCGGAGATGATCAGTAACTCCATCAGGTGATCGTTGGCCGGGTACGACGTCGACTGGATCACGAAGACGTCGGCGCCGCGGACGTTTTCCTGAACCTCGACGAAAATTTCCATGTCGGCGAAGCGCCGCACCACGGCCTTTGTCATCGGCGTGCCAAGATAACCGGCGATGCTTTCGGCTAATGCAGGGTTGGAATTCCCGGCGACGAGCTTGATCGCGCCGTTGTTGCCCTTCATTCCCGCTCTCCCGCGCGCGTCGCGTGCCGAGCATGAAGATCACGCCCGATCGATGCCTGCCCCGGCCAAGGCAAGGGTCTGATACAAGCCGCATGCGGGGCTGGCAATATGAATCCGGGCCTTTCCCCGCAGGTTTTTCGAGTGCAATCCCAATAACTTCGCCGGCATGAGAAACGACTGAGAAGCGGCGAATAGGAAATAGATGAGGTGGTAGAAGCCTATTCAGCACATGCCATTCGCTATTCGCCCGTCAAGGCGATCGCATTGACGTGCCGGCCGTAATCGGCCTCGGCGCGATGGGTGCTGCGGCGATAGCTGAAAAAGCGCGCCGCGTCCGCATAGGTGCAGAGCCCGAGATCCTCGATATGGCCGATGCCGGCCCTTTCGAGCCGTGCCGTCACGTAGCCGCCGAGATCGAACAGCGCATGGCCGCTGCGCGAGGCGGCGGCGAAAAATCTGTTGCTGGCGCGATCTTCGGCCGCAAAGCGCTCGATCAGATCGGGTCCGACTTCGTAGCTTCCTTGCCGGATCATCGGGCCCACGGCGGCACGAATATCGCCGCGCTTGGCACCGAGGCGCTCCATCGCCTCGACGGTCGCTTCGACGACGCCCGCTAGCGCACCGCGCCAGCCGGCATGCGCGGCGCCGATTACCTGCGCCTTCGGGTCGGCGAGTAGGATGGGGCCGCAGTCGGCGGTGGTGACGCCGATTGCGAGCGCGCGCAGCCGCGTCACGATGGCATCGGCGCGCGGGCGCGCTTCATTCGTCCACGGCGCTTCGGCAATAACGACATCGGGGGAGTGGATCTGATGGACGGTGAGGAATCGGTGCGGCTCGACGCCGACCGCGGTGGCCATACGCGCGCGGTTCTCGGCGATATGGTCGACTGCATCGCGTGAACCGGTGCCGCCATTGAGGGTCGCATAAAGGCCGCCGGAAACGCCGCCGTCGCGGGTGAAGAAAGCGTGCCGGATGCCGGTCAGCAAGAGCGAGCGCGCTTCGATTTTCATGGCTCAAATCCCGGCAGCACGCCGAGCTCCGGCGCGGCGATGGCCATCGCCTTGAACAACTCGCCCATGCCGTGCGCGCCCTCGGCGATCAGCCGCGAAAATGCGATCTCGATATCGGCGGCCTTTTCGCGCGGCGCGTTCGCCTTCAGCGCCGCGGCGCGCTCTTCGATGCCGAGCCGGAGAAACAGATCGCGTTGCCGGATCGGGCCGTGGATGCGCGCACCGATACTCTCCGCACTCTGTCCGAGCGCTTCGAAATCGACATGCGCAGTCAGATCGGCCTCGCCAGGCGTACGCAGCGGATCGGTGAAGGCGTGTCCGGCGACCGCCTGCAGCGTCTCGCCGAGGCCGGCGTGGGCGTGACCGTAGTCGATGATCAGGGCCGCTCCGTCGTCGCGCATCCGCCGTCCCAGTTCGAGCGCGATGGTGTCATTGCGCCATTCGTAGATCGAGCCTTGGGGAGATTTTCGCAAGCCCCGCGGCATCGAGGTTTCGAAAAACGGCAAGGGGTCAGGCGCCATGCCGATGACAAGATTGTCGTCGGGCCCAATGCCAACGACACGCTCGTGCCAGCCGTCGGTTTGTTTGATGGCCTGACGGACCGGCAATGCATCGATGAACTCGTTGGCGATGAGGATCGCCGGGCCGCCGGGTACTTCTTCGAAAGCGGCGTGCCACTCGATCGGTACGTCGAGCGGCTCGAGACGCCGCCGCTGCACCTCGCGCAGCGCCGGGCTGATCTCGACCAGATGCACAACGATTGCCGCGCGGAACGGCTTCACCACTTTTGCCGCCCGCAAGGCATCGTCCATCAGGGTGCCGCGGCCGGGGCCGAGTTCGACGACGCGGACGTTTTCGGGTGCGCCCATCCGCTGCCAGACCGCCGCCATCCACAGCCCGATCAGTTCGCCGAACATCTGGCTGATTTCCGGCGAGGTGGTGAAATCGCCGCCGGCGCCGAGCGGATCGCGATTGATGTAGTAGCCGTAGCGCGGGTGGGTCAGGCAGAGCCGCATATAGTCGGACAGCGGCAGCGGGCCGGCCACGGCGATAAGCCGGCGGATTTCGTTCTCCAGCGGCGCGCCCCCATCAGCCATTTTTTCTCGTCGGCTCGCGCGTCAAGGCGACGCTGAGGAGAGCGATACCGGCCAGCATCAAAGGAATGCTGAGCAGCATGCCCATGGTCAAGCCGCCCCACAGGAAACCGAGCTGCAGGTCCGGCTCGCGAAACAGTTCGCATGTGGTGCGGGCCATGCCGTAACCGAGCGCGAAGACGCCGGCCGTTATGCCCGGCCGCTTGAGGCCGCCGCATCGCACCAGCACGGCGAGCACAATGAACAACACGACGCCTTCCAGCGCCGCCTCGTAGAGCTGGCTTGGATGGCGGGGGATCGGGCCGGCTTTAGGAAAGATCATCGCCCAGGGCACGTCGGTGGGTCGGCCCCACAATTCGCCATTGATGAAATTGGCGATACGGCCGAGAAATAATCCGATCGGCGCGACGGCCGAGGTCACGTCGGCGAGCGACAGCACCGGAATGCCGCGGTGCCGTGCGAACCAGACGATGGCGACGATGCAGCCGGCGAGACCGCCGTGAAACGACATGCCGCCGTTCCACAATTGCACAATCTCGATCGGGTTGGCGGCGAAGTGCGGCAGATTGTAGAACAGCACGTAGCCGGTGCGGCCGCCGAGAATGATGCCGAGCGTGATCCAGACGACGAAGTCGTCGAAGTCGAGCACCGTAAACGGCGCCGGGCCGCCCCATAGCCGTTCCGAGACGACAATGGCGCGCGCATAAAACCAGCCGGCGAGAATGCCGACGATATAGGCGAGCGCATACCAGCGCACCGCGAGCGGTCCGATCGAAATCAAGATCGGATCGATCGACGGATAGGGAATGACCGGCAGGACGAACATTCTTTTCCTTAGCGCTCAAGCTTTGCGGACGCGCCCCCTTGCGGCTGCGCCGCACCATCGCCATTGTCCAATAATATGGCAAGCTCGCTGCGCGCGCCGGATTGCGCGTCGAGAGATTCGGCCGCTGGGCCTGGAGGCGATCATGGTGCAGACGACGAACCGGTTCTTCGACGAGGTCGCGCGCTTGATGAATGACGCGGCCGGTGTTGCGCAGGGTGTGCGGCGCGAGGTCGAGACGCTGTTCCGTACGCAGGCGGAACGCTGGTTGCGCGACCTCGATCTGGTCAAGCGCGAGGAGTTCGAGGCCGTCAAGGAGATGGCCCGCATCGCCCGCGAGGACAGTGAAGCGCTGAAGGCCCGCGTTGCCGCGCTGGAAGCGGCGCTTGCCAAAGCAGACGCGGCGACCGCTCCGGCCTCGGGCCCCGGTGAATCCTTTCCGGGTCAGTTGCCGGATGAGCCGCCCGCGCCTGCCAATCCGGGCACCTTCTAGCTCTGCAATAGCGCTTCCGTCACTGTTCCTTGTCTTTTTCGACCCGCGCCGCTATAAGCGCCGCGGCCGCGCGCTGCTACAGCACCCCTGGAGGCTAGCGCGGTAATTCCCTTTTATTCACAGGGCTTTAGACAAGGATCTCATCATGGCTACCGTCAACCTGATCAAGGCGGCGGCGCGTTCGCGGGCAGGCAAGGGGGCCGCCCGGGCCGAACGTCGTGCCGGCCGCGTTCCCGGAATCATCTACGGCGACGGCAAGGAGCCGCTACCGATCTCGCTCGATTACGCCGATTTGCGCCAGCGCATCTATGCCGGCCATTTCCTCACCACCATCCACGACGTCGAGATCGACGGCGTGAAGCATCGCGTCATCCCGCGCGATTTCCAGCTCGACGCCATCCGCGATTTGCCGCTGCATGTCGACTTCATGCGGCTCGGCGAGGGCGCGACGATACGCGTCAATATTCCGGTCATGGTGCGCAACGCCGAGCAGTCGCCGGGCGTCAAGCGCGGTGGCACGGTATCGATCGTGACCCATACGGTCGAGGTGCGCTGCCGCGCCGACGCCATTCCGGCCGGCATCGAGGTCGATGTCAGCGCGCTTGAGATCAACCACTCCAGACACTTGAGCGATATCAAGCTTCCGGACGGCGTCCGCGCCGTTTCCGGCCGTGATATCACTCTGGTGACGGTGGTGCCGCCGTCGGGCTATGCGGAAGAACTCAAAGCCGCCGCCGATGCCGCCGCTGCCGCGGCTGCTGCCGCTGCTGCCGCCGCCGCCGCTGGTCCGGCTCCTACGGGCCCCACCGGTGCTCCGGGCGCAGCCCCGGGTGCCGGCGCCGCCGCTGCACCGGCCGCCGGTGGCGCCGAGAAGAAGTGAGGTTCGGCTCCGCCGCATTAAAGCGGGACAACTACGATGCTGCTCCTGGTCGGTTTGGGAAATCCGGGAGCACGTTATGCCGGCAACCGGCACAATGTCGGCTTCATGGCCGTCGAGGCAATCGCCAAGCGCCACGGCATCGGTCCGTGGCGCCGGCGTTTCCAGGGCGTCGCCTGCGAGGGGCCGATCGGCGGCGCGCGAGCGCTATTGCTGTTGCCCGGCACGTTCATGAACGAGTCCGGCCGCGCCGTCGCCGAGGCGGCGCACTTCTATAAGCTGCCGCCGCAGGACATCACGGTGTTCCACGACGAGATCGACCTGCCGCCCGCAAAAGTCAGGGTCAAAATTGGCGGCGGCATTGCCGGTCACAACGGCTTGCGTTCGATCTCCGAGCATATCGGCAACGATTACCGGCGGGTGCGCATCGGCGTCGGCCATCCGGGCAACAAGGACATGGTGCAGCATTATGTGCTGAGCGATTTCGCCAAGAGCGAGCGCGGCTGGCTCGAGGCGCTGATCGCGATCCTTGCCGACAATGCCGAGCTCATCGCCCGCGGCGAGGACGCCACATTCCAGAACAAGGTCCACCTCGCCATGGTGGCGAAGGGCTTTGGCGACCAGCAAGATGACGGCCAAAAGAACGGCGGCCGAAACAACAACGATAGTGAAACGGCGTGAACCGCCGGCAAACGGGTAGAAATTTTCATGGGCTTTAAATGCGGCATCGTCGGCCTGCCGAATGTCGGCAAGTCGACCCTCTTCAATGCGCTGACCGAAACCGCGGCGGCGCAGGCGGCGAATTATCCATTTTGCACCATCGAGCCAAATGTCGGCGAAGTGGCGGTGCCGGATCGCCGCTTGGATACGCTCTCGGCGCTCGCCAAGTCGGCGCAGATCGTGCCGACGCGGCTGACTTTCGTCGATATCGCGGGCCTCGTCCGCGGCGCCTCGCAAGGCGAGGGACTCGGCAATCAATTTCTCGCCAATATCCGTGAGGTCGACGCCATCGCTCACGTCGTGCGCTGCTTCGAGGACACCGACGTCACCCATGTCGAAGGCCGCATCGACCCCGTGGCCGACATCGAAACGGTCGAGACCGAATTGATGCTTGCGGATCTCGAAAGCCTGGAGCGGCGCGTCGACGGCTTGAGCAAAAAAGCCAAGGGCGGCGACAAGGAAGCCAAGGAGACGGTCGATCTCATCAACAGGGCGCTGGCGCTCTTGCGCGACGGCAAGCCGGCGCGGCTCACCGAACGCAAGCCCGAGGAAGAAAAACTCTTTCACGGACTTGGATTGTTGACCTCGATCCCGGTGCTCTTTGTTTGTAACGTCGAGGAAAATTCCGCGGCCGAGGGCAATACGTTCTCGCAACGGGTCGTGGCGAGAGCCAGGGAAGAAGGCGCGGCGGCGATCGTCATCTCCGCCAAGATCGAGGCCGAGATCGCTGTGCTGTCGCGCGAGGAGCGCACCGATTATCTCGCCGCGGTCGGTCTCAAAGAGGCCGGCCTCGACCGGCTGATCTCGACCGGCTACACGCTCCTCAATCTCGTGACCTTCTTCACCGTCGGACCCAAGGAAACCCGCGCCTGGACGGTGACGCGCGGCACCAAGGCGCCGCAGGCCGCGGGCGTCATTCATACCGATTTCGAACACGGCTTTATCCGCGCCGAAACCATCGCCTATGCGGATTATGTCGCCTGCGGTGGCGAGGCCGGCGCACGCGACGCCGGCAAGATGCGGCTCGAAGGCAAAGACTATGTGGTGCAGGACGGCGACGTCATGCACTTCCGGTTCAGCCCTTGATCGGGCGTCGATAATCGCCGAACGGCCATCTGATCAGATGAACTAAGGGCCTCTGATTCCGGTTCCCTGGTTCCTGATCGCGCCGAGATGCTCATTGATGCGGAAAACAATCAACACGAATTCGGCGATGATGCGCGCCATGATCACGCCCATGAAGGCGCCAAGCACGCTGAGGATCAGGAAGATCATGCCGATGAAGGGATTGAACGCCATCGTGGTCAGCGAACTGACCCCGCCGGCGAAGCCCAGCAGTATGGCGATGACCACGGCGAGCCAATAGAACACCTTGATCACGGTGGGCGTTACGAACCGCTCCCACTGGAACAGGTCGCCGAGGCCGAACATGATTCCTCCTCGTTCCAACACCACGCGTGATTCCCGCGCGAGCGGCAGACTGCACCCCGCGATTGCCATGGTCAATCGAGGGCTCGGTGGCCCGGTTTGTTGACGACATTCCAGGTCGCGACTAGGAGGTGACCCCAAGAATCGCAGGCCGCCATGCGCAGGCTTGGCCGGGAGGATTGTGCCATCTGGGTTCCAGCCAAATTTACCGATTGGGCGTCGGACATCTCGGACGATCAGCGGCGTGCCGCCGGCGTCGCCGGCGCCGCGCATGCCCTGCACGACGGCTATACGGATCTCATCTACATCATGCTGCCGATTTGGCAGTCCGAGTTCGGCCTGAGCTATGCCGCGCTCGGTGCGCTGCGCAGTGTCTTCGTCGGCACCATGGCGTGTTTGCAAATTCCCGCCGGGATCGCCGCCGAGCGTATCGGCGCCGCCGTCGTGCTGGCGCTCGGCACCGCGCTTGCCGGGCTCGGCTATTGCTTTGCCGGAGCGAGCACGGGCTTTGCCATGTTGCTCGGCGCGCTTTTCATCTCCGGGCTCGGCGCCTCGACGCAGCACCCGATCGCATCCGCGCTGGTCGCTCGCGCCTTCGCCGGACCGCGCTCGCTCAAAGCCCTCGGCACGTATAATTTCAGCGGCGACATCGGCAAGATGACGGTGCCGGCGGTGCTGTCGCTCCTGCTGTTGCTGATGGCATGGCGGCCGGCGCTGGCGATTCTTGGCTGCGTCGGCGTGATCATGGCGGTGGTGATCTTTTTGTTCGCGCCGCGCTATGAGTCCGCGGCCGCGCCCGCGCCGCGGAGCGATATTGCAACGGCGCAAGACCGCAACCCCGGGCGTCTTGCCTTCGGCGCGCTCTTGGCGGTCGGCATCGTCGACAGCGCCACCCGCATGGGGTTCCTCTTGTTCCTGCCGTTCGTCCTCACCGACAAGGGCGCGAGCGTGCAAATGATCGGCTTGGCGATGACGCTCGTCTTCGCCGGCGGGGCCACGGGAAAGCTCGCCTGCGCTTTCATCGGCGCCCGGATCGGCGTGATAGGAACGGTGTGGCTGACGGAAGGGCTGACGGCCGCGGGCATCCTCGCTTTATTCCCGCTTCCGCTCGGCGGCGCGCTGATGCTGTTGCCTGTGATCGGCATCGCGCTCAACGGCACTTCGTCGGTGCTCTACGGCTCGGTGCCGGATTTGGTGGCACCGCATTGGCGCACCCATGCGCTGAGCGTTTTTTATACCGGCACTATCGGATCCGGTGCGATCGCGCCGATCTTGTTTGGTCGCGTCGGCGATATGATCGGAGTCTGGCATGCTCTGATGCTGGTCGCTGCCGTGGCCTTGCTCACGCTGCCGCTGTCGGCATTGTTGCGTGGCGCGTTGTTGCGTAGCCAGAACGTGGTCTGAGAAGACGTTATCTGAACATTTGCGCGTCGATTTTGCGGCAGGGGAACTCGCTGCCGTTTCTCGCGCTATTTGCGGTGCGGCCCGACAGGAACGCGCAAGCCCACCGGGCGTTGAACTTCAGCTCGGGCCAATGGTCCCGGTTCCCGGCATTGCGCCGAGCGAAACGCACAAGACAGTTGCCCCCGGCATTTGCAGATGGAGTACGCCATGAAATTCCTGTTCCCCTCGACCGCGATCGGGCTCGTGCTCGCGGCCGGCGTGACCGCCGCGCATGCGCAGACCGTCATCACCCGGCAGGTGGTCGATCCCGCCGTGGAGACTATCCAGACAACGGAGACCACACGCACCGTGCGCCCCGCTCCGGCGCGGCGCGCTCGAGGCGAGGTGGTGACGACGCGCACCATTACGCGACAAGTCGTGCCGACGCCGAGCGTCATCGCGCGCACCGTTACGGCTGTGCCGCAACCACTCTACGACGAGGTGACTCCGGCCCCGGTTGCGGCGAGCTCCGAGGATTACGGTCCGCCGCTCTACGATGAGGTGGTGTCGCCAGGTGCCGTCACCGCTCCGGCTCGCGTCGCGACACCGGTCGTCGAAGACGGCGCGGTCGTCGGCAGCGCACCCTTTGTGTATCGTTACGTCTACGAGCCCGACCGCATCCTGGTGATCGACCCGACCACCAATCTCGCGGTGCAATCGATACCGCGCTGAACGACCCGATAACGCCAAAAACGGGCGCGCCGCGGCAAAGCGGCGCGCCCGACGATGGCTGGCCGACGCGATGGTTCCAAACCCGCGACTGCACCACTAGGCGTTGATTCGTCTCGATTATCCACTGCGGCGAGAGGCGACGGCGCACCATCCCTGCGCCGCTAATCCGTTGATTAGTCGAGTATTTCTATTACTAATTGCAAAGCGGCGTGTTGCTCGTGTAAATTCAACTTCCACGTGAGGCCGTATTCCACGATTATGTCGTGTGTATAAGGGCTTATGTCGCGGCGTTCGGCCCTATGCAGCTGATGGAGGCTCAGCATTTAGTTTCGCCAACCATTTCCGGGAACATTTCCATTGCGCGGACGATCGACGATCAAGTCCAAGCTCACGCCTCGGGAGATGGAAATTCTCCGTTGGGTCGCTAATGGGAAATCAGCTCGCGAGATAGCCCAAATTTTGCGCATTGCGAAGCGAACCGTTGATGCGCATGCGCAGGCGGCCGTACGCAAGCTCGACGCCACGAACCGAACGCATGCGGTTTCGCTGGCGCTCCGCGATGGGGTCATCAAGTTATAATCTACGTTACGATACTGTCATATTTGACAGTATCGATAACGCGGAAAAGTTGCGTACACTACCGTACAATTCCTTATGTCGGGCAGCCGACCCTCGGGGTCGGAAACCGGGCACGACGGCGATGCCGCCTCGTCTTCACGGCGCGGTATCTCACGCCTGATGACGACAATGCAGCCCCTGTGGTTGCATTGAAGGGAGGTGGGCGGAATGCTTCCAAAGACCGACGGAAACGGCCCTGTCGTCGGTTGGACATTGAACTGGAAAGAAACGTTCAATTCCGGGGCGTTCGGAGCGGAGACCAGCGACGTCATGGTGGCGGCGCCGCGGCCGGGCGGGGTGTTGTCCCGCGACGGCGAGCCGAACGACAGTCTTTTTACCGACAGTTTGTTTGCCGACCGTCTGTTTTATGTGCGGACCGGACAAATACACAGCGCGTCGCGGCTGCGCGACAACCTTACCAGCCAGGTATTCGATAGCGGCAAGCGGCGGCTGGCGCGCGCCCTCTTGGCGTTGGCGCATTGCGGTCAGGGATATCCCGACAACCGCCGCTACCGTGCCTATGCATGTTTGCTGGACGCGCTGGTGCGCGAGGAATCATCCGATCGGGACGAGCCCGCGCCGGCGGCAGCCTGCAGCACGAATGCAAAGAGCCCGCGAATGTCGCAGTTCTCAACCTCGGGGGCGAGGAACTAACATGCGGAATCGGAATGCCAATTCGTTATCGGTAACGAAGCTCAGTGAAGCGGGAGGAATTTTAAGCAGCGTCGGTAAGGGCCGCAGCCTCATCTTCCCCGTGGCGAAGGAAGTGCTGTTTACGCAGGGCGATAACACGGACGCGGTTTATTACATCAAAACCGGCAAGGTCAAAATCACTGTCGTGTCGAAGGAGGGCAAAGAGGCCGTCATCGCTATCCTGGGCCCGGACGAGTTTTTCGGCGAGGGATGCATGATCGGACAATTAAAGCGCCTGTCGACAGCCTCAGCCATTGTCCCCTGCGAAATCCTGCGCATAGAGAAGAAAGAAATCCTGGAATCTCTGCGCAACGAGCCGGCCTTTTCGCTGATGTTCGTTTCGCATGTCATGGCGAGAAGCACGCGGATCGAAGAAGACCTGATCGATCAGCTGTTCAATTCGACCGAGAAGCGACTTGCCCGGATCCTTTTGCTGCTGGCGAATTTCGGCAAGGAAGGCAGACCCGAGCCGATCGCCGGAAAAATCAGCCAGGAAGTGCTCGCGGAGATGATCGGCTCGACCCGATCGCGCGTGAGTCTGTTCATGAATAAATTTCGCAAGGCTGGCTTCATCGATTACAACGGCCACATTGAAGTCCACAGCTCGTTGTTGAGCGTGGTTCTGGCCGATGCGCCGCGCAGTGTGACCCAGACTCGATCCAATTCGACGGAATCGGATCGGGATGTGGGCGCTTCGTGAGCGTGATGCCGCTTTCCGGCATGATGCGCTAGGCACTTCCACCTATCGGTGAACGGTCCGCCGTTTGACGGCGTTCGATTGCGTGCTATCGCGCTGCATCAGATCGCTCGCCGAAATAATTTTAATTTGTGTTCGCTTTTGAATAGCTGCCGCTTTGGCGCGGTGGAATTCTAATGACAGTCGTTTTGAAATTCTTCCGTTGCGGCTGCGTATCCCGCAAAAAATGTTCGAAGCTGGTTCGCGTCTTCAATTCAACCTAGCGTTCGCAGGAGTCAATCATGAATAATACAAGCTTGGCAAAGCCGGCGCTCGGCAGGCAAAACATCTTTCAACTGATGCAGGCTGCGCCCGAAGGGCTGACGACCGACGAACTTGCCACAGGGCTCGGCGCCAGTTGCCGTGACCTTGGCGGCCGGCTCAGCAAGCTCGCCGCCTATGGTGAGATCGAAAAGTTGGAGCGTGCATATCCGGCCGCAAAAACCAGATGGCGCATGTCCCAGAAGAAAAAATAATCGCACGGGCCGCGCTGTCGGCCGTGGGCCGGACAATATCCGATTCAAGCCTTTTCCAACCCGAGGAGGTATCCCGCATGTCCACTCAGGCACATCTTGCGACGCTCGAAAGGCGCCATCAAGCGCTGGATAGGGAGATCAGCGGAGCGCAAGCTCATAATCCGTGGGACGATCTGGAGATCGCGGAGCTGAAACGGCGCAAATTGCTCGTCAAGGACGAAATCGAACAACTGCGGTATGGCCTGAGCGCGCCTGCGCCTGAGGTGGCGTTGTCGGCGAAGATAAGAAAGAGAGCGGCGATGCGAGCGGCCAGGCTCAAGTCGAGCAGTTGGTATGAGACCGCGACGCGATCGATCTCCATTGTCAAATAAGGATCGGATGTCAAATAACGATCGGGCCAAGACGCGCGCTTCGCGCGCGCGCATAACCGAACAGCCGTTCGGCCTCGACATTGACCAGCACGATCTTGCCGTCGGCTGCGGTCATGGTCATGCCGCTCGGACAGGCTTCGACCGCGAGACGGACGATCTCCTCGGAGGCCATGCGGTCGGTCATGTCGAAAGTGTCCCGTGGCTCTCAGCGCTCGCCTTTCCGTGCCGGAAATTGCGCTCCGCAATCACAGCGGGATGCCAGACCACGTTGTCGAAGAATGTTTCTTGATGGTTGAAATAGGAGTAGGGACCACGACTTACCGCCGTCCGCGGCGGGAGAGAGGGCGCACCTCGAACGCCGTGCCGGCCAATATCGCGTGCCTTGCCGGTCCCACCGCCTGCCATGTAATAATAATGTAGGCGGTATTGACGGAGCACGGCCATGATTCTTCCCCCGGCACTGATCCTTGGCGCGCATTTGATCATGCCGGTCGCCGACAGCGTCCCGGTCCTCAATGTCGATCAGGTCTGCCAGGGCATCGCGCAGCAGGGCGGGGTGACGTTCCACGATTCGGCCGTCGCCGATGAGAAGAAGAACTGCCTCGACAGCGAACAAGCAATTCGCGACGAATTGTCCAAGGAATGGGGCAGTTTCGCGCCGGCCGACAAGACAGCCTGCACCAATGAATCGCGCATGGGCGGCGAGTCGAGCTATACGGAGCTCCTCACCTGCCTGGAAATGGCGCGCGACGTGCGGACCATGCGGACCGAGCAGGAGCAGCCGAGTAGCCCGGCTCCAGCCAAGCCGAAATCAAAGCCGTAATCGCCGCACTGGGCGCGTGGTTCAGTAACCGATCAGAATTTCGCTTACGGTCGGCTTCGCGGCGCGGATGGCGTCGTCGGACGAGCTGAAATCCTTGTCGGCGCTCAATTGGCTCAATACGTCGGCGGACACCTTTGGGTCGGCGTGCAGGCTTAAGCCGGATTTGCAGCCGCCCGGAATCGTCGCCAACGCGCCGCCGTCCCAGTCGCTGACCGTCGCAACGCCGTCTTTGTCGAAGCCTTTGAGCTTGAACGGCTTGTGATTGAGCTTTTCGAGTTGCGGTATGGTGAGGCCAAGCTTCATGCCGCCGGGCGCCGTCCAGGTCGATTTGCCGTTGATGACGATGAGATAAGTGTCGCGGCGCTCGGCCGCGTTCGACCACCACACCTCGAGCCGCCGCTTCGGGTCGCTCGGAAACACCACCGAGGCGGGAACTTTGGTGCCGTTGCTGGCGTCGACGTCGGCAAAGGCGATGTTTTTTGAATCGAACGTCATGGCGAGCCGCAGATGGCTCGACTCTTTGCTGAAGGCGCCGCTGCAAGCGACCACGTGGGCCGCCATGGCTGCGGCGGCCGACGGCGCGGCGGCGACCGCGGGTTTCTTGGGCGGCGCTGGCGGGGCTGTGGGCGCCTGTGGCGCGTCGACTGCGGCGTGTTGCACCGGGTGCGACTGTTTGGCGGCCGCGCCGCCGCTCGGCTCCGCCACAGCGGCGGGGAGCGGTTGCTTCATCTGCGACGGCGCAAGCTGGTCGTCGGTGTCGAGATCGGGCTGCAGGTCCCGCGTGGTGGCCCGGTGCGAGTGACGCGCAGGCTTCGACGGTGTGGCCTGATCGGATTGGCCCGGATCGGTGACGGACGGTTGCGCCGGTTGGCTCTGTTGGGCCGCCGCAGGCGCTGCGGCCAAAACCGAAAGCGACGCGACCACTGCCGCGCCAATCCACGTTCCACGCATACCCGCCTCCGCTCGTTTGGAACTCCGGCGCGGCGCTCCCTGCCACGCCTTCAGCTTGCGCTGCAAGCTTCGGCCGGCTCGCCCTCGTTCCCCTTGACCCGGCAAGATAGCACGACAGTTCCACTGCGAGACAATATCGGCGCTGTCAGGGCGATGGCAGGTAATCCATATTTGCGGCAGGATTTGATCTGGATCAGTGCGGCGGCTGTCCGGCCTGCGAGATTTCGCCCATGCTGGGAGAATCAGCATGGAAGCGTCGGCCGGATTGCTAGCGTTGGTCTGTTCGGAAACCGGAGGCGAGATCGGCACCGGAGCGCTCTATTCCCGCGACGATTTACAAAGGGTGCGCGACGCCAAATTGACGCTGTACTGCAAGCTTTGCGGTAAAACGCACGTGTTCCGCTTTGCCGACGCGCGGCTCAAACCGGTCGAACGCGATTAAGACACCGCAGGCGTTGTTATGTGGCAATGGGCTTGCCGGGCCGAAGCTCGCGACAGCCTCGTCCGCCTATGCCCTATAGGCATCGGCGCGGCAGCCTTCACTCGCTTCGCGAGAGAAGGCTGGTGGAGCCAGGCGGAGTCGAACCGCCGACCTCTTGAATGCCATTCAAGCGCTCTCCCAACTGAGCTATGGCCCCGACAGGAATCAGACGCCGGTCGTCAGTCATCAGAACTTCAGGATAGCGCGTTCTGACTACTGGCCACCGATTCCCGACTCTTGGTTATCCTTCCTCTTCGTTTTCGATATCGCCGCCGATGATATCGGTGACGTCGGCATCCTCTTCCTCTTGCTCCTCGATGAAGGTGTCGTCGTCGAGCGTCTCGTCGATTTCGACCTCTTCCTCCTCCACCTCGGCGCCGGCGACCGCGGGCTTCTTGGCGCCCTGGGCCTCGGCATCGGCTTCTTCCAGCGAAACCGTCTCGATCTCCTGCGGCTCGGGTACGGCGACTTCCTCCACCGGAGCAGGACGCGGGGCGACTGCCGCGGCTTCGGGCCGCGCTCGGCTCACAACCTGCACGACTTCATACACCGTGCCGCATTTCGGGCAATGGATCGGATCTTTGCTCAAATCGTAGAACTTCGCGCCGCAACTGGCGCAAAGCCTTTTGGTACCCAGTTCGGGTTTGGCCACGGTCTGGATCCTTTTCCGCAATTCGGGTGCTTCACTTGGCTAGTCATAACGCCAGTGTCAATAGTCGTTCCGCCGCCCGGCATCGGTAAAACGGCGGGATGACGGGCTGCGTCGGCGCCTATAGACAGGGGCGAATAGAGCGATCACAGAGGCCGTCACAAAGCCATCCTATAGTCACCGGCTGGACTGCAACGAGATGCCAAGCGATCCCACCCCGCTGACCGCCCGCCGCAACGGCCCCTTGGCCGGGGCCGCGCGCGTGCCGGGCGACAAATCGATCTCGATCCGGGCGCTGATTCTGGGAGCGCTGACCGTCGGCGAGACCCGGGTCACCGGGCTCCTAGAAGGCGAAGACGTCCTTAATACGGCGCAGGCCTTGCGGGCGCTGGGCGCCCGTATCGAGCGGACCGGCGAGCGGGCCTGGTCGCTCCGCGGCGTCGGCGTCGGCGGTTTTGCCGAACCCGCGGGCGTCCTCGATTTCGGCAATTCGGGAACCGGGTGCCGGCTGACGCTTGGCGCCGTCGCCGGCTGCCCGATCACGGCGACCTTCGACGGCGATGCCTCGCTGCGCAGCCGGCCGATGCGGCGCGTCCTCGATCCTCTGCAGCGGATCGGCGCACGGACGCTTCATTCCGACGAGGGCCGCCTGCCGCTGACCCTTGCCGGCGCGCGCGATCCGATGCCGATCGTGTTCGAGTCGCCGGTTCCGTCGGCGCAATTGAAATCGGCGACGCTGTTGGCCGGTCTTGCGGCGCCCGGCGAGACCGTCGTGATCGAGGCCGAGGCGACGCGCGATCATACCGAGAAAATGCTCGCCCATTTCGGGGCGCAAGTGCGGGTCGAACGGATCAAGGCCGCCGGCCGCCGCATCACGCTCACCGGCCAGCCGGAGCTCGAGCCGCGGCCGGTTACCGTGCCCGCCGATCCCTCATCGGCCGCGTTTCCCCTGGTCGCGGCCCTCATCGTTCCGCGCTCGGACGTGATTCTGCGTGGCGTGATGATGAATCCATTGCGCAGCGGTCTTTTGACGACGCTCGTGGAGATGGGCGCCGACATTGAACGTCTCGAAGAACGCAATGAAGGGGGCGAGGACGTCGCCGACCTGCGCGTTCGCGCCGGATCGCTGCGCGGCATCGAGGTGCCGGCGGAGCGCGCGCCGTCCATGATCGATGAATATCCGGTGCTGGCGGTGTTGGCGGCGTTCGCCGACGGCACCACCGTCATGCGCGGGCTCAAGGAATTGCGCGTCAAGGAATCCGACCGGCTCGCCGCGACCGCGGCGTTGCTCCGCGTCAACGGCATCGAGGCGGATATTCAGGGCGACGACCTTCTGGTGCAGGGCAGGGGCCGGCCGGCCGGCGGCGGGGTGGTCACGACCCATATGGATCACCGCATCGCCATGTCGGCTATCGTTCTCGGGCTTGGCAGCGAGCGCCCGGTGCAGATCGACGACGGCACTTTTATTGCAACCAGTTTTCCGGGCTTTGTCGAATTGATGCGCGGGCTTGGGGCGGACCTGTCATGATCATCGCCATCGATGGACCCGCCGCGTCGGGCAAAGGCACCATCGCGCGCCAGATCGCGGCGGTTTACGGCCTTCATCACTTGGATACCGGCCTGCTGTACCGGGCCGTCGCCAAAGCGATGCTCGATGGCGGGCATCCGCTCGACGACGTGCAGCTCGCGACCGAAGCTGCGGTCATGCTCGACCCCACCAAGTTCGACGACAACGCCTTGAAGTTGCAGCCTATTACCGAGGCTGCCTCGGTGGTGGCCGCGATCCCGCAGGTGCGGCAGGCCTTGATCAATTACCAGCGCGAATTCGCGACGCGGCCGCCCGGCGCGGTGCTCGACGGCCGCGATATCGGCACCGTGATCGCGCCCGGCGCCGACGTCAAACTGTTCGTCGTGGCGACGCCCGAAGTGCGCGCCTCCCGGCGGACGCGTGAATTGCGGGCCCGCGGCGAGACCGCGGAGGAAGCCGACGTGCTCGCCGACCTCTTGCGCCGCGACGAGCGCGATTCCCGGCGCACTGCGGCCCCTCTGAAAGCCGCGCCGGACGCGCACTTGCTCGATACCACGCATTTGGGTATAGACGCGGCGTTCCGGGCCGCCGTCGCTATCATCGAGGCCGTTCGAGCAGGCCGAAAGCGTCGCTAACAGCGCTTTCGTCATTGGAGGTTAGCCCGCTCACCGCTTCGTTTGCACGGCAATGACTATGAGTTTGATCCCAAGGGCGCGGCCCGTGGGGGCAGGCTTTTTCCGGCACACGAGCTTCGTCCTGAACGTATGGCGTTCGCCCCAACCGCCGGCCTTGCCGGCGGCTGCCGCACATTCGGGATCACATTCATCCGAGGGGTTGGGAGTCTTTATGGTTCAAGCTGCCACTGCCGCGCCGACGCGCGAGGACTTTGCCAAGCTGATCGACGAATCGTTCAGCGACGGTCATCTGCAGGAAGGTTCCGTCGTCAAGGGAACCGTCGTCGCGATCGAGCGCGACCTTGCCGTCATCGATGTCGGCTTGAAGACCGAAGGCCGCGTGGCGCTACGCGAATTCGCCGGTCCCGGCCGCACCACCGAGATCAAAATCGGCGACACCGTCGAAGTCTATCTCGATCGCATCGAGAATGCGCTCGGCGAAGCGGTGCTGTCGCGCGACAAAGCGCGGCGCGAGGAAAGCTGGGGCAAGCTCGAAAAGGCGTTCCAGAATAACGAGAAGGTTCAGGGCGTCATCTTCAATCAGGTCAAGGGCGGCTTCACCGTCGATCTCGACGGCGCGGTGGCGTTCCTGCCGCGCTCGCAGGTCGACATCCGGCCGATCCGCGACGTCTCGCCGCTGATGAACAATTCGCAACCGTTCCAGATCCTCAAGATGGATCGCCGGCGCGGCAACATCGTGGTCTCGCGCCGCACCGTACTGGAAGAGACGCGCGCCGAGCAGCGCCAGGAACTGGTGCAGAACCTCGAAGAGGGTCAGGTCATCGACGGCGTCGTCAAGAACATCACCGACTACGGCGCTTTCGTCGATCTCGGCGGCATCGACGGCCTCCTGCATGTCACCGATATCGCCTGGCGGCGCGTCAATCATCCGTCCGAGGTGCTCAATATCGGCCAGCAGGTGAAGGTCAAGATCATCAAGATCAATCACGAGACCCACCGCATCTCGCTCGGCATGAAGCAATTGCTCGACGATCCGTGGCAGGGCATCGAGGCCAAATATCCGGTCGCCGCGCGCTTCAAGGGCCGCGTCACCAACATCACCGACTACGGCGCCTTCGTCGAGCTCGAGCCCGGCATCGAAGGCCTGATCCACGTCTCCGAAATGTCGTGGACCAAAAAGAACGTGCATCCCGGCAAGATCGTCTCGACCTCGCAAGAGGTCGAGGTGCAGGTGCTCGAAGTCGATCCGGTCAAGCGCCGCATCTCGCTCGGCCTGAAGCAGACCATGCGCAATCCGTGGGAGGTGTTTGTCGAGAAATATCCGGCGGGTTCCGTGGTTGAAGGCGAGGTCAAGAACAAGACCGAGTTCGGCCTGTTCCTCGGCCTCGACGGCGACGTCGACGGCATGGTGCATCTGTCGGATCTCGACTGGAAACGCCCCGGCGAGCAGGTCATCGAAGAGTACAAGAAGGGCGACAAGGTCAAGGCGCAGGTGCTCGACGTCGACGTCGACAAAGAGCGTATTTCGCTCGGCATCAAGCAGCTTTCCGAGGGCTCGAGCGCTCCGGATGCGGATGCGGGCGCGGGTGCGGGCGAGCTCAAGAAGGGCGCCGTCGTGACCTGCGAGGTGACCGAGGTGAAGGAAGGCGGCCTCGACGTGAAGATCGTCGGCACCGAATACACCTCCTTCATCAAGCGCGCGGAACTCGCGCGTGACCGCTCCGAGCAGCGCCCGGACCGCTTCGCCGTCGGCCAGAAGGTCGATGCGCGCGTCACTCAGGTCGATCGCCGCACCCACCGGGTGACGGTCTCGATCAAGGCGCTCGAAGTGGCGGAGGAAAAAGAGGCGATCGCGCAATACGGTTCGTCGGATTCCGGCGCGACGCTCGGCGACATCCTCGGCACTGCGCTGAAGCGCAAGGGCGAGGAGAGCGAAGAGAGCGAAAAGGAAGAGGCCGAGACCGAGGAGTGATCCGCAGAGCCCGGTTCTGATTGAGCGAGAACCGGGCTCCGGCATTTTGTTTGGGCATGATCTTTTCCGAACGCCGGTATCGACTTTTAGGATCATGCTTGCGGCCTCTGCCTGCGCGTTGGCAGAGGCAACAAAGGAATAACCATGTCGCTTGACGCCGACCTGATCGTCGACCGCCGCCGGCTGCGGCGCAAGCTCACCTTCTGGCGCGTCGTCGCCGTGTTCCTGGTCGTCATCGCCATAGCGGGCGTAGCCGCGGCGGGGAGCCGCCGCGTCGGTTTCGGCGGCGTGCGGCCCTACATCGCGCGGGTGACGATTTCGGGCCTGATCCGCGGCGATCGCGACCGGGTCGAGCAACTCGACCGGCTGTCGCGCACCACGCTCGCACGAGCGGTGATCGTGCATGTCGACAGCCCCGGCGGCACGACTGCCGGCTCCGAGCAGCTTTACGACTCGCTGTCGCGGTTGCGCGAGAAAAAGCCGCTGGTGATCGTGGTCGACAGCATGGCGGCGTCCGGCGGCTACATCACGGCGCTGGCCGGCGATCACATCGTGGCGCAGCAGACCTCGCTGGTCGGCTCGATCGGCGTGCTGTTCCAATTTCCGAACTTTACCGATGTGCTCGACAAGATCGGCATCAAGGTCGAATCGGTGAAGTCGACCCCGCTTAAGGCCGCGCCGGACGGCTTTGAGCCTACCAGTCCCGAGGCCCGCGCCGCGCTCAATTCGATCATCCAGGACTCCTATGCCTGGTTCAAAGGTCTGGTGCAGGACCGGCGCCACCTTTCCGACAGCGAGTTGCAGACCGCGGCGGACGGCCGCGTCTTCACCGGCCACCAGGCGATTGATCTCAAACTGATCGACGAGCTCGGCGACGAGCGCGCGGCACTGGCCTGGCTCGCCAAGGAGAAGAGCGTCGACGCCAAGCTGCCGGTGCGCGACTACGACCTGCATAGCAATTTCGGCGATCTGCCGTTCCTGCACGCCGCGGCGGTCGCAACCCTCGACGCCGTGGGGCTCAACTCGCTGGCCCAGCGGCTCGATGCCTCGGGCGCGTTTGCGGCGATGGAGCGTTTAAATCTTGACGGTCTATTGGCGCTTTGGCACCCTGCCGCGGCGAATTGAGTGACGGCGCCTTTGGCTTCGGTCCTCATCCGGGACTTGAAGCAGCGTTTGCCGCCGACCCAAGCTGCGACCATGATGGCGGGGCCATGATCAAGTCCGAACTGGTTCAACGTATTTCCGAGCAGAACCCTCATTTGTACCAGCGCGACGTCGAGAACATCGTCAACGCCATCCTCAACGAGATCATCGCCGCCATGGCGCGCGGCGACCGCGTCGAATTGCGCGGCTTCGGCGCCTTTTCGGTGAAGGAACGGCCGGCCCGCACCGGCCGCAATCCGCGCACCGGCGCTCATGTCTCGGTCGACCAGAAATGCGTGCCGTTCTTCAAGACCGGCAAGGAAATGCGGGAGCGGCTCAATCGCCCGGTCGAAGGTTGACCGCGGCCCCGCGACCGGCGGCAAGCTTTCTGCGCAAACTCGTTACGGCGCTGATCCTGGTGCCGCTTGCGATCCTCATCATCGCCTTTGCGGTCGCGAACCGGCAGAAAGTGACGGTGTCGTTCGACCCGTTCAGCGCCGAGCATCCGGCCGCTGCGGTGACGCTGCCGCTGTTCGCGCTGGTCATCGTGCTCCTGATCTTGGGGGTGGTGATCGGGGGCGTGGCAACCTGGCTCGGGCACGGCAGAGGGCGCCGGCTGGTGCGGCGCATGGAACGCGAGGCGGCCGAGTTGCGCCGTGAAATCGATGCGCATAGGCGCGCCGCGGCGGGCCCCGCGCATGTCCCGCAGGCGATCGAGCCGCCCCAGCGGCTGAAGCTCAAGCCGCCGACCGCCTGACCTTCCCGCCAGAGCCGGCGCAAGACAAAGCGCCCGGGGGCATGTAGAACACGGGCGATTTACGGGACAACGCGTCCGAAGCCACGAGAGCTCATGTCGGTCATCGTCAAAATCTGCGGTCTTGCGACGTCCGAAGCGCTCGATGTCGCGCTCGATGCCGGCGCCGACATGGTCGGCTTCGTGTTCTTTCCGCCATCGCCGCGGAACCTGTCGTTCAAGACAGCAGCGGCCTTGGAGTCTCGCGTCCGAGGCCGGGCGAAGAAAGTCGCTTTGTCGGTCGATGCCGACGATACGCTTCTCGCTTACGTCGTCGACGCGCTCGGACCCGACATTCTTCAGCTCCACGGCACCGAGTCGCCGCTGCGGGTCGCCGAGATCAAGGCGAAGTTCAAGCTGCCGGTGATGAAGGCGATCCCGGTCGAGACCAAAGGCGACCTCGCGGCGACGGCGCGTTATGCGGCCGTCGCTGATCATCTGTTGTTCGACGCGCGGGCGCCGCGCGAGGCGACGCGGCCGGGTGGACTCGGCAAGACCTTCGACTGGCACCTGTTGCAGAATCTCGATCCCGGCCTGCCGTTCATGCTGTCGGGCGGGCTCGATGCCGGCAATGTCGGCGAGGCGCTCCGCATCACGCGTGCGCCCGGCGTCGATGTCTCCTCGGGCGTCGAGCGCGCGCCGGGCGAGAAGGACACTGATAAAATTCGTGCCTTCATCCGCGCCGCGCGCGACGCAGCGGCCAAACAAGTCGTGCGCGTAGCCTAAGCGGGTAAGCCGAAAGAGAGTTTTTCCAAAGCGAGTTTGTCTATGACGGTGCAGCAGCTCAATTCTTTCCGAACCGGACCGGACGAGCACGGTCATTTCGGCATCTATGGCGGCCGCTTTGTCGCCGAGACGCTGATGCCGCTGATCCTGGAATTGGAAGAGGCCTACGCCAAGGCCAAGGCCGATCCGGCGTTCAAGAAGGACATGGACGGGTACCTGACCCACTATGTCGGTCGGCCGTCGCCGCTTTATTTCGCCGAGCGCCTGACGGAGCATTGCGGCGGCGCGAAGATCTATCTCAAGCGCGAGGAGCTCAATCACACCGGCGCGCACAAAGTGAACAATGTGCTCGGCCAGATTCTGTTGGCGCGGCGAATGGGCAAGAAGCGCATCATCGCCGAGACCGGCGCCGGAATGCATGGCGTCGCCACGGCGACGCTGTGCGCGCGCTTCGGCCTCGAATGCATCGTCTATATGGGCGCGGTCGACGTCGAGCGGCAGAAGGCGAATGTGTTTCGCATGAACATGCTCGGCGCCACGGTGGTGCCGGTCGTGTCCGGCTCGAAGACGCTCAAGGACGCGATGAACGAGGCGCTGCGCGACTGGGTGACCAATGTCGGCTCGACGTTCTACTGCATCGGCACCATCGCGGGCCCGCATCCCTATCCGATGATGGTGCGCGATTTCCAATCGATCATCGGCCGCGAGACGCACGAGCAGATGCTGGAGGCCGAGGGCCGTCTTCCCGATTCGCTCATCGCCTGCATCGGTGGTGGCTCGAACGCCATGGGGCTGTTCCACCCGTTCCTCGACGACAAGGACATCGAGATTTTCGGCGTCGAAGCGGCCGGCCATGGCCTCACGACCGGCATGCATGCCGCCTCGGTCGCCGGCGGCCGGCCGGGCGTACTGCACGGCAATCGCACTTATTTGCTGATGGACGACGACGGTCAGATCACCGAGGCGCATTCGATCTCCGCGGGGCTCGATTATCCGGGCATCGGGCCGGAGCACGCCTGGCTCAACGATGTCGGCCGAGTCACTTTCATGTCGGCGACGGACGACGAGGCGCTCAACGCCTTCCAGCTTCTCTCCAAGCTCGAAGGCATCATCCCGGCGCTCGAGCCGGCGCATGCGATCGCCAAGGTGCTCGAACTCGCGCCAAAGAAGCCGAAGGACCATCTGATGGTGGTCAATCTGTCCGGCCGCGGCGACAAGGACCTCGATAGCGTGGCAAAACATCTGCAAGAGCGGGCGCGATGACGACCCGCATCGAGCGGCGCTTCACGGCGCTGAAGGACGAAGGCCGCGCCGCGCTCGTCACCTTCACCATGGCGGGCGATCCGGATTACGCGAGTTCGGTCGCGATCCTCAAGGCGCTGCCCGAGGCCGGCGCCGATGTGATCGAGCTCGGCATGCCGTTCACCGATCCGATGGCCGACGGGCCGGCCATCCAGGCCGCCGGGCTGCGCGCGCTCCATGCCGGCCAGAACATGAAGAAGACGCTCGCCGCGGTTCGCGAATTCCGCGAGGGCGACGATACCACTCCGCTCGTGCTGATGGGCTACTACAATCCGATCTACATCTACGGCGTCGATCGGTTTTTGGCCGACGCCAAGGCAGCCGGCGTCGACGGCCTGATCGTGGTCGATCTGCCGCCCGAGGAGGACGCTGAATTGTGCCTGCCGGCGCTGAAGGCCGGCGTCAATTTCATCCGGCTGGCGACGCCGACCACCGACGACAAGCGGCTGCCCGCCGTGCTCACCAACACCTCGGGCTTTGTCTATTATGTCTCGATCACCGGCATCACCGGGGCCGCGGCGCCTGATGCCGGGAAAGTCGCGACCGCGGTCGCGCGCATCAAGCGCCACACCAAGCTCCCGGTCTGCGTTGGCTTCGGCGTGCGCACGGCCGAACAGGCGCGCGGCATCGCTGAAACCGCCGATGGCGTCGTGGTCGGCTCGGCGCTGGTCGAGGCGGTGCGGACTAGTCTCGGGGCGGATGGCAAGTCTGGGGCGGGGACGGTGTCCGCCGTGACTGATCTGGTCGGGACGTTGGCCAAAGGGGTGCGCGCGGCGCAGCGGGTCGCGGCGGATTGAGCATTGACCTCTCCCCTTGCGGGAGAGGGCGGCGCTGGCCTCTCCGCACGCACCGTTGGGTGAGGGTTTGCGGCCCGACCCCTCACCCGACCTGTGTTGTTGAATCGCCGAGGAGCCCTCTCCCGCAAGGGGAGAGGGCAAGCCGAAAACGCCTCCCGTTGAATTCCAGGTTCCGCCTCCACACATATCTCCTCCGTAACTGGAGGGGTTTTGCATGGCCCGTGATGTGGCCCGCGATTGGATGTGGTCCGAGGCGTGCGAGATGCTCGCGCGGGCCGAGCGCATGCATCGTGAGGTATTTCGGCCGGTAACGGCGCCGGCGCGGCAGCCGGCCTGGGAACCGCCGGTCGACATGCTGGAAACCGAAACCGAGGTTCTGGTCCTGGTCGCGCTGCCCGGCGTCGATGCCGACAGCGCCCAGGCCGTGATCGAGGACGGCGATTTGGTCATCGCCGGGACGCGGACGGTACCCGCCGAATGGCGCACCGCCGTCATCCACCGGCTCGAACTGCCGCAAGGACGGTTCTACAGGCGCGTACGCCTGCCGGCCGGGCGCTACAGCAATGTGCGCCGCGCCGTCGCCGCCGGATGTCTCGTGATTTCGTTGCAGAAAGTGAGTGGCAATCGTGGCTGAAGAAATCCTCGCTAAAAGTGGCCCGTCGCAAGGCGGCGGTGGCGCGATGCCGCCGTTGCCGCCCGACGCGATGATCATCGTGCCGGTGCGCAACACCGTGCTGTTTCCCGGCGTCGTGCTGCCGATCACGCTCGGCCGGCCGAAATCGGTCATGGCCGCGCAGCAGGCGGTGCGCGAAGAGCGCCAGGTCGGCATTCTGTTGCAGCGCGAGGCGTCGGTCGACGAACCGACCGCGCTCGATATGCACCGCATGGGCACGGTGGCGAACGTGCTGCGCTTCATCACCGCGCCGGACGGCACGCATCATTTGGTCTGCCAGGGCGAGCAGCGTTTTCAGATCGTCGAATATCTGACGGGCTGGCCGTTTCTGGTCGCGCGCGTGCTGCGCATCCCGGAGTCCGAGTCGCGCACGCCCGAGATCGAGGCGCGCTTTGTCCATCTGAAAGGGCAAGCCGTCGAAGCGATCCAATTGCTGCCGCAGGTGCCGGGCGATCTTCTGGCCGCGATCCAATCGGTCGAGGCGCCGCCGGCGCTCACCGATCTGGCGGCGGCCTATATGGACGTGAAGCCGGACGAGAAGCAGGAGATCCTCGAGACCGTCGACATCACCGCGCGCATGGACAAGGTCTCGCGCATGCTCGGGCATCGCATCGAGGTGCTGCGGCTGTCGCGCGAAATCGGCCAGCAGACGAAGGCCGCGCTCGACGAGCGGCAGCGCGAAGTGCTGCTGCGCGAGCAGATGGCGGCGATCCAGAAGCAGCTCGGCGAAGGCGAGGAGGGCAAGGCGGCCGAAATCGCCGAGCTCGAAAAAGCCATCGCCAATGCGGGCATGCCCAAAGAGGTCGAGGACCAGGCGCGCAAGGAATTGCGCCGGCTGCAACGCATGCCGGAAGCGGCCGGCGAATACGGCATGGTCCGCACCTATCTCGATTGGCTGATCGAACTGCCTTGGGCGCTGCCCGAGGAAAAGCCGATCGACATCAAGGAAGCCCGCCGGATCCTGGATCAGGACCACTACGGCCTCGACAAGATCAAGCGCCGCATCGTCGAATATCTCGCCGTGCGCAAGCTCGCGCCGGCCGGCAAGGCGCCGATCCTGTGCTTCGTCGGTCCGCCCGGCGTCGGCAAGACCTCGCTTGGGCAATCCATTGCGCGCGCCATGGACCGCAAATTCGTCCGCGTCAGCCTCGGCGGCGTGCATGACGAAGCGGAGATCCGCGGCCACCGGCGCACTTACATCGGCGCGCTGCCGGGCAACATCATCCAGGCCATTCGCAAGGCGGGCACGCGCAATTGCGTGATGATGCTCGACGAGATCGACAAGCTCGGCGCCGGTTTCCACGGCGATCCCGGTGCAGCCCTCCTCGAAGTGCTGGATCCTGAGCAGAACAACACGTTTCGCGACAATTACCTGGCGGTGCCGTTCGATCTGTCGCGCGTGGTGTTCATCACCACGGCGAACATGCTCGACACCGTTCCGGGTCCGCTGCGCGACCGCATGGAGATCATCAGCCTCTCGAGCTATACGGCCGACGAGAAGCTGCAGATCGCCGCGCGTTATCTCGTCCGCCGCCAGATGGAGGCGAACGGGCTGAAGGAAGGCCAGGTCGAGATCGACGAACCGGCGCTGCGCGACATGATCCAGAACTATACCCGCGAAGCGGGCGTGCGCAGCCTCGAACGTCTGCTCGGCCAGGTGCTTCGGCACGCCGCGGTGCGCATTGCCGAAGGGCAGAGCGGGCCGATCCGGATCGCGCAGGACGACCTCCTGTCGATCCTCGGCGCCGCGAAGTTCGAGAGCGATGTGGCGATGCGGACCAGCATTCCGGGCGTGGCGACGGGCCTTGCCTGGACGCCGGTCGGCGGCGACATCTTGTTCATCGAGGCGACGCGGATTCCGGGTTCCGGCAGGCTGATCCTCACGGGCCAGCTCGGCGACGTGATGAAAGAAAGCGCGCAGGCAGCGCTGTCGATCGTCAAGAACCGCGCCGTCGCGCTCGGCATCGATGCGAGCCGCTTCGAGAAGAGCGACATCCATGTCCACGTGCCGGCAGGCGCGACGCCCAAGGACGGGCCAAGCGCAGGCGTCGCGATGTTCATGGCGCTCGTCTCTTTGATGACGGATCGCACTATTCGCAGCGATACCGCGATGACGGGCGAGATCAGCCTGCGTGGCCTCGTGCTGCCGGTCGGCGGCATCAAGGAGAAGGTCGTCGCCGCGCATTCGGCGGGAATCAAGCGGGTGATGTTGCCGGCGCGCAATCGCCGCGACTATGACGACATTCCGGAGACCGCGCGCAAGGAGATGGAGTTCGTCTGGCTCGAGCGCGTCGAGGAAGCCGTCACGGCGTCGCTCGAGCCGAAGAAGCCCGCCGATGCGCCTTCGACCGCGCCGCTCTTCGCGGAAGCGGAGGCGTAACAACCAGGGCGCATCCGCGCTTGCCCCCTCCCCTTGCGGGAGAGGGCTTCGCCGAACGTGCGACATGCATGGTCGGGTGAGGGGATGCGGCCTTAACCCCTCACCCATTTGCGGTAGTCGAAGCGCCGAGCCGCCCTCTCCCACAAGGGGGGATGACGTTTTATTAAGTAATTGACATTGCTTGTGTTTCATATAGAATAGTTCCTGCACAGCCCATACACAGCATACGAGATTTCAATAGCTTAGCGGAAAAAAATACACAAATCCTGCACAGAAAGCATTCCCCATGGGCTTTCTTACCGATACGCAAGAACTCAAGCCCGGCCTCATCATCTTCCGCCGTGGGGACGTGAAGCATCGCAACTGGTACTGCCGGGTGAAGCTTCCCCAGACAGACCGTTACAAGACGGTTTCCCTTAAGACCTCCGACATCGATGCGGCAAAGGACAAGGCCTTCGACCAGGACGCCGATGTGCGCTTCCGCATCAAGCATGAGGTGCCGATTTTTAATCGCCCCTTCAGCCAGATCGCGAAAGACTTCGTCGATCTTCAGAAGGATCGTGTCGAGGCGGGACAGATAAAGCTCAAGCGCTGGCAGATCATCGACTCCGTCATCCGCGCTCAGCTCAACCGTTATGTCGGTTCGACGCAAATCACCCTGATCGGCGAGGACCGATGGAAGTCCTATCCCATCTGGCGACAGAAGAACGGCAAGGGGCGGAATGGCCTCGTCAGTGACGCGACGATCCGCACCGAGATGACGGTCTTCCGCTCGGTCATGGTCTATGCGGCGAGCAAGAAATACATCAGTGAAAGCCAAATCTTCAAAGAGAAGCTGCCTAAGTCCAAGGTGAGCCGCGAGGAGTTCACTCCCGAAGAATACCGCAAGCTTCATACCTTCGCGCGGGGATGGATCAAGAAGGCGCGAACGTCTTTTCACGCTTGGTACCGCACGATCTCCTACAATTTCATATTGGTCATGTGCAACACCGGCATGCGTCCGCCGGAAGCGAAGAATCTGCGTTGGCGCGACATTGCGATCAGGGCTGACGACCAAGGGCGGAATTTTGTCATTCTGAACGTGCGCGGCAAAGACAAATTCCGTCAGTTGGTCGCCGCCGGCAATGTTGCCGACTATCTCGAACGCATTCGCGCGATCAGCAAAGCGACGGGCGCGGACGATTTTGTGTTCTCGACCTTCGATGGCAAACCCGCCATTACGTTGTACGCGGATCAGATCGACAGACTTCTCACAGAGTCCGGTCTCAAGCGAAGCTCTGCTGGTAGCCTTCGATCAACCTATTGTTTCCGCCACACCTACGCGACCTTCAGGCTTACGGAGGGGGTCGATGTCTATTTCCTCGCGAAGCAAATGGGCACATCCGTGCAGATGATCGAGGCTCACTACGGCCACATCAATCCGGTTAAGAATGCCGAGCGCATTCTTCAGGGTCTCCCCGGATGGGAGCCGATCGCCGCCGCACCGCAGGTGGTTGCCGAGGCTGGCCGCGTGCACGCGGAAACGGCGAAGGCTCAAGCCGTCAAGCCAAAGGCAACGAACGGTCGGCCTTATTCGAAACCGAGCCGAGGTAAAGGAAAATAACGCGACGAGCTCGGCGCGCCGATACTGAGGCTCGATCCGCACCCATGCGCCGCTGGCGCTCTGGATTGGGTGCGGCCTACCCCTTGGTTGACTTGGCGACCGCGTGTCGCTCGCTTTGCAAATATCAATAAGCGTGCGCTGAAGCGCATTCCCACGTTTCGTTCTTCAGCGGCCGAGGCCGCCTTGTCCCCTTTCGCGCTATCCAAATTTACGCGCTGAAGCGCGCTCATCCATTCAACTGGCGTCCCCTACGGGATTTGAACCCGTGTTGCTACCTTGAGAGGGTAATGTCCTGGGCCTCTAGACGAAGGGGACAGCGCGAGGTCTGTTTGTTTGGAGGCCGTAGAAAATTAGATGGGATTGTTTGATGAATCAAGAATGCTGTTTTTGAACAAGTCTGGCGCAGATTGGCCGTACGCCGAGGGCGGACTTGATTCTTGGTGCCGTCACTCGACCTATTGCTTCGGCCACCAGAGCGTTACGTGGGGATTGGCACGGCACGCGCGATTTCCAGATCAGCGTCTGAAAGCCCAAAAACACACGAAACTTTCACCTCGATTTGGCGACGGAGTTCCGCAATCTGGCGCTGTTGCAGCTCCTGTTGATGCGGCGTCCGGGCGGCAACAAGAGTCTGATGCGCGTTTACTAGGTCCCTGACGAGACCTTCGATCTCCACGCGCTCGGCTTCGCCCGGTATCGGCACCGGTAGGTGTTCGATAAACTGCTTGCCATGCGAATAGTAGCCGCCTCGAAACGGACTGGTGTTGGTGCGAATGAAGGCCTCGCTGAGCGGATGATTTAGAACCGCGAGCAGATAGAAATTCGTCAATCCCGAGGCTTCGCGTGGCCGAAGCAGATAGTAGGGACCATTTCCACCGCCTGTGACAACGACATTTGTATCGTCATAGGCGTAACGGGGCTCAATGGACAACGCAGGTAGTACGATCTTGTCACTATCGAACTTCGTAAGGCTCTGTGAGCGACCGAACTGATAAAACTGGCGTGTCGCGGCCGTGCCGCCAACAATGTTGCGTTGGTCCAGCTCGGCGCGCCGCGCGGTCAGATATGCAAGAGCGCCGGGAAAGTCGCGGCGCATTTCGGCAGGCTGGATGAGCTGAGCTTCGGTGCGGCGCGGAGCTGTCACTAGGTGGTAGGGGAAGATCATCCATTTGTTGGCCTGCGGGCGTGCGAAGGGCAGAAGCCCCACATCGTGCAGACATGGCCGCAGAATTGCTTTTTCTACGGTCCAAGTCGCATTGTTCCAGCGGAAAGTAACTGTTGTTGCGGTCTCTGACTGCGCCTTGATGATGTAAACGTCGTCGGCGCTGGTCTGAACACCGACGAAGATTTCCGCGACGGCGCGGAGTTGTGTTGGATGAGCTGCGCGCACTCGATCGAAAAGCGCCCGCGTTTCGGAATTGGCGAACTCCCATGGCTCACCAGTGAGGTCCGCTGTCGGAATCGAGGTGATGGTGCCCGGATTGCCGTAGCGCCAACGGTCTAACGCCTGAACCTGCTCTACTCGAACCTCGGTACATCCTCGCCGGTCGAGAACGAGAACGCATGTGTAATTCGAGACGTGGCGTCCAAATACCTGCTTAACCCCGAAATGGACAACCGTTTCGAGAGAATGGCCCGTCGTCAACAGGTTGCGAAGGGCGCGGCCCGCTTGAATAGTCATGAATTTATGAGGCACGATCATCCCGAGGCGGCCGTCGGAGCGCAACATGGCAAGGGAACGTTCGATGAATAGTGCGTATTTGTCGAAGTTGTCCTGACGCGCCGTACTGTAGGGTGACTCCGGAGTGTGGTAATAGGCCAGCTCTTCCGGCATATAGGCCTGCATGTTTTGAATGCGTGTGTAGGGCGGGTTGCCCACAATCACGCTAAAGCCGCCACGCGCCATCTCTTCCGGAAATTGGAGATCCCACGCGAGCGGGTTCACTTTCTCGATCAATGCTGCCGGCATGGGGCCAAGCGCAGCAACCCATTCAGCGGGGCTCACAAGACTATTCCCACACCGGATCAAGGCTTCCAGCGGCGGGAGCGCCGGGGTTCTCCTCCGAGTGACAAACTCACGAAGACCCGTAGCTGTCTCGTTCTCAATCAGCTTGAGAAGCAAACTAAACCGAGCGACTTCGACGGCGTTCGGGTCGATATCGACGCCCCGAACATGAGCCAGCAAGATTCGCCGCTTTTCCTCGAAGGTCAGACGCCACTGCCCCGCGGCGACCTCGAAAATTGTCAGACCAACATAGGCGGCGCGATCGTTGGCAAGATACCAGGCCAAATAATGGTCGAGAAGAAATTCATAAACGGACAACAGAAAGATGCCGGAACCGCAACTGATGTCGGCTACCGAAAACTCAGCAAGCTCGGCCGGACTACGGCCGGCGATGGCCGGTCCGAGAGTGCGTGAGACGATCGCATCGACCACAAAGCGAGGTGTCGGGACAACGCCGCCGCTTTCACGAATTTCCGGCTTACTGACGATCTCGACAGTGCCGCCCCTGATCGTGATGATTTCACCAAGAAACTGCTCATAGATTTCGCCGAGCACTTCCGTCTCGACGACAGCGAACGTATAAGGGCTTTGCGGGTAATAGAGTTCGGTGATTATGGATTGAAGGACGTGGTCACTGATCCGGACTCCCAGCCGCGCATCATCAAGAAGTCGGAAAAGCCCTGAATCATAGAAGGCATCGGCGCGCCGCAGTTCGTCGACTAAAGCGTCGAACGTATTCGCGCCAGAGAGATTTCGGAGCGTTTCATAACGCTCGATGTCCCGATCCTCACAAATGCGGAGAAATACGATGCGGGACAGAAAGAGCTGTACCGCATAGGTCAGCTCGGGAGGAGTAAGCGTCGGCGCGTTGGCGTGAATGTCGATCGCCAGCCGCTCGCGCCATGATCGAACTTGGCGCAAAAAGAAGTCGTCAAATTGGTCCGCGCCACGCCGCGTGACATCGATGGCAAAACGCCGATCGAATTCACCGGAATAGACCGCATTACGGGAAATCAGGGACCAGAGTTCGTCAAAGCGCGCCTCGAACTCGTCGTAGCGAAAAAGGTGAGTTCGGGCGATCCTTGCGTCTTCAGTGTTCGACGGCTTGGGCACGCAATCATAAACCGCAAGCCGATAAAAGTTTGTCAGAATCGAGATAGGCAAGCTCGCCGAGTAACCGTAGCGACGTGTCTGGAAGGACGCGGCGCGAGATGTTTCGATGTTGACGCTCGGCTTCTTCGCCTCGATAAAAATCTTTCGTTGACGCGCGAGGCGCAACTCGTAATCAGGCTTTTTCGACAGCGGCTCGTCGGCAACTTCGACGGTCGCTTCCTCGATAACCTCGCGTAGAGCGAGGGGTTGGGCGGCTACGTTGTGAACATCCCAGCCAAAAGCTTCAAGAAGCGGCGTTATGAAATCCGTGCGAGCCTGAGTTTCATTGTAAGTAGCCTGCAGATTCTCCGCTTCGTGACGCTGAAAATTGCGGACAAGGGCGGTAAGCTTAGCTCGGGCGGCGGCTTTGAGCGCGGCTTCCGTCATGCCGTCGCCGTACTCGATGCCTGGCGGGGCCGACGCCGGCGCGCCATTCGCCGATCACGCATCTTGAACCAAATATCGCGAAGGATTTCACAGTCGCGTCGGCTCATCCCCATATGGCCCATCAGGACAATCTTTGCGTTTTCTTCCAATACCGTGTCCAGGCGGCCAGCGCGTGTGAGCTTATCGGCCTCGGCGAGTGCGAGCGCGCCGTTGAGTTGGGCCGGCACAAGGAGGCGTTCGGCTTCGGTCGGTTCCAGCTCTAGGACACCGCCGCCGTAGCTGCGGCCTTCAATTTCGGCTGAAGCCGCTGTCATCCACGTGTAGGTGTTGGCGATGACGCGCTCAGGCTTCGCGGTGTTGCTTCGAAGCCGATGGATTGTGTCAGTCGACGTTGCGCCTGCTTGATTCAGCACCATCCGCGGAAAGTCATAAATCTGCCGGAACAAGAACCCATCCGGGTTCCAGATAGATGGCACGGCATACCAAGGGGTACGAATGGAACATTTGAAGCCGGAATGAACCCCCTTGGTCTCGCCTGTGCGAATGTAATGCTTCAGCGCCGCGGGCAGCTTCCCGGCGGCGTGTGGTGCGAGGTCAAGAAGATAAACACGATCACCGGCGGCTGCGAGCGCTTTCCAATCAGTTTTGTTGATGCGAGCGCCTTTCAACTGAATCGACCGGGACACAAGAGGTATCGTGTATTTCTCTATTCCTAATTCGTCGATCTGGTCGCCCGTCAGAACGAAGAACTCGTTCTTGCCGGTCACAACTCCGACATCGATAGAGGCGTGCTTGGAAAGTGGTGCGGCGATTTTGGAGGCTCGCAATTCGCGCATGAACGCGATCTCACGTGCCGAGAGAAAGTACTTCAGCCATTTTTCGCTATCGTGGCTGATTGTCTTGGGTTGTGAGGCGGCCACCATCTTGACTGCCGGCTGGCTGAGAATGTCCGCGACAGTTTTTGTTTCGGTCATGGCGACGCGGCAGACGTTCTTGGATGACGCCTCTGTCAGCGCGCCATCGGCAAGCAACAGAACTACCTCTTGTTCGGCCTTCTCGAAAATCAGTTCATTGCACGCAACGATATCGATCTGCCGGAAACGATCCGTGAGAAAAGACCGCAACTGACCAGCATATGTCACCTGAAGCAGCTCTGCCGGAAGGACAAGTGCAAGGCGCCCATTCGGTCGAAGGCTGGCCACGGCCGCGACCACAAATGGCACCCAAATATTGGTGAGCTTATTTGGTGTTAGACCGAGGCTCTTCATGATCTCGATAGCGCGACCGCGATGCGGCTCAGGAAAAGTCTGGTACCGAATGAAGGGAGGATTTCCTATGACAACATCGAATGCGGGTTGTGTCGATTGCGTCCACCAAGCGAAGAAATCCCCGGTCTCGACAACGTCACGGACCCGAGCACCGATCTCCGACCGGAGGCGGGATCGCGCGTGATCGGCCTCCTGCGGGAAGATTTCTACTCCGGTTAGCAGGTTGGCCAGACTTGGACCACGGAGACCCAATTCTCCGAAGCGGTGAACTGCGGCCGTCAGAAATTCGCCGTCGCCGCAGCTTGGTTCGAGAACCCGGTCGTTCGGGGTACGGATGGCCCAGGCGGCAAGCCATGCCGCGATCTCCGGCGAAGTATAATAGCCGCCTCGGAGCTTGTCAGCGTCTAGGTCGGTGAAGCGCCCGCTGTGCGTGCGCTCGGCCGCAACGATGATCTTTTCTTTCGGTGAAACAGCGCGCTTCATGGTTCCCGCTTCGGTGCACGAAATAACGGAGTTGGCTCGCTGAGCAATCGTTCAATCGCTTCGCGGACAACCCATGCAATCGATACCCGATGGTCCTGGGCTATTTGAGCCAGCCGGTCATGCTGCTCGCTCGTCAGACTGACTGACAGTCTGTGCGCAGCCTTCTCAGCTTCGGCCCGAGCGGTCGATCCCATAGGCTCCCTCCGAATCATCATTTCTCACCACTTTACACCACCACGATGTTGCCTGTGCAATCAAGTTGCGCTGAGCGCACGACTCACACCAATTTCACCTATGCGCTACATTGACACGGGTAGCCGGGACCCTGCACACGCTTTGGGACACTGGCTGAAGTCAGCGGTCGAACTGGATTCATCGGTGGCCGAGGTACGATGGCAGGCGGGCTTTTTTAGCTCAGTGCCGCTGGCTTACTTCGAAGCTGCAATGAAACGACTTGCGCAGGCTAACGGGGTGTTGCGGCTTCTTGTGGGCTCCAATGGCGGCGAGACCCAGCGCGCGGACATCGAAACGCTACTTACGTTTTCTGGACCACCGCGGAGCCGCCGCCAAATCGGCATCGTCAAATTCAACAACGCATTTTTTCATCCAAAGACCATTCACATTGTTCGCACGGACGGCTCGGAGGCAGCCTATGTGGGCTCCGCAAATCTGACTTCGCAAGGCGTCAATGGGCTCCACGTTGAAGGCGGGATTCTTCTCGATACGAAGGACGGCGATGACGGGGCCGTCGTCGCCCGTATTAAACAAGCAATCGACTGGTGGTTCGCTAAATCTCCCGAGGGACTCAATCTCGTTTCAAAATCCTCCGACCTTGATGCTCTTGTGCAAGCTGGCATTCTCGATGTTCAGCCGGCCATCCCAGTACCAAGCGTGTTGTCAAAAAACGCGAAGCTTTCGCTCGTTGCGAATCTGAAACCGCTTCTGACGATTCCCATAGTACTGACTCCTGCGCCGGTTATGCCGACGAAAGCAGGAGCGGTGAATGTGACAGCAGCCGCAAGCGCGGTGGCGCAATGGTCCAAGAAACTCAGTCCCTCGGATGCTCAGCGCAAAAAAAGCGGCAATCAACGGGGCGGCATTACCTTGGTAGGGGCAGGATACCCGATCAATTGGAAAACCTACTTTCGCAACGATTTTTTTAAATCAGTTCCTTGGAAGCTCGATCCGAAAAAACCGGGCAAGAAAAGAGAGCACTGTTTCGTACCCTTCCACGTCAACTTCCTAGGTAAGCCTATGGGCAAAGTCTCAATTGAGATTAGCCATGACAAGGATCGAGAGTCTGGACAATCAAATTACACGTCAGAATTACACCTTGGTCCAGTACTATCGACGCAGTTCAAACTTCATGACGTCACGGGGCGCACGCTGGATTTAGTCCGTGATTCAACCGGTGCATTCTCAATGTCCATCCTATGATCGCCAACCCCTGGGGCGTCAACGCCTTCCCGGAGCGGGGCTCAGGAAACCGTCTTTTGCCTATCTCTCAAAGATGCAGCCCAATCATTTAGCGTCTTCAGGTCCACCAAAATCTCGTCTGGTGGCGGCACCTCGCCGTCTCGCGCTCGAGCCGGGTCATGGGCTTCGATTAAGTCGCTGCACTTCTTAAACGCGGACCGAAAGACCGACACGTCGGTTTCTTGGAGAACAGTGACCTTCATCAAGTGTTTGGTGTCGATGTAATCTCTGTGGCGATGCAAGACACCAGCGAAGACGATGTCTTCGAGTGCTCGCTCCCAAGTGGCACGTAGCTGACCGTAGATAGTCACAGCTTCGTGCCGATAACCTTCGTCGTCATTCGCATCGTACATCGCTCTAGCCGACCGCGCAGATTTTTCGAGCTTATCTACGCGATCCTTTACGCTTGAGTGCTGCCAAGGCAAGCCCTCACTAACGACTCCCGTTCCCGCAGGAGCCCTTGAAAGGCTCACGAGCTTCACTTTCGCCCGCCCTCGCGCCAGGTCGTTTAGGTCATTGACGAAAACCAGATCATGCGTGAACACCACGATCTGCCTTTCAGATGCTTCGGCAACAAGCCGTTCGGCGACTTTCCGACGCCAGCGATGATCGAGTGATGTTACGGGGTCGTCGAAAACGAGCGCTGATTTGTGCGATGCCGTCGCGAGCTCTGTTAGGAATGCCGCGAGTGCGACACAAGTCTGTTCTCCTTCGCTCAGGACCAAATGCACTTTTGCTTTTGGATTTGCGAACAATCGCACCTGATACTGAGGTGATCCGAATTGGCCGCCAGAGCGGACCACTTCGACGCGGACCTTTTCAGCTGCGAGCCGAACAATTTCACTTTGAAACTGGTCACGCATTTTTGGTGTGATGACGTGATCCGCGATGTCGTTACCAAGCTTCGTGATGACATTGGTTGAAGTCTCTGCAAGGCAGCCGCGCAAGAGACGAAGCGCTTGTAGCCTTGCGATTTCCCTCCGTGCCGTCTCCAGCAGGTCAGCCACCGCGATGCGGTCGGCTAGCTCGTCGCACTCCAATTGCAGCTTCTTACGGCCTTCTTCATTTGCAGCGGCGTCGAGTTCCGCCGCATAAGCGCGAATGTCGCGCTCAAATGCTTCTAAGTCGCCTTTCGGGGAGATCGCGAAAGCGTGTAGTATGAGAGGATCAGCCTTGCCGATGCCGCGAATTGCTTGCAGACGACGAAGATTGCCGCTTGCTAAAAAGCGTATAATGGCTCGTGCGAGAGCGGGCTTTTGCAAGGCAATTTGCCGTCGCGTCTGCGCGTTAAGGCGAATATCTATTCGTTTTTCCCGAAACACTTTTAAGGCATCAGCCGCCACTGTTTCCGCATTGACAGCTTCCGTCTCTGAATTTTCCTTTATAAAGGTCTCGAAGCTTACGAACCGCGCCTTGGCATCCTGAGACAGCGGCTGATGGCACAGCACGCACGATGCTTCATGTTCCGGCGGAAACGTCTTCCCAGGATATGCTACGTGTTCAGAGTATGAGCGCGCTGCTTCCCAGAGCTCTTTCCAAGCGGCCGACCCGACCCCGGCGATGGAAAGTTTTCCGAAAACCTTGTCAGCTGCGACCGTCGCTACCTCACGTTTCAATCTTGCAGTATCGGCAAGCGTCTTAAGGCGATCTATCGCAGCGTCAGAAAACTCTTGATCAACTCTTTCGAGGTTGCCGATCAATCGTTTCAGGTTATCGGCCAACAGCCGTTGCTCGCCAGCAGCCTTGACTGGGTTCTTGTTTAAGTCCTCGACAAGTTGGCTGTGCCGGGCTCGTTCTTCCTGCGAAACCTGCCCAAGCCTTTCCAATGTGTCTAGATTTGTGTCGGCGGTGAGAGCGGACAGTATCCGACCGACCGCGGTTGCCGAATTCCATGTTGGTTTTTGAAATACAGGGTCTCTAATCGCCTGCGTTTGTGTCTCCTCAGCTGTCAGCTTTTCCTTTATCTTCTGACAGACACCCGCAAGATCGTCGGGGATATCCAGGCCAAATGGTCGGAATGCAACTTCATTTTTTTCTTGCACATGAATTGAGGCGCATTCTTTGTCGAAAACACTAACCGCTGACAGCAAAGGGTCCCTTTCATTCGTGTCCGTCCATGCAATCGGCGTCTGTTGCACCCCGTCTTTGCATATTGAAATCGTCGCGCCGGCGTGCCCAGAAGACGGTGGGTTAAACGCATCGGGCATGATGTCCCCGGCCCGACGTGCGCGACATGCTTTCTTAAGAATTCGGGCGTAGCCGGATTTGCCAGCGCCATTTGGTCCGTAGATGACCGTCAGACCGCCCGATTCTAATGAAAGTGTCTGATCGCGCGCGAGTTGGTTAACCCCCGTCACTTCAGCGAGGCTTTCCAGTGCGACCGACGCTCCGCCTGGAGGGGTAACCGGCAAATGCGCGGCCTCCAGGGGAGCCGCTTCGATTGCAACATCGGTAGCGCCATGCTCCTTCTTGCAGAGTGACAGTATCTCCAGAATGGCGGTTTCATCAGGTGTGCCGTCGGAAACAATGCGGCGAATAGCGTCGCGTTGCCAAAGCGGACGGCGCTCGGACCACTCCAGTATGGTTTCCATTACGGTTTTGGGGAGAGAAGCGGTTGTCATGGTAATTTCTATCGGATGTTCAACCGAAGAATAGTCCATTACGCTGCGAAAATACAGCTCATACGAATTTGAGGCGAAAGCGTTTGCGCATCAGTTCCCATGGCGAGAAGTTGGGTCGCCCCATGATCGCGCTGAGCGGAGTCCTGGTCAGGAGACCATTGCGATCCCCTACAGTCCTTACGTCTTCGGTCATGTTAAATCGTGCTGAACATCGTGTATTGCTGATTTCAATTCGTCATTCTTACTTCGAACCCAACTTACCCACCAGCCAAGGCGTCCTCTCTTTATGCCCAGTTCTGCCGAGGCGCGCGGTTCAGTCAAAGCCGCTCGCTTCCGCACTGCGTTTGTGCAGCTCCGCGCCTGCGGTGTCCTTCGGTCAGCTTGTGACAGTTCCGCTTTTCCGCCTCGGCCTTGGAATGGGCATCGAGGCCGCCGTTGGGGCGGGCTCACAATCGAAAGGAAAGTATCATGACGAAAGAAAACACCAAGGCTCGCCCGACGCACCGCGTTTATGCCGTGACCAAGAACGGCGAGAAGAAGTTCTGGCAGCCGATCGGAGCCATGTGGGCTCACGCTGACGGCAAGGGCTTCAGCCAGCGCATCGATTACCTGCCGCTCGTCGATTGCGAAATCGTCATCCGTGTCGCCGGTGACAAGCAAGCAGAAACTGGCGCGGACGCTTAGTAAGCGTTCCGGCTAACGCCGAAAGGGCCGCGTCCGAGGACGCGGCCCTAATTGCGCGACTAAGGAGAGAAGTCGCGCCGCGCCAGAGCGGCGCGGATGTTCGCGATATTGTTGAGCGCGGTGCCCCGGTCGGGAGAGCCTTCGGGGAGTTTTATAAGCTGGTTGGTGATTTGCGAATAAAGTCCGCAAAGTTCGGTCCGCGTCAGGCGCATCAGTTCGTTGATTGTCAGCACTCGCATTGTTTTCTCCATCGTTTTCCGGCCGCGCCAATCGCGGCCTTCTGACGAAGCCCCTGCGCCGGAGAAGGCGGGTGCATCGCCCGCGACCGGAACGAAGAGGAGGAGTGCATCAGCACTTGCAGCCATGCAGCCGACGAACGGTGCGAAATGGCCTAAAGAAGGCGGGGTTGGTGCGATGGAGATGGAGGAAGCGGTGCTGTATCGACGAGCGCCAAGACGCAGTTAGTCGAAATGACTTTTCAGATACGCGATTTGGATGCAGGATCGACCGATGACCTCTGCCACTTCGCAGCCGACAAAAGAAACGGACAGCCGTTCAGACCGCGCGCCTCAAATCGCGAGGGTGCGCGAGATTCTGGCGACGGTTAAGCCGCTCGCAGCCGAGTACTACCGACTTACTGGAAAACCCTTGGGCGTTACCGGCGAAGTAGCGGAATTTGTCGCAGCCGAATGCCTTGGACTTGAACTCGCTGACGCTCGAACCGCTGGGTTTGACGCCATCCGAAACGGTCCCGGTGGTCCCGTGTTTATCCAGATCAAAGGCCGCGCCTACGGCGATGACGCGAAGCCGCGCCAACGCCTTGGCCGCATCAAGCCTGACGCTCACTGCGATATTGTGCTGTTGGTGCTTCTCGACAGCACAACGCTTGAACCGCGCGAAATGTGGGAAGCTCCATTCTCGGAGGTTCTGGCGCGCCTCGCCGAGCCTGGCTCAAGAGCGAGAAACGAGCGCGGCGCGCTCAGTGTCCGCGATTTCAAGAAGCTACACAGCGCCCGACGTGTTTGGCCGTCACGCAACGAGAAGGCCGCTCGATGACAGCATTTCTGAACGAATGGATTCTCAAACCAGAGTACCTTCCGGCCTGGCTTCAAGCCGCAGCAGCCATCGTTGCGCTCGGCATGAGCGGCTGGGCGGTGTGGTGGACGAGCGCGGCGGCGAGACGACGCGAGCGCTTGGAGCTACGGGGTGTTGCCGTCGCTGTTTATCCTGAAATTCTTATGCTCAAAGCCAGCACTAAGCAGGTGCGCGAAGGCGTAGCTGAGATCAAGAAACGGTACGGTACCCTCGTTGGGCAGTCGGTTGCCGCGAGCCTGCAATTGACTGCGTCGATTCAGCTTCCGCCAATGCTTGAGCGAAACATCGACAAGCTTTTTATTCTTGGTGATCTGGCAGGACCGAGTTGCCTGCATCTCGTGCGACTTCTCTTGCAGTACAACGCTGCGGTTGAGGGTATTGTCTCTCATGTGGTGGCGCTTAACGCAGAGCAGTGGGTCGAGGCCGTAGGTCATCTAGAGGAACATCTCACCTTGCTTGATGGCGTCATTGACAAATGCGAACACGAAGTTCGCCCCATCCACGACGCGATTAAGGGGTAACCGACTTGTTTGAGGTTTTGCTATGCGGCTTATCTTAAATGGAATTAACGGTAGATATTTGCGCGAGATTCCGGACAATGCGGTGAATGACACCGAGTTGGTGGAAGCTGCTGTCGCGTACGCGACCAACGACACATTATTGTTCGACTGGTGTTGGGACAATCAAATCCCGCTACGCTTTTGGGGTCGCTTCGACGAAACCGTTCCAGTCAAACTCGACATTCTCCGTTCGTTTTTGGGTCGTCGTTCGCCAAATTTCGTCTGTAAATTAGTGACGCACTTCCACGCCAAAGTCATCTGGTGGCATGGCGTTGGAGCATATATCGGCTCTGCAAATCTTACCGATGCCGCTTGGTATAGGAATATTGAGGCTGGATGCTATTTTGACGAAACTGAAATGGTTGCATCTGGAATAGACATTCAGTTGCGCTCTTTCTTTCAGCGTGTGGACGAGTACGCGTCCCCTCTCACCGATGAGTTATTCGCGGCAATCGAGAGTCGACTAAGAGAACTGCAACGTTCTGATGAGCAGGATAGAGAGCAGCGAAAACGGTTTTTGGCTACAACGAGCGTGCGGCACTGGCCCGGACTGGTTCACGTTCCGGCAGGCGCAGCCAGAGACCGACAGAAGCGTGCATTTCTTGACGAGTGGTTTGCAACTCTCCAGATTTTGCGCGATATCGCTGCGACAGTCTCAAAAGATGAGAGTAGACCTGACTGGCTCCCGTCGCACGTTCCACCAGGCGCACAAGCGGATCAATTTCTGCATGCGTATTATTATAATCGAGTAATCGGCGAGGGTCGTCGGAGCCTCTTTGCAGAAAAGTTCGAGGAGAACCGGCTTAATCCAGCTCGCGCTTTGAGCGAGGCGATGACATGGTGGCGGGCGTTGCCCGAGCCGCCATCGAATGAGGACAGGATGCTTTTCGAATGGGCACCCTTTCTCCGCGAGGCACTTTCACAAGATCGTATCCTAAACTTGACCGGAAGTGATTTTGAATCTGTGTGTCATCGTGTTTGGTCTATTCAGGACCACGCGCTTCGCGTTTCTAATGCTACCCTGAATTTGCCAGGCGGGAGAAAATATGACAGGGCGACAAAAACGAAGGCGTTAGCGGAATTTCTTTTTAGCCGTCGCTCGCAAAATGGTTCAACTGTGCTCCAGGTTTTGAACCATGTATTATATGGCGGCACGGACGAGACACTTCCAATCCGCCTGTGGGAGACAACGGCAGATGACGCCTGGCGTATCGAGCACCTTGGGATCAGTGCGCTTGGCGAGTTGGTTGGCTGGGCATTACCGGACAAATTTCCACCAAGAAACAATCGCACAAGCAAGGCACTTTACTCACTAGGTTTCCCTGTGACTTTTCACGGAAGCTGAGACGCGTGTTGCGAGTCCGTCGCTGGGACTGTGATTTCTTCCGCCATCTCCAAATACCTGCAAAACGCATTGGCAAGCTGAATCTGGCGCGGCGTTTTGCATTCCGCTTCAAAAATCTGGGGTGACGCGACAAGGATCGAAACGCATTTCGCGCGCGATGTCGCGACGTTGAGGCGGTTCAGGCTGTAGAGAAACTCCATGCCGCGAGGCGCGTCCGCATGGCTCGATGTCGCGGTCGAATAGATCGCGATCGGCGCTTGCTGACCCTGAAATTTGTCGACTGTGCCCACGCGCGCGCCCGCAAGCCGTTGCTGAATTTCGAACACCTGCGCGTTGTAGGGTGTGATGATGAGAATGTCGTCGAGCGTTACGAGCTTTTCCTGACCGTCCCGGTCGACCCATGTGGCTTTGCTCGTGATGATGTCTTTCACGATCGCAGCGACCGCATCCGCCTCTTCGGGCGCACAGTTCTGGTTTCCGTTGTGAGCGATCGGCAGGAAACGCAGTCCGGAGCCCTTGATTGACCCGGTTGAGTTTATGATCTGGATTTCAAGCCCGTCCTTCGAGTGCAGCTTTCCATCGTAGAAAAGTTCGGATGTGTAGGCGCAGATGGCAGGGTGCAGCCGCCACGTTTCTTCAAGGAACAACCCCTTGTCCGGCGGCACCGTATGCTCCCCGGCCAGAATATGGTCGAGTGCCGAGACCTCTGTGCCATCGGGGTGGCTTCCTTGCACCGGTTGATCGAGCTGTTGCGGATCGCCGATCAGCACGACCGTCTTTGCCGCCTGCGATACGGCAAGCACTCTCGCAAGCGCCATCTGCGCCGCTTCATCGACGAACAGGACATCGATTGTCTCGAAAGCATCAGGACGCGACCACAGCCAAGCCGTGCCGCCGCCAACCGAAACTCCGTGCCCGAGCACGGCGATCAAATCCTCGCTGCTCTTCGCAAAGCTCAGCCGGTGCTTCGTCTGTTCGACCGCGTCTGCCTTATGGCAGCATTGGAGTTCGATGCCTCGTTTGTTGGCGACCTTGATCGTTTCATCGATGAGATTGCGGATGACCGAGTGGCTGTTCGCCGTGATCCCGACGGTCTTTCCGTGCTGCACCAGTTCACAGATCATTTGTGCGCCCGTGAAGGTTTTGCCCGCGCCGGGCGGTCCCTGTATCGGTAGAATTCCGCCTGCGAGATGGCCGCATAGGCGGACGGCCGCCTCAACTGCTGTCTCGCCGTCGCCGCGTAGCGGCTGAGCGCCGACGCGCGGACCTTCACGAAGCAGCAAGTCGCGCGCGGCCCGATAGGGGCCATCGCCGTGCAGTCCGTGCTCCGCAACGTATTCGCCGATGCGAACGATCGCATCCGCAATGACCTGTGTTGGCACATAGGTGTGGGCGAATACGGCTTGCGGGTGTATGTCGACGCTGTCCTGGCGCTTCTTAATGTCAATAGTCCGGTCTTCGAACGAGATGGCTGCGACCTTACCGAGCATCTCACCGCCAAGCTTGCGCAAATCCTCGTCGCCGCGAATGTCGGTTTCCTGTGGCGCGAAGCTATAGCGGTGGATCGGCGCTTTCGCCGTTCCCCCTGCATTGCCAACAAAGGTCAGACCCGACAGGCCTGCCCGGTCATCGAGTAAATCTTCGGCTGAGAGATCAGATAGCCGAAACTTTTCCCACCAAATGGCCTTCTCTTCGCGACGATGCCAGTCGAGGATATTGGCAAGCAGCCAGCGCGCATGCTGTTCTTCATCACGCTCATCGGGGTCAACCGGGATTCCGACTGTTAGCTTTTCGATCAGCGCGTTGATTTTGATCAGCCAGTCGGTGATCTTTTCGTTTGGCGCGCCGTCTCCGGGGACAGGTCGGGGCACGTCCGTTCCCGCCGCCACGAGCCGCGTGCGGAGTTCTTCCAGCCAATCGCGCAGATGAGCCGTGGAAAAGCAATCGTCCCTATTATAGCCGAGGACGGTCGCCTTGGTGGCCTCTGCGATCGATGGAATGTCGTTAAATTCCAGACCTGCCTGGAGGTTCGCGAGCGCGATATTCGCATCGGCGAGGCTTGTATCGCGCTCAAAGCCGTAGAACGGTTCCATCGTCTTGATCGAATAGTTTTCAACACTGGCTCGGACGCCTCTGCGCACGATCTGATAGAGATCGACGAAGACCCCCGCGCGCAACATGCGGTCGATCTCGTCTTCGCGCGTTGCATACCGTCCCATAAGGCGTTTGAGCGCCGCGGGTTCGTAAGGCGCATAATGGTAAACATGCAGGCCCGGAAACTGCTCCCAGCGCGCCATGACAAAATCGACAAATTCTTCGAAGGCGTTCTTTTCATCGGCGCGCGAAAATGCCCACGTACCTCTGTATTCAAGCTTTCCACCCTCATTGGCGAAGAGGTAGCCGAACAGATATTCGAGGCCGAATTCGCCGACAAAGGGATCGCCTTCGAAATCGAGGAACACGTCGCCGGGCGATGGCTCAGGCAAACGAGCGAGACCGAATCCGGGTTCGACTGGCAGCACCTCAAATTTTCGTTCGCCAGCTTCGCGCGCT
>JBAPUM010000090.1:0-2481 GCA_049282655.1 Xanthobacteraceae bacterium
GAGAGGAGCGAACGCAACACCGAGGTTCAATTCCGCTCTCCTATTGCCCGAGCCGTTCGAGCAGCGCCGGTACGTGGACCTGATCCGCCTTGTAGTTGCCGGTCAGCGTGTACATCACGATGTTGACTCCGGCGCGGAAGGCGAGTTCGCGCTGCCGCGCTACATTGCCGACCATCGGCAGCATCGGCTGGCCGTCGGAGCGCGTCGCCCAGGCCCCGGCAAAGTCGTTCGAGGTGATGATGATCGACGAGACGCCGTCGCCGCCGCGCGCCGGCCGCGCCGAGGTCTCTTCGTCGGCATTCGCCGGCTGCAACGCTTCGACCCACAGCTGGCCGGTGTCGAAGCGCCCGGGAAAATCGCGCAACAGATAAAATGTCTTGGTCAAGACATGATCGCGCGGCACTGGCTCGAGCTCGGGAATGTCGAGCGACGAAAGGATCTTGCGCAATTGCAGCATGCCCGGGCTGTGCGTTTCACCACCGGCCCCGGGCGGCGCCACGACCGCGTCCCGGGTATCGAACAGAACCGTGCCGCCGTCTTTCATGTAGGTGTCGATGCGCTTGAGCGCCTGGTCGGACGGCTGCGCCGCGCCGGGGACGACCGGCCAATAGATCAGTGGGTAGAATGCGAGCTCATCGCGGCCGATATCGAGGCCGATCGGATCGCCCGGCTCGAGCGCGGTGCGCTGCGCCAGAAACAAGGTCAATCCGGCAAGGCCTGCTTTGCTGATCGCATCGACATCGGCATCGCCGGTGACGACGTAGGCTAATTTGGTTTCGAGCGCCGATTGCGGCACGTCCGGATTGCGGATCTCCTGCTGGGCGCTGGCGTGACCGAGCGTCAATGCGAGCACCGCCAGCACCATGACGGATGCCGCGGCCGCGCGTGAGGCCCGCGGCAACAGTCGCTGGATGCCGCCACCGAGCAGCAGCACAATGATGGTGTCGACGAGGAGGAGTGCGAGGGCCGCGAGGAAGATAGGCCCGCGCATATCCTGCGGCGCGGTGGTGCGGTAAATGTCGTGGCTCGCGGTGATCAGCGGGGAGAAATCGAGCGGGGAAAGCCGGTCGGCGGCGGCAAGCGTATTGACGGCCAAAAGGCTGTCCGACGGGCCATAAAAGCCCGGCGGATGCTCCGCAGTCGCGCGCGAGGAAAAGTCGGCGGGCACCGGCCGCGCCGACGATGGCGGCGCGATGAAAGTGCCGAAGCCGTCAAGCATCCGGGTCGGCGGCACCAGATCGCGCGCGGTCTTGGTCTGCGTATTGCCCTCGGTGGCGGCCGGCGTGGTGCCTGACAGCGCGACCACGCGCTTGAGCATTTCAACGAACGAGCCGGACAGCGGTAGATCGGACCACCGCGGGTCGCCGGTGACATGGAACAGCACGATCAAGCCCTTGCCGCGGCGCGCCGCGGTGACGAGCGGCGTGCCGTCGGCGAGCGTCGCCCACGTATTCTCGCTCAGCGTTGCGTCGGGTTCGGCGAGGACTTGACGATTGACTGTGACATCATCCGGCACCGGCATGCCGTTGAACGGGCCTTCGCGCGAGAACGCCGTCAGCGGTTGCGGCTTGTCCCAGCTCAGGCTGCCGCCGAGGACGCGGCCGCCGCGCCTGAGCTTCACCGGAACGAGATCGTCGTCGGAGGCGGCAAGCCTGGGCCCGGCGAAGCGCACCAGCACACCGCCGTCCTCGATCCAACGCGCCAGCCGATCGTGCGCATCGCCGACATTGCCGACATCGGTCAGGATCAGCATCGGCAAATTGAGATCGAGGAAATGCGCGACGGCGTCGGCCGGCGATTCACCTTGCGTAAGCCGGACGTCGGCGAAGGGCTCGAGCGCGCGCTGCACGTAATAGCTCGACGACAACAGCGGCTCCGCGACGTCCGCGGTGGCGCCGGATACGATGCCGACCGTCCGCCGCCGCCAGCGCTTGTCGAGAAGCTGCACGGCGCCCGCGGAACGCTCGCCTGAGATTTCGAGCCGCGAAATGTCGTTGCGGAGTTCGACCGGCAGATCGATGCGAGCCTCGGTCTCGCGGTCGGCGCCCTTGAAAGTGAATGGCGCTTCGCCGAGCGGCAGGCCCTTGAGATCGAGCGCATGCACCGTGCCGCTGTCGGCGGTATCCGCAGCCGAGCGCAAGACTTTTACAGTCAGCGCACCGGCGGCGTTGTCGACCGCGGCAAGCGCGCGTGCGCCCGCGATGCCGCCGGCAATGATCGTTATCTGATGCTGGCCGACCGCCTCGGCCAGGCCTTTGACGAAATCGCCGCCATGGCCGAGATCGGCTGAGTCGGACAGCCAGACCAATTCGGCGTCGGCACTGTCGGACAGGAATCGCGACAACGCCGGCAGCGCTTCGGAGCGATCGACTGTGTAGGGTGCGGGCTTCAGCTTGTGCAGTTCGACGCGCGCCGAACCCGCCGTCTCCAAAGAGATATCGTGCGGGCCTCTGGACAGCGGTACAAGCGCTACGGCGCGGC
>JBAPUM010000091.1:0-59284 GCA_049282655.1 Xanthobacteraceae bacterium
GCGCGCTCGCCGACCGCGACGCCATGCAGGAGCTCGTCCGCGAGGGCGGCGGCAATTTCAAGCTCGAGGCTTGGGACTGGCGCTATTACGCGGACCGGCTCCGGCAACGCCGGTGCGACTTCGACGAGGCGGCGATCAAGCCGTTTCTCAACCTCGACCGCATGGTCGAGGCCGTGTTCGACACCGCGCAACGGCTGTTCGGCTTGCGCTTTACCGAGCGTCGCGATCTGCCGGTGTGGCATCCGGACGTGCGGGTCTGGGAGGTGCGGGACGCAGGCGGCCGCAAGGTCGGGCTGTTCTTCGGCGACTATTTTGCCCGCGCCTCCAAGCGCAGCGGCGCCTGGATGACCTCGCTGCGCGATCAGGAAAAGCTTGCGGGCGACATCCACCCGCTGATCGTCAATGTCTGCAATTTCGCCAAGGCGCCCGACGGCGAGCCGACGCTGCTCTCCTTCGAGGACGCCCGGACGCTATTCCACGAGTTCGGCCACGCGCTGCACGGCCTCCTGTCCGCCGTCACCTATCCAAGGATTTCCGGCACCAGCGTCGCCACCGATTTCGTCGAATTGCCGTCGCAGCTTTACGAGCATTGGCTGTCGCAGCCCGACGTGCTGCGGCGCTTTGCCCGTCACTACCGCACCGGCGAAGCGATGCCCGAGGAATTGCTGCAACGGCTGATCGCCGCGCGCAACTTCAACAAGGGCTTTGCCACCGTCGAATACATCGCCTCCGCGGTGGTCGATCTCGATTTCCATTCGCTGCCGGCGCCGGGCAACCTCGATCCGACCGCCTTCGAGAAAGAGGAACTGTCACGCATCGGCATGCCGGACGAGATCGCCATGCGCCACCGGCCGCCCCATTTCGATCATGTGTTCTCGGGCGGCGGCTACGCCTCGGCCTATTACAGCTATATGTGGTCCGAAGTGCTCGACGCCGACGCTTTTGCGGCCTTCGAAGAGACCGGCGACATTTTCGATCCCGCCACCGCGAAGCGGCTGCATGACACCATCTACGCGGCCGGCGGCTCGCAGGATCCCGCCGAGGCCTATAAGGCCTTCCGCGGCCGCTTGCCGACCGCCGACGCACTGCTCCGCAAGCGCGGCTTCACAGATTCACCCACCGTGGCCTGAGCAAAAATCATGGACCTGTACAGCGCCGGCCATCGCCGCGGCGTCGTCTGCGCGCCGCATTTCGCCACCGTCGAGGCCGGCCGGGAAATTCTCGCCGAAGGCGGTAATGCGGTCGAGGCCATGGTCGCCATGGCGGCGTCCATCGCCGCCGTTTATCCGCACATGAACCATCTCGGCGGCGACGGTTTTTGGCTCATCCGCGAACCGCCGGGCCGCGTGCGCGCCATTATGGCGGCGGGTCCCGCGGGCATGCAGGTCAAGCCTGAGCTTTATCGCGACTACGAGACCATGCCGACCCGCGGGCCGCTCGCAGCGCTGACCGTACCCGGCGCCGTCGGCGGCTGGCTCCTGGCGCTCGAAGCGGCGAAAGCCAACGGCGGACGACTGCCGCTCGATGTGCTGCTCACGACGGCTACCGCACAGGCCCGCGACGGCTATGCGGTCACGCGCAGTCAGGCGCGACTGACCCGAGAGCAACTCGACGGCCTGAAAGACGTGCCGGGTTTCGCCGCCGCGTTTCTCGTCGACGGCAAACCACCCGAGGTCGGCGCGCGCTTGAAGCAGGAAGCCCTCGCCGAAACATTCGCGCAGCTGGCGCACGCGGGCCTCGATGATTTTTATCGCGGCGATGTCGGCAACGAAATCGCCGCCGATCTCGAACGCATCGGCAGCCCGCTGACGCGCCATGATCTGGAGCGCTACGAGGCCAAAATCGCCGAACCGCTGCGCGTCACGCTGCCGTCGGGCACGCTCTACAATACCGGCGCGCCGACTCAAGGCGCGGTATCGCTGATGATCCTCGCTCTGTTTGCCCAGTTAAACGTCAAGGAGCCGGAAGGGTTCGATCACATCCACGGTCTGGTCGAGGCGACCAAGCGGGCGCTGCGCATGCGCGACCGCGTCGTCACCGATCCGAATTACCTACCCCATTCGCTCGATCGCGTACTCGAGGATCGCTTCATCGCCGGCGAGGCGATGAAGATCGACCGCAGGAAGGCCGCGCGCTGGCCGGTCGCGGCCGGCGCAGGCGACACCATCTGGATGGGCGCGGCAGACACCTCCGGTCTCGTCGTGTCCTACATCCAATCGCTCTATTGGGAATTCGGCTCCGGCTGCGTGCTGCCGGCGACCGGCGTCTTGATGCAAAACCGCGGCGCAAGCTTTTCGCTCGAAGCCGGCGCGCTCAATTATCTCGCGCCCGGCAGGCTGCCGTTCCATACGCTGAACCCGGCGCTCGCCGTCCTCAACGACGGCCGCGTCATGGGTTATGGCTGCATGGGCGGCGACGGCCAGCCGCAGACCCAAAGCGCCGTGTTCACGCGCCATGTCGAGTTCAAGGTACCGCTCGCCGACGCCATCGACCGCCCGCGCTGGGTGCTCGGCCGCACCTGGGGCGCGCCGAAGACGGCGCTACGTTTGGAGCAGCGTTTCGACGGCCATCTGGTCGATCAACTCGCCAATGCCGGCCATGACGTGGAAGTCGTCGCCGAGCCCTACGCCGACCTCATGGGCCACGCCGGCGCCGTGGTGCTGCACCCCAACGGAAGCTGCGAAGGCGCGCACGATCCGCGCGCGGACGGCGGGGCGGCGGGGGTGTAGAGTCCTTGGTGGGCTGGGTGGCGCCCGATTGGATTTGGCTCCGCTCAAACCGTCTCACCTGCGACATCTTCCAAGCAGACTTCATGCCAAATGCCGGGGTAGCCCTTTAAGTTTATAAAGCTCATCACCCCCGTGATAGAAACCCACTGACTCGATTTCGGCGATCGTCCCGGCGTATTCGAATTGCACGGGGTCCAACTTATTGTGATATTTCCAGTTATGTTCAAAATCTTCCAGAATCAAACGCGCTGCTATCCTGACCATCGTTCCAGCGGGATACTCCGGATTATACGGTCCTTTGGACTTTCCCATCTTACATTTCTCGCGGTGATCGTTACGCCGCCCACAGCGCCTTGATGCGCTCGGCGTCCTCGGGCTTGAGATTTCACCGCGCCAGCTTCAGATCGTAATGGGTCTGAAGATTCAGCCAGAACTCCCGACTGTTGCCGAAATACAAGCTCAGCCGCAGCGCCGTATCCGCCGTGATGCGGCGACGATTGTTGACGATCTCGGCAATCCGGTTCGGGGAAATCCCGATCGCTTTCGCCAACTGGTTTTGCGAAAGATCATACCCGGCCAGAAATTCCTCCCTCAGCATTTCGCCGGGCGTGATCGGTGCAGTCCGCGCCATCGGTGTTTCTCCTGCTAGACTACCCAATTTTCGATCGACAGACCCGGAACGTCGCGAAAATCGGCCTCGTTGTTGGTGACGAGAATGCAGCCACTGCTGATCGCGTGCGCCGCGATCATCCGATCGTAATCGCGCCCTCTCGCCCAACCGCATTGGGCGATGATCCGGCCGTAGGCAAGGGCCGCGGCGGCATCGAACGGCAGGACGGGCAGACCGCGCAACAGTACCTCAAGGCGAGCCTGCCGGATGGCCGTCAAGCCGGAATCTCGGTAGAGCCCGCGCTGCAGTTCGACGAGGCTCAACGCCGACAACAAAACCTTGCCGCCATGCTCAGCGAGTCTATCGAGAACCGCATCCGTGCCATCGCGGGCATGAATGGCAATATTGGTATCGAGGAGGTAAGGCACGTCCCGCTTGGCCCTCAATCGCGTCGACGCACCGGAACTTCGATCGGTTGCCTTTTCTCGACCTGGCGCGGCTTAGGCATGCGGCGAAGCGCAGCGACGACGTCGCTCATAGTGTTGCGCGCCGGGAAAATCGTGATGACGTCGCCGAGCCGGGTGATTTCCAAATCGATATCCGTATCCGCAAAGGCCAGTTCCGCCGGGATGCGAATGGCCTGGCTGTTACCGGATTTGAAGGCGCGGGTCCGCGGCATGGGAGTTTCCTGCGTTGGTTCGGACCTTAGCAGCGTATGCGCCGCACGTCAATCCTTGTATATACATCACGCCGCGGAACGGCATGCGAAGACCCCGCCGGAGGCTACCGAATAGGACCGGCGATCAGCGGACGGAAGTCCGCGCGGCAGCCCCTAATTCAGCGGCAATTCGCTGCGCAGCGGCATCTTTTCCCGCGGCGCCTCGATGCGCCGGCCCTGCACCAGATAATGCACCGCATCGGCGATGTTGGTGACGTGGTCGCCGACCGACTCGACGCTTTTGGCGCAGAACAACAGATTGATCGCGGTCGGCGTCGCGGCCGGATCGGCCATCATATATGTCAACAGCTCGCGGCACAGCGAACCATAGAGCGTGTCCATCTCGTGATCCGAACGCCATAGCCCCTCGGCCTTGGCGACGTCGCCGACGACAAGGCTGTTCACCGCGTCGCGAAGCCGCCGCAGCGCCGCGCGGGCGATGCGGCGCACGCCTTTCGCCGGCTCCGGCATCGGCACTTCTATGCCGAGCGCGCTCTTGCGGGTCGCGATACTCCTGGCAAGATCGCCGATGTGATTGAGCTCGATCGCCGTCTCCCAGACCGCAACGACCAGACGCAGGTCGTAGGCGACCGGCTGCCGCCGCGCGATCAGAGCGATCGCGTTCGTTTCTATCTCGCGGTGCAATGCATCGTTGGATTCGTCGAGCGCAATCACTTGCTGCACCAGCTTCTGGTCACGGCGGACAAGCGATTCGACGGCAGTCTTAAATTCGCTTTCGACCAGTTCGCCCATGTGCGCGATCTTCTGCAGCAGATTGGCAAGATCGGCGTCGAAAGCTTTTACGGTGTGATCGGTCATTTGATACTCGTGTTACGCGGCGAATCGACTCGAGCGTTGCGGCAAAGCTGGCCTATCATTTAAGTATCTCATTTTCATGAGACAGCGCAGCTCGACGCGATGCCGAGCTGTCATCGTTCTGTCATGTTGAGCGTGCGACGCGGCCGGAAGGCTGATTGGAGGGCGAGCCCTCGCCTAAAGCTTCATCGCCGGAGCGGTTCGGCGCAATCCGAACCGCCCCGGTCGAGCGACCTAAATCCTGTGCTTCTTCGCCGCCGCGCGCGCATCGGCGATCACCTGCTTGAAGACCTTCATCTCCAGAACGCCGGGCACCCGAAACGTGCCGACAATGAAGCCCGGAGTGCCCTGAAACCCGAAGGCCTCCGCTTGCGCGCTGTTACGGGCCAACAGATCGTCGATGGTCTTTTGATGCGCCGCCAGGTCCGCTGTCGCCGCCGCAACGTCGACGCCGGCCTTGGCGAGCCGGTCGTTGACCGCATCCACCGTGAGTTTGCTATCCGTTTCGATCAAAGCCTGGTGCGCCTGCGGGTATTTGTTTTGGTATTTCGACGCCAGCGCGAGCTTGGCGGCATAAACCGAAATGTCGCCGAAGACCGGCCAATCCTTGAGGACCAATCTGATGTTGCCGTCTTCCTGCGTCAGCTTCGCAAGGTCGGGCGCCATTTTCCGGCAATAGGGGCATTGATAGTCGAAAAACTCGACAATGGTCAGATCGCCTTTTGGATTGCCAAGCGACGGAATTTCGGGATCGCGGAGTACGCTGTCCCTGCTGAGAATGTCGTCGGGCGGATCGCCGCGAGCGATCGCCGACAGCCCGACGCAGGCGACGATCACCGCGCAGAAACAAGCAAGCAGCGCACGCTGCGTCCAGCGTGCGGCGTATCGATCAATCTTCATGAATGTCCGACCTATTGGGGTTCCATCGGGCTCAAGCCCAGTCTGCTCATGAGATCGCGATCGCGATCGCGGCCGGGATTGGGCGTGGTGAGAAGTTTTGGCCCGTAAAAGATCGAATTGGCGCCGGCCAGGAAGCACAGCGCCTGCGTCTCCTCGCTCATATCCTCGCGGCCCGCCGAAAGCCGCACCACCGAGCGCGGCATGCAGATGCGGGCGACCGCGATGCTGCGCACGAACTCGATCGGATCGAGCGCGGCTTGCCCGCCGAGCGGAGTGCCCGCGACCTTGACCAGCATGTTGATCGGCACCGATTCCGGATGCACCGGCAGGCTCGCCAAAGTGGCGATCATGCCGACGCGATCCTCGCGGGTCTCGCCCATGCCGACGATGCCGCCGCAACAGACATGAATGCCGGCGTCGCGCACGTGATCGAGCGTCTCGAGCCTGTCCCGATAAATGCGGGTGGTGATGATCTCGCCGTAGAACTCCGGCGAAGTGTCGAGATTGTGGTTGTAAAAGTCGAGGCCGGAGTCTTTGAGCCGCCGCGCCTGCGCGCCGGTCAGCATGCCGAGCGTGGCGCAGGTCTCGAGCCCCAGCGCCTTGACGCCTTCGACCATGGCGCAGACAGCATCGAGATCGCGATCCTTCGGCGAGCGCCAGGCAGCCCCCATGCAGAAGCGGCTGGCGCCGGCCGATTTCGCCGCGCGCGCCTCGGCCAGCACGGCCTCGGTCGCCATCAGCTTTTCGGCATCGACGCCGGCGTCGTAATGGGCGCTTTGCGGGCAATAGGCGCAGTCCTCCGGACAGCCGCCGGTTTTGATCGACAACAGCGTCGAGATCTGCACTTCGGCCGGGTCGAAATTCTCCCGGTGCACGCTCTGCGCCCGAAACATCAGTTCCGGGAACGGCAGGTCGAACAGTGCCCGCACCTCGGGGCGCGACCAGTCGTGACGGGGGCCTGCAACGGGCGACAACGGTACGGGATCGGCGGCAAGAGACATTGTGTCACTGTAACCCACAGCGGACCTTACGAAAAGCTCGGCCTTGCCAGCCGGCTTGGCGCGGGCAATCGTGATAGGACAAGTCGATTTCGGGACGGAAACGGGATGAGAGCAATTTGGCCTCTGGGCTGGGTACTTGGCGGCGTGGCGGCTAGCCTCGCCGCCACCGCCGGGCTCGCACAACAATGGCCCACACGGTCAATCGAGGTGGTGAGCCCCTTTGTCGCCGGGACCACGAACGATCTGATGGCCGACGTCGTGCTCGACCATGTCGGCAAATATTTCGGCCAGCCCTTTGTCATCAAGAACCGACCCGGCGGCGACGGCACGGCGGGGGTCGCTGCGGTCGTGCACGCCGCTCCGGACGGTTACACCTTGCTCTTAAGCTCGTCGTCCATGACCGCCGCGGCGATCCTGCACAAATCGCTGCCCTATGATGCGCTCCGCGATCTCGAGCCGGTGGCGATGCTCGGCGGTCAGCCGAGTGTGCTGGTGGCGGCACCCGATAAGGGCTTTAAGTCCGTGGCCGACCTCGTGGCGGCGGCAAAAGCAAAGCCCGGCACGCTGAAATTCGCTTCGGTCGGCGTTGGCTCGGCCTCCTATTTCGCCGGCGAGCGCTTTCGCCTGGCAGCCGACATTGACGTGCAGCACGTCGCCTATCGCGGTCCGGTCGAGGCGCTGAGCGATCTGATGGCCGGGCGCGTCGACTTCTACTTTGTGCCGATCCCGCCGGCAAAGCCCTTGCTCGCGCAGGGCAAGATCGTGGCGCTCGCGGTGACCACGCCGTTCCGGCTGACCGATCTGCCCGACGTGCCGGCGCTGGCGCCGGCGGGCTACACGATCCAGCCCTATCTGTTCTGGTGCGGTCTCTCGGCGCCTGCCAACACGCCGCGCGACATCATCGACAGACTGAATGCCGCGATCGGCAACGTGCTCCGCGATCCCGCCGTCCAGATCAGATTTCGCGGCATGGGCGTTTCGCCGATCCCGATGCCGCCGGAGCAATACGGAAAATTCTTCGCCGACGACATGGCGGCGATGATCAAGCTCGGCCAGGACGCCCATATCGCGCCCGTCGAATGAAATAAAAGGACGGCAGCGCTAGAGCGTGATCCCGAAAAGTGGAAACCGGTTTTCGGAAAAGATCATGCGAAAATAAAATGCTAGAGCCCGGTTCTGATTCAATCAGAACCGATAGGGCTCTAGGCCGCCGTGGTCTGAACGACCCGCAGCGACGGCCGGCCCGGCTCGATTTTGCCGACGCGCAGGAACTCGGTGGCGTGCGCGGCATCGACCGGCTTGCTGAAATAATAACCCTGGGCGTGGCCGCAGCCGGCCGACAACAAGAACTTCTCCTGGCCTTCCGTCTCGACGCCTTCGGCGATGATCTCGATGCCGAGCTCATGGGCGAGCCGGATGGCGGCGCGCACGACCGTCGCGCTGCGGTGATCGGTATCGACGCGGAACACCAGCTCCTGCGCGACTTTAACGCGGTTGATCGGATAGTTCGCCAGATAGCTGAGCGACGAATAGCCGGTACCGAAATCGTCGATCGCGATCCGCACGCCGAGCCGGCGCAGATCCTCGAAACGGTCGCTGTGCTGCTGGGTGATTTCCATCAGCACGGATTCGGTCAATTCAAGCTCGATCTTCTCGGGCGCGATGCTCCATTTGCTGAGGCTCGCGGCGACGTCGCGATCGATCGTGGCCGATCCCTTGAACTGCAAAGCGGAAAAATTGACGCCGAGGATTTCCGGAGCGATGCCCTGATCCTGCCACAGCCGCAATTGGCGGCAGGCCGCGTCGAGCACCCATTGCCCCAGCGCGTTGATTTGCCCGCTGCGCTCGGCGATCGGGATGAAGACAGATGGCGGGATATCGCCGCGCGTTTTATGCCGCCAGCGCAGCAGCGCCTCGAGCCCGACGATGCGGCGGGTTCTGAGCTCGACTTGCGGCTGGTAATGGAGCTCGAGCTCGCCGCGATCGATAGCGCCGCGCAGGTCGTCGGCGATGACAACGCGTTCCCGCACTTGGCGATCGAGGTCGGCGCTGTGGAACCGCACGCAATTGCGGCCGTCCTCCTTGGCGCGATAGAGCGCCAGATCGGCCTGGATCATCATCGCCTCCGGCCCCGCAGTGTCCGGCTCGTAATGCGATATGCCGATACTGACCGAAACATGAACTTCATTGCCGGCGATCACGTAGGATGCAGCGAGAATGGTCGCAATCTTATCGGCGAGCGCGCCCGCTGCGCTTGCATCCTCGGCATCGGTCTGCAGAATCGCAAACTCGTCGCCGCCGATCCGGGCAACGACGTCGTTCTCGCGAACGCAGGCGACGACGCGGGCCGCGATTTGCCGCAACAGCGCATCGCCAACGGCATGGCCGAGCGTGTCATTGACGTCCTTGAAATGATCGAGATCGAAATACAGCACGGCAAACGGCTTGGCGCCTCGGCGGCACGCGGCGAATGCGGCGCCGAGCTGTGTCATGAAGGCGCGCCGATTGACGAGCGACGTCAGCGCGTCGGTTTGCGCCAGATCCGAGACCTGCCTGTTCACTTGCATCATGCGCCGGGCATGACGGCGCGACGTGTTGATATAGATCACCACCGCGCCAGTGATGATGAGGCCGAAGATCAAGACGATCCATGCGCGATCGTGAGGCAACAGGGCGCCGCCCGGCATCGGCACCATTTCCATCGTCAGCCAGGGTTGTCCGTCGGCCGTGATGTCTCGGGAAAGATGCAAGCCGGCCGCGAGCGAACCGCGATTTGTCGGCTGCAGTGGGGTCGCGCGCAGGCGCGATCCGTTCATGTAGAGGGGCAGCGCGGTCGAGTCCGCGTCAAGCGTAAAGAAATAGGAATCAAGGCCTTCCGGCACTTGGTTCGCGGTGATGATGGTTTCGAACATCTTGCCGGGGCTGAGCGAGCCGTGCACGAAACCGGCAAGGCTGCGACGCCGATCCTCGACCGAATTGGGAAACGATCCGTGGCTGTAGACGGGGAGAGAGAACAGAAAGCCGCTCCGTTCGCCTCCGGAACTGACAAGCACACGCACCCCGGAAATGCCCAACCGATCTTGGTCGCGGGCGTGCTCCATTTCCAGCAGCGTCGGCGGTTCCGAGCGCAGATCAAGACCGTAAAGGGGAAAGGTTTTCGGCAATGTTGCGTATAATATCGGATAGTATTCGCTGCGCTCGGGAGACAGCGACATCTTCCCGTCCGCGGCCATCATCTTGATGTGATAATCTGGAATGCCTTGCTGCACCCCCTCGCGCTCAAACTCGGCACGCTCGGAATTGAGCACGCGCGGCACCCATGACAGCGTCGAGATGGCGGCATTTTCGACCAGGAGCGGCCGCGTGAATGTCTCGAATGCGTTGCGCGATACCGGCGCCTCTGAACTGTCGAAGAAGGCGCGCACGGCGCGCAGCTTGTTTACATATTCATTGACGCCATTCTGCAAGATCATGAAATTGTTTTCGGCGGTCGCATTAAATTGCTGTTCGGCGCTCCGGCTTTCCCGATTCGCCGTCAGGCCGGCGGCCATGACTGACACGCCGATACCGACGGCGCCGGCTAAAATGCACGGCACGAACCGTCGGATATTCACCATCGGGGACGAGAGAAAATTCATCGTCATGGTGCGGCCGGGTTCCAAGTTGCATTCGGATCGCCGAACTCCGTCGGCGGATTTTGTCTCATAAACAACGCGCGAGCGGCGTTCCTGGGCATTGAGGCGGATCAAAATACGGGTACGTGAGGGGACAAACCGTCCGGGATGCTTAAGATTGCATTGTTATTTGCATCGGAGTTTCATAGGTAATGGCCGCCTGGACCTTGATCCGATTCACAAGACCTCGATCCAATTCAATCGAATCGGATCAAGGTCTAGGCTTTCGTTTAAGCATGATCTTTTTCGAAAACCGGCTTCCGCTTTTCGGCATCATGCTCTAATGGCAGAACCGAAGGAAAGTGTTCTCGATGGCTGATGTTCCACCCGACCGCCTGTCGATCGATCCGAAGAGCCCGTATTACGACGAAGATGTGCTCAGGCGCGACGTCGGCATACGTTTCAAAGGCATCGAGAAGACCAATGTCTCAGAATACTCCATCAGCGAGGGCTGGATCCGCGTCGAGGCCGGCAAGAGCAAAGACCGTTACGGCAATCCGCTGACCATCAAGCTCACCGGACCGGTCGAGGCCTATTTCAAGGACGAAGTGAAGTCGTAACCCTTAGCGACCTTATTGATCAGTGCAGGGTCGGCCGTTCAGCGACGAGATGGAGATCGAGTTGCGCGATGAGGTCCGCCCGCGCGGCTTCGGTGGCGGCCAGCTCTTCGGCAGCTTCTTTCGCGGTGCTGCTGTTCGACCCAAATAAAACGATGCCGCCCAACAGCGCGGCCGCGGCACCGGCCATCATGGTCGGATCGAACCGGATAACGCCGAACAACAGGGCGGCGAGGACGACTGCGCCGCCGGTGATGGCGATGCGTGACGCAAGCATGAATTTGCGGCAGTTCTCGACGCGGGCCGCGAGATCCTCGATTTTCGCTTCGAGGCGCTCGATCTCGTCGTGCGGATCGATTTCAGACATCGGTACTCGGCAATCAGTCCTCGGAACAAATTACAATATTGCTCCGATTATCGATCGCTGACTACCGCGCCGCAATCACTCCGCCGCGACCCGCGTCGCCGGGTCGACCGCCTCGACGCGCGCGGCGCAGAATTTGAATTCCGGAATTTTGCCGAATGGGTCGAGCTTCGGATTGGTCAAGAGATTCGCCGCCGCCTCCACATAGGCGAACGGAATGAACACCACGCCGTCCGGAATGCCGTCGTCCTGGCGCGAGGAAAGCTCCACCGCGCCGCGCCGCGTCGCGACCCGGATCGGATCGCCCGGCCGGATGCCGAGTTTGGCAATGGTGCCGCGCGACACCGAGGCCACCGCCGAGGGCTCGAGCGCATCGAGCGTGGTCGCGCGCCGCGTCATGGCGCCGGTGTGCCAATGCTCGAGTTGGCGCCCGGTGGTGAGGATGAAGGGAAACTCCTCGTCCGGCACTTCGTCGGGCGGCTGGAGTTTGGTGGCGACGAGCTTGGCGAAACCGCCCGGCCGCGGAAAGCCTTTGTCGAACACGACATCATGGCCCGGCTGATCGGGCGCGTCGGTCGGATAGGTGACGGAATATTCGCGGTCGACGCGCTCCCAGGAAATATTGGCGAGCGCCGGCATCATCGAGGCCATCTCGGTGAACACTTCGCTGACATGCTTGTAGGTCCAGCCGCAGCCCATGCGGTTGGCGATCTCCTGGATGATCCACAGATCGTGCCGCGTGTCGCCCGGCAATGGCAGCGCTTGGCGGCCCATCTGCACCTGCCGATTGGTATTGGTGACGGTGCCGTCCTTCTCCGGCCAGGCCGACGCCGGCAACACGACGTCGGCATAGACGGCGGTCTCGGTGAGGAAGAGGTCCTGCACCACGAGATGCTCGAGATGCGCCAGCGCCTGGCGCGCATGATTGAGGTCGGGATCCGACATCGCCGGATTCTCGCCCTCGATATACATGCCCTTGATCTCGTCATGATGGACCGCGGTCATGATCTCGACCACGGTCTTGCCGCGCTTGGGATCGAGCTTGACGCCCCAGGCCTTCTCGTATTCGGCGCGGATCTCGGGGTTCTCCACCGACCTGTAGTCGGGGAAAAACATCGGGATCAGGCCGGCATCGGAAGCGCCCTGCACATTGTTCTGGCCGCGCAGCGGATGCAGCCCCGTGCCGGGCCGTCCGATCTGGCCGGTGATCAGCGACAGCGCGATCAGGCAGCGCGCATTGTCGGTGCCGTGGGTGTGCTGCGACACGCCCATGCCCCAGAAAATGATGGCGCTTTCGGCGCGCGCATAGGCGCGCGCGACCTCGCGCAGCGTGTCGGCCGGGACGCCGCAAATCGGCGCCATCTCTTCGGGCGTGAAGTCTTTGACGTTTTCCTTCCAGGCGTCGAAACCTTCGACATAGGTCTGGATATATTGCTGGTCGTAGAGCTTCTCGGTGATGATGACGTTGAGCATGGCGTTGAGCATCGCCACGTCGGCGCCGTTCTTGAATTGCAGCATGCGCCAGGCATGACGCTTGAGCGCCTGGCCGCGCGGATCCATCACCACGAGCTTCGAGCCGCGCTTGGCCGCCTGCTTGAAAAAGGTCGCGGCGACCGGATGATTCTCGGTCGGATTGGCGCCGATCACGATGATGAGATCGGAATTCTTGCACTCGTTGAAGGTCGCGGTCACCGCCGCCGAGCCGACGCCTTCGAGCAGCGCCGCCACCGACGAGGCGTGGCACAGCCGGGTGCAGTGATCGACATTGTTGGTGCCGAAACCGGTGCGCACAAGTTTCTGGAACAGATAGGCTTCTTCGTTGGAGCCTTTGGCCGAGCCGAAACCGGCGAGCGCGTTCGGCCCGTCGCGGTCGCGGATTTTCTTCAGCCCCGAGGCGGCGCGGTCGAGCGCCTCCTCCCAGGTCGCCTCGCGGAAATGCGTCCACGGATTGGAGGGGTCGATAAATTCGTGCGGCACTTTCGGCACGCCATCCTTGCGGATCATCGGCTTTAAGAGCCGCTGCGGATGGTCGACATAGTCGAAGCCGAAGCGGCCTTTGACGCAGAGCCTGTTCTGATTGGCCGGGCCGTTCTTGCCGGTGACCGCGACGATCTTGTCGTCCTTGATCTGATAGGTGAGCTGGCAGCCGACGCCGCAATAGGGACAGACGCTGTCGACGGTGCGGTCGGGCTTGCCTTTATAGACGTTGTTCTCGTCCACCATGGTGGCCGGCATCAGCGCGCCGGTCGGACAGGCCTGCACGCATTCGCCGCAGGCGACGCAGGTCGAGGCGCCCATCGGATCGTCGAAATCGAACACGATCTTTTCGAGATGGCCGCGGCCGGCCATGCCGATGACATCGTTGACCTGGACCTCGCGGCAGGCGCGGACGCAGAGATTGCACTGGATGCAGGCGTCGAGATTGACCGCCATGGCGACATGGCTGCGGTCCGGCGCCGGCACCTCGGCGGGTTTCCGCTTCGGAAAACGGCCGGGCTCGATTTTGAGCCGCGTCACGGTCTTCCAAAGCTCGGAATCCGGATCGTGCGCCACCTCCATCGCCGGCTGGTCGGTGACCAGCAGCTCGGCGACCATTTTGCGCGCGGTCTTGGCGCGATCGGTCTGGGTCTTGACCTTCATGCCGGGCGCCGGAGTGCGGATGCAGCTTGCCGCCAGCACCCGCTCGCCCTCGATCTCGACCATGCAGACGCGGCAATTGCCGTCGGGCCGGTAGCCGGGTTTCGGCGTGTAGCACAAATGCGGCAGCTTGATGCCGAGCCGGCGCGCGGCGCGGAAAATCGTCTCGCCCTCGCGGATGTCGATCTCGCGGTCGTCGATGGTGAAGGTCTTGCCCGCGGGCGCTTCGCCTTTGGCCGCGGTCTTATCGGCCGGTGCCGTGTGGGCCACACCCGGTTTGCCGTCGCCGTAATTGGCGCCGCCGGCGGCACCCTTCCTGTCGTGGCCGTAACCCACTGGGTTTTGGCCCGCTGGTTTTTGTCCGTTGCTATCGCTCATGGCGCGTATCTCACCAATGTCCCAGCGGCGTCTTCAGTTCATCCGGGAAGTATTTTAGCACAGAAAGGAGCGGGTTGGGCGCCGCCTGGCCGAGGCCGCAGATCGAGGCGTCGCGCATCAAAGCCGATAGTTCCTCAAGCAGCGCCGGGTCCCACGGCCCTTTGGCCATGAGTTCGGCCGCCTTCTCGGTGCCGACCCGGCACGGCGTGCACTGGCCGCAGCTCTCATCCTCGAAGAACCTGATCAGATTGAGCGCCACGGCCTTCATGTCGTCCTTGTCGGACAGAATCACAACCGCGTGGGAGCCTACGAAGCAGCCGTATTTTTCCAGCGTGCCGAAATCGAGCGGGATGTCGGCCATCGCGGCCGGCAGGATGCCGCCCGATGCGCCGCCCGGCAGATAGGCCTTGAAGGTGTGGCCGTCCGCCATGCCGCCGCAGAACTCCTCGATCAATTCGCGCGCGGTGACGCCGGCCGGCGCGAGTATGACGCCCGGATTTTTGACCCGTCCCGACACCGAGAAGCTGCGAAAGCCTTTGCGCTCGTGCCGGCCCTGCGCGGTGACCCAGCCGGCGCCCTTCTCGACGATGTCGCGGATCCAATAAAGCGTCTCGACATTCTGCTCGAGTGTCGGCCGGCCGAACAGGCCGACTTGGGCGAGGTAGGGCGGACGATGCCGCGGCAGGCCGCGCTTGCCTTCGATCGATTCGATCATCGCCGATTCTTCGCCGCAGATATAAGCGCCGGCGCCGCGGCGCAGATGAATCTTGGTGTGGCTCGACAGCCCAGCCGCTTCGATTTTGGCGATCTCGTCGGCGAGCAGAAGCCGCACCTCCGGATATTCGTCGCGGATATAGAGATAAGTATCGGCGGCCTCGACGATCCAGGCCGCGATCAGCATGCCCTCGATGAAGCGGTGCGGATCGCGTTCGAGATAATAGCGATCCTTGAACGTGCCCGGCTCACCCTCGTCGGCATTGACCGCGAACAGCCGGGGCGCGGGCTCCGCGCGCACCAGCGACCATTTGCGGCCGGTCGGAAAGCCGGCGCCACCGAGCCCGCGCAGTCCGGCATCGCTGACGGTTTTGATGAGGTCGTCGCGCGTGCGGCTGCCACCGATACAGGCTTTGAGCAATTCGTAGCCGCCGTCATGTGTATAGGCATCGAAATCCGCAGGCGTGGGGTAGACGTCCGCGTGGGCGGGGGCTTTCGCTGCCGTGACCACCTTGGTCAGATCGGCTTGCATCACTTGGTTGTGCCCGACCGCGCAGACCGGCGCGTGATCGCAGGCGCCCATGCAGGGCGCACGTACGACGCGCACATTTGCGCCAAGCTTCTTCGGCAATTCCCCGAGCAGATGTTCGGCGCCCGCCATGGCACAAGACAATGAATCGCAGACCCGCACGGTGACCGGCGGCGGCGGCGTCTCGCCTTCCTTCACCACGTCGAAATGCGCGTAGAAAGTCGCGACCTCGTAGACTTCGGTCTGCGCGAGCTTCATTTCCGCGGCGAGGGCTGCCAGATGCGCACTCGATATATGGCCGTAATGGTCCTGGATCAGATGCAGGTGCTCGATCAACAGATCGCGCCGGCGCGAACGGTCGGTCAGCAGCGCTTCGATGTCGGCGGCCGCCTGGGGATCGACCTGACGGCCTTTCGGCGTGCGCGGCGACCGGCGTCGGCCGGGTTTCCCGCGCCCGTCAGGCGGCAATGTTGGCGGCGGCTCGGTCAAGCTCATCGGTCACCTTGTAAAGCCAAGAAATGCAAGTTGAAACAGAGCTAAACAAGGACCACGGCCGATAATCAATAGAGGATTATTGTTCGGATCGCGCGTCCGCGAGAGATTTCTACCGTCCCGACCCTGCAACGGAGCAACCGATACTCGATGGTGAGTACGACTGTGCGCCTCGGCGCGACACTTGGCCTCACAGCACTTCGGCGCACTATTCATCGCTGAAGAATTGCGCCGCTGCGACAAAGCGTGAGCAGCATCCAGTGCAGAAAAGTAAGCCGCGTCAGGGCGGAATTGAGTCGCGGTCAACTTATACGAGAATTTATAATAAACCATTGAAATATAACTATATTTCGGTTAAATCGGCTGCGGCCCCGAGGGACGCTTCAGCGGATGCTTTCAACGGCGCGCGGCGCGAAGTCCGCTCGCCACCTGGATTTTGATCGGGCCACGCCGCGAGCCAGCCTACGATGGTCGTGCTTGCTATTCCGACCCGGCTATAGGATTTTCAGTGTCACAAGAAGCGTCGTTTCCGAATCGAGTCCCGCAAAGCCGGGACGCTGCTTGTAGCAGTCGAGCGGAAACAGGCGACTCGGGGGAAACTCAAGGGAGGACACGCGATGGCATTACTGCCCATTCTCGATCGTAGCCACACGATCGCCAAGCCCGGCTTCAGCCGGTGGATGGTGCCGCCGGCGGCACTGTGCATCCATCTTTGCATCGGCCAGGCCTACGCTTTCAGCGTCTTCAATCTGCCGATGTCCAAGTTGCTCGGCATCACCCAATCGACGCCGGACGACTGGAAGCTGACCGAGCTGGGATGGATTTTCTCCATCGCCATCTTCGTGCTCGGTGTCTCTGCGGCCACCTGCGGCCGCTGGGTCGAGGAAGGCGGTCCGCGCCAAGCCATGTTCGCCGCAGGCTGCTGCTTCGGCGGCGGCTTCCTGGTGTCCGCGCTCGGCGTTTCTCTGCACAATCTCTGGATCGTTTATCTGGGTTACGGCGTGCTGGGCGGCTGCGGCCTCGGCCTCGGTTATATCTCGCCGGTTTCGACGCTCATCAAATGGTTCCCGGATCGTCCCGGCATGGCGACCGGCATGGCCATCATGGGCTTCGGCGGCGCCGCCTTCATTGCCTCGCCGCTCTCGGTCTGGCTGATGGCGAGGTTCTCGACACCGACCCATGTCGGCGTCGCCGAAGCCTTCGTCGTGCTCGGCATCATCTACTTCATCTTCATGATGGTCGGCGCCGCGATCGTGCGAGTGCCGGCGCCGGGCTGGAAGCCGGAAGGCTATACGCCGCCGGTCGTCGAGCAGAAGCTGATCACCAAGAACGACGTCTACGTCTATGACGCGATCAAGACGCCGCAGTTCTGGCTGATCTGGTGGGTGCTCTGCCTCAACGTGACCGCCGGCATCGGCGTGCTCGGACAGGCTTCGGCAATGAGCCAGGAAATGTTCCCGGGGAAGGTTTCGGTGGTCGCGGCCGCCGGCTTCGTTGGACTGCTCAGCCTGTTCAACATGGTGGGCCGCTTTTTCTGGGCTTCGACCTCGGATTATATCGGGCGCAAGAACACTTATTTCTGCTTCTTCGCCATCGGCACGGTGCTGTACTGCCTCGTGCCGCACACCGGCTCAATCGGCAGCGTCACGCTGTTCGTGCTCTGCTTTGTCGTCATCATGAGCATGTATGGCGGCGGCTTCGCCACTGTGCCGGCCTATCTGAAAGACATGTTCGGCACGCGCTATGTCGGCGCCATCCACGGCTGGCTGATCACGGCCTGGTCGGCGGCCGGCGTGTTCGGTCCGGTGCTGGTGAACTACATCCGCCAGTATCAGATCGATAGCGGCGTGCCGAAGGCGCAGGCCTACAATGTCACCATGTATGTCATGGCGGCGTTGCTGGTGATCGGCTTCATCTGCAATTTCATGATCAAGGCGGTGCATCACCGCTTCCACATGAAACCCGATCACGACGCCGTCAGGGCGCAAATGGACGTCGACGCCGCCGGCGAACCGGCAGGCGCCTGAACAGAATTGGCCTGAGGAGAAAACCATGGCAAACGAAAATCAGGGCTCGAACACGCTGCAACTCATCCTCGCCTGGGGCTTTGTCGGCATCCCCCTGGCGTGGGGCGTGATCCAGACGCTGCAAAATGCGATGAAGCTGTTCCAATAAGCGGCTTTATCGGCCAAAATAACAACGGCGCGGCTTCGGCCGCGCCGTTTTCGTTATCGCCAAGCCGGAATGCGAGGAACCCGCCATGCTGCCGCCCCATGCGACCATCGTCGACATCAGTCTCGAACTCGATCCGAAGAATTTCGCCATGCGCACGCCGGCAGGCTTCAAGAAGGACATGCAGTTCGCCATGGAGGTCATCAAGGAGCATGACGCGCCGGGGGGAGCCGGCCAGATCGTCCGCGGTGTCCACATGCGGCTGCATGCCGGCAGCCACGTCGACGCGCCCGAGCACAATGTGCGCGGCGGCACGCAGATTCATCAATTGCCGCTCGATCTGTTCATCGGCGACGCCATCATCGCCGATCTGCGCGACAAAATGCCGTCGCAAGCGATCACCGAACACGACCTGCAGCAACGCGTCGGCGCCCATATCAAGCAAGGCGACCGGTTGCTGCTGCGCACCGATCACAACAACAGCTACGACGGCGGTTCGGAGAAGTGGATGAAGGATTCGCCTTACCTCACCATCGGCGCCACGATGTGGTGCATCGACAAGGGCGTCGTCATCGTCGGCTACGATTTCTATCACGGCAATGACGAGCCAAATGCACCGCGCGTGTTCCATAATTCGCGTACGTTGAGTGAACATGGCGTGATCACCATGCCGTACCTGAAAAATCTCGACCGCATCGGCAAGGAGCGCTGCACGCTGATCGGTCTGCCGCTCAAGCTCATTGGCGCGGAAGCCTCGCCGATCCGCGCCGTGGCGCTGGTTTGAAACAACCGACCAGGGAAAGCCCGATGAAGCTGAAAGCGTCGATTGCGGCCGCGCTGCTGGCGCTTGCCTGGTGGACCGCGCCGGTTCGCGCGGAGGACCAGTTCCCGTCGCGCGTGATCTCGCTCGTCGTGCCGCTCACGCCGGGGACGACGATCGACATCCTGGCGCGGCTCTATGCCGATAAGCTCGGCAAATTGCTCGGCCAGCAGATCGTCGTGATCAACAAGGCCGGCGCCGGCGGCGCTATCGCGGCCGAATCCGTGGCGCACGCGCCGGCCGACGGCTATACGCTGATTTTCGTCAATTCCGCGCACGAGATCCTGAAATTCCTCAACAAGAATCTGCCGTTCGATCCGGTGCGCGACTTTGCGGGCGTCGCCATCGTCGGCACGGCGCCGGCGATTCTGGTCGTGCCGCCTTCGCTCGGCGTAACCAATCTGAAAGAGTTCATCGCTCTCGCCAAGGCGAAGCCCGGGAAGCTCAATTACGGCTCTGCCGGCATCGGAACCTCGACCCATCTCGCCGGCGCCTATTTCGCTGCGCAGACCAAAATCGACCTGGTGCACGTGCCCTATACGGTGAGTTCCGGCATCATTTCCGACATGATGGGCGGCAGCATCCAGGCCTCGTTCGACCCGCTGGCCTTTGTGCTGTCGCAGCTGCAGAGCGGCAATCTGCGGGCGCTCGCGGTCGGCGCCGACGCGCCCATCACCGATCCGGTCAAAATCCCGACGGCGATCTCGCAAGGGGTCGATTACCGCTATGCCACCTGGTACGGCATCCTGGCGCCGGCGAAGACGCCAAGGCCGGTGCTGCAAAAACTCGCGGACGCCATCGCCACAGCGAGCCAGGATACCGACCTGCAGCAGAAGATCAAATCGCAGGGCATCGGCTTGGAGGTGAAAACCCTCGACGCCTTCGACAGCTATATGGCCGACGACGTGGCGCGGCTCGCGCCGCTGATCCAAGGCATCGGCGACAAGCCGTAACGCCGCCACGCGTTGCGAATGTCGCAGGCGCAAAAGCGGTTGCCCGACTTCGCGGATCGCCGTAACAGGAAACCATGAAGCTCAAGCGTCCGCTCCGCATCGGTCTCGTCCGTTTATCGCTGCTCGCCGTCGTGGTGGGCCTCATCACCGGGGCCGGCGCGGTGCTGTTTCGGGCGCTGATCGGGCTCATTCACAACATCGCCTTCTTGGGCACGTTTTCGACTAACTACGACTCGAGCGTATTCACGCCGCCCGGTCCCTGGGGCCCGTTTATTATTCTGGTTCCCGTGCTGGGCGGCATGGTGGTCACCTTCCTCATCACCAATTTCGCGCCGGAGGCTCGCGGCCACGGCGTGCCCGAGGTCATGGACGCGATCTATTACAAGGACGGCGTGATCCGGCCGATCGTCGCCTTGATCAAGTCGCTCGCTTCCGCGCTGTCGATTGGAACCGGCGCCGCGGTTGGACGGGAAGGCCCCATCATCCAGATCGGCGCGGCGCTAGGCTCATCGCTCGGCCAAATCCTTCCGGTGGCACCCTGGCAGCGCATCACACTGGTGGCGGCCGGGGCCGGCGCCGGGATTGCGGCGACCTTCAACACGCCGATTGGTGGCGTGATGTTCGCAATCGAACTGATGCTGCCGGAAATAAGCGCGCGGACGTTCCTGCCGGTCGCCTTGGCAACCGGGACCGCGACCTTCGTCGGACGCATGTTCTTCGGCATCCATCCGGCGTTCGAGATTCCGGCCGCGATGCTGACGTCGCAACAACCAGCCACGCTGATCGCATTGCTGCTCTATGTTCTGCTCGGCGCCATTATCGGACTGACCGCGACCGCGTTCATTCGCGGCCTCAGCCTGGCCGAAGCGGTTTTCGAGCACATCAAGAACCCCTATTTCCGGCATGCCTGCGGCATGCTGCTGATCGGCGTATTGATCTACACGCTGTTCGAAACGGCCGGGCATTACTACGTCGAGGGCGTCGGCTATTCGACCATTCAAGGGATACTGTCCGGCACGCTTGCCATGCCGGCCTTGCTGGGGCTGCTCTTCCTCGCCAAGCTTCTCGCCACCTCGACAAGCCTCGGCTCCGGCGCCTCGGGGGGCGTGTTCTCGCCGTCGCTGTTCATGGGCGCAACGGTTGGCGGCGCATTTGGCGCCTTGGTCAATGCCGTCCACCCGGTCGAAGGCATGGGCATATCGGCCTGCGCGATTATCGGCATGGCGGCGATGGTCGGCGGCGGCACTGGCGCCGCCATGACGGCCGTCACCATGATCTTCGAGATGACACGCGACTACGACCTGGTGATGCCCAGCATCGTCGCGGTGGCGCTCGCCATCGGCGTGCGGCGCCTGCTGTCGCCGGAAAATATCTACACCATCAAGCTCGTCGGCCGCGGCCACATGGTGCCGAAGGCGTTGCACGCCAACATGTTCCTGATCCGCCGCGCCGGCGACGTCATGGAACGCGATGTGTCGCTCGTGCCGTCGGATGCCGATTTCGATGCGTTTCTGCGCCAGCATGGCGAAGCCGGCGGCATGAAACACGTGGTGGTGACGCGGGGCAATCGCATCGCCGGCACCGTTCGCGTCAATGCCGCTCTGCGGCGCGGAGTCGAGGCCGCTTATGGGGGCGTCCGCATGGGCGACGTGGCGCAGCGCAATTTTACGCTGGCGCGAGAGAACGACATCGTCTTCGACATCGTGCAACGCATGGCCCGCCATGCCTCAAGCATGGCGGTCGTGACCAAAACCGGCGGGCGCTGGCGGCCGTCGGAGATCGTCGGCGTCATTACCAAGGAACATGTCGCCGATTCTGTCGCCGAAAGCATCAGACCGTTCGGCGCATGACGCGTTCGACGCCTATATGGCCGACGACGTCGCGCGGCTCGGCAAAGCGCGATCAAGATTTTCTAGGATCGCCGCATTCCACTAAAGACGGCGCGGCTTCGGTCGCGCCGTTTCATTGCTCGCGCAGCGGCAGCCGCCGCGAGGGCGTGTCATTGGAATAATCTGACGGCCCGGCGCTTCACATCCTCCGGGACCGTCACGCCCAGCGTCTGCGCCGTGCGCAGGTTGATTTCCAGCTCGGAACTATCGATCGTGATCAACGGCAGATCGCTCGCCTTCGCACTGCCTCGGAGCAATCGATCGATCGTCGGCGCCATTTTTCGCCACAACAGCGGGATATCGGGATTGAGCTTGGCGAGGCCGCCCATCTCGGCATAGCCGACCGAACTGGTAACCGCCGGGATTCGATATTTGTCTTGTGCGGCGACGATCTCCCTGCGGATGGCAAAAATCTCGGCGCCCGCCACTGTGGTGATACCGTCGACGCCTTGCTCCTTCGCGGCGGCGAACGCCCGGTCGACGTCGTTGCCGCCGCGTACGGGGATAAGCGTGACCTGAAAGCCGCGTTCTCGTGACGCCACAGCCATATCGTCTGCCAATGTCATCGACGGCGTACTCGCCGGATTCATCACGATGCCGATGCGAGCCATACCGGGAATAAGTTCGCCGAGGAGCGCGACACGTTCGCGACCGGCAGCCATGACGTTATAATAGCTTCCCGTGATGTTGGCGCCGGGATGCTGGACGCTTTGCACCAGTCCTGCGGCGACCGGATCGCCGTCGAACGCGCCCATCACGACGGGTACCGTGCTTGTCGCGCTCGCCGCGATCTGGATGGCGAGCTTGGTCTGCGCCACTACGATATCGACCTTGGCGGCGAGCAGCTCCTGCATATTGGCTTCGAGCTTCGCCGGGTCCGGCGACGCTTCAGGAAACACGATTTGAATGGTCTTGCCATCGACCCAACCGAACCCGCGAAGGGCATCGAACATTGCATCGATGGAGTCTGCCCTGCTCAAGGCCAAAACACCGACCGATTTGGGAACCGCGGCATTCTGTGCGGACGCGGCCGCCAAGGGCAGCAGAAGCAGGTAAGCGGCGAGGTGAAGAGCGCCGACGAGTATGCGGGTCATGGCTACCTTGGGTGCGATCGCCGGCGGCAAAGCGCCGACCGGGTATTCATTCTTTCTCGTGCAGGTTTGCCGCGTCGGCCAGTTTTTCCCATTTCGCGCGATCGTCGGTCAGGAATTTTCTGAATTCCGCCGGTGTATCCGACGCGGAGGTGCCGCCGAGCTCTTTCAACCGGTTCTCCACCTGCGGGGCGCGCACGGCCTCGCCGAACAGTGCGGAAATCCGATCCACAATCGCGGGCGGCGTCCCGGCCGGTGCGACGACGCCGACCCAGGAGAGTGCCTCATAACCCGGAACCGTCTCCGCGATTGCCGGAATATCCGGCGCCAGCGGCGTCCGCTGCAGGCTAGCGACACCGAGAGCGCGGAGCTTGCCCTGTTGTACGAAGGGCCACACCGTCGTCATGTTGTCGAATGTCATATCGACGCTGCCGGCCAGCAGATCGTTAAGCGCCGGCGCGCTGCCGCGATACGGCACGTGAACCATGTCGGTCTCGGTCATGTATTTGAACAGCTCGCCGGCGAAATGCACCGAGCCGCCGCTGCCGGAGCTGCCGAAATTCATCTGCCCGGGCTTGCTTTTAAGCAGCGCGATCAACTCGCCCACGGTTTTCGCCGAGACCTTGTCGGGATTGACGACCAGCATATTGGGAAATGTGGCCAGGAGCGTCGCTTCTTCGAAACTCGTCACGGTGTCGTAGGGCAGTTTGTGGTAGGCTGGCAGCACGGCGTGCGTCGAGGCGGTGGCAACCAAAAGCGTGTAGCCGTCGGGATCGGCGCGCGACACATATTCCGAGCCCACCTCGCCGGTGGCGCCGGCTTTATTTTGCACGATCACCGGCTGCCCGGTCTTCTCGAAAACCAGCTGAGCGGCGAGCCGGGCAATGACATCGGTGGCGCCGCCGGCCGGGAACGGCACCACGAGATCGATTCTGCGGGCCGGATATTTTGCATCCTGCGCGCCGGCACCAGAGCATGAACACGCCAGGGCGACGGTGACGCAGGCCGCGACGCAGAATGGCAGGGACTTCATGACTGCTTTTCTCTCGATTGTTCGAAGCGGCGTGCGAGCGTCTATGGAATGCATCTCAGGACGAAGCGGCGGCGAAATAAGACTCGGCATTGCGGTACAAGACCTTGTCGAGCACTTCGGGGGAATATCCCTCCGCGCGCCAGTCTGCGACGAGCTTCTCATAGCGCAGCACGGGAAAGTCGCAGCCGAATAGAATGCGATTCTGCAAGCGTCCGGCGATGGCCTTCTTCAGCGCCGGTGAATATTGTTTAGGGCCCCAGCCGTGCAGTTCGTAGGTGACGTTCGGCTTGTGCGCCAAGATCGCCAGCATTTCGTCTTGCCACGGATAGGCCGGCCGCGCCGCCAGAATTCTGAGCTGCGGGAAGCGTGCCGCAACGGCATCGATGTGGCGGGGATGGCCGTGGTCGAGTTGGTAGCCCTCGCCGCCGGGCAATCCCTGACCGATGCCGGTGAGCCCGGTCAGGATCATGATCGGCCGGTCGGCTTCGATGGCGAGCTGATAAAACGGCTCCCACAGCGGATCGCTTGCCGGCACTTTGGTCACCTGACCGTTGACACAAAGCCCGACGAAGCCGGCGTTCGCCGCCAGGGCGCGATCGAATTCGCGGATCGACTCGAGCGCGCGGTGCGGCTGGAATTGCAGCCAATGCCCGAAGATGACGTCCGGGTTGGCCCGCTGCACGGCGAAGGCGTAATCGTGATGCTCGCGTATCTCGCCGATCGGCAGGAATTTGGTGAATGAGAGGTCGAGGATGACTCTGGCGGCGTTCTTGCGGAAATAGTCGACCATTTCCGCGTCGGAGAAAAAAGTCACCTCGGTTTGCCAGATTTTTTCCTGTTGGGCGAGTTGCTCTTCGGTACGAAAAATATAGCCGCGCTTGGTGCCCCAGTGCGAATGACAGTCGAAAATCTTCATTGTTATTAACCCGCTGGACCATGAGCTCAGAGATCTTACGCGCGTTTGTCGATCAGGCGTTTTATTTTCGAGGTTTGCGACAGGCCGGTGAGGTGGTCGAGTTCGCCGCCGCCGACCATCTGCACTCTGACCTTGACGCCAAGCGATTCCTTCAACCGCAGCGCCAATTCGCCTTCGAGCGCCGGCTTCAACACCGAGTTGTCCCGCGCTTCAACCATGACGGTCATGTCTTCGCGGCCGCCGGGCGCCCCTTCGAGCACGCAGACATACTCGCCGTTGCAGCGCGGGTTCGCCGAGACAATGCCGCCGATGGCCTCGGGGAAAACGTTCACGCCGCGCAACTTCACCATGTTGTCGCTGCGGCCGAATATCTTGGTGATGCTGCGCTGATGCGTGCCGCAGGCGCAGGCGCTTGGCGCCCAGGACGTCACGTCGTTCATATTGTAGCGGATCATCGGCGCCGCATGCTTGAACAGCGTGGTGATAAATATAACTCCGCGTTCGCCGGGAGGCTTTGGCTTTAAAGTCTCCAAATCGTTCACTTCCATGACGAAGGCGTCTTCGAACAGGTGCATCCCCGATTTGTGGCTGCATTCGCAGGCCATGGTGCCGCATTCATTGCAGCCGTAAGTGTCGAACACGTCGGCGCCCCACAGTTTTTCGAGGGCGTCGCGATCCTCCAGACCGAGATGCAGGATCAGGGCTTTGACGCCGAGCGTGCGCGGATCGATGCCGAGCTCATCGCGCGCCACCAAACCCATATGCCGCAGATAGGCGGGGAAGCCGATCAGAAACTTCGCCTTCCAGGCTTGCAGCAGCTCGATTTGACGCCGCGTCGACGTCTGCGCTCCGGAGCCGGTCATGACCGGCACGGCGCCGGTATATTTCCAGATTCCTTCCCGCGCGAGCACACCGCCGTTGGTCAAACCCATCGACAGCGCGACCTGCACGAGATCGAACGGACGCACGCCCTGCATGAACAGCCGCCGGCCGGTCATGATGTTCATCACTTCGCGGTCGCGAGGCGTGAAGATCATCGGTCGGGGTAATCCGGTAGTGCCGCCGCTGGTTTGCACGATCAGCGGCATTGGCTCGTCCGTGTCTGGATCGATGCCGATATAGTCGGCCCAGAACGGCTCCTCCTCCAGGCTGCCGCGAAGGTCATGCACCGAGAACGGCGGGATGCGCGCAAGATCGTCGAGGCCGCGAACGTCGCCGGGTGCCATGCCGGCACCGCGCCAATGCTTGCGGTAGAACGGGACCTGCCAAGCGCGCGTCATTTGCCGCAGGAAGCGCTCGTTCTGAATCGTCCTGATTTCTTCGGCGCTGCGCAGATACGCGCCCGCGAAATATTCGTCGGCCGGCGGGAATTCCCGCCACATCGCCTCGAAGTCGAGCGCCGCCGCATAACGCGGAATTTTGACGGGCGGTGTGACGGGGTTCGGTAAGTCCCCAGTGTTCGGCATCTCTTTATCTCTTGCCCTAACTCAAATTTTGTGTCACTATGTGCACATTAGTTTCACTATGTGCACATGCCTAGGCAGCGCGGCGTGCGTTGTCAAGCCGGCGGCGCGACGGGCGTGGCAGCGGAACAGAAGCGCCTCCCCGGACGACCCTCATGGCACGCTCCCGCCGATCCGATGCGTCAGCGGCCCGACGTGCCACGCGAACCGCGCCCGCCTTCAAATATGTGCAATCGCTGGAGCGCGGCCTCGCGGTCGTCGCGTCGTTCGACGAACACAATCCCGAGCAGACCCTCGCCGACGTTGCGCGCGCGACGGAGCTGGACCGGTCGACCGCCCGCCGCTTTCTGCTCACCCTTGAAGCCCTGGGTTACGTCGAGCAACGCGGCCGATATTTTCGCCTGGCGCCGCGGACATTGAGCCTCGGCTACGGCTATCTCGCCTCGTTGCCGTGGTGGCGCGCGGCACAGAATATCAGCGAGCGCTTGACCGCCCGCGTCGGCGTGTCGAGCGCCGTCGGCGTGCTCGATCAGCAGAATATCGTCTACGTGGCTTACGCATCGGCCGGGCGTTTTCCCATGCTGATGAGCCGCACGGTCGGCACCCATCTGCCGGCCTTCGCGACGGCGATCGGTCGCGTGCTATTGTCGGCGCTCGACGCCGAGGAGATGCATAATCGGCTCGCGGCGACGGAGCCAGAGAAATTTACCCCGCGCACGCAGACGGATCGCGTCGAACTGGAACGCCTGCTGCAGCGGATCGGCCGTGAAGGCTTCGCCCTCGTGGATCAGGAGCTTGAAATGGGATTGCGCTCCCTCGGGGTGCCGATTCGCAATCGCGGCGGCGACGTCGTCGCCGGCCTCAGCATCAGCCTGCTGGAGGTGCAATTGCCGCACGAGCGCATCCTCAAGCGCTATCTGGCGCCGCTGCAGAGCGCCGCCGCGGAAATTACCGACAGCCTGCCGGCTTGACGGGCGCCGACGCGGCCGGCGGCCGCTTGGCGCCCGTTCGTCGCAGACTACGCGACCTTTTCCTTCAGATGCGGGAACATCGCGTGCAGCGCTTCCTGGTCCATCTCGGTCTTGAACTTGTGACGGTCCTTCAGCGTCGAGGCTTTCTGCGCCGCGGGACGCGCGCTGATCTCATCGACCAGCCGCTTGACGTTCTTGTATTTCTCCCAGGCGCCCTCGCCGGCCACGTTCGGCAGCATGCGGGCCCAGCCCCAGACATTCATATCGACGATCGTGTAGGTGTCGCCGAGCATGTATTTGTGCTTGCCGAGCCGGGCATCGAGAATGCCGGCATGGCGCTGCGCCTCGAACACATAGCGGTTGATGGCGTAAGGAAGCTTCTCGGGCGCGTACATCTTGAAATGCACCGCCTGGCCGAAATACGGCCCGACGCCCGACGACACGAAGAACATCCAGGACAGAAGCTCGCCGCGCGCCTTGTCGGTCTTGGCCGGCAGGAATTTTCCGGTCTTCTCGGCGAGGTACAAAAGGATCGCGCTCGAATCGAACACCGTGACGTCGCCGTCGACGATCGCCGGCAATTTCGCATTCGGATTGATCGCCAGAAATTCCGGCCTGTGCTGCTCGCCCTTGCGGGTATCGACGGGAATGGCCTCGTGAGGCAAACCGGTCTCTTCCAGGAACAACGCCACCTTGGTCGGGTTCGGCGCGCCGCTATAGTAGAATTTCAACATCGGAAACCTCCTTTGGAGTGCAGTTGATAGGCGCGATTATGACTTCGCGCATTGGGACCGTTCGGTCGGTCAATCGCGACACTGGCTAGCAGAATAGGCGACGGGCTTGCAACATGGCGGACGCGCCCACATGTCCACTGTTGCGGTTGCTCGCCCGCTTATAAGTGAGGCAGTTCGGACCTGCCCCCCGATCGCGTCGGGGATGATGTTCGTCGCGACTTTACGACCCGGCCGGATGTGTCCCGATCAGATTCCAGGTCCCACCGTGCATCTCGATGATGTAAACCGGCTTCAAGGCGTCGCCATTCTTGCCAAACGAGATCGGGCCTTCGAGCGCCGGGTAATCCGTCATGGCCCGCAGCGCATCGCGGATGGCGGTTCGCTCCGCGGCGAGTTTGGCCGGATCGCCCGTCACTTTCGCCTGCTTCATCGCATAGGCATAGAATTGGACGATGTCGTAGGTTGCGGCCTCGAATTGCGAAACGCCCGAGCGCTCGATCCCGGCGGCCTTCGACCGCTTGATCATCTCCGCCTCGAAGGCCTTGGCTTTGGGGCTGACGCCTGAATAGAAGGTGGTGGGAATGACAGTCCCATCGCCGTCATTGCCCATGCGCTTGGCGAGCTCGGAATCGCCGATCGTCGAGCCGGCAACCAAGCGGCTCGTAACGCCCTGCCGCCGCATCTCCTGCACCAGCCTGACCGCCGCGTCGGGTCCGGAACCGACGCCGACGAGATCGGTCGCCATTTCCTTCAACTGCGATACCTGCGGCGCCATGTCGAAAGCCTGGGTCTGAAACGTCACGCTGCCCTTGATGTCGGTGCCGGCGGCCTTCATGACATTCGGCAGCACGATCTCCCCCATCGTCTTTGAGATCACGTCGTCGGTCGCGTAGGCGATAGCGGCCGTCGCCACCGGATATTTCTTGTCCTGCAGCGTCTTCATCACCTTGCGAAACATGTAGCCTTCGTCCGAGGTATTGCGCAGCGCGTAGGTAAACGGCTCGGCGAGCTTCGGCGCCGAGGAGGCCATCGACATCGTGACGATGCCCTCGCGTTCGCCGGCCGGAAAGACGACGCGGCATTCGCCCGAGCTGAACGGTCCAATGACGGCCAAGACTTTGTCATCGTCAGCGAGCTTGCCCAGTCCGACGACGGCCTGGTCCGGCTTGCCGCCGGTGTCGAACGATATGATCTTCAGCTTCTTGTCCACGATGCCGCCGCCGGCATTGATCTCGTCGATGGCGATCTGCGCCGCGATTTCATCCGTGCGCGACAGCGTCGCGAACGGGCCGGCAAGCGCGGGAAGATAACCGAGCGTCAGATCATCGGCCTGCGCCGTTCCGCCGAGGCCCAACAATGCGGTTGCGGTGAGCAACCCCCATAGCTTCGCTTTCATCGTCTCTCTCCTTCTCGCATTCGGTCCGCTCGCCCGGTTCGAGAGGACGGGTGACAAAATAAATTCATGGCGCCGCACAGATTCATCGTGCTGCGGCCTGCTGCCCGCCGGCGGCGCCCAGATAGGCCTCGCGCAGCATCGGATCGGCGCGCAGTTGCCTGGGCGCGCCCGCCATGACGATGCGCCCAAGCTCAAGAACGTAGGCACGATCCGCAAGATCGAGCGCCTTCTGGGTATTCTGCTCCACAAGAAGCAACGAGAGCCCGCGTTCGCGATGCAGATCGCGCAACAGCGCAAAAACCTCGCCGGTCAGTCGCGGACTCAAGCCGAGTGACGGCTCGTCGAGCATCATCAGACGCGGGTTGGCGAGAAGTCCGCGGCCGATCGCCAGCATCTGCTGCTCGCCGCCGGACAATACCGAGGCCAACAAGTGTCGCCGCGCCGCGAGATTGGGAAAGCGCTCATAAATGGCGGCAATCTCGCTCGCCGCGTCGTACCGGCCTGTCCGCGCATACGTTCCCATCAGGAGATTTTCGTGGACCGATAGGCTGGTCACGATGCGCCGGCCTTCCGGCACCAGAACAAGACGATGGGCGATCCGCTGGCTTGGCCGCCACTGCGTGATGTCGGCACCCCCATAGGTCACGCGGCCGCCGGCTGCCGGTTCGAGACCGATGAGAGTTTTGAGAAGCGAAGATTTGCCGGCCCCATTGGCGCCGAGCACGGCGACGATCTCGCCCGGCGCGACTTTGAGCGAAACGCCGCGCACCGCATGGACCCGGCCGTAGCGCACGTGAAGATCGTCTATCTCGAGGCCTGCCCCGGTCGAGACTTCAGCCGGCATGGCGGGCCCCCGCCGTTGCGTCGTCTTGGCCGAAATAAGCTTCCTTCACCAACGGGTCTTCGCGAATGGCTTTGGCACCGCCTTGGGCGATCTTGCGGCCGAAATTGAGCACGATGACCTCGTCGCACAGCGTCCCGACAAAATGCATGTCGTGTTCGACCACCAGCAAGGTGATGCCGCGCGCTCGACAGACAGTCGCCAGAAAATCGCTCAGCGCGGCCGTTTCCGCGCTGTTGAGACCGGCGGCCGGTTCGTCGAGAAGTAGCAGCCGCGGCTTCGTCATTAGCGCGCGAACGAGTTCAATTCTTTTTTGTACCCCGTAAGGCAGGCTGAGCACGGCGCCGCGCTCGTAACCTTCAAGCCCCGCTTCGGCGAGCGCCGCACGCGCCTCCTCACGCCAGCGGTTACGCGGCCAAAGACCGACCGGCTGGAGATTGCCGAAGGGGCCGTTGTTGCGGCAATGCTGACCGATCATGACGTTCTCGATGGCGCTGAGATGCGGCATCAGGCGAATATTCTGAAAGTTGCGCGCGATGCCGTGGCGAACCCGCCGGCGGATGGGTACGTCGCTGATATCCACTCCATCGAGCAGTATGCGGCCATCGTCGATCGGGTAGACGCCGGTGATCAAGTTGAACACCGTCGTCTTGCCGGCGCCGTTGGGGCCGATCAATGCCGTGGAGGAATTGCGCCGCACCGCAAAGGATAAATCCTCCACGACGCTCAGGCCGCCGAAGCGCCTGCTGACATTTTCAAGGAGCAGGATTGGATCGTCGCTCATGCCCGGCGCTCGCGGCGTCCGAGGCCCAAATCTTGCGCATCCCCGAAAAGCCTGCGGATGAGCGTGCCGGTTATGAGGCCGTGCGGCCGCACCACCATGACGACGATGACGATCGCCGCGAACAGCACATAGCGCCACTGCGCACTGCTGCGCAGCAGTTCGGGCAACAGCGTGAACACCGTCGCGCCGAACAGCGGCCCGAGCACGCTTTGGGTGCCGCCGAAAAGAACGTAGAGGACGATGGAGATACTGAGCGAAATATTGAAATATTGCGCTTCGATATAATTGAAGTGGTGCGCGTAGAGCCCGCCTCCGATACCGGCAATGACCGATCCAAGCACGAAGGCCGCGATTTGGAAGCCGCGTATATCGAGGCCCATCAATTCGGCGACGCGTTCGTCATCATGAACCGCCGTGATGGCGATACCGAAACGGGTGGCGAAGAGGAGCGCGACCAGCACGACAACGGCCGCCGCAAAACACCCAATCACTGGAAGGCCGATATAGGCCGCCACCGGGTAGCCCGCGGCGCCGCCGACTGTTTCGAGATTTAGAATCGTCGCCCGCACCAGTTCGCCCAGCGCAAAGGTGGCAAGCGCCAGATAGATGCCGCGCGTCCGTAACACCGGCGCCGCAACGGCAAGCGCGATCACCCCCGCCGCAATGCCCCCCAGCAGAATGGCGATCAGAACCGGGATCGCGGTATTGGTGCTGAGGTAGGCCGAGGCATAGCCGCCGATGGCAGCGAAGCCAGCGACGCCGAGATTGAGCTGACCTGCCGCGATCGGCAGAAATGCCCCATAGGCAAAGACGATGTTGATGGCGAGAAGGACCAGCACGCCTTCCGCATAGCCGCTCATGCGCGTACGCCCATCTCGGCACCACCGAACAATCCGGTGGGGCGTACCACCAGGATGAGGAGCAGGAGGCCATAGACGGTGATGTCGACGAAATCGGCGCCAAACAGATCGATCGAGAGGACTTCAACGAGACCGATGATCATTCCGCCGACGATCGCTCCCCAGACATTGCCCATGCCGCCGACCACCATGGCCGAAATGCCCTTCAGGCCCAGAACCTCGCCCATGAACGGGTCGACCTGACGATAGTTCAGAGCGAACAGAATCCCGGCCAGCGCCGCGAAGACGCCGCTGATCAAAAAGACCAGCGGAACGATACGCCCGATATCGACACCGAGCAGAAGGGCTGTGTCGGAATCCTCGGCGATGGTGCGCAGCGCGCGCCCCATCGAGGTCCGCGCCAGGGCGAGCGAGAGCGCGGCGACCATCGCGACCGAGATCAGAAGACCGGCGAGTTGCGGAATGCTCACGATGAGATGGCCGACGCGCCAGTCGACGCCCGTGCCGAACAGGCGCGGCAGGGTCTGCAGATCCGAGCCGAAGAGCGCAACAGCGAGGTGCTCGAACAGGATCAGAAACGCCATCGAGCTGACCAGGGGAATGAACGGGCCGGCCCGCCTCATCCATCGCCATGTGAAGGCTTCGACCACCAGCGCCACCGCGGCGCCCGCGGCGAGCGCCGCCAAGGCGGCCAGCGGCCACGACACGCCGATATGGACAAGCGCCCATGTCAGCATGCCGCCGATCATGAAGAGGGCCGGAATGCTGAAGTTGAGAAAACGGAGAATGCCGATACTCAGCGTCATGGCGACGCCGACCATCGCGTAGATCGAACCAAGCATCAGCCCGTTGACGACTTGCTGCGAGATTATTGGGCGCTCCATACGCGACCGGCTCGCGTGCTGTATTTCCCAGCGACTAGACCATCACCAAGCTTTATTCCCGTTGCGTTTCGACAAGCGACAATGCTCACTCCGCCGCTTCGAGCGCGACCCGAAGCCCGCGATCGGCTGAGCCGATATGCTGGATGGCTTTTCGCGAGCTCGTCACCAAGGAGCCGACCGCAGCGCTGAGCGCCGCGAAGGTCTTGCTGTCGAGTGCGCCGAAGAACAAATCGTTGATGATGCGAATCTCGTCGCCGATGCGGCCGATCTCGATCCGCCCAGCCGGCGCGATGCTCAACAGGACGACGCGGCGGTCGTGCGGGCTGGTTCGCTTCGACACCAGGCCGCGTTGCGCGAGCTTGCTCGTTTCCGACGCCACGAAGGCGCTTGAGACGTGCAGCGCTTTCGCCACCGCGGTGACGCTTGCTCCCTCCTCGCCTTGAAGCCGCGCGACCGCGACCAAGAGGCTGTATTGCGGACCGCTGACGCCCATGCGGGCGCCGAGATGGCCGCGCACGAGTTCCATGCGGGTCGAGATGGTGAGGAGATCGTGCACCAGCGTCCGGAAACGCGTATCGGATCCCCGCTCCAGAAGCGCCCGCCGCGACACCGTCAGCGGCAAAGCGGCCGGCGTCGCGGCGCTGTTTTTTGCACCGCGCCGCGCCGGCCGCGCTTTCCTAGATGTTGACATACCCGGTATCGCCTAGCAGCTGAGACTCGACCGGAATGTGCAGGCTGTCGTGAACGGTGTTGTAGAACTTCCAGAAGCCGACCACGCAGGACAGTTCGACGATCTGCGGCGGTGTCAGGTGCTTTTTCAGCCGTTGCAAAATCTCTTCCGGCACCGAGGTCGGATCCTCGGACGCGGAGCGGACGTAATCGAAGCAAACGCGTTCCATGTCGTCTTTGGGTTTGTAAGCGCCGCTGACGATCTCCTGGAGCTCCTGTTCGCTCAGACCCCAGCCCTCGAAGCCGGCCTCCTTCGGCTTTTTCAGCATCGAGCAGCTATGCGCGGTGCAATAGGCACAGCCATTGGTGGCACAGGCGACCGCCGCGAGCTTGCGCTTGAGCAATTGATCGAGCGTTGAACTCGGATCGCGCATGATGTTGCTGTTGAGCCGCCACAACGTTTCGGCGATTTCCGGCCGATGGGCGTAGAGCTTCAGGGCATTCGGCAAAAACCCCATGCGCTTCTTGTAGGGCTCGACCACGGGCCTTAATCGCGGGTCGAAATCTTCTTCCTTCACATAGGGAATAAAAGGCTGGCCTTCGAACAGCACTTTCGGTTTGGGCGGGGTGACGGCATCCATGGCGTTGCTCCTTCTCAGAGATAGTCCGCAAGCTTTACTTTGCCCCAGTTGCGGGGCCAGGCGCGTTCGAAATCGGCCGGGTCGTGGCGTGCTTTGGCGGTTGCATCGATCCCCATCTTGCCAACAATCCGCCACGGGTATTGGCCTTCGAGCGGACGCGCCGACGGGTCATAGGGCGAGCCACGGGTGTGCGGCACCACGATGATGTCGCGCGCCGGATCGCAGCGCGTCGCAATGGCGTGATAAACCTCGCGCGCGTCGTCAATGTCGGTGTCGTGGCTCACGGCCACGACCATCTTGGTGTTGAGCCAGGGCGCACCCATCGCGGTCATCAGCGCGTCGTTGACAAAGCCATCGCGCGGATAATTGAACTGCAGGATGCAGGACAGCGCCGCGCCCCAGGTCGGGAAGCGCACATCCTTGACGTCGAGACCGATCTCGCTCAGCCGGTTGAACAGAACCGCCTCATGGCAAAGCCGAGGCAGCGTTTGATGGTCGGTGTCGGGGCAAGCCTGATGATTGCGATAGATCGGCCGGTCGCCCCGCATGGTGATGGCGGTGATCTCGACCTCAGGCAGTTCCTCGTAATGCGGCAGATTATACATCGACGGCGAGGTCACCTCGCCGACGCGAAATCTGCCGTTGAGCTTCACTTTGCCCTCGACCACGATCTCGGCCTCGGCGGGGACCGTCAGATCGAGCGTTTCGCATGGCACCATCTCGACATCGCGGTCCATGATGGTGCCGACCATTTCCATTTCGCCCCAGGCATCCATGTGCAAGCCGGAGAAATTCGCCATGATCTCGTAGGCCGGCGGCACGCCGAACACGAAAGCGATCGGCATCGTATCCATGCCGAGCTCGCGATATTTGCGCATGATGGCGTGGGAATGCGGCGTGACGAAACTGATGAGACCGCGCCGCGGGCCGACCGCGTGAGTACCGGCATGGCACGAATTATAGAAGCCGGTTTGCGGGTCCTTGATGATGTTCATCGCCGTCACGTAGGGCGCGGTATCCTTGTCCTTGTGAAAGGGGATCGGCAGCAGCGTCCAGTCGACATCGCTGCCGAGCTTCTTGATCTCCTTCACCGGACCGCTCTTGACGTTCTTGAGCCCCCGGGGCGGCTGGCGCAGGCGGAACGCAAGCGTACGCAGATATTGATCCGGCGCCACACCGAGCGCGCGGGCCTGCGAGCGACGATTTTTCACCAAAATATCGCACAGGCGAAAACCCGGCTTCTCGACGATGTTTTCGAAAAGGATCGGCTGATCACTCTGCGCCGACAGCGCGCCGATGTCGTCGATGTGCACCGGCTTCTTGATGACGGTGACGATATCGGCATTGGTCTCGAGATAGCCCCGCAGCGACGTATCAAGACCCTGATTGGAGGCGGGTCGATCCGTGGCAGGACTATGCGTGCTTCGGCGAACGGTCATCGGCGCGGCCAAGGCCTTCCTTCCGATGCTAATTACTTAACTAACTTTACTATCGCGCCGGCGGGAGTCAAGCCGCCAAGACGCCGGCGCGTTGCGAGGCGCCGGTTCGTTTCAAGATGTGAAGCGGTTTCATGCCTAGGGCGCGGCGGTTACTGGCCGCCGGCAAAGTAAGCGCCTTGCGTAAGAGGCAGCCGGAATCCGACTTGAACGCCTCGTGAGAGGCGCCGGGCGGGCGCCGCATCAGTCGATCGATGCAGCCCGGCGACGCCGGGCTGCTGAGACACCGCGCTCCTTCAGACCCCAGCCTAAAACAAACCCACAATCTTGCCGTCCGGCCCGACGTCGATCACATCGGCGGCCGGGACCCTGGGCAGGCCCGGCATGGTCATGACCTCGCCGCAGATCGCGACCACGAATTCGGCGCCGGCCGAGAGCCGCACTTCGCGCACGTTGACGACGTGATCGACCGGGGCGCCCTTGGCGTCGGCATTGGTCGAGAAGCTGTATTGGGTCTTGGCGACGCAGATCGGAAACTTGCCGTAGCCCATAGCTTCGAAATTGGCGAGCTGGTCGCGCACCGACTTGTCGGCCGAAATATCCTTGGCGCGATAGATCTCCTTGGCGATGGTGCGGATCTTCTCGTAGAGCGGCATGTCGTCCGGATAGAGGAATTTGAGCTTGCTCTTGCCGCTGTCGCAGACCTTGACGACGGCCTTGGCCACATCGGCCGCGCCCTCGCCGCCCATCGCCCAGTGATCGGCCATTAGGGCCTCGACGCCGAGCGACTTGCAGGTCTCTTCGACGAGCTTGATCTCGGCCTCGGTGTCGGCCGAGAAGCGGTTGATCGAGATCACCGGCACGATGCCGAATTTCTGCACGTTCTCGACATGGCGCTTGAGATTGCTCATGCCGGCTTCGAGTGCCTTCAGGTTCTCGGTCTTGAGGTCTTCTTTCTTGACGCCGCCGTGCATCTTCAGCGCGCGGATGGTGGCGACCAGCACCGCGCAGGACGGCTCGATGCCGGCCTTGCGGCACTTGATGTCCATGAATTTTTCGCCGCCGAGATCGGCGCCGAAGCCGGCTTCGGTGACGACGTAATCGGCGAGTTTCAGCGCCGTGGTCGTCGCCAGCACCGAATTGCAGCCATGCGCGATATTGGCGAACGGCCCGCCGTGGATGAAGGCGGGCGTGCCTTCGAGCGTCTGCACCAGGCTCGGCGCCAGCGCCTCCTTGAGCAGCACCGTCATGGCGCCGTGGGCCTTCAGATCACTGGCGCGGATCGGCTTGCGGTCGCGCGTATAGGCGACGACGATATTGCCGAGCCGCTTTTTCAGGTCGTCGAGATCGCGGGCGAGACAGAAGATCGCCATGACTTCCGAGGCGACCGTGATGTCAAAACCGTCCTCGCGCGGAAAGCCGTTGGCGACGCCGCCGAGCGAAGAGACGATCGAGCGCAGCGCGCGATCATTCATGTCGAGCACGCGGCGCCAGGCGACGCGGCGCTCATCGATGCCGAGCGCGTTGCCCCAATAAATGTGGTTATCGAGCAGCGCCGCGAGCAGATTGTTGGCCGAGGTGATGGCGTGGAAGTCGCCGGTGAAGTGGAGGTTGATGTCTTCCATCGGCACCACCTGGGCATAGCCGCCGCCGGCGGCGCCGCCCTTGACGCCGAATGACGGGCCGAGCGAGGGCTCGCGCAGGCAGAGCATGGCCTTCTTGCCGATGTAATTGAGCGCGTCGGTGAGACCGACCGTGGTCGTAGTCTTGCCTTCGCCGGCCGGCGTCGGCGTGATGGCGGAGACGAGAATGAGCTTGCCGTTCGGCTTATTTTGCAGCGATTTGATGAAATCCATCGACACCTTGGCCTTGTAGTGGCCATAGGGCTCGAGATTTTCCGGCGCGATGCCGAGGCGTTCGCGCGCGACGTCGAGAATGAGCCGCTTCTTGGCGGCCTGCGAAATTTCAATGTCGGATTTCGGCGACTGATGCTGTGAGGCGGGCATGTTGGGGTCCGTGGGGCGTTAGAGTGAACAGAAAATCCCGGTCATTTCGAAGACGTCTTGCCCGGCCTTGTGCCGGGCATCCCGCCTAGTAAGGCAATGCCTGCCTAAGCGAGATGGCCGGGACAAGCCCGGCCATGACGAACTGTCAGGTGAATCTGGCTTTGACCTGCAAGTTGACGGATTTTGCCCATTCGCCGGCTTCGATCTTCTTGCCGTCGGCGGGCTGAACGCGTGTCACCTTGAAGCGCCCGTCGGCGCACACCACGGTGAAGCCGTCGGCTTCGACCGCCGCGATCTCGCCGAGCTTGCCGGCGATCCCCTTCGGGTCCTTGGCCGGCAGCGGCTTGGCGTCGAAAATCTTGAGCTGTTTGCCGTCGAGCGTCGTCCAGGCGGCGGGCGCCGGATTGCAGCCGCGGATCAGCCGGTCGATCTGCTCCCAGGGCTTGCCCCAGTCGATCTTGGCATTCTCCGGCGTGCAGCGGCCCTCATAGGTCGCCTTCGCCTCGTCCTGTTTGGCGCGCGGCGCCTTGCCGGCTTTCACGAGATCGACCGATTCCAGCATCGCTTCGACGCCCATCGGAAACAGCCGGTCGAAATAGACCGTGCCGAGCGTATCGTTGGGGCCGATCGGCGTCTTTTTCTGGATCAGCACGTCGCCGGTATCGAGGCCGTTGTCGGGCCAGAAAATCGACAGGCCGGTTTCGGTTTCGCCTTTGATGATCGGCCAGTTGATGGCGCTCGCGCCGCGATAGGCCGGCAAGAGCGACGGGTGATACTGAATCGAGCCGTGGGTCGGAATGTTGAGAAATTCTTCCGGCACGAACAGCGTGACGAAAGCCATGACCTGCAGGTCCGGCTTCAGCGCCTTGAACTCTTCCCAGACCTCGGGCTTTTTGTAGGACTCCGGCTGGTGCACCGGAAGGCCGGCGGCGAGCGCCGCTTCCTTCAACGGATCGGCCTTGGCGCCGGGTTTCTCCGGCGCGACATAGACGGCGACGACGTTGTCGCCGCGCTTGAGCAGCGCCTCGAGCACTGCTTTGCCGAACGCCTGCTGGCCGTGAACGACGATACGCATTTTAAAAACCTCTCCCCAAACTCGGAATGTTCCCTTCCCCCTTGTGAGGAAGGGTCAGGGACGGGGGTCGAGAGGTGACGCGCATGCGTCGACGTTTGCGAACGACCTCCCGACCCCCACCCCCGCCCCTCCCCACAAGGGGGAGGGGAAAGAAATTACGCCGCCTCGGCTTTGGCAGGTTTCTCCGGCGGCGTGATCGCGCCCGAGGCTTTGATCTCGACCACATCCTTCTCCGAATAGCCCAGCACCTTGCGTAAGATCTCCTCGGTGTGCTCGCCGAGAAGCGGCGAGCGCCGCACGTCGGCGGGCGAGTCCGACAATTTGATCGGATTGCCGACGGTCAGATATTTGCCGCGCACCGGATGATCGACCTCGACGACGGTGCCGGTCGCGCGCAGCGACGGCTCCTCGGCGATCTCTTTCATCGACAGGATCGGCCCGACTGGAATGTCGTGCTTGTTGCAGATGTCCATGACCTCGAATTTGGTCTTGGTCATGGTCCATTGCTCGATGGTATCGAAGATCAGCCGCAGCCGCGGCAGCCGTGCCGGCGGCGTGGCAAAATCCGGTTCGGTCTTCCATTCCGGCTTGCCGATGAGATCGCAGATCGCGCCCCACACCGGCGCCTGGGTGATGAAATAAATGTAGGCGTCGGGATCGTTCTCCCAGCCCTTGCATTTGACGATCCAGCCGGGCTGACCGCCGCCTGAATCATTGCCGGCGCGTGGCGTCGCTTTGCCGAAGGCAATGCCCTCGCCGAATTGGCTGTATTCGGTCAGCGGACCGTGCGCGAGGCGCTGCTGATCGCGCAGTTTCACGCGCGCCAGGTTGAGCACACCGTCCTGCATGGCGGCGAGCACTTTCTGGCCGCGGCCGGTGCGAAGCCGCTGGTAGAGCGCGCTGACGATGCCGAGCGCCAGATGCAAGCCGGTGCCGGAATCGCCGATCTGCGCACCGGTGACAAGCGGCGGTCCCTCACGAAAGCCGGTGGTCGAGGCCGCGCCGCCGGCGCATTGCGCCACGTTCTCATAGACTTTGCAGTCTTCGTAAGGACCGGGCCCAAAACCCTTCACCGAGGCGACGATCATGCGCGGATTGAGCCGGTGGATATGCTCCCAGGTCAGACCCATGCGGTCGAGCGCGCCGGGCGCGAAATTCTCCACCAGTACGTCGCAAGTCTTGATCAGCCGGTCGAGGATTTCCTTGCCCTTCGGATGTTTGGAATCGATGGTGATCGAGCGCTTCGAGCCGTTGAGCATGGTGAAATAGAGGCTGTCGGCGCCCTTCACGTCGCGCAATTGCCCGCGCGTGATGTCGCCGACGCCGGGCCGTTCGACCTTGATCACGTCGGCGCCCATATAGGCGAGAAGCTGCGTGCAGGTCGGGCCCGACTGCACATGGGTGAAGTCGAGAATCTTGATGCCGTCGAGCGCCCTCCCGGCCTCGCCGAACGGCTTGGCGCTCGGCCGGGCCAGGCCGTTGGGCGCCGCGGCTTTTGCTGCTGTTGCCGCCGGTTTCGCTACCGGCTTCTTGGCCTTGAATTTCATCACCTTGGCGGATTTCTTCGCCGCGGGCTTTTTCACCGCGGATTTTGCTTTCGCCTTGGCTTTCTTTCGCGTTGCCATTGTTTCTCTCCCTATTCGGCTGATGCCCGTTACGGCGGGCGACGATTTTCCGATCGAACAAATCTCTTTTTCCGATCAAACGAATCTCTTGGCGGCTTGCCGCTATTTCTTCTTCCCGAGCTTGCTCTGCGGATTGAGGTTGCCGATACGGCCGCTCTCGCTGCCGGCTGCCGGATCGATCACCGCATTGATCAAAGTGGGCTTGCCGGAATCCATCGCCGCATTGACGGCGCGCTTGAGTTCGTCCGGCGAGGTCGCGTTGACGCCGCTGCCGCCGAACGCCTCGATCATCTTGTCGTAGCGCGATCCTTTGACGAAGACGGTCGTCGCCGGATCGGCACCGACGCTGTTGACGTCGGTGCCGCGATAGATGCCGTCATTGTTGAAGATGACGACACAGACCGGCAGCTTGTAGCGGCAGATCGTCTCGATCTCCATGCCGGAGAAGCCGAAGGCCGAGTCGCCTTCCACCGCGAGCACGGGCTTGCCGGTTTCGATGGCAGCCCCGATGGCGTAGCCCATGCCGATGCCCATCACGCCCCAGGTGCCGACGTCGATGCGCTTGCGCGGCTGATACATGTCGATGACGCCGCGAGCGAGATCGAGCGTATTGGCGCCTTCGTTGACCAGAATGGCATCGGGGCGTTCCTTGACGATGGTGCGCAGCACGCCGAGCGCGCCGTGGTAGTCCATCGGCGAATTGTTGTTCATCAGCCGCGGCGCCATCTTGGCGACGTTCTCTTCGCGCTTTGCCTTGATGGCGTTGAGCCAGTCCGCGGGCGCGGCCGGCCAATTGGCGCCCATGGCATTGAGCAGCGCCGCGACGGCCGAACCGATATCGCCGACCACAGGCGCCGCGATATCGACATTGGAGTCCATTTCCTTGGGCTCGATGTCGATCTGCACGAATTTCTTGGTGTGGGGCTCGCCCCAGGCCTTGCCCTTGCCGTGCGACAATAGCCAGTTCAGCCGCGCGCCGATCAGCATCACGACGTCGGAATCTTTCAGCACCGTCGAACGCGCCGCGCCCGCGCATTGCGGATGGGTGTCGGGCAGAAGACCCTTGGCCATGCTCATCGGCAGGAACGGGATGCCGCTTTTCTCGACGAATTGCCGGATCGCGTCGTCGGCCTGCGCATAGGCCGCGCCTTTGCCGAGGATGATCAAGGGACGCTTGCCGCTTTTGAGCACATCGAGCGCGCGCTTGACGGCGTCGGCCGCGGGAATTTGCGCCGGCGCCGGATCGATGACTTTCACCAGCGACTTTTTGCCTGCTTCGGCATCCATCACCTGGCCGAACAGTTTCGCCGGCAGATCGAGATAGACGCCGCCGGGGCGGCCGGAGACCGCAGCCCGGATCGCGCGCGCGAGGCCGATGCCGATGTCGGCCGCGTGCAGCACGCGAAACGCGGCTTTGCACAGCGGCTTGGCGATCGCGAGCTGGTCCATTTCTTCGTAGTCGCCCTGCTGCAGGTCGACGACCTCGCGCTCAGACGAGCCCGAGATCAGGATCATCGGGAAGCAGTTGGTGGTGGCATGCGCAAGTGCCGTGAGGCCGTTGAGGAAGCCCGGCGCCGATACGGTGAGGCAGATGCCGGGCTTCTTGGTGAGGTAGCCCGCGATCGAGGCGGCATAGCCGGCATTCTGCTCGTGCCGGAACGACAGCACCCGGATGCCCGAGGCCTGCGCCATGCGGCCGAAATCCGTGATCGGGATGCCGGGCACGCCATAGATCGTCTTGATGCCGTTGAGCTTCAGCGCGTCGATGACGAGATGGAAGCCGTCGGTCAGCTCCCGGTCCGCTTCGGCTGCGACTGGGGCTTCGCTTTTCTCTTTTACTGCTGCATCAGCCATGGGAATCTCCTCTCGCCCGTCATGCGCGGGCTTGTCCCGCGCATCCCGACACCCGAGGCAAAGTGCTTCCGGATCGGGATTGCCGGGACAAGCCCGGCAATGACAGCGCGGTGGTTGGTTGCCTCATTCTTCAGTCCAGATAGTCCGCGTATTTCTCGACATGGTCGGCAAGACCGAGCGCGTGATCGCGCACCAATGTCTCGGCGCGCAGCGTGTCGCGCTCTTCCAGCGCTTCGATGATGTGCATGTGATCGCGGATCGAACGGTCGGCGCGGTCCTTCTCGCCGATCGTCTTCCGCCGGATCATCCGCATATGGGTGAACAGGTTCTCGGCGAGATCGACCAGCACGCTGTTGCGCGAGAGCCGGATCAGGGCCTGATGGAATTCGATGTTCACTTCCGAATATTCGTCGAGATGCGCGCGCACCTCGCCGTTCTCGAAAGTCGCGAACATGCGGCGCAGCGAGGCGATCTCGTCGTCGCTGGCATTGGCGGTGACGAGCCGGGCCGCCATGCTTTCGAGCGCGGCCCAGGCGGTGATCAGTTCGATGACTTCGCGCTTCGACTTGCGCACCACATAGACGCCGCGCCGCGGCACCGAGCGAACAAAGCCTTCGCGCTCGAGCTGCGCCATGGCTTCGCGCACCGGCGTGCGGCTGATGCCGAAATCTTGCGCGAGGCTGCGCTCGTCGAGCCGGATCTCGCTCGTCGAGCCATAAACATCCATGCCGACGATCACCGATTTGAGCGCCGCATAGGCCTTATTTTTGAAACTGAATGAGGTGTCGATCGGCTCAAGCCGCGGCCGCTCGGGCGCGGCGATGTCGCCATCACTGTCGTCGCGTTTGGCGACGGAAAATCTGTGCACGCCGGAGGACATTGAAGACGCTCACAACCCTTGGAGGACGCGATCTTTATAGGATGCGATTGGCCGCGTTCCGGGAAGACCCATAGCGCACTGTAATACATTATGCCAGAGCGGAAATGCCGCATTTTGCTGGCCCTACGCGAATACCCCGCGGCCGCGGCGGTTGCCAATAAGGGGTAGCCGCCGGCCAAAATCCGCCATTGATCTGGCGTAAGGACGGGGTCGGCGGGGTTTATAGAGTGCTGCCACAGCGACAACGTCGCGGAGGTCATCATGGCATCGCCTTCAGTCAAGCCGCTGGCCTGCGCGCTCGGCCTCGCGCTTTTACTGACGTCGAGTGCCGCCTGGGCGAAGAAGCAAAAAAAGCCGGTTCACCACCAGACCAGTGCCGCCAATGCGGAACACTGCCGAGGGGCCAATCTCGCGCCCTGCGGCCCGGTCTATTTTGAAAACTATTATCTGGGCGACGACCCCGACCCGTTCATCCGGTCGCAGATCCAGCGCGACCTCGGCGCCAAATTCGGCGGTCCCGAGTAAGAGTGCAAAATCAAAAAGGGGCGCGGGATGGCTCCCGCGCCCTGCATTTATTGGCCGGCGTAATCGCGCCGGTTCAGAACTTCCACTGCACCCCGGTCGAGACTCCCACGACCGTCGCGCCGGTGAAGCAATGCGGGTTGGCAAGCGCTCCACCGCTGGCGTCGTTCACGCTGATGTCGTGGCAGTCGGTCGTCACGCCGCGGCCGCCGGCGCCGAGATCGTAATGCGCGCTCGGCCCGTTGAAGGTCGCGGCAACGTCGCTGTACCAGACCAGATCTTTGGTGATGTTGTGCTTATAATTGACGGTGACCATGTCGGCCTGATTTTTGTTGGTGGCATAAGACGCTATGCCGTTCGGCGTGGTCAGCGTGCAGTCGTTATGCTGACACGGATCGCCTTGCGCCTGGAAGGCGTGCGCCCAGCCGACGCTCACGCTGTCGGTGGGATTAAGCTGCTGGGTCAGGAAGGCCCAGGTGCCCCATCGGCTACGTTCGTTCTGGAATTGCAGGTCCTGGGGCACGTAGCGCGTCATGTGCTCGACAATCGCGCCAATGGTCGTGCCGGTTTCCTTGAATGTATAGAGGGCGCCGATCTTCGCGGCGTCCTCGTCCGCAACGTCCTGATTGCAGATCGTTTGTGAGAAAAGGTCTGGATTTGTGGCGCAGGTCGTGCCGCCGAACATACCGGTGATGTCGCTCTGGCGGTTGACGGCATGATGCCATTCATACGCCGCGGTAGCGTAGAACCCGCCGGCGGTATAGCTGATGTTGCCGCTCAGCAGATCGCTGAAGGAGCCGTCATTGCAGGCGGGCGGAGTGTCCGCGCCACTGGTCGGATCGTTGCCGCCGGCGCAATCGGATTCGCTTGACGCGATCTGATCGGAGATCCAGGACCGGTCCTGACCCGGCGCGTACATTACGTTCCATTGCCAGCCAGCCATCTTCGGCGATTCATACCAGACGGCATGCGAAACGCGCGTGCCGAATTCGACACGGTTGTCGCCGCCGGTATTGCCCATGATGACGGCGTAATCGCCCCACTCGCCCGAGAACGGATTAAACGCCGCCGTCGAGTTCTTGTACGGCGCGTCGCTTTTGCCGATCTTGACCGCACCCCAGGCCGGTGACGAAAAGCCGATAAAGGTATTGCGGCTGAACAGCGCGCCGTTGACCTGATTGCTGAGATTGCTGTTCGACTGCTTGTCGCCGGGTGCCGCCGAAATATCGATGCCGGCCTCGAACTGATAGACGAAATGCACACCATCCGCGCCGGGGATTTTCTGGAATCCGCGGACGCCGAGGTAGGAAAGGTTGGTCGAGATATCCGGCATCCAGCCGAAATTGCCATTCGGCAATACAATGCCGCCGCCGCCATTGGTATTGGCGAGGCTGGTAAACGTGCCATTCACGCTCTTGGCCGAGCCATCGAACGAGACGTCGAAATTGCCGTAACCGGTGATCTCGCCGCCGGGCGTTTCGAAGGTGAGCGGGTCGCCGGGCTTGTGCCTGAAGAACCAGCTATCCTTGTCGTCAGCCTTGACCGGAAGATTGGCGACTTGGGTCTTGGTCTGCGTCGCGGTCGCCTTGGCTTGCGCGGCCTGGGCCTGCGCTTCTGACGCCTGCTTCTTCGCGGCCTGAGCATTTGCCGCGCTTTGCGACTGCTGGGCCTGCAATTGTTTTACGGTTTGCTGCAGCTGATCGATCTGCGCTTGCAGCGCCTTGAGCTGTGCATCCGTCACCGACGGGGCGCTTTGGGCGTGGGCTGGAAGGCTTGCCCCGACCACCAGCATCAATGACGAAAGCGCTACCCCCGCAGACAGTCGCGCACGCCGTGGCATGTTGCCCATCTTTTCCCCCTAATTTCGAGCCCCGGTTTGCGAAGAATCCGGTGGTCTTATTTGAGGCAATTCTGGAACACCAATTTACCATATTCAAGACGAGACGCCCGCTTTGCGGGCAATTAGCACAGATGTGACGCAAAAGTTACGCTCTGCAACCTAGGGAAATTTCGTGCTACTGCCTAACGATCGGACAGAATGCCTAACTTCGGATCGGCAGGAACGGGCAATATCCCTCCCCGGCTCCGGTCGAGCGGATGAAACCGGCATAAAAAACCCGGCCCCATGACGGGGCCGGGTTGTCTTTATTCCGACAGGTGGGAGGTGGGCCTCAGCCTTTCGCCATTTGCCGCGCCCGCAGCGGCTTGAGCACGAACAACGCCAAGCCAACGACAATGAAATTCATCAGCGCGGTGACGGCGAACACCATCTGCCAGCTGCCGGTTGACGTTTTGATCAGATTGGCGACCGGCACCAAAAAGGCCGAGGTGCCCTTGGCGGTGTAGAGCAGGCTCAAATTGACGGTGGCGAATTTCGGCCCGAACGTATCGGTGCAGGTCGAGGGGAACAGGCTGAAGATTTCGCCCCAGGTCAGGAAGATGACCGCGGCGAAGATCACGAAAGCCCAAGGCGCGGTACCGAGCTCGAAAAACAGCCAGTAGGAAACGCCGCCGAGTGCGAAGGCGATCGCCATGGTATTTTCGCGTCCGATATTGTCGGAGATCCAGCCGAACAACGGACGGGCCGTGCCGTTGGCAATGTTGTCGATGATCAGCGCGGCCGTCAGCGTGGTTGCGCCCCAGAACACTATCTGATTGCCGACATTGAAGTCGGCAGCGATCGGCGCGATCTGGGCGGTGGCCATCAAGCCCGAGGCTGAGACCATCACGAACATGATGTAGAGCAGCCAGAACACCGGCGACATCAGCACTTCCTTCGGCGAGGAGTTCCTGGCCGCCTGCGCAACCTTCGGCGCCGGCGCCATCGCCACTTCCCTTGGCTCCGGCCCGCGCAAGAGGAATGCGAGTATGAACACCACGCCGCCTTGCACGACGCCGAACCAGAGGAACGCATTGGCGTAGCCGTAATTGGCGATCACATGCTGAATCGGAATGACGGTGACGGCGGCGCCGGCGCCGTAACCCGCCGCGGTCAGGCCGACCGCGAGGCCGCGCCGGTCCGGGAACCATTTGACCGCCATGCCGACGCAGGTGGCGTAAACGGCGCCACCGCCGACGCCTAGAACCACGGCGGCGAAGTACAGCATTGCCAGCGAATCCGCATAGGCATTCATGATCCAGCCGACGCCGGCCAGGACGCCGCCAATCCCGACCATGATCTTCGGGCCGCGCTGCGGGCCGAGCACGTCGACGATCCAGCCTTCGATCGGCGTCAGCCAGGTCTCCAGCGCGATGAAAATCGCGAAGGCGAACTGGATCGACGCGATCGACCAGCCATGGGCCTTGTTGATCGGATTGACGAACAGCGTCCAGCCGTATTGCAGATTGGCGATCATCATCATGCAGACGACGCAAATCGCCAGAAAGCCCCAGCGCCCCGAGCGCACGGCGGCGGATTCGATGGATGCTGTTGATGCGACCGACATGAGCTTCCCCTCCCCGTTTTTAGTTTCGTTCCCGACAGATTTTATCGGTTTTACTCCGATACGCCGGGCGGTTGCCAGTATTTACAACCGGGCGAAGAGTTTTTTCCGGATGCGTGGCTTTTGGTCGCAATCTAGCCCCGCATCCGGAAATGCGCGCATTGCAGTGCAGCAAAACTCTATTGAACCGATCCGGCCGCCAAACGTTCGCTGATGAGGGAGTGCCGACTTCCCCTCCCCCTGGAGCGTTCCATGCCGTTATCAAGGACCGGACGGCCCTATTCAGTCGCCGCTTTGACTCTGCTCGCATTTCTTCTCGGCACGGCGGGAGCCTTCGCGCAAAGTGCCGGTCAGGACGAGATAGTTAATGCGGGCGGCGCCGTAACCCAGCAACTCGGCCTCACGGAAGCCCAGAAGACCGCAATCTATAATGTTGTGCGGCGGCAACGTGTGCACGGCTCGCCCGGAATGCCCGGCACGGTCCCCTCCGCGGTCGGTGCGCCGGTACCGCCTACGGCCGAGTTCGCCGTCTTGCCGCATCAGGCGGCGGCCATCGCATCGGTCGACGACGCGCCGGAGAAAGACCTCAAATACGCCATGGTGGAGGACGATGTCGTCGTGATCGATCCGGTCAAATTACGCGTCGTCGAAGTCATTCACGGCAATAACAGACCCTGAACCGAAATACCGATCGCGGTGGCGGCCGACGAAGGCCGCAATCAAGCGATTCGCACAGAAGCCTTCTTCGGAAATATTATGGCTGCCAAACCCGCGGTTAAGATTGTCGACAAGGCTGCTGCGCCGATCCCTGCCACCGAGGCGCCGCCCGACGCCGCCTTCACGATTACCGCGACGCAGCCGACCCGGCCGCCGCGCGCCCTCAAATACGGCGACACTTTCATCGTCCTCGACAGCCGCGGCGACATCGGCATGGCGTCGAACGATTCCGCCGGCTTGTTCCATAACGACACCCGGCATCTGTCGCGCCTCGAAGTGCTGGTGAACCAGAGTACGCCGCTCCTCCTCGGTTCGACGCTGCGCGACGACAATTCGGCCTTCATCGTCGATCTGACCAATCCAGATCTGATGGACGGCCAGCGCATCCTTCTGGAAAAAGACCGCGTCCATATTCTGCGCACGATCTTTCTTTGGCGCGACACCGCCTATCAGCGGCTCGGCGTACGCAATTACGGCGACCAGCCGGTCGAGCTTCGGCTGACGATTCTGTTCGAGAACGATTTCGCCGATCTGTTCGAGGTGCGCGGCGCGCATCGCGAGCGGCGCGGCACGGCATCGGCAAAACTCCACGGCAGTGACCGCGTGCTGCTCGTCTATGAGGGCCTCGATCGCAAAACACGCCGCACCGCGCTTAATTTCGATCCGCCGCCGGACCGGCTTACGACCGGCGCCGCGGTCTACGATCTGCATCTTGCACCGGGCGAGATGCGGCCGATCTTTCTCTCGGTCAGCTGCGACCGCACCGACGCGCTGCCGCTGCCGTTCCTGCGCGGGCTGATCGCGGCGCGGCGCGAGATGCGCGAGCAGGCGCGCGAACGTACGTCGGTAGTGACGTCGAACGATCGCTTCAACGAAATCCTGTGCCGCTCGGCCGCCGATCTCGCGATGCTGATGACGGATACGCCGCAGGGCCGCTACCCCTATGCGGGCATCCCCTGGTACTCGACGACATTCGGCCGCGACGGGTTGATCACGGCGCTGCAGATGCTGTGGTGGTCGCCCGACGTGGCGCGCGGCGTGTTGCGCCGCCTCGCGGCCTATCAGGCAAAAACGACCGATCCGCTCGCCGATGCAGAGCCGGGCAAGATCCTGCACGAAATGCGCGGCGGCGAGATGGCGGCGCTGCGCGAAGTACCGTTCGGCCTTTATTACGGCAGTGTCGATTCGACGCCGCTGTTCGTCTTGCTCGCCGGACTCTATGCCGAGCGCACCGGCGACCTCGACACCATCGTCGAATTGTGGCCGGCGATCGAAGCAGCGCTCGCTTGGATCGATGGGCCGGGCGACCCTGACGGCGACGGCTTTGTCGAATATCTGCGCGCCAGCGAACAAGGCCTTGCCAATCAGGGCTGGAAGGATTCCCAGGACGCGATCTTCCATGCCGATGGTCGGCTTGCGGAGGGCGAGATCGCGCTCGTCGAGGTGCAGGGCTACGTCTACGCCGCCAAACGCATGGCGGCGCGCACGGCGCGCCGGCTCGGCCACGACGGTCTGGCGCAAAAGCTCGATGCCGACGCGACCCGTCTCGCCGAGCGCTTCGAGGCGGCGTTCTGGTGTCCCGAAATCGACAGCTACGCGCTGGCGCTCGACGGCGCCAAGCGGCCCTGTGCGGTGCGCACTTCGAATGCCGGGCAGGTTCTGTTCACCGGAATCGCGCGGCCCGATCGGGCCAGGCGCGTCGCGCAGCAAATGCTGCAACCGCGATTCTTCACCGGCTGGGGCATCCGCACCGTCGCCAAAGACGAGGCGCGCTTTAATCCGATGTCGTACCACAACGGCTCGATCTGGCCGCACGACAATGCGCTGATCGCGCTCGGTCTCGCGCGTTACGACAACGGCCGCCCGATCGAAACCTTGTTCGAGGCCTTGTTCAACGCCGCGACCTATATGGACCAGCGGCGCTTGCCGGAACTGTTTTGCGGCTTTCAGCGCCAGCGCGGCCACGGTCCCACGCTTTATCCGGTCGCCTGTTCGCCGCAGGCCTGGGCCAGCGCCACACCCTTCACGCTCCTCGAAGCGTCGCTCGGCCTCGAATTCGATCCGTTTCGAGGCGAAATCCGGCTGCGCAATCCGCGTCTGCCAAAGTTCCTCGACGAGGTCGTATTGCGCGGTTTGCGGCTTTCGTCATCGAGCGCCGATCTGCGCGTGCGCCGCCACGGCGACAGTGTGTCGCTCGATACCCCCCGGATCAACGGCGATATCCGGGTATCGATCGTTTTTTCCTCCTGATTGGTCTCCATTGTCGGTTGACGAGTGTCCGGTGGAACCAGGGCGACCGCCACGGCTTAGTGGATTGAGTTCCATCGGAGCCGGCATGCGCCGTAAACAGCTATTCCTCGACGACGTGACGGCGGCGATCGCTGCCGCTGCACTCATTGTGACGCTCGCATCGGCCGTCGCGGGCTTGATCGGCGCCGCTTTCGCCGATGACGCGCCCACCCCGGGCCAATCCGGACAGCCCGCAAGCCCGCCGCCCGCGGCGCCCGCCGCGCCGGCTTCGGTGACCATTCTCAACAATCACGACGTCGAGGGCGTTATCGGCCGCGAGGTGGTCAGCGCCGCCGATGAAAACATGGGCCACATCGTCGACGTTATCGTCGACCGCAGCGGCCAGGTCCGCGCCGCGATCATCGATTTCGGCGGCTTTCTCGGTGTCGGCAGCCGCAAGATCGCGGTCGACTGGAGCGCGCTGCATTTCCCGCAGGCAAAGCCCGACCCCAAGATCGCGCTCGAACTGACCCGCGATCAGGTCAAGGCCGCGCCCGAATACCAGGAGGGTAAACCGGTCGTCGTCCTCGGCGCGCTCGGCAAGCTTGAGCCGCTGCCGTTTGAATAACTACCAAACAACGGGGCAGGAATCGTGGCCGCATATTTTTCACGCCACTTCCGCGGCCGGCCGGATCCGCACGGCATGACCCCCGCGCCGGCAGTCGAGGACCAGCCGGGCGGCCCGGAGCCGCCATCGACACCGTCACCGCAGAGCCTGCGCGGACTCGATTGGTTCATCTTCTTTGTCGCCGACGTGCAGACCGGGTTCGGACCCTTCGTCTCGGTCTATCTGACGACGCAGCGATGGACGCAGGTCGATATCGGGCTGGTGCTGTCGGCGGCAGGTTTTGTTTCGCTTATCGGGCAGATGCCGGGCGGCGCGCTGGTCGACGCCGTGAAATCCGAGCGCTTCGTCGCCGGCTTGGCCATCGGCGCGATCTGCCTGAGTGCGCTTACCTATGCGGTGCTGCCGATCTTTCCGATGGTGCTGGCCGGCTCGGTGCTGCACGCGATGGCGAGCTGCGTGCTCGGCCCGGCCATGGCCGCCATCAGCCTTGGCCTCGTCGGCCATGCGGCGATCGGCGAACGGTTCGGGCGCAACGCGCGCTTTGCCTCCGTGGGCAATGGCCTCGCCGCGGCGGCCATGGGCGCCTGCGGCTATCTTCTCTCCGCCCGCGCCGTCTTCATCGTGACGGTTTTGTTGCTGATCCCGGCGCTCATCGCGCTGCGTTCGATATCGGAAAAAGAAATCGATCCCGAGCGCGCCCACGGCGCGCGGCCGCGGCTGCCGCAGATCAAGCCGCCGGTCAGGCCGGGCGCATTGATGCACAATCGGCCGCTTTTGATTTTCGCCGGCTGCCTTCTGCTGTTTCACCTCGCCAATTCGGCCATGCTGCCGCTCGTCGGCAGCGTCGTCACCATGCGATCGAGCCAATGGGCGACTGTCATCATCGCCGCCTGCATCGTCGTGCCGCAGCTTCTCGTCGCCGCCCTTTCGCCGTGGGTCGGAAGGAGGGCGCAGGTCTGGGGCCGCCGCCCGCTCTTGTTGATCGCCTTTGCGGCCCTGCCCATCCGCGGCTTTTTGTTCGCCGTGGTGACCGATCCGACGCTGCTGCTCGCCGTGCAGCTCCTCGATGGGGTGACGGCCGCGGTGTTCGCCGTGATGGTGCCGCTCGTGGTGTCGGATCTGACCCGCGGCACCGGCCGCTTCAATCTCGGCCAGGGCATTCTCGGTACCGCGACCGGCATCGGCGCGTCGCTGTCGGCGACGCTCGCCGGCTATGTCACCGATCACTTCGGCAGTCCGACCGCCTTCGCGAGCCTCGCCGCGATTGCGGTCGTCGGCCTCGCGGTGGTCACGCTGATGATGCCGGAGACCCGGCCGGTGGAGGATAAAGACTATGCCCCGTCATCCTGAGGTGCGAGCGAAGCGAGCCTCGAAGGATGCACGGCCCGGGCCGTCGCCCTTCGAGGGCCGCTTTGCGGCCACCTCAGGGTGACGGTGAACTACAGTGCCGGCGCCTGCTCGGCGACCAGCCGCAAATGCGGCGCGACCGCATCCGAGAGCTGGCGATAGACGGAGAGGTAATCCTGCGCCATGCGCCGCGCGGTGAAACGCTCTTCGAAGCGCGCCCGGATTTTGTCCCGCGACAGATGGCCGAGCCGGTCGACGGCGCCGATCGCGCCATTGATGTCCTCGACGACAAAGCCGGTGAGACCGTCCTCGATGACCTCCGGGACCGAACCGCGATTGAACGCGATCACCGGCGTGCCGCAGGCCATGGCTTCGATCATGACCAGGCCGAACGGCTCCGGCCAGTCGATCGGGACCAACAGCGCAATCGCACCGCTCAAGAATTCAGATTTGTCCTGGTCGTTGATCTCGCCGATGAATTCGACCTTGGCCGACTGCATCATCGGCTTGATCTTCTCGTCGTAATAATCGCGGTCGGCATTATCGACCTTGGCGGCGACCTTCAGCGTCACGCCGCAATGTTCGGCGATGCGGATGGCGCGGTCGATACCCTTTTCCGGAGCGATGCGGCCGAGAAAGGCGAAATAGGACGGTTTGACCGGCTTTGGCACCAGGAGCTTCTCCGGCAATCCGTGGTGAACGGTGCGCACCCAATGCGCTTGCGGCAATGGCCGGCGCTGGGAATTGGAGATCGAAACCACCGGCACCGACGAGAAAGTATCGAACACCGGCTGATGCTCCGGCAGATCGAGCCTGCCGTGCAGCGTGGTCACGAAGGGGGTCGCCTGTCGCGAGAACAGCGAGAACGGGTAGTAATCGAGATGAAAATGTAAAATGTCGAAGTCGGAAGCGTTTTGATAGACGCGCTCCAGCATCATCATGTGCAGCGCGTTGGGATCCCGCACCGCGCCGTCGAGCCGCAAGGCGCGCGGCCATGCCGCTTCGAGCCTGGCGGACGTGATCGAATCGCCGCTGGCGTAAAGTGTCACGTCATGGCCGAGCGCGATCAACTCCTCCGTCAGCCACGAAACCACCCGCTCGGTGCCGCCATAGAGTTTCGGCGGAATGGCTTCGGTCAACGGCGCAACCTGTGCGATGTGCATAAAACCCTCTTTGTTTGGACATACTCACCCGGCGACTACCGACAACGTTGCATCGGCTGATTATTTCAACGGATCGATGGAACTTATTTTTGCGGCGCGGCGGGAACTTTTGTAGTGCCCCGACGTCAACGTAAACGCCCGACGTTCGGTTCCGTACGGTGGAACCGCGCGCTTTGAGGCTGTTGGCTCCTCCGGCAAAGACGCAGCGTCGAATTTGAACGACCCGTCCCGCGCTCCGGGAACATGGCGGCCATCTCCTCGTTCAGTTCCAGGGTGGCGAAGCGTCCCGGCATCACAGATGAAAATGCGCATGAACGAACCGACAGCTAACGAACTGACAGGTTACGCCGCCTCTCCGCTTGCCTTCATGTTCCGTTACATCCGGCTGCGGCCGCTGACGCATGCGGTCATTCTCACGGCAGTGCTGAGCGCGGTCGCCTGCTCGGTGGGAACCCAATATGGCGTCAAATTCCTGGTCGATACGCTGTCGCGCGGGGCGGGCAGCGACGCTTGGACCGCGTTCGCGCTGCTCGGCGCGCTCATCGCCGCCGATAATCTGTTGTGGCGGATCGCCAGCTTTATCGCCAATTACGCCTTCGTCGGCGTCACCGGCGATCTGCGGCGCGATCTGTTCCGCCACTTGATGGGCCATTCGCCGGGCTACTTTTCCCAGCGGATGCCCGGCATGCTGACAAGCCGCGTTACCGCGACCTCGAATGCGGTTTTTACCGCCGAGAACATGTTCGTCTGGAACGTTCTGCCGCCCTGTGTGGCGACGATTGCGGCAATCGCTCTCGTCTACACCATCAGCCTGCCGATGGCGGGAGCGCTGGCGCTGATTGCCGGCGTCATGGTCGTCGTCATGTTTCATTTGGCCGCCGCCGGCCGGCCGCTGCACCGGGACTTCGCAGGCAAGGCCGCCGCAGTCGACGGCGAAATGGTCGACGTCGTCAGCAATATGCCGCTCGTGCGCGCCTTCGGCGGTATCCTGCGCGAGCGCCGCCGCTTTGACGCTACGGTCGATCGCGAACTGGAAGCACGGCGCCGAAGCCTGTTCTACCTGGAGCGGCTGCGTATCTTCCACGCCGTGGTGACGGTGGTGCTGACGCTGGGCCTTGTCGCCTGGGCGATTATGCTGTGGCAAGACGGCGCAGCGACCACCGGCGACGTCGTGCTCGCCTGCACCTTGGCGCTGTCGGTTCTGAGCGCGACACGCGATCTCGCCGTGGCGCTCGTCGACGTCACCCAGCATATCGCCCGGCTCGCCGAAGCGGTGGCGACGCTGCTCTTGCCGCACGATCTGCGCGACCACCCCGAGGCGACGCCGCTTATCCGCCGCGGCGCGAGCGTCAAATTCGAAGGGGTCGATTTCCGTTATGCGGACGGCCCAAAAATTCTCGAGGGATTCTCGCTGCTGTTCCGACCGGGCGAGCGGGTCGGCCTGGTCGGTCCTTCCGGCGGCGGCAAGTCGACTTTGTTTGCTTTATTGCAGCGTTTCCATGACGTGCAGGGTGGCCGGATCCTGCTTGACGGGCAAGACATCGCGCGCGTCACTCAGGAAAGCCTCCGCGAAGCGATCGGCGTCGTGCCGCAGGACATCTCGATGTTCCAGCGTTCGGTCATGGACAATATCCGTTACGGCCGGCCGGACGCGACCGACGACGAGGTGATGGAAGCGGCCTTCGCGGCGCGCTGCGATTTCATCGGCGAACTGCCGCAAGGCATGTGTACGATCGTCGGCGAACGCGGGTTGAAACTCTCCGGCGGCCAGCGTCAGCGCATCGCCATCGCGCGCGCCTTCCTCAAGGACGCGCCGTTGCTGCTGCTCGACGAGGCGACCTCCGCGCTCGACGGCGAATCCGAAGAAGCCATCCGCGAAGCTCTGTGCCGTTTGATGAAAGGGCGCAGCGTGATCGCCATCGCACATCGGCTGTCGACCGTGCGCAATTTCGACCGCATCGTCGTCCTCAAAAACGGCTGCGTGGCGCAGGACGGACCGCCGGAGGCGCTGCTGCGCCGCGACGGTCCCTACCGTCAGCTCGTGCAGCGCGAGATGGACCGGCTGACGCAAGCGGCGGCGTAATCCACGTCGCTCGTCCCCGCGAAAGCGGGGACCCAGAGCTGGATTCCCGCTTGCGCGGGAATGAGCGGCAAAAATCAGAAAAAACATTCTTTCCCGGTGCGGTATCCCGGCAAGCCATTGATTCGCGTGGCCGTTCGTCATTCAAACAAGACTCTCTTATTTTTGTTTGCTGCATTGACTTTCCGCCGCTCCATGATGAGATCGATCATCCGATCGTCACTTCAGGTCGGGTCGCGGGATTTGAAGGAGCAGCTTGCGCCGCGAAAAAACGCTAAAGCGCCATGAACGCGTTGTGACGCGTCTTCGTGGGCTCCCTAACCATGGAGATGAACCGATGACGCAGCAATTTTGCGTCGTGCCTTCACGATGCTGTCGCGGGTGATCGCATCGGGCGCACCGTCTTGGCGCCGCCACGTCTAATCCGCACTTCTTCATCGTCGTCATATTCGGGAGCGCCGGTCGCAACGCCGGCGAAAAGATCAACATGTCCAACGCTGCTCTCACCGAGGTCGGCCCGCACGGCGCCACCAAGCTTTCTGCTCCGCTCAATGAGGATTGGCTCGCCGTCATTCTCGGGCTCGCCATTTTCGTGCTCGCGCTCGCCGGGCTGGTGCACATCGATTTGATCGGCTGGGTGGTCAATACTTCGGTGTGGTCGAATTTCGGCCAGGCGCTCGGCCCGGCATCGAAGTCCTACGCCTCGCTCGGCGGCTTCGGCGTGCTCCTCGTCACTTACGCGGCGCTGACCGTCGTGCTCAGCGCCGGCGCGGCGGCACTAAAGACCGACGTCAAGAAATTCGCGCTCGCCTTCACCGCCGTGTTCTGGATCGCCTATGCGAGCTGGATTATCGGCAATTTCGCCCACTTCGCCGCGGTCACGCCGGCCGAGAAACAGAAATTCGGCATCGACTGGTCGCTCGGACTGACCAATGAGGGCGCCTATATCTTTGCGCTCCTCACCGGTCTCGTGATCGCCAATTTCCTGCCGCGCTTTGCCATTGCGATCAAGGAAGCGGTGCGGCCTGAGCTCTACATCAAAGTCGCCATCGTCATTCTCGGCGGCTTCTTCGCCGTCACCGCGGCCGGCAAATTGAATCTGGCGAGCTCGCTGTTGCTGCGCGGCGTCGCCGCCATCGTCGAAGCCTATCTGATCTATTGGGCGGTGGTTTACTACGTCGCGCGCAGGTGGTTCGGCTTTTCCCGCGAATGGGCGGCGCCGCTCGCCGCCGGCATTTCGATCTGCGGCGTCTCGGCCGCCATTGCGGTCGGCGGGGCGGTACGCGCGCGGCCGGTGGTACCGGTGCTGGTATCGTCGCTGGTCGTCGTGTTCGCCGTCATCGAGGTTCTGGTCCTGCCCTTCGTCGCGCAAACCTGGCTTGCGCATGAGCCGATGGTTGCCGGCGCCTGGATGGGGCTCGCGGTCAAGACCGACGGGGCGGCGGTCGCCGCCGGCGGCATCACCGAGTCGCTTATCCTCGCCAAGAACGCCGCCGAAGGCGTGCATTATCAGCCCGGCTGGATCCTCGGCACCGCCGCGACCGTGAAGGTGTTCATCGACATCTTCATCGGCATCTGGGCTTTCGTGCTCGGCTATATCTGGACCAACCACATCAACGTCACGCGCGATGCCGACAAGACCAAGGCGCGGGAAATCTGGGAGCGTTTTCCCAAATTCATCATCGGCTTCGTCATCACCTTCTTCGCCGGGCTCTATCTCGCGCTCGGCACATCGGCCGACGTCGCCAAGCTCGTGCCCGCGGCGATCGGCGAAGCCAACACCTTCCGCGTCATCTTCTTCATCCTGACCTTCTTCTCCATCGGCGTGCTCTCGAACTTCAAGGCGCTGTGGCAGGAAGGCTTTGGCAAGCTCGTCGCCGTCTATCTGGTCAGCATTTTCGGCTTCGTAATCTGGGTCGGGCTCGCCATCTCCTACATCTTCTTCAACGGCATCACCCCGCCGCTCGCCGGCTGAACCTCATTCAGCGAATAGCAGGAGAAATAAAATGTCAGACTTCACCCACCAATCCGATCTGCGCGAGGAACTGCGCTCCGCCACCGCCGAACCGTTCCTGCCGATCGAGAAGAAGCTCGTCGCCTGGAGCCTCGGCATCGGTGTCACGCTGCTCATCGTGCTCGCGGCGATCAACCATTTCTTCCCGGTAGCGGCGTAAGCGGCGTCGGCCGTCTTGGATGAGCGTCAGCGAAGCTGGCAGGTGATTCCAGTTTCTTTGCTGTCGCGCCCCGTCACGGTGAGAAGCTCGACCTGCGCCGGCGGGCCGGCACTGTAGCGTCCCTGATAGACGTTTTGCGGCGTCGGTCCGTGAAACAGGATGTTGCCTGAGACGGGATGGATCGACATGGTGCCGCGCCAGCCTCGCGGCGTGGTGTAGATCTCGCCGGGCCCGACCGTGAAATTCAGGTCGGCGGCGGCATTCCCTGCGTTCGCGCACCGATAAGTGCCAGGGCCCGGAAGGCTCTGCGCCGCGGCACCGCGCGCGCCGGCAAGAACCGCAATCGACAATGCTAGACCGAGGGCGGCAGGGCTGACTGCGGGCTTCGATCGCATCATGACGGATCCTCGGCTCACAAGACGATTACAGTCTATTCTGAAGCCGATCCCAGACAAAGCAACGCCGCCAAGCCAGTGACATGCAAGTCATTGACTTAGCGGCGTAATTTGGTTGCGGGGATAGGATTTGAACCTATGACCTTCAGGTTATGAGGGGCTTCCAAAAGGGCAAATAGCCGAGGCAATTCAATGCCCGTACTGAGCCTTTGCGCCAACTTTGTGCCGCGGAGCGCTTTGAAGTGCATTGTAATTTATCGCGCGGCCTATCGAGCACGGCGATTTACTCGAACCGGCGCCGTGGTTTTGGGGCCGCGCGGTGGAGCGCCCTTGGCGGCCTTCGCTTCAAACCTCGCGATATGATGCTTTGAAGCGTCTGCGGCTGACGACATCGAACGCTTGATCCGCGAGGAAATCGTGTCGTGTGCCTCGTACTTCGGTGGGTACTGTCGCTCAAGATCGAATTTTTCGATGCAGACTAATGCAAGCTCGAGACTTCTCTGAGCGTGATGCATAATCATATTGAAGATGTTGACCGGCAGTTGGCCTTCTCGGCCCCACCAATCATTTACAAAGTCAGCTAATGAAATAAGTGAGTCATAGAATGCGCTAAGCGCTGCTGCGTCATCTGCGGGCAGCTCACGGACTTCCGACGCACTCGGATACAAGGTGGGACGATAGGGGATAAAATCCTCCTTCAGGTCATTTGGCTTAAAATTATTCTCGGCGGAGGCGCAGATAAAATTGGGTATTGCCCGACTGTGAATATACAGAACACGCTCGATCGTGCGATTTAACTCCGGCGACAAATACCGGCGCGCCGTTTCTTGTCGTAGCGTTAGAACCGCTGCTTGACTTTGATCCACTGCATTCGCTGCTGCGATCATTTCCCGCAAGATTGACTCGATTTCAGCGGACAACTTCTTTCTGGCGGCGTGGCGATCGGCGTTGTTCGCTGCCGGCGGCAAATTGTATTGCAGCGGAAATCGCCGATGCCCCATGTCAAAGGGTAGCGCCGTTGCAGGTCCATAGGCGCTGTTCATGACTGGAAGGATTACAGAATGCGTTTTGGCGCGAAGCGCATAACCGTACTCAAGCATCACATTGGCATTAGGAAGCAGCTTGGCAGCGCCAGTTGTGGCAACAAAGGTTAGATCGGGGACGAAAGCGTTGCAGATAGCGATCTTTTCCAAGATCGTGTCAGTCACAGGCACATGTCCGAGCACGCCCTCGGTGTCGGCGTCCACGCGTACGCGCACGTCCATAGCCCGATCAGCCGAAATATTTCTCGCCGCTAACTCGAGCGCGGTGCGAATGAGATAGCGATTTAGGCGTTGGTTGGTGTCGCTCTGCCAGGCATAAAAAACGGTGAAGTCATTCATGTTCTATGACCAAATACCCGCCATGATGCGCTCGGACTCTGGCTCAAGCCAAGCAACAAGCCCTGTCATGGTGATGACCGGCCGGACTGGAG
>JBAPUM010000092.1:0-15689 GCA_049282655.1 Xanthobacteraceae bacterium
GCGCGCTCGACTTTGCCGGCCGCGCGGCGAGCGACGACGACATCCGGCGCGCGGTGAGCTACGCCGATTTCGCCGAATTGCGGCGGCAGGAAGAGGAAAAGGGCTTCAGCGAATTGCCGCGGCCGGGCGGCAAATTTTTTCGCCGCGGCGATGCCGGCGCGTGGCGCGACGACCTCAGCGCCGAGCAGGTCGCGCGGATCGAGGCGGCGCACGCGCCGATGATGCGGCGCCTGGGCTATGAACTGGCAAGCGCCACACAGCTGGCGCGTTCCGCATAAGGAGCAATCATGATCGTGCGCAAACAAGGCGACTGGCTGGCCGCGAAGGTCGGCGACGAATTGGTGATGATGAGCGCCGAAAAGGGCAATTACATCGGCTTGAGCGAAGTCGGCGCCCGCATCTGGGAACTGATCGAGACGCCGCAGAACGTCGATGCCATCTGCGCGCAGCTCCAGGACGAGTATGACGGCGTCACGCCAGAGGCCTGCCGCGCCGAGGTCGAGACCTTTCTCAACGAGCTGGTGAAACATGGCGCAGTTGCGCTTGATCCGCCGCCTGCTGCTTAGATTCAGTCAGGTCGACAACCGCCGCCGCGTGCTGCTCGCCGAAGCCGTGGCGTATTTGCTCGCTGCACGTCTCGCGCTGACCTTCATTCCGTTTCCGAGCCTGGCGCGCCGCCTCGGCAGCTTCGTGCCGCCGACCGACGCGCGCGCCGCCCAAGCGGCGACCGCGGCCCTGCCGGACCAAACGCGGCTCGCCGAAGACATCGGCTGGGCGGTGACGCGTGCGGCGCGCTATGTGCCATTCCGGGCGGTGTGCCTACCGCAAGCCATGGCGGCGCGCGTGATGCTCAAGCGCCGCGGCGTCAACAGCGTCATGCATTTCGGCGCGGCGAAGGGAACCGAGAAGCCGCTCGATGCGCACGCCTGGCTCGACGCCGCGGGCGTCGAGGTGACGGGCTATCCGGTGGCGAAGAATTTCGTCGAGATCGCGTGTTTCGTGTGAGGGGCGCTTTCTTGTTGCGAAATTGCCCTCGAATGTGTATAAATTAAGCGGTCAATACACATCGGATGTCTTCGCCATGCGCACCAACATCGAACTCGACGACAAACTTCTGGCGGAAGCCATGGCCGTGTCCGGGCTGCCGACCAAGAAAGCGACGGTCGAGGAGGCGCTGCGCCACATGGTGCGCCGGCATCGGCAGAAAGAGGCCATCGCGGAACTGGCCGGCGCCGGCTGGATCGGCGACCTCGACGAGATGCGGCGCGACCGGCAGGACGCTCGCGGCCGATGATCGTGGTCGACAGCTCCGTGTGGATCGCGCATCTGCGCGATAGCGCTATGCCGGAGGTTCGCAAGCTCCGGGCGCTCGACCAACCCGACCAGATTCTGATCGGCGATCTGATCCTGCTGGAGGTGCTGCAGGGCGCGCGCGACGAGCGCCTTGCAAGCCTGATCGAACGGCAACTGCGGCAGTTTGAAATCGCGAGCATGCTTAGTGCCGCGCTGGCGCCACGGGTCGCCCGCAACTATCGATTCCTGCGGGATCGCGGCGTCACGCCGCGCAAGACGATCGACGTGATTATCGGCACGTTCTGTATCGAAGCGGGTCACCAGTTGCTGCATGCGGATCGCGATTTCGATCCGATGGTCGAGCACCTCGGCCTTCGCACCGCATGACGGCAAGCCTGTAGATTTCGCCGCATATGCGCTATAGTGGCCGTGCCCTCACCCTACCCTCCCCCGCTTGCGGGGGAGGGTAGGGTGAGGGTCGATGCCGCGGGCGTCGAGGTGACGGGCTATCCGGTGGCGAAGAATTTCGCCGAGATCGCGTGTTTCGTGTGACGCGATGAGCGAGACTTTGGCAGATTCAGCGACGTGGAACCGTGCTACAATTTCCAGCATGGAGACCGTGGCCAATTTGGGCGGCGTACCGCAGCCGGAAGCCGGCCCGGGCTTCGGCTATCTGAGCCATCACCCGATCATGATCGATGCCAGGCCGGACCGCGCCGGTGGCGCCCGGGGCGGCGGTTTCGAACAATATCGGTTCGGCCATGCCGATACTGCCAATCTTCCACGGATTGTCGGCAAGGACTTCAAGGTCCGCGCCGAGCTCATGCCGATCATCGAATGCTTGAGCCGCCATTCCGCGACCGAGTTCTGCAATGTGTCGGAGATGTATGCGAGCGCGCGCGCCGGCGCCCAGTCGGTCGTCACCTGCGAAATGGTGCCGGCGATCGCGGAAGCGGCTCGGGAAATTATCGCACTCAACGGTTTTGCGGAGCGCGTGCGGGTGGTGGCGAAGAAGTCCTATGATCTCGACCCTGATGTCGACATGAGCGGGCTTGCCGACGTTTTCGTCTCTGAAATCGTCGACAATATGTTGCTCCGCGAGGACGTATTACCGGTGACCGAGCATGCCGTGAAAGTCCCGCTGAAACCGGGTGCGAAAATCATACCGGCTCGCGGCTTAGTTCGCGTCGCACTTGCATATGATGCCAAGTTCGATGACGCACGCATGGGCACGATTAACGGCTTCGACTTGTCGCCGTTTAATCGGCTCGCACCTAACTTCCATCGAGCGCGAGACGGCGGCCGCCACCTGACTTTGTTGAGTATGGCGACCACCCTGTTCGAGTTCGATTTCCAGTCCGGCGGACCGTTTCCGGCCACGACGGTTGCAAAGACGCTGATGAGCACCGGCGGTGAAGCGAACGGCATCGCGCAATGGATCGCGCTGCAGATGGATGAAGAGGGATGGTACGAGAACGACCCTAAGCCCGGTGCGTCGTCGGCATGGGCCGTGATGTTCTGGCCTTTCACAGCTCCGCGCGATTGTCCGGCCGGAACGACAATCGAGGTGGGCGGGAGCCACGACCGTCGCACGCTACAGATTTGGGCATAGGCCATGGATTCTCCGATGGAGGCCAAGCTTGTCGAGGATATCGGCTGGACGGTGACGCGCGCGGCGCGCTATGTGCCGTTCAAAGCGGTTTGCCTGCCGCAGGCCATGGCGGCGCGCGTGATGCTCAAGCGCCACGGCGTGCAAAGCGTCATGCATTTCGGCGCTGCCAAGGGCACCGAAAAGCCGCTCGATGCGCACGCTTGGCTCGACGCCGCGGGCGTCGAGGTCACGGGCTATCCGGTGGCGAAGAATTTCGCCGAGATCGCGTGTTTTGTGTAGCGATGAGAGCCAACCTGGGAAACGCCATGAGCACGCAAGCCGACACCATCGATCGGCCTTTGGCCGCCAGCCCGGAGGCCTTCGGACGGCACGGCAATGCCGTCGTTTCGCAATTGATCGAGCGGGCACTGGCGGATTTCCTGTGGTCCTACGTCCACACCAAATTCGCCAGCTTGTTGCTCACCGGAGGCGACCCCCTAGTGCCAAATACGCCAAGCGGCTATGGCGATTCCGCATTCGACGGCCTGCTGGAATACCTGCGTCCGCGGATCGAAGAACAATCTGGCTTGGCACTATATCCGACCTATTCCTACTTCCGGCTCTACAAGCGCGGCGATGTGTTGAAGCGCCACCGCGACCGGCCGGCTTGCGAGATCAGCGTTACGCTGAATCTCGGACAAACGCCGGCAGAACCGTGGCCGATCTATGTCGAACGCGACACCGGACCTTATGCGGCGATACTCGAGCCGGGCGATGCCCTTATCTACCGCGGGTGCGACTGTTTCCATTGGCGCGAGGCCTATCAGGGCAGCACTCTTGCGCAGGTCTTCCTGCATTATGTCGACCGCAAGGGCCCGCATGCGGGGCAAAAATATGACGGACGGCAAACGCTGATGCGGCCGAAAAAACACAATGCGGTTGGGACCGAAAATAAAAGCATGTGATCGTTGATCGCTAGCCGGAAGAAAGGGAATGCGGTGTCGACGGATTTGGAACGCAATCCTGCACAGCGCGATGACGGAGCAGAGGCCCGGGTGGTCCGCGGCCTGATGCCGCCGCATCTCGTGCTGCACGAATTCCTGGAAAAAGAAACGCTCGCCGCGCTGCTCGAATTTACGCTCGCACACGAGTCTGCGTTTGCACCGAGCGCGTTGGGCTTCGATGAAGGAAAGATAAATCCCGAAATCCGGGTTTCGACGGGAACACGGGACTTTGGTCAGTTCAAACCGATTCTCATATCTAAGATTCTGCCCCTTGTGCCGCACATGGTCGGCAAGTTGCGCACGACGCCGGTAAGAGCGCCCGGGCTCGAACTGGAGCTTGTCGCGCACAACCAGGGCGCCTTCTACAAGCGCCATATCGACACTCAGACCGCAAGCGATCGCAAGTCACTGCGCGTGCTCAGCGGCGTCTACTATTTCCATGCCGTGCCCAAGGCGTTCACGGGCGGCGAACTGCGCCTCTATGCGATCGGTGCTGAAAATGCGCCTTTCGTGGACATTGCGCCCGAGCGCAACAGTCTCCTCGTGTTTCCATCCTGGGCGCCGCACGAGGTGAGGCCGATTAGTTGTTCATCGGGACGGTTCATCGACTCGCGCTTTGCCATCAATTGCTGGGTACATCGATCCAACAGCGACAAGACTTAGTTGCGGATGTTCAATCTACAGGACAGACATGCACTATCTGCGTTGCTACGTGAGCGCGATGGCAAGCGTGGCTGTTCTTAAGTTCGGACAACGCGTGCTCTCGCGAGGCGCACGGCCTGTAGCACTGTGTTTCAGCGGATTCACTCGTTGCCCCACTTGGCTCGGTATGCGCTTTGCCGCCGTCGGAAGCCCGTTGATGGAGGGGGGCACGTGATGCGAACCATCTGGCTCGCCTCCTACCCGAAATCGGGCAATACTTGGTTCCGGATCCTTTTGGCCAACCTGTCGGCCGAAGGACAACCGGCGAACATCAACGACCTGTCAGAGCACAGTTACATCGCCGCCGCTCGCGAGCCCTTTGACGATCTGACGCTGATCGACTCCGGGCTGCTGACCTACGATGAAGTTGATAACTTACGACCGAGCGTCCATGCGGAACTGGCATCGAATGAGACCTACAATGAATACATAAAGCCCAGGGAAGACCTTGATGTGCGCTTCGTCAAGGTGCACGACGCTTATACGTTGACATCGAAGGGCGAGCCGCTCTTGGGTGGTCGGGCCGGTGCCGACGGTGCCATCGTCATCGTCCGCGATCCGCGCGACGTTGTGCTCTCGGCAGCCAATCATGGCCGTATTAGCATCGACGAGGCGCTCGCCCAGATGAACAACCAAGAGCCGAGCTCCGCTAGACCGAGACATCAGGCCGGTCGCCTGCGTCTCAAAATGTTGGCCTGGAGTGCCCATGTCACAAGCTGGCTCGACCAGATCGATATCCCGATACATCTCCTCCGCTACGAGGATTTACATGCGGACACGATCTCAACGTTCAGTGCCGCGCTCGATTTCGCCCGTCGTCGGGCAAGCACCGAGCAGATCCGCCGCGCGGTCGCCTATGCCCGGTTCGCGGAATTGCGCCGGCAGGAGCTGGACAACGGTTTTTGCGAGGCGCCAGTTCAGCCAGGCGGGCCGTTTTTCCGACGAGGGGAAGTGGGCGCCTGGCGCGACGAACTGACGCTTGGGCAGGTCGCGCGCATCGAGGTCATGCATGGCGCGATGATGCACCGGCTGGGATATCGATTGACAAGCGAGCCGAACGCTCGCCTCGCCGCTAAATGCTAACTTAAGCTGGTAAATTCTTCCCGAAATCTCCCACTTTTGTAGTATGGCCCACGGAGAGAAAGACGCCGCCGATGTCGGTCACTTCTATGCCGCCAGATGACGCTTACTCGCAGTTAGAGCGGTTGCTCGGTGCAATTGCTGGGAGGCCCGAAGCAGCGGAGCTGTATTATCAGCTTGCCGAGGCGTACTGGCGCGCGCGGGATAAGCTGGGTTACGCGCACTGTTTTCGGCGGGCGTTCCTGTTGAAGCCGACCACAGGGATTACTTCATCGCGAGAATGCCCGGATGAGGAACTTCGAGAGCGGGCGCGTGCTCTCATCGATCACGGCGCCGGCTATGCGGCGGTAATCGCCGCGCTCGCTGTCGCCGAATCTCGGCTGGGTCATGGAGCCGAGGTCAAATATCTCATGGATTACGATAGATTTGTTCAACACGCCGAAATAAGTTTGCCAAAGGGCACTTCCATTGATGATTTCAATCGAGTGCTGGCGAGCGAAATCAGAGCTGATAAATCGGACTCGCGGTTTCACGATTCGCCTCCGGGGCGCGCAATTCGACATGCTTGGCGAATTGAACTTTTCCCTCATCCAAAGACGCCGGCCCTGAAGGCTCTGCTCGGGACTCTGCGCTCGCATGCGGCCCACTACATCGGTTGCCTGCCGCACGAGCCAGCGCATCCCTTCATTAGATGCCGCCCTGCTGAGTTCACAATGGATGGCTGGGCCATTGTATCCAACGGCACCGGTTACCACGAATCCCACATACATCCCGGCGTCTGGGCGGTCGGCGTCTATTATGTGGTTCAGCCGGAGATTTCGCGCGAGGCCGGCAGCCACCGTGGCTGGCTGCGCATTGCTGCTCCTCCCCACGTCGCGGAAAGTGACACGCAGTCATGGCATAGCCGCATGATCGAGCCGGTGCCAGGAAGTTTGGTTCTCATGCCAGCCTATTTTTGGCACGAAACCGTCCCCGTTGGCGTCGATCAAGAGCGTATTTCTATCGCTTTCGAGATTCGTCCCCGCGAATCGGCGGTGCCGTAGCGGAGTGACCTGTAATTCAACGACCGTCGGGCACGCCCCCAACCGCGTGTTCTATCTAAGCTCGGAGCTATCATGCATTCGACGCTGCAACCGAGCTTCAGTGAGCTGATCGCTCCTTTTTCGCCAGCCGACATCTCGGCACCATGGCGCGACAGTGCGCTTAAGCTTCAGCCGTGCGGCGACAAAAAACACTTCGCGGTCTTGCTCGACTGGACCCTTTGGAGACTGACCGAGGGCGCCATCGCGCCGTTTCCATTGGCCACCGCTTCTGTAAATGGCCGTATGGGGTGTCCCGATGCCGGCCAGTTACCGCCTTCTCTTTCGGACCGAATATCCGGTGCCTCTGCGTCAATGAGAGCATAATCGTGGATCGTCATTGATCGAACCTATGTTGGCGAAGACGGCCGTGTGCGAACTCATGCATTATCGCCCCTGAACCATTCGACGTAACGCGCGGCCACGAAGGCGGACATCGCGTGACGGGCGGCGGCTTCGTTGCCGGAAGCGTGCTCCCAAATACGGCGGCGGGTCAGCATCGCCCGCATGCGCGGAAAATCGAAATAGCGCGAGAGGCGACCGGCATTTTCCATCCGTTCGATCTCGGCAAGGACGCGCGGCTCAGCGCGTCTCGCCATCGCCAAAAAGTCCGGACCGAATGGGTCATTGCCAGGAGGGCGATCTTGATATTCGGGCGGATAGAGATCCTTGAGCGCGGCGCGGGCGAGATATCGCGTCTTGCCGTTCTTGACATAGAGCTCCTCCGGGATGGCAAGCCCCAACTCGACTACGCGCTTGTCGTGAAACGGTTGGGTGAACTTGAGACCGTACCTGGCGCCGACAATCGAGTAACCCTGCGCGGGGAACCTCTGCTGCCAGCGCAGCACGCGCTCCATGGTCACCCGCGGGCAGTCGACGCTTCGCTGCCGCACTCGCGGCCGTCCAATCTTGCTCCGGGCTTCGAGGACTTGCTGCGACACCGGTGCTGGCGGGCCGAACAAAGCAACGCCGTTTCGCCAACGTCTCCAGACCCTTCTCCAGGACGCCGGCGGGAACACCAGCAGTAGCACATTCCGCACCAAGGTTTGCTTTACACTTTGGTTCAGATGTCTGCGCATGGCGCTGACTTCAGCCAAGAAAGCGCCGAACTGACCCTTCCGCAGCATGCGTACAAGCGCGTTCCGTCCGCGTGGGTTGAGCGTATAGTCGCCCCCATGCCCGTCCATCAGGACCCGTGCGCCGGCCGCCGCGATCGCGGTGAACATGGCCTCGCTGAGCGGTCGGTTGGGACTGTGCGCGTTATCGTTTGCCAGGAAAGCCCGTTCCATTCCGGAAAAGATGTCGAGAGCCTCGTGGGTGACATAGCGCATGTCGACATGCGGCATGTGGCGCCGGCAGATTTCGCACCACCGCCGGGCATGATGGATCGTGCCCCGGTAGTCTTCCGGCAGGACCGACGACACCGCGATCAATTTTCGCCCCTGTGCCGTGACGACCGGGCCCGCTAACGCACAAATGGCGCTTGAATCGAAGCCGCCCCCCATCATCAGACCCGTTCCAGCGGCGGCGCGGCGCAGTCGGCACTCAACCGCTTCGGTGAGTACCTTAAGATAAGTCTCGATGTAGTAAGCCTCGTTGTGGCCCTCGTGCGCCGGGTCGGCATGCGGTTCCCAATATCGGCGCGTCGAAACAAGGCCGTCGGCATCGATGGTCAGTACGGTACCGCCGGGGAGACCTCGAATGCCTTCATAGTTGGTCGCACCGTGATCGTCCGGTTCGTCGAACAGCAGCGATTGCGCAACCCGCTCTTCGATCAGCTTGCGCGGCACCTGCGGCAAAGCCCACAATCCTTTGATCTCGGTTGCGAAGGCGAAGAAATCGTCGGCAAGATGGTAGAACACATGCCGCTGGCCCATATGATCGCGCGCAAGCGTAAGCGTTCGCCTCTGCTCATCCCACACGGCGAAAGCAAAATCGCCGATCACGCGATCGACGCAATCGGCACCCCATTTCTTGAAAGCCGCCAGCAAAAGTGCGCTGTCCGGCATGGCGGTGAGCGCTTCGGCGCCGATCGACAGCGCCGCGGCCAATTCTTCGCGATTGTCGAGTCGCAAGTCGGAGACGAGCGACAGCCCGGCGTCGTGGAGCGGCTGGGCGTCGTAGCTGTCTTCATGGACGATCCGCATCATGAGATGGCCAAGACCTATCGGCCCGGCCAACCATGCCGCGCTTCGATCAGGACCGAGGTGGCTGAGGCGCGCCATTTGACGCCTGACATCTCGCTCCGCAGCCGGCGCGCCATCGAAGTGAAATATCCCGCAGATGCCACTCATGAATTCGTGCAGGCGTTCCCAATATCGCCGCGCCTATGAAGCGACGAAGAAATAACACCGGAATGGAATGAGGGCGTTCCCAAGCCGGCGAGCGTTACGATGGGAGCCCAAAGTGGCCCGTATTCGCGAAATGGATATCCTGTGAATTGTTTGGAGTCGTCGTTGTTTTGGGTGTGTCTCGTAACTTTGCAAGGATGACACGCGGTGTCTGCCAGGGCTTACGCATCGGGCGTGACCCGGCGAGACAATCCCTCGCGACTGAGCCGTCGTGTTCGTCGGTCACTGAATTCCCCCACCCTTCCGAAAACACCCCGCACAATAGCCGCTTTAAATTGCATTGCCAAGCTTTTGCTATTCGGCGAATGAGACGCCTAACGGCGGTAAGGAACCCGTCGGATCGTCGATTCCAACCTGCGGTCGCAACCGGCCTGCCCTGAGCCTCGATCGGATGCTGGTTTGAAGAGAAATGCCAGCCCCAGCCTGATCCCCAACGCCTCGCCGCACATTGTATTCCGTTTCTGTAACGTTCTCGGCAGAGCGGCGATAGCGGATTTGCTGGACCGCTTCGGCGCGCGGCCCTGACACCGGTGGATGCGCAGTCCCCATTGGACGGACCACTTAAATTCACGAAAACATCACGAGGCGGTCGCCGCACCGCAACAATTTTATTGCGATTTCCATTACAAGATGCGTGCACCTATAAAACAATTAAGGTTTGCCTAACGAAAAATCCGATGCTACAAATTGTACATTCACTGGGGAGATCGTGAGCCATGTCGCAACCCTTTGTCGGTCAGATTCAATCATTCGGATTCGGTTTCGCGCCCAGGGGCTGGATGCTGTGCAACGGGCAAACCTTGCCGATACAACAGTATGCTGCGCTGTATTCGCTGATCGGCACGATTTATGGCGGCAATGGCACCACCACCTTCCAACTGCCGAATTTGCAGAGCCGCGTGCCGATGCATTACGGCACTTTCGCCGGCAGCACTTACGTGCAGGGTCAAATGGGCGGCGAAGAGATGGTCAGCCTGACGCTCCAGACCATGCCGGGGCACACTCATGCGTTTAACGGTTCGTCGGGAAACGCCACCACGTTGGGCCCGGCCCCTGGCCAAGTGCTCGCCAAAGCCTTCCTAGCAAGCGGCACGCCTGATTTCTTTTACGGCTCCGACGCCGTGCCGCAACCGCTCAACGCCACCTCGATTACGCCCATCGGGGGCAACCTGCCGCACGAGAACCTGCAGCCCTATTTGGCGATCAATTGGTGCATCGCTTTTTCGGGCATTTATCCGTCGCGCAGTTGAGCGCGAGAAACAACTTCAGACCGTGGGAGGCCTACTTCGATGACCCAACCATATCTCGGACAGATCACCATGTTCGCCGGCAATTTCGCGCCGAGAGGCTGGCAGTTCTGCAATGGGCAGACGTTAGCCATCCAGCAATATGCAGCGCTGTTTTCGCTCCTGGGCACGGCCTATGGCGGCAACGGCACTACCACCTTTCAACTGCCCAACCTGCAGTCGCGTCTGCCGGTCGCTCAGGGTCAGGGCTCCGGCCTATCGAATTATTTCCTCGGCCAAGCCGCCGGCACCCCGACGGTCAACCTCACTCTCCAGAACATGCCGAACCACACCCACATGCTCAATGCGACAACGGCGATGGCCAACACCGGGACCATCGGCACCAATACGCTGCCCGCCCAGCCGAACGGTCCGATCGCAAGTCCTGAATTCTATGCGGCCCCGGTATCGGGCCAGCCCGCGCCGACGCCTCAGGCGATGGCCGCAGGCGCTTGCGGTCCCGCGGGCGGCAATCAGCCCCATAACAACATGATGCCGTCGCTATGTATCACTTTCATCATTGCCATGAGCGGCATTTTCCCGTCGCGCAGCTGAGGAGGGCACCATGTCTGAAGCCTATCTAGGGGAAATCCGCGCTTTCGGTTTCAACTTCGCGCCGTATGGATGGATGTTCTGTAACGGCCAGTTGCTGCCGATCAACCAATACACAGCGCTGTTCTCGATTCTTGGGACGACTTATGGCGGCAACGGCGTCTCCACTTTCGCTCTGCCCAATCTGCAGGGTCAAGTTCCGATGCACTGGGGCACCGGACCCACAACCACCGTCATCGGCGAGGTTCAGGGCACAGTTAATGTGACGCTGCAGCAGCAGCAAATGCCGCAGCACCAGCACACGATTTCGTCGGCGACGGCGGGGGCTCCCGTGGAGAGATCCGCCATCCCCACCACGACGAGCTTTCTCTCGAATTCTAAGGGCGGCGATGTCTATCAGAATCCCCCGGTGACGATCAACGCGCCGTTTTCGCCGAGGGCGATTTCGCAGATCGGCGGCACCCTGCCGCACGACAACATGTCGCCCTATCTGGTGCTCAACTTCTGCATCTGCTTCAACGGCATCTTCCCGTCGCGCAGTTGAGCGGAGGGTTTTCGTGAGTTCGGAACAAGCGCCGCCGGCATTCACCTTGCCGGCGGCGTTGCTGTCGCAGGGCTTCGCGTTGCGGTCGGAGACTGACGCCGATATTCCGTTTCTGATGCGGCTTTACGCCTCGACCCGGGAACGGGAATTGGCGCCGGTGCCATGGAGCGCCGAGCAGAAGCAGGCTTTTCTGGCCAGCCAATTCCAGGCGCAGCGGCACCACTACCGCAGCTATTTTTCCGACACCGCCTTTGACGTGATCGAGCAGCACGGCGCGCCGGCCGGGCGCTTTTATCTGCAGGTGCGGGAGACACAGTTGCACGTCATCGACATCGCGCTAATGCCGGAGTGGCGAGGCCAGGGCATCGGCACCGCCATCATGAAAGCCTTGCAGGAGGCCGCCTGCGCCTGCGGCAAGGGCGTCGGCATCATGGTAGAGAAATTCAATCCGGCGCTGCGGCTCTACCAGCGGCTCGGCTTTGTCCCGATCGCCGATCACGATGTCTATTTGGAAATGGAATGGCGACCGGATGGAGCGCAGTTGCACGTTGCCTGATCCGAGCGGCGTTGCGCCGCGGGCTGACGAGCGCGCCGCGCTGCAAGACTTCGCGGGCCTCGTCATCGCCGATGCGGCATTGGCCGCGCGGCTTGCGGCGATCGAAGACGGCTCCGCCTTCAGCGCCGAAGCTGTCCGCAGCGCGCAGGCGCACGGCATCGCATTGTCCGAGACAGGCTTGCGCAATGCGGCGCAGCCGGACGTACTGGGGCTCAGCCGCTGGTCGAACGCGCCGCTTGCCGGATCGGCGCTGCCGCCAAGCGACTGGCTGCCGGTCGCGGTCACGCCGACTCCCGGCGCGATTTCCGTCGACTGGGCGCGGTTCGGCGTCGAGCCGCTGCGCGAACCGTTCTTCGAGGAAGCGCTGCGGCGCGCCTTGAGCCTGCCGTTCAATCGCGCCTTCCGCTACCGCACCGGGTTGCACGACCTCGTCGCGCAGGCCGAGACGATGGAAAGCGTCGCGCCCGCGGGCTTCATTTTCCACATGTCGCGCTGCGGCTCGACGCTCGTGGCGCAGATGCTGGCGTCGCTCGCCGACAGCGTCGTGATTTCCGAAGCACCGCCGCTCGACGCCGTCGTGCAGCTCGGCCGCAATCTGCCGCAAGACTACGCGGTGCGGGCGCTGCGCGCGATGGTCTCAGCCTTTGGCCGCAAGCGCTCCGGCCGGGAGCGGCGCTATGTCGTCAAGCTCGACTGCTGGCATACGCTCGCACTGCCGCTGTTCCGGCGCGCTTTCCCGAACGTCCCGTGGGTTTTTCTTTATCGCGATCCGGTCGAGGTTCTGGTGTCGCAGATGCGCCAGCGCGGCATGCAGATGGTGCCGCAATATTTGCCGCCGCGCTTCTACGGCATCGCGGATGTCGACGCGACAATGGACGAGGACTATTGCGCCAGCGTGCTCGGCGTCATCTGCCGGGCCGTTCTTGATCATGAGCCCATGCGCGGCGGGCTTCTTCTCAATTACCGAAAGCTTCCGGAGGCCGTCACGACGGCGATCCTGCCGCATTTCGGCATTGTGGGTGGCGATGACGAACGTCAGGCCATGCGGCAAACGGCGGAGCGCGACGCCAAGTCGCCAAACCTGCCCTTCGCCGGCGATACGCAGATTAAGCAGCGCGCGGCGACGCCAAAAATCTGCGATGCCGCGGCGCGGCATCTACATGATGTCTACGATCGCCTCGAGGCGTTATCGTCCGCTCAGTTGAAGACCGCCTCATAAGACACGCCGTCTTTGTCCTTGGCGATCGGCACCAGGAAGATCGCCAGTTCGCCGAGTTCCTGATGCTCCAGGCGATAAAGGCCCTGCGGCAGCACGCGTGGATCCTTGGCGACGAACACCAGCGAAAACGGCGGCCGCACCCCGGGCAAGCCGAAGCTTGGATTCAAGGGTTCGGCTTCCTGCAAGATCAAGGGAATCGCCGGCACGCCTGCCTCGTTGATGGGAAAGACCTCACCGACTTTGTCGGCAAAATCCTCAAAAACGAGCGCCTTGTCCGTCATGGTCCCATTCCCGGTTATGCAGGCAACAGTTGTAAAGCCTATCCTAGTATTCATCGCGGGCCCACTCAACGTTTGCCTCGCTCGTCTCCGGCGGCGCCGCCAGCGCCGGCCGAATTGACATCGCTGCGGGTTTGCCACAGCTAGCCGCGATCGCCATCGTGAACGGTCCGCATGACCAATTCAGACGCCGCAGTGCCCGACGCCGTAATTTCCGGCACTGCAATTTTGGACGCCGGCTTGCAGAAGCAAGCCCGCCGTTTCCTCGGCGACTTCGCCGCCTTTGCCGGCATGGAAGGCGTCTGGGGCGCCGTTCTCGCCATCGCCGGCGCGGCGTTCGAAGGCGTCGGGCTTGTGCTTCTGGTCCCGCTGCTCGGGATTGTCACCGCAAGCGGCAGCGCGCCGGGCTGGATCCAAAGAGCGGCGCTGCGCATCCTTGAGACGACGGGTGCGCACACGCGCACCGCTCAGCTCTCGGTACTGCTCGGCGCCTTCGCCGTCCTTATCGTCATCCGCGCCCTGGTCACCGCGCGCCGCGATGTCGCGCTGTCGCGCCTGCAAATCGGCTTTGTCGAGCACGTCCGCCGCAGGCTTGCCGAGAAGCTTTCCGCCGCACCGTGGCCGGCCATCTCGCGCCTTCAGCACGCGCGCGTGACCAACCTCTTGACCGGCGACATCCAGCGCATCGGCAGCGCCGCGCTGTTTACTGTCCAATTATCGACCGCCGCGGTTTTGACGAGCTTCCAGATCGCCATCGCCTTTCTGCTCGGCCCGGCGCTGGCCGCTGTGGCGCTCGCCCTGATCGCCATCGGCGCCTTCGCCAGTTTCGCCGTGCTCGGCCGCGCGCACAGCATCGGCGCCAGGCTGAGCCGCACCAATGTCGCGCTGATGCACGAGACCGCCCAATTTCTCGGCGGTCTGAAACTCGCCGCCGGCCAGAACCGCCAAGCCGATTTCGTCAACGAATTCGAAGCAAGCCTTGCCGCGGTGAAGCGTGAGCAGTTCGCCTTCATCCGGCAGCAGAACCTCAGCCGGCGCACGGCCACCATCGTCTCCGGCTTGACCGGCGCCCTCATCGCCTTTGTCGGCTTGACCATATTCGACACGTCGCCGCCGGTCCTGATCGCCATGCTGCTGGTGTTCGCGCGGATCTCGGCGCCGGTGCTGCAGATCAGCCAGGGCCTGCAGCAGCTCGCCCATACGCTGCCGGCCTATGCGGACGTCGGCCAACTCGAGCGCGAACTCGCCGCGGCCGCGAGCCCGCCGCCAGAACGCGGCACCGCCGCCATCGCGCCCGGCGCCATCGTATTTCGCCGCGTAAGCTATCGCTACGACGCAGCGCGGCAGTCCGCCGGCGCCGTCGTCGATCTGAACCTCACCATCGAACCGAGAAGTATCGTCGGCGTCACCGGTCCAAGTGGCGCCGGCAAAACCACCTTCGCCGACCTTCTGATCGGGCTTCTCGAACCGCAATCGGGCGATATCACGATCAACGGCACCGCGCTGCGCGGCCAGGCCGCGGCGGCGTGGCGCGATCACCTAAGCTACGTGGTCCAGGATCCTTATCTGTTCCGCGACACCATCCGGCGCAATCTGCTGTGGGCCAGTCCGCAATCGAGCGAGGCCGAGATCTGGGACGCGCTCGCCATCGCGGAAGCCGATGCGCTGGTGGCCGGCATGCCGGACGGGCTCGACACCGTGCTCGGCGAACGCGGCACGCTCATTTCCGGCGGCGAGCGGCAACGGCTTTGCCTGGCGCGCGCAGTGCTGAGAAGGCCGTGGCTGTTCGTGCTCGACGAAGCGACGAGCGCAATCGACGTGGCGACCGAGCAAAAAATCCTCAAACGCCTGGCCGCGATTACGCCGCGTCCGACAGTCGTGATCATCGCTCACCGCGACGAGAGTCTCGCCAATTGCGACCGTGTTTACCGCTTCGAAAATGGCCGCTGTCTTTTGCCGCCGCCGGCGCTGACGAGTTAGCGCATGATCGGGAAAAGTGGAAACCGGTTTTCCGAAAAGATCATGCTCAAACAAAATGCTAGTGTCCCGAGTCAGAAGTTCGCCACAATAGATTCACGGTAGAGTCGCGTTGCCGCGCCAGAGCATGCTGGAAGCAGCAATGGAGTTGGCGATGGCACCGCGATTGGATCCCCT
>JBAPUM010000093.1:0-5679 GCA_049282655.1 Xanthobacteraceae bacterium
GAGGCCGGCGGCAACACCATGGGCTGGTCGGTCGAACTGTGCGGCGGGACGCATGTGAGGCGGACCGGCGATATCGGGATCATTTCGGTGGTCGCCGATAGCGGCGTAGCGTCCGGCGTGCGCCGGATCGAAGCCATCACGGGCAACGCTGCCCGGCACGAACTCAACAAGTTCAAAGGCAATCTTCGCGAGATTGCCGACGAATTGCGGGCGCCGCTCGGCGATGTCACGGCGCGCGCCAAGACTGCACTCGAAGATCGCAAGAAACTCGAACGCGAATTGTCCGACGTCAAAAAGAAGCTTGCGATGTCAGGTGGCATGTCTGGTGGCATGTCGGGCGGAATGGACGGCGGCGGCAAAAGCGACGGCGCCGATGGCGTGCGCAGCATCGGCGACGTGAAGCTGATGGCACGCGCGGTCGAAGGCATCGATCTCAAGGACCTGCGCAGCCTCGCCGACGAAGGCAAAAAGAAAGTCGGCTCCGGCATCGTTGCCATTGTCGGGGTGACCGAGGACGGCAAAGCGGGTGTCGTGGTCGGTGTCACCAGCGATCTTGTCGCCCGCTTCAACGCCGTCGACCTCGTGCGCAAAGCGGCCGAGGTGCTCGGCGGCAAAGGCGGCGGCGGTCGGCCGGACATGGCGCAAGCCGGCGGTCCCGATGGATCGAAAGCAGACGCGGCGCTCAAAGCGATTGAGGCAGCCCTCGGCGCCTGATGGCGTCCGGCGATGACCGAAATCCATTTCACAAGTCACTTGTCACAAGTCACTTGTCACAAGTCACTTGCGTAATTTGGTTCCCCAAGGCCAGCCGACGGCTGCGGGATGAACCGTAGGTGCGGCGCTGGCTGAGCTCTTCGCCGCGCGACGCATCCACTTTTCGGGATCATGCCCTATAGCTCGACGATCATGCCGTCTTCAGCGGTTTCGTGTTTCAGCTCGCCGCGGTGGGAGAGCATGTCGTCGCTCATATGGGTGAGTATCAGGCGCTTGGGGCGGATCTGATCGAGGTGCTGCTCGAGCGTGCGCAGCGCCATGTGGCTCTTGATCGGCTTGTCGCGGGTATAAGATTCGCAGATGAACAGGTCGGCCTCGCTGCCGACATCGATCAGCGCGTCGGTCCATTCGGTATCGCCCGAAAAGGCGATGACTTTGCCCTCGGCCTCGATGCGAAAGCCGAGGCACGGGCCGGCCCGATCGTCGTGCACCACGTGGAATGCCGTGACGAGGAGCGGGCCGATCTGGCTGCGTTGGCCGATCTCCAACTCCTGAAGCGTCAGAGGGAACGACAAGTCCAGCGACTTGGTGCCGGGGAAGGCGCTCTCCATCACGCCGGCGTAGCGCGATTTCAGGCTTGGCGGCCCGACAACGGTGAGCGGCTCGTGGCGCTTGAGGACGTAGTTTGCGTCAAGGAGGAAGAACGGCAGTCCGCCGATATGGTCGCCGTGGAAATGCGAGATCAGGATGATGCCGATGTCGTTGCAGCGGATCGAAAGCTTGTTGAGACCGACCATGGAGGTGGCGCCGCAGTCGATCAACGCATTGAAGTCCCGGCCGACCAGATTAAAGCAAGTGTTAAATCGCCCGCCCGAGCCAAAAGCGTCGCCGCAGCCGACAAATTGCAGATGCATAACCTCTCCCGGCTGGGCAACAACCGCCCCACGGATTATGACAGTTTAAGGTCGCGGTCGCTCGCCAAACTGTCGGTGATCTTCATCACAATTTGCCAAATTCGCCAGGTATTCATGCCTCGCCGCCCATAAACTATTGTTACTCCATTATTTTTGGCCTTTACCATGTTCCGTCTCTCACTCCGGTAGGCTGCCGATCGGGATCGGAATTGGCTAATATGCGGCGCAGTGGCGTGCCATCATCGCACCACAAACCGGCGCATCCATTGCGCGGGACGAGGTTCGGGGGATCCGGGTGCGTGTTCGACTTAATCTGTCCGGCGTAATTGGCGCGTTGGCGCTCGCCGCTGCGCTTGGCGGATGCGCCAATGTCGATTTAGATACGAGCCAGAACTGGTTTTCCAAGCCGCTCGACGTCGCGGGCCGCAATGCCGGCGGCTATACCTTTTCCGAATTGGCGGAGACCAAGCAACACCAGCGTCCCGTCACGCCAAACGATCTGGTCGATGCCAATGGCGGCTGCCCGGCGCGGGCGCAACCGCAACCGCCCGCGAATGCTCCAGGCAACCCCAGCCCGGCGCCCGCTCCCGACGCTGCGTCGCTCTTGGGCGGCGGTGTCGCACTCGGCATGAATGAATGCGACGTGGTCTTGCGCGCCGGTCAGCCGAGCAGCGTTCAAATCGGCCAGAATCCAAATGGCGATCGCACAGCTCTCCTGACCTTCAATGCGGGCCCGCGGCCGGGTGTCTACCGCTTCGAGCGCGGGGTATTGACCGAAATGGATCGTGCCGCCCAGGCCTCAAATCCACCGCCACCGCCTGAAAAGAAGAAGGCCTCGAAATCGGCGAAGCCGCAAAAGAGCAGCAATCCGACCTGAGCGGAGGCCGGTCGGCTTTTATCTGCGATGCTTCTCGATACGCCGGACCCCGGCCTCACCGAGACCGGGGCCGCGAGTGTCAGGTGTGGGTCGGATCAATAGCAGCGATTGACCCAGCGTAGCGCCGGCCCATACGGCGTGTAGACCCAGCGCCGCACCATGCAGCCGGGGTAACCCGGACCGGCATAGACGCGAACGAAGGGCCGATAGCCCCAGCCGCCGTGCCAGCCACCATGCCAGCCGCCGTTCCAGTGAGCGGAAGCCGCCGTCGGGGCAAGCGCCGCGGCGCCGAGCGTGACGCAAGTGGCGAGCGCGAGAAAAGTCTTGCGCATCATGTGGGATCTCCTTGGTTTGACGCTGTTGTGCGTCGTCCTATGTTGGTCAGGCCGAGCGGCCTTCCGGTTCATGGTCCCGGAGATTAACGATGCCGCCTGAACCGGTACTGACGGCGGGATTTAGCGCGGATTTATCAAGCTGAACGCGCGGCCGGAGCCTCGTTCACCGCGCGTTCATCGATTGCTCTTCCGTTCGGCGTTGGCGCCGGCGGCCGCGCTTGCCGGGATGCGGCTCGGAGGCTATAAGCCCGGCGCGGTTCTGCCCCGCTTTTGCAATCGCAAAATTTTCTCTTCACAAAGGACGAGTTGATGACGATCGAGCGTACGTTTTCGATCATCAAGCCGGATGCGACCGCCCGCAATCTGACGGGCGCCATCAACGCGATGATAGAAAAAGCCGGCCTGCGCATCGTGGCGCAGAAGCGCATTCGCATGAGCCGCGATCAAGCCGAGACCTTCTACGCGGTCCATCGCGCGCGGCCGTTCTTCGGTGAGCTCGTCGACTTCATGATTTCAGGCCCGGTCATCGTGCAAGTGCTCGAAGGCGACAACGCGGTCGCGGCTTATCGCGATCTGATGGGCGCGACCGACCCGGCCAAAGCCGCACCGAACACGATCCGCAAGGCGCATGCCCAATCGATCGGCGAAAACTCGGTGCACGGTTCGGACGCCGCCGATACCGCCGAGAAGGAAATCGCGCAATTCTTTTCGGGCAATGAGATCGTCGGCTGAGGCCAAGCCTTGTGGACCAAGCCTCGTGCATGTGATCGCGCAATTGCTTCATCCGGCACTCTGGCACGACTGGATTGATGCGAGCATAGCGCAATTGGGTTACGCGGCGTTTTGGCTCGCCGTGTTGCAGATCATCTTCGTCAATCTTTTATTGTCCGGCGACAATGCCGTCGTCATTGCGATGGCCTGCCGCGGCTTGCCGCCGCAGCAGCGGCGCTGGGGTATCGTGCTGGGCGCCGGCGTAGCCGTGATCCTTCGCATCGTGTTCGTGGGCGTCTTCGCCAAGCTGATGCTCTTGCCCTATCTCAAGCTCGGCGGCGGGACGGCGCTGTTTTTTGTCGCCGCCAAGCTGATCGTGCCCGAACAGCCGGACCGCGATGAGCTGCAAGCGGTGGCGCATTTATGGCGCGCCGTCATGCTGATCGCGATTGCCGACATCGTCATGAGCCTCGACAACGTCATCGCCATCGCCGCGATCGCCGAGGGCAATCTCTTGTTGCTCGCCATCGGGCTCGTCGTCTCCATTCCGTTGATCACCATCGGCGCCGCGCTGATCATGACGCTGATCGACCGTTTTCCGATCTTCGTATGGGCCGGCGCAGCGCTGCTCGGTTGGATCGCGGGCGGAGTCATCGCGACCGATCCGGCCGTGGCCGCGCATCTGACGACAGCGTTCGGCGAGACGTTGACACAGCAAATCGAATTCGCCGCCGCGGGTGCCGGAGCGCTCTTCGCTGTCGGTGCCGGCGGACTGTGGCGAAGCGTGCACCTCGCCAAAATTGCGGCCGGTGCGGCGGCGGAGAAAGCAGCGCGATAGCGCGCTTTCGAAGCCATGGTTGCGCCGCATTTCTGCGGCTTCCTCGCGAGGCAATCGGGTTTTGGTCATCCAGCGGGTGCTGTCTTGCGGTGCTGTCTTGCGGTGCTCTCTTACGGTGCTGCCTTGCCGACGATTTCGCCTCGGACTTCCCGGTTTCGGACTCTCCCACAATCTGGCTTGTGGCGCGCGCTTCGACACCCGCACGCACGTGCGGGTCTTGTTGCTTGCGTCTTCACCGACATCTGGAATGAATTAGGAGACAGACGATGCAGAAGGGCACCGTCAAGTGGTTTAATCCAACCAAAGGCTACGGGTTCATCAAGCCATCGAGCGGCGACAAGGACGTGTTTGTTCATATTTCCGCTGTCGAACGTGCCGGGCTGCGCACGCTCAACGACGGACAGGAACTCGAATTCGAGCTTGTCACGAACCGCGGCAGAACCTCGGCGGAAAATTTGAAGGTCGCGTGAGACGGTTCCGCTTCGGAATCTCGTAGCCCCCGGCTTGCATCCGCGGGTTTTTTATTGAGCTTCGGCGACGAGCCGCAAGGCCTGCGGATAAAGCCTATGCTCGAGTTCCAAGACGCGCTGCGCCAGCGTCTCTTCGGTGTCGCCTTCGATCACCGGCACCGAATCCTGCAGCACGATGGGCCCTGAATCCATCTCGACGGCGACGAAGTGAACAGTGGCGCCGTGCCGCGGCACACCGGCTTCGAGCGCGCGGCGGTGGGTGTGCAGTCCCTTGAATTGCGGCAACAGCGCCGGATGAATATTGAGAAGGCGGCCGCTCCACCGTGTCACGAACCACGGCGTCAAAAGGCGCATGAAGCCGGCAAGGCAAACGATGTCGATGCGGTGCGCCGTGAGTTCGGCGTCGAGTGCGCGCTCGAACGCCTCGCGGTTGTTGCCGAACGGCCGATGATCGACGATTGTCGTTGCGATACCCGCGTCGCGCGCGTGCGCGAGGCCCAAGGCGCTTGGCTCGTTCGACACCACCAAAACAATTTCGGCGGGATAGTCTTGGCTCCGGGCGGCTTCGATCAGCGCCATCATGTTGGAGCCGCGGCCGGAAATGAGCACGGCGACGCGCTTCTTCGCCACGGCGCTCACCGAGACAAATCGAGATGTCCGCGAAAGCCGACGGCGGCACTGCCGGTCGCGGTCACCACCTCGCCGAGCCGCAGCACCGTTTCGCCGTTGGCGGCGAATTCCGCGACCGCGGCGTCGGCGCCGTCCGGATCGAGCACGGCGATCATGCCGATGCCGCAGTTGAAGGTGCGCAGCATTTCGG
>JBAPUM010000094.1:0-19944 GCA_049282655.1 Xanthobacteraceae bacterium
CGGCCATCAGCATCGCCGAGAAGGCGAGATAGGGATTGGCGAGCGGATCGGGGAACCGGACCTCGACGCGCTTGGCCTTGGGATTTGTCGTGTACGGAATGCGGCACGACGCCGAGCGATTGCGCGCCGAATAGGCGAGCAGCACCGGCGCCTCGAAGCCCGGCACCAGCCGCTTGTACGAATTCGTCGTCGGGTTGGTGAAGGCGTTGATGGCCTTGGCGTGCTTGATGATGCCGGCGATGTATTGCAGGCAGGTTTCCGAAAGGTCGGCATACTTGTTGCCGGCGAAAACCGGCTTGCCGGACTTCCAGATTGATTGATGGCAGTGCATGCCCGAACCGTTGTCGCCGTAGACCGGTTTCGGCATGAAGGTCGCGGTCTTGCCGTAGACCTGGGCGACCTGCTGGATGCAGTATTTGTAGATGATCAGCCGGTCGGCCATCACGGTGAGCGGCGAGAATTTCAAGCCGAGTTCGTGCTGGGCGGAGGCCACTTCGTGGTGGTGCTTCTCGACGACGCAGCCCATGCGCGCCATGGCGGCGAGCATTTCGGACCGCATGTCTTGTGCGGAATCCTGCGGCGGAACCGGGAAATAGCCCTTCTTGGTGCCGACGCGATGGCCGAGATTGCCGCCCTCGTAATCGGTGTCCGAATTCGACGGCAGTTCGATCGAGTCGAGCTTAAAGCCGGTGTTGTATGGATCGACTTTGTATTTCACGTCGTCGAACACGAAGAATTCGGCTTCCGGCCCGAAGAATATCGTGTCGCCGACGCCCGAGGATTTCACCATGCCCTCGGCCTTCTTGGCGATGCCGCGCGGGTCGCGGTTATAGGGCTCGCCGGTCGTCGGTTCGAGGACGTCGCAGATCAGCGACATCGTCGTTTCCGCAAAGAACGGATCGATACAAGCGGTCGAGGGATCCGGCATCAGGCACATGTCGGATTCGTTGATCGCCTTCCATCCTGCAATCGACGAGCCGTCGAACATCTGGCCTTCGGCAAACGTCTCCTCTTCGATCATGCTGACGTCGAACGTGACGTGCTGCCACTTGCCGCGCGGATCGGTGAATCGGAAGTCGACGTATTTCACGTCGCTGTCCTTAATCATTTTCATGACATTCTTTGGCGTCGTCATGGAATGCGTGCCCTTTCGTGGTGGTGTCAGTTTCCTCGATGCGCTGGCTCAATGGTGCGCACGATCAGCCGTCGTGATCAACCGGACCAGCAATTTAGAATTTAGATGGCGTCGACTCCGGATTCCCCCGTCCTGATCCGGATGGCTTCTTCGATGTTCGACACGAAAATCTTTCCATCGCCGATCCGCCCGGTTTGGGCGGCGCGACGGATCGCGTCCACGGCTTTTTCGACCATGTCGTCGCCGAGCACAATCTCGATCTTCACCTTGGGGAGAAAATCGACCACGTATTCAGCGCCCCGGTAGAGCTCGGTGTGCCCCTTTTGGCGTCCGAATCCCTTCGCTTCGGTGACTGTAATTCCTTGAAGACCCACTTCCTGTAGCGCCTCCTTCACCTCGTCGAGCTTGAACGGCTTGATAATCGCCTCGATTTTTTTCATCGCGTCTCGTCTCCCGGCCCTGGGGTGCGCAGAATCATCCCCGGAACCGTGCCTTGGTTAGCAGGTCCCGTGCCAAGGCCCGCCGCAGCCGGATAGCACTGTTTTATCAATGAGCTGTCCCGCTTTGGTGGTATCACTGCACGGCATCCCTGCACGACTGCGCCCATAGAATAGGCGTCTTGCCTATAAACACGTCAATGGCGGCGAGCAAAAGCGGCCTGACGCCCGATATGCGGGAAGATTCACATTGGTTATGCTGCGAATCCATGCGCGAGCTCCTCAGCAATGACGAAATGACGCAAGCAGACCGGCTGACGATTGCCGACGGCGTCGCCGGCATCGTCCTGATGGAGAATGCCGGGAGGGCCGTTGCGGAGGCGGTCACCAGCGCCCGACCCGCCGGCAGTCACTTCGTCGTGGTGGCCGGTCCGGGCAATAATGGCGGCGACGGCTTCGTCGCGGCGCGCCTACTCGCGGAGCGCGGCTATGCCGTGCGCGTCTTGCTCGTTGGTGACCCAGCGCGTCTGAAGGGCGACGCGGGGCTCGCGGCGAAGAGGTGGAATGGCCCGACGATCGGGGCGAGTCCTGCCGGGCTCGCCGGCGCCGATGCCGTGGTCGATGCCTTGTTCGGCGCCGGGCTGGATCGGCCGGTCGAGGGGCTGCCGCGCGCCATGATCGAGGCCATGAACGAACAAGCGGCGCCGATCATCGCCGTCGACTTGCCGAGCGGCATCAATGGCACGTCCGGCGCTGCGATGGGTGTAGCCGTCAATGCCACGCAGACCGTTACCTTCTTTCGCAAAAAGCCTGGCCATCTCCTTTTTCCGGGCCGGGCGCATTGCGGCCCGGTATCGGTCGCCGACATCGGCATTGCCGCCGCCGTACTGGAGCGCATCGGCCCGCAAACCTCCGAAAATCTGCCGGAACTGTGGTCGGCGAATTTTCCGGTGCCCCGCGCCGAGGGCCATAAATACGACCGCGGCCATGCCGTGGTGCTGTCGGGCCCGTCGTGGTCGACCGGCGCTGCCCGGCTCGCCGCGCGAGGCGCGTTACGCGCCGGAGCCGGTTTAGTGACGCTCGCCAGCCCCCGCGAGGCGCTCGCCGTCAATGCGGCGTCGAACCTTGCCGTGATGGTGCGCCCGGTCGACGGCGCGGTGGAGCTCGCCACCTTCCTCGCCGATCGTCGCATGAATGCGGTCGCGCTGGGGCCGGGCATTGGTGTGAGCGAGGTGACCTGCGGCCTCGTGCTGGCGGCACTTAACGGCGATCGCGCCGTGGTGCTCGATGCCGACGCGATCACAAGCTTTGCGCACCAACCGTCGCAGCTCGCCGAAACTCTGAAGATGCGGCGGAAGCGGGCCGTGGTCTTGACGCCGCATGAGGGAGAATTCGCTCGTTATTTCGGTGCCTTGGACGATAGAACTAAAGCCGGATCGAAGCTTGAGCGGGCGCGGCTTGGCGCCGCGATCACAGGTGCGATAGTTGTCCTCAAGGGCGCCGACACCGTCGTTGCCGCGCCCGACGGCCGGGCCTGCATTGCGGCTAATGCGCCCGCCTTTCTCGCCACCGCCGGCGCTGGCGACGTCCTGACGGGAATCACAGTGGGATTGCTCGCCCAGGGCATGCCGGCCTTTGAGGCCGCTTCAGCTGCGGTCTGGCTCCACGGCGAGGCGGCCGCAGCCTTCGGGCCGGGCCTGATATCGGAGGATCTCCCGGAGACGCTGCCGCAAATTTACCGGCGGCTCCACGCCTGAGATCAAGTCACTTCGAACCAAGCCTCATCCGCCCCGTGGCTGCCGACTAATCCTTCGATCAGCCACTTGCCGCGGTTGTCGGCGACGAAGCCCACCCGAGCGTCGGTTCCAGGCGCAAGCGGCAGGGTATCGAGCCAGAACGGCTTCCAGCCGTCATCGAGAGCGTCCAGCAAACGAAAACTGTGTCCATGGAGATGGATATACGCGTTCTCTGATGTCGGATTTGAGAGCTTGAGCACGACGGTCCTGCCGCGTTTGACCGTGAACAAGGGGGCCTTCCTCTCAACTCCAGCGCGGCTGCCGACACCCTCAAAGCGAAGCGCCCTCGCAAAGTCCATCCGTTCGGGCAGCCCATTTGGCGGAAGCGGGTGGGGCTCCTGCCGGGGCGCCTTGATGGCCGCCGTTCCGGCCTGGCAGACGATGCGTGCGATGGGGGCGGCCATGCCTTCAATCGTGACCGGGGCAGTAGCTTCGGGGAAAAGCGTGCAGTCGATAAAGACATCCACGCGATTACCGGGCCCGAGCGACAGCCGGCCATCGCGCGCGGCAAATGGCTCGGCTGGTTGGCCGTCGGTCGCCATCACAAATGCGCGCAGCCCGCCGATGCGTAGGTTGAGAATTTGGCTTGGCGCAGCATTGAGGAAGCGGAGCCGGAGCCGTTCGTTGGTTTGAGCCGTGATATCGAGGCTCGGCGCGCCGTTCAGTTTCCATGATACGACGTCGACTGCGCTACTCTCGACGGCGAAAATCAGGCTCACATCGTGGTCGACGTCGACCGGTTCGGTTTCGCTTACGATGAGGGCGCCATAGAGACCGACCGGCTTGCGCGAAGGCGCATGGTACCAAAACGTCCCCGCGTCCGGCGCGATGAAGCGGTAGTCAAAACTCTTGCCGGGAGCGACCCCTTCTTGGGTCAGTGGCGGCGAACCATCCATGGCGTTGATGAGTCGGACGCCGTGCCAATGCATGGCGGTAGGCTCCGCCAACTCGTTAACGAGGCGAAGATGGACCTCTTCGCCGCGCCGGACGCGTAGCGGCGGTCCGGGCGCGAATCCCTCGTATCCCGATGGCCTGGCGTGCAGCAGCGCAACCTCGACGGGCTCCGGCGGCCCTAACGCCCGCGCTTTGGCAGAGAACGCAGACCAGGTCGTTGCCGCCGCGCCCGTAAGAGCGCGGCGACGGGAGATGGCCGAGAAGTTGGGAATGCCAAAGTAGCGAATCGTACTGCCTCGCCGCGCTGTCCGGCGCAGCCTCAGGGCTGGGCCAAGCCAATTCAAGGGCGGGAAAATCGAGGCTATTTTTGTAGTATCCCGCCGCCGCTGCATGATATAAGCCGCGCCACCGGGCCGCCCTGCGCGTCGCGGGCGTGGCGGAATTGGTAGACGCGCGGGATTTAGGTTCCCGTGACGAAAGTCGTGGGGGTTCGAGCCCCTCCGCCCGCACCAGCCGGGCGGTTTTTCCAAAACTTGGCCGGGATGCGGTCGAACTATGCCGCGTGTCCGCGCTGTGGGGATTAGGCCGTAACGGCCCTGAAGAGTAGTGCCAATGCAAGTGACTGAAACTGCTGCCGCGGGCCTCAAGCGCGAATATCGCGTCGTCGTTCCCGCCACCGATCTCGAAGCCAAGGTCAACGAGCGGCTCGACGACTTGAAGGGTCGCGTGCAATTGCGGGGCTTTAGGCCCGGCAAGGTGCCGGTCGCGCATCTCAAGCGGCTCTACGGCAAATCCGCCATGGCGGAAGTGATCGAAGCCGCCGTCCAGGAAGCCAATAATCAGATCGTCAGCGATCACGGCCTCAAGCTCGCCACGCCGCCGAAGGTCGTGCTGCCGACCGAGGAGGGCGCCGTCCAAGGCGTCATCGAGGGCAAATCCGACCTCGCCTATACGGTCGAAATGGAAATCGTGCCGGCGATCACGCTGGCTGATTTCAAGACCCTAAAGCTCGAGCGGCAGACGGCTCCGGTCGAAGACGCGGAGGTCGACCAGTCGCTGCAAACCCTTGCGGATCAGAACCGGCCGTTCAGCGCCAAGGCGGGGGGGGCGGAAAAGGGCGATCGCGTCACCATGGCGTTTCAGGGCACCATCAACGGCGAAGCGTTTCAGGGCGGCTCCGGCGAAGACGTGCCGATGGTGCTTGGCTCGGGCCAATTCATTCCCGGCTTCGAGGATCAGCTGATCGGCATCAAGGCCGGCGAAAGCCGGACTTTCGACGTCAAGTTCCCGGAAAGCTATCCCGCGCCCGCCGTTGCGGGCAAAGACGCCACCTTCGCGGTGACGGCGAATACGGTGGAGGCGCCGGGCCAAATCACGCCCGATGACGAGTTCGCCAAGACGCTCGGGATGGAATCGCTTGCCAAGCTGCGCGATGCGCTGCGCGATCGCATCGAGCGCGAGCACACCTCCGCGTCGCGACAAAAGATCAAGCGCGCTTTGCTCGACCAGCTCGACGAGTTGCACAAGTTCGAACCGCCGCCGACGCTGGTCGAAGAGGAATTCAATAACGTTTGGACCTCGGTCGAAAACGACCTCAAGCAGCAGGGCCGCACGTTCGCCGATGAGGGGACGACTGAGGAAAAGGCCCGCGCCGATTATCGAGGCATTTCCGAACGGCGGGTACGGCTCGGACTCGTGATTGCCGAGATCGGCGAGAAGAACAATATCAAGGTGACCGACGATCAATTGACCCAGGCGATCGCCGCCCAAACCCGGATGATGCCCGGCCAGGAACAGCGGGTGTGGGACTATTACCGCAATAATCCCAATGCGCTCGCCTCGCTGCGCGCGCCGATATTCGAAGACAAGGTCGTCGATTTCCTGCTCGAGCTTGCCGACGTGACGGAAAAGCAGGTCTCGCGGGAAGAATTGTTCAAGGAAGACGACGAGAGTTGAGGCCGCGGGTGAGAGGGCCGCAGGTTCTGGCCTCTTGTGGCGCGTATTTGCGCACATATCTCCCTGCGCTGCATCGACGAGCGGCCAAGCTCGATCGACGAATTGACCGATCCAGTCGATCGGGCGAGGCGGTTCAGGCAAGGGCGATCTAGGAGCGCCGACATCCACATGTCGGCTTCGACAAGCCGACCGACTCAAGCCACAGTGGGGGCGGCCACCTTCCCTGAGAACAAGTGAGCCAGATTGGGTGAGTGATGCGCGATCCGACCGAGACTTACATGAACTATCTCGTTCCCATGGTGGTCGAGCAGACCAACCGCGGCGAGCGGTCCTATGACATCTATTCCCGGCTGCTTAAGGAGCGGATCATCTTCATCACCGGCCCGATCGAAGACGGGATGGCCTCGGTGGTGGTCGCCCAATTGCTGTTTCTCGAGGCTGAAAATCCCAAAAAGGAAGTCTCGATGTACATCAATTCGCCGGGCGGGATAGCAACCTCGGGTCTGGCGATTTACGACACCATGCAGTTCATCCGGCCCGCAGTGTCGACCCTTTGCACAGGACAAGCGTCCTCGATGGCCGCGCTGCTGCTCGCCGGCGGCGCCAAGGACGCGCGCTTCGCGCTCCCCAATGCCCGCATCATGGTGCACCAGCCGTCCGGCGGGTTCCAAGGCCAGGCGACCGACATCATTCTTCATGCCGAGGAGATCTTGAGCATGAAGCGGCGTTTGAACGACATCTACGTTAAGCACACAGGTCAGCCGCTGAAGAAGATCGAGGATGCCCTGGAACGGGACACCTACCTGACGGCCGATACGGCCAAGGATTTTGGCCTAATCGACAAGGTGATCCAAAAGCGGCCAGACGAACCGAGCCTGAAATCCGAGCCCATCCTCAAGGGGGTGAGCTAGCCAAGGGCCTTTCCCGCCATGAAATGGGCCGATTCGTCGGCGCAAAGCGGGGGTTACGGGCCCCGGTCAAGCGTTTGGTCGCCGGTGTGGTCGGGAAAACACAGTGGTACAAAGTCGCGTTATCGTTAATGGATTCTTGGTTGGCACGCCGCTAGCATGTCCAGTTGTGTCTAGGCTTGGGGTGGGTGGTGCTACGAAATTTTAGCGCGGTGCCGGGTAACCTGGTCCGTTGAAGTGCTGCGCTGGCGAACACGGAGAATGGAATGAGCAAGGTTGGTGGCGGCGACTCCAAGAATACGCTCTACTGCTCGTTCTGCGGCAAAAGCCAGCACGAGGTGCGCAAGCTTATCGCCGGACCGACCGTTTTCATCTGCGACGAGTGTGTCGAACTGTGCATGGACATCATTCGCGAGGAGAACAAGTCCTCGCTGGTGAAGTCGCGCGACGGCATCCCGACGCCGCGGGAAATCCGCAAGGTTCTCGACGATTACGTCATCGGCCAAGATCACGCCAAGAAGGTGCTCTCGGTCGCGGTCCACAATCACTACAAGCGGCTCAATCATCAGAGCAAGCACAACGACGTTGAGCTTGCGAAATCGAACATTCTGCTGATCGGCCCGACCGGCTCCGGCAAGACATTGTTGGCGCAGACGCTGGCGCGCATTCTCGACGTGCCGTTCACGATGGCGGATGCGACCACGCTGACGGAAGCCGGCTATGTCGGCGAGGACGTCGAAAACATCATTCTGAAGCTGTTGCAATCGGCCGACTACAATGTCGAGCGCGCGCAGCGCGGCATCGTTTATATCGACGAAATCGACAAGATTTCCCGAAAATCCGACAATCCCTCGATTACCCGCGACGTGTCGGGCGAGGGCGTGCAGCAGGCGCTGCTCAAGATCATGGAAGGCACTATCGCCAGCGTGCCCCCGCAGGGCGGTCGCAAGCACCCGCAGCAGGAGTTCCTGCAGGTCGACACCACCAATATCCTGTTCGTGTGCGGCGGTGCGTTCGCGGGCCTGGAAAAGATCATATCGGCCCGCGGCCGCTCCACCTCGATCGGCTTCGCGGCGAGGGTAGCGGCGCCGGAGGATCGCAAGCAAGGCGAGATCTTCCGCGAGGTCGAGCCTGAGGATTTGCTGAAATACGGCCTGATCCCGGAATTCGTCGGCCGCTTGCCGGTCGTCGCGACGCTCGAAGATCTCGACGAGCCTTCGCTCAAGCGAATCCTCACCGAGCCGAAGAACGCGCTGGTGAAGCAATACCAGCGCATGTTCGAGATGGAGACCGTCGATCTGACGCTTGCCGACGAGGCGCTTTCGGCGATCGCGCGCAAGGCCATCGATCGCAAGACCGGCGCGCGCGGCCTGCGTTCGATCATGGAGCAGATCTTGCTCGACACCATGTTCGACCTGCCGAGCCTCGAAGGCGTCGAAGAAGTCGTGATCTCGAGAGAGGTCGTCGAAGGCGCCGCGCGGCCGCTTTACATCTACGCGGATCGCTCCGATCGTGCTGGCGAGACCGGCGGAGCGAGTGCCTGACGAGTGGCGGGACCCCGCACCCACGATTCGGTGTGCGCCCGGTTACCGCGCTCCGGCAGCGCGTCGTTTTCTGCGAAAAATGCGGCTTTCTTGACACGATCGCACCGCAACGCCACCTATAGTGTGCAGTCCATCGCGACAGCGCATCCTGCGGGCCACGACGGAAGTGCGCAACAATAAGGAAGTGGGGCCATGACAAGCGCCGCCAAGCCGAAACCGACCCTGACGACCGGTGAAAGCCGGGCCTATCCGGTCCTGCCGCTGCGGGATATCGTGGTATTTCCACATATGATCGTTCCGCTTTTCGTCGGTCGCGAAAAGTCCATCAAGGCGCTCGAAGAAGTGATGCGCTCGGATACGTTCATTCTGCTCGCAACGCAGAAGAACGCTTCCGACGACGATCCGGCGACGGATGCGATTTTCAGCGTCGGCACGCTGGCGAGCGTGCTGCAACTGCTCAAGCTGCCCGACGGCACCGTCAAGGTGCTGGTCGAGGGCGCGGCGCGCGCGCAGGTCAAGCAATACACCGACCGCGAGGAATATTTCGAAGCCGAAGCGACGGTGATTGGCGATTCGTCCGGCGATCAGGTCGAGGCCGAAGCGCTGGCGCGTTCCGTCGTCAATGAGTTCGAAGGCTATGTGAAGCTCAACAAGAAAGTGTCGCCGGAAGTTGTCAACGTGGTCCAGCAGATCGAGGACTACGCCAAGCTCGCCGACACGGTTGCTTCGCATCTCGCCGTCAAGATTCCCGACAAGCAGTTGATCCTGGAGACGCCGAGCGTCACCGAGCGGCTGGAGAAGGTGCTCGGCCTGATGGAGAGCGAACTCTCCGTGCTGCAGGTCGAGAAGCGCATCCGCACCCGCGTCAAGCGCCAGATGGAGAAGACGCAGCGCGAGTACTACCTCAACGAGCAGATGAAGGCGATCCAGAAGGAACTGGGCGACGAGGACGGCAAGGACGAACTCGCCGAGCTCGAAGAGAAGATCAAGCGCACCAAGCTGTCGAAGGAAGCGCGCGAAAAGGCCCAGCACGAGATCAAGAAGCTGCGGCAGATGTCGCCGATGTCGGCGGAAGCGACCGTCGTGCGCAATTACCTCGACTGGCTGTTGTCGATTCCATGGAACAAGAAGTCCAAGATCAAGAAGGATCTTGCGCTCGCCGAGCAGATTCTCGATGCCGACCACTTCGGCCTGGAAAAGGTCAAGGAACGCATCGTCGAATACCTCGCGGTGCAGCAGCGCGCCAACAAGCTGACCGGGCCTATCCTGTGTCTGGTCGGTCCCCCGGGCGTGGGCAAGACCTCGCTCGGCAAATCGATCGCGAAAGCGACCGGACGCGAATTCGTGCGCGTGTCGCTTGGCGGCGTGCGCGACGAGGCGGAAATTCGGGGCCATCGCCGGACCTATATCGGCTCGATGCCCGGTAAGATCATCCAGTCGATGCGAAAGGCGAAGACTTCGAATCCGCTGTTCCTGCTCGATGAGGTCGACAAGATGGGAGCCGATTTCCGCGGCGATCCATCGTCGGCGTTGCTCGAAGTCCTCGATCCCGAGCAGAACCACGCGTTTAACGACCACTACCTGGAAGTCGATTACGATCTCTCTCACGTGATGTTCATCACCACGGCGAATACGCTCAATATTCCGCCGCCGCTGATGGACCGCATGGAGATCATCCGGATCGCGGGCTACACCGAAGATGAGAAGGTCGAAATCGCGCGCAAGCACCTGATCCCGCACGCCGTCGTCAAACACGGTCTCGAAGCGAAGGAATGGTCGGTCGACGACGAAGCCCTGCTCACGATCATTCGCCGCTATACCCGCGAGGCGGGCGTGCGTAATCTCGAGCGCGAGCTTTCGACGCTGATCCGCAAGGCGGTGAAGGAGCTCACGATCTCGAAGAAGGAATCGGTGCAGGTCACCGATAAGACGCTGCCCGATTACCTCGGTGTGCCGAAGTACCGCTATGGCGAAGTCGAGGATGTGGATCAGATCGGCGTGGTCACCGGTCTTGCTTGGACCGATGTCGGCGGCGAATTGCTCACCATCGAAGCGGCCATGATGCCCGGCAAAGGCAAGATGACCGTGACCGGCAATCTGCGCGATGTGATGAAGGAATCGATCTCGGCGGCTGCGTCCTATGTGCGCATGCGTGCGGTCGCCTTCGGCATCGAGCCGCCGGCCTTCGACAAACGCGACATCCACGTGCACGTGCCGGAAGGTGCGACGCCGAAGGATGGCCCGTCCGCGGGCGTCGCCATGGTCACAGCGATTGTTTCGGTGATGACCGGCATCGCGGTGCACCGCGACGTGGCGATGACCGGCGAGATCACGCTGCGCGGCCGCGTGCTGCGGATCGGCGGGCTCAAGGAGAAGCTGCTTGCGGCGCATCGCGGCGGCATCAAAACCGTGCTGATCCCGGAAGAGAACGCCAAGGATCTGGTCGAAATCAACGACAGCATCAAGAGCGGGCTCGACATCATTCCGGTCTCCCGCATGGACGAGGTGCTGGCGCGCGCTCTGGTGAGCAAGCCCGAAGCCATCGTGTGGGAAGAGGCGACGGCAAAGCCTGTCGATGTTCCCGAGCCGGTGGTGGAAGAAGACTCCTCCGGCCTGACCGCGCACTGACGGCATTTCGATATGAGGCGGCGGCGTTCAGTTGAGCGCCGCCGTTTTCTTTTGCCCTGAGCGCTTTCGGGCCTCGATTAGCAATCCCTTAGCCATGTCGGCAGCGGGCCCGCGCGCCGGATGCTGCTGCGGTGTATCGTGGCTGTGCTGGCTGGGAGCTTCGATCCGATGCAACGCTTTGCCCGCCCCCAAAAAAAGACCAGGCGCGGCCGTAACCGGCCAAGCCAAGTTGGTCTCGTACTCGCCGTCGGGGCTGTTCTCGGCTTCGCGGCGTTTGGCATCGACGATTATGTGACCGCCAAAAAGGCGGCGGCAAAAGCCGCGGCTGCCGCCTTGGCGGCAAGCGACGAGGAGATCTATACCGGCTCGATCCTTTATATGCCGGACCGCGGCGAACTCTGCCGGCAGCTCTTGTTCGACAATCAAAACGGGCAATTTGCCGACAACGGCTACGTCGATTGCACCCGCGCCGCCTATCGCAGCACGAATGAAGAGGCTAAGCATTGGTCGGCGGCGCGCGTCCGCGTCATCAGCACCGGCTTCCGCGACCACTACTAAATCCCGACATAATTAAACGGGTCTGCCGCGGCGATATTGGCCCGCGGCACGACTTTCGCTACAGTTCCGGCGGGGTCGCGGATAAGGCGCCATACGGCGCCGGGCTAAGATGGCAGGAAGACGCGTGTTCAAACTCATTCATCCGCTGTCCGGATGCGTTGCCATTGCGGTTGTTGCGGCCTCGGTGACCGGCGGCGCTGTCGCCGCAGACGATTTTCCGCTCGCGGGCAATTACACCCAGAACGTTGCCTGCAAGGGCGACGGTACTGACGCCGCGACCGCCAAGGTCTCGATTTCGCCGCAGGAGATCGTCTCCAATGTCGGGGTCTGTACGATCCTCGACACGAAAAAGAACGGCGACAGCTATTTGGCCCATGTCGAATGCAAATTCGCCAGCGGGCCGCTGATGGGCGACATCACCTTTACGCCTAAACCCGACAACACCATCGAGTTCCTCGATCGCGACAGCACCTACAAAGCGCTGCTCTATCCTTGTCCGAAATAAGCGCCAGGTCGCTTTCCCGGTCAGACATCAGGGGAGGTAAAGCATGAGCTATTATCGAGGTCTTGAGGCCGAAACAGTCACGTTTCGCGGCCACAATGGCGATACCGGCGAGGCCTATTACGCGCGGCCGACGCGGGCCGGAAAGTTTCCGGGGGTCGTGGTCATCCACCATCTGCCCGGCTGGGACGAATGGATCATGGAGGTGGTGCGCAAATTCGCCCACCACGGCTATGCGGCGATCTCGCACCATCTTTATTTCCGCGAAGGCTCCGACGCCCCCGACGATATCGGCGCGCGGGTGCGCGCCGCAGGCGGCGTCGCCGATGCCCAGGTCGTGGGTGACACGGCCGGCGCCATGGCGTTTTTGCGCGACCAGCCCAATTCGAACGGCAAAATCGGCCTGATCGGCTTTTGTTCAGGTGGACGGCACGCGTATCTGACCGCCTGCACGCTGTCGGGAGTCGATGCCGTGGTCGACTGCTGGGGCGGCAATGTCATCGTCGACAATCCCAAGGACCTCAATGCGAAGCGTCCCGTGGCGCCGATCGATCTCACCGAGAAGTTGAACTCTCCGCTGCTCGGCATTTTCGGCAACGACGACGCTAATCCGACCGCGGACCAGGTCAACCGCACCGAGGCGGTGCTCAAGCGGCTCGGCAAGAATTACGAATTTTACCGCTACGACGGTGCTGGTCACGCCTTCTTCAACACTATGCGCGACGCCTATCGGCCCGAGCAGGCGGTCGACGGCTGGAAGAAAGTATTCGAGTTTTTCAACCGTCATCTTGCGGCGTCTAGGGCCGCGGTTGCTGCTGAATAAGGGAGGCTTGGATGTGCTCCTACATCGTCGAAAAGGCAGCTTTGATCGGCAGCGCCAAAGGCCGCAAAGGCTGGATGCGGATCGACACCGCCAATGTCTATTTCGATCACCCGTATCATTCGACGCTCGATCATGTGCTCGCCATCGATTTCACCAATGAAGGCGAGGGCGGCCGCGACCGCGTCGCCGTCGAATTGAGCGCCGACTCGGCCCGTGCGTTGATCGAGCGGATTCAGGCGGCACTTGCGAGCGGTGAGGCGGCCCACGCCGCTCCTGCGCCAGGGGTCGCCATCGCGGCGGAGTGACAGTGCTGCGCCCTAGCGAACGCCGCCGGCATTGACCACGGGGCCAGTGTATTTCTCGAAGCGTGTGCGCAATTCGGCGACCTGCGTCAGGTTGGTCAGGAAGGCGCGATAGTCGTTGGCAACCTTGTAGGAGAAGATCGGCTGATAGCCCGCGGCACGCCGCGCGTGCGCGTCAGCGAAATTCCCGTCTGGTCAATTCCAAACGCTCTTGCTAACCCCTCGGCGGCGCGCTTTTATGCGCCGCCATAACGTCAAGGGACGACATCCGATGAAAATGCTTGCTTATGTTCTCGGCATTATTTGCGCGATCGCAGCCGTCATGTATTTCACCATGCAGGCAGGCTCCCTGCCGACCTTCATGCCGGGCTATGCCGAAGGCTCCACGCATATTCATCACACCCATGGTCTCGCAGCGGCGGTTGCCGCCGTCGTGCTGTTCGGTATTGGCTGGTTCGCCGGTCGGCGTTGAGATCGCTCGTTGATAACGCGCCGCCGCCGGCCGCCGCTGCACTGGAAAACCGCGGTCTCCATCCGCAAGCGTTGGCACCGGCTGCGGCGGTTGTGGCGGGCGGATCGTCCGCTCGAGGACGTCGAATATTTCGGCGCGGAATTCCGCGTCGCGCCCGATGACGTGATCGGCAACGAACTGATCCTGCGGCGGTTCGAGTGGCTGCAAATACCGGCCATGCTGCAAGCCTGCCACGAATTGCAGCCGAAGGCCTTCATCGACATCGGCGCCAATTTCGGGCTCTACACCTGCATCATCGGGCGGCAAAGGCTCGCTGAGCGGTTGATCGCCTTCGAACCGAATCGGGCGGTGATCGGACGGTTGCAGGAGCATATCGAGCGAAACGGCGTGCGTGGGGTCGAAATCCACGAAACGGCGGTCGGTGCGACACCTCACAAAGCCGCGTTGTTGCTCGGCGCGCCGGGTTTCGACGCCTTGACCAGCGTCGTCGCGGCTACTGCCCAAACTGAGAAATCCGGCGAAGCGATCGACGTCGTTACGCTTGACGAGACCTTGTCGTTTACCGGCGAGCCGCTCGTGTTCAAGATCGACGTCGAAGGCTACGAGCTGGAAGTCCTGGCCGGCGCGACGGCGATCTTCGCGCGGAATTACGGCTATGCGCAGATTGAATGTTTCGACGAAGCGCGCGCCAAAACCCTCGTTGCGGCGATGGCGAAGCTCGGCTGGCAGTGGGCCGATCACATCGTCGACGATCTCGTGTTCCGGCGAGGAAAGATCTAGCGGTGCTCCGTCATTTTTCGGCGCGCACTTTATGCGCGACCCGCTCGTCGAAGCGCTTAACGCTGACTACCACGCGCTTATGCGTGCCGCCGCCGATCGGCTCGAACTCGTCGCGGGCCTCGACACGGAACGTCACGCTGCGGCCTTCGACGTGCATGACTTCGGCCGTCGCCGTGACGCGCAAACCGATCGGGGTCGCGGCGGTGTGGCCGACATCGAGGTGGATGCCGAGGCTTTGGTGGCCGGCAGGCAGGAGGTGCTCGATGGCGGCGAGCGCCGCCGCCTCGATGAGGTTGATCATGACCGGCGTCGCCAGCACCGCGATCCGGCCGGAGCCGACGAAAGCCGCGGTATGCTCGGGCCCGACCACGATTTCGGCGCTGCCGGTCAAGCCGGGCGTGACGCGGGAAAGCACGGTGCTGACGGGGCTGCTCATGCGGTCTTATAGCGCCGTTTTCTGGAAATTCGACTGCCGACCCCGCGGTTTGCCGATTTGGCGCTCGGCCGGCATTGCCGCTAGAATGCCGGCCTGACAGTTGGAGGGGACCTTCATGCCTCGTATAGCTTTGCTGGCTGCCGCGCTGATTGCCATGCTGCCGAGCGCGCCATCCTATGCGGTGAGCGCCGCGGACAAAATGGCGACGTGCAAGTTCGGCGCCGACGATCAGAAGCTGCAGGGCGCGGCGCGCGCCGCCTTCATGAAGAAATGCATGGCGAACCGCGACGATCCCCGCGGGCCGGGCGGCGCGGCGGCCGTGCCGCCGCCGAAGCAGTAGGGCAGGCTGAACCGGAAGCCGTTGACAACAGGCGCCGCCATTTGCCGTGACGGTGCCGCGCGCGAGCTTGCAAGCATGGACCTGCCGCCGCTGCGCACATTGTTCTTCGAGGATCTCTCGGTCGGCATGACCGAGACGCTCGAGAAGACGGTTTCTTCGTCCGACGTGGTCGGTTTCGCGCAGCTCACCGGCGACCGCAATCCGATCCATCTGTCCGAGCATTTCGCCGCGCGCACCCCGTTCGGCAAGCGCATCGCGCACGGCCTTTACACCGCGAGCCTGATTTCCGCGGTGCTCGGCACGCGGCTGCCGGGGCCGGGCGCGATCTATATTTCGCAGACGTTGAATTTCCGTGCACCGGTGAAGATCGGCGACACCGTCGTGGTCAAGGTCACGGTGAAGGAACTCATTCCGGAAAAGTCCCGTGCGCTGTTGTCCTGCGTTTGCGCGGTCGGCGACGCCGTCGTGCTCGACGGCGAAGCTTTGGTAAAGGTGCCGAGCGAAAAGGCCGCGAAAGGCAAACGGCCGATGATGCGGCTTTAAACTATAATCGCCGTCCTGGAGGCCCCATGTTCGAACGCGATGAAGTTCTGCAAGAGCTGCACGGACGCCTGAAAGCGGCGGGCGTAAATCCGCTCGATTCGAAAGTGCAGACGATCTGCGAAATCGTGAACGCGTTTTACGCCGAGAAGACGCGCGAGGTGCTGGAGAAAATGCAGGCCATTCTCGCCAAGATAGAAACCTGACCGCGCCAGCCTCGGATTTCACTGGCGCTCGATACGGGCTATGATTAGCCCACACATAAAGGGAAACGCGCCCATGTCGGACACCATGACCGCCCCGGTTCTCGACTCGAAGAGCACGGATTACGACGTCGAGGACGTCGAATATCTGCGTCACGGCGACAAGCCTTTGTTGGCGCGTGTGTTCAAACCGCGCGGCGAGGGGCCGTTCCCGGCGCTGGTCGAGGTCCACGGCGGCGCCTGGTGCCTGAGCGATCGTTTTACCGAGCATCTGCGCCATGAATTCATGGCCTCGCACGGCATCGTCTCGATCGCGCTTGATTTCCGCTCCGGCAACGAGGCGCCCTATCCGGCGTCGCTGCAGGACATCAATTACGCGGTACGCTGGACCAAGGCCCATGCCCGCGAGTTGAAGACTCAGGCACAGCTGGTCGCCATTTCCGGGCAGTCGAGCGGCGGACAGCTCGCGATGCTCGCCGCCATGCGGCCGCACGATCCGCGCTATGCGGCGATCGCGCTGCCGGCGGGCTCGCCGCAAGTCGACGCCAGCGTGCCGTTTGCGGTCTTGTCCTGGCCGGTAATCAATCCTTTGTCGCGCTATCGCCACGCCAAACGGACGGCCGCCCAAGCCAACCCGCCGGAATGGCCGAAGGGCATCATCGCCCGCCACGACGCCTATTGGCGCAACGAGGCCAATATGGCGGAGGGCAATCCGATGCTGGCGCTCGAGCGCGGCGAGAAGGTCGAACTGCCGCCGGCGATCTGGTTCCAGGCTCGCGGCGACACCGTGCACGACTACAAGGATCCGGACGGTACTTTCCCCGGCAACGAGCCGCAGCGCTTCGTTGCCAATTATCGCAAGGCTGGCGGCGACATCACGCTCGAATATATCGAGATGGAGCGCCACCACGGCCATACGCCGGATCTGTCGCAATGCGGCCCGATGTTTGCGCGCATGGTCGAGTGGGTCGGCGCGCAGATCAAAAAATAGCACGCTAAAAGACGAGCGACGGCCGAACGGGTTTGCGCCTGGCGCTGCCCGATAACAGGCCGCGCCGGGGAGGAAGCGATGCACTACCGCTCGATGATTGGCGCCGCCGCGTTGGCCGGGGCGGCGCTCATGGCCGCCCAATTTGTCGCGCCAATGGCCTCCGCCCAGGATTTTTCCGGCAGTCCGATCCGCATGATTGTCGGCGTCGCGGCCGGCGGCGCCACCGATGTGACGGCGCGGCTGATCGCCCAGCGCCTTTCCGCGAGCCTGAACACCAACGTCTATGTCGAGAACAAACCGGGCGGCGCGTTCGAGCCGGCCTATCGCGAGTTGACCAACGGCGCGCCGGACGGCCACACGCTGTTCATGATATCGGCCGCGATCGTCGTCAACCAGCCGGCGCAGAAGGACTATCCTTTCGACATCCGCACCATGACGGCGGTGACCGAAGTCTCGGAAGGGCCGTTCATCCTGGTCGGCAAGAATGCGCTCGGCTTCAAGAACGTCACGGATCTGGTCAATTTCGGCAAGAATAATCCTGGCAAGCTGACTTTCGGCTCCGGCGGCGGCTCGACGAGTTCGCTTGCGCTCGCCGCCGAACTGCTGCGCATCTCCGCCGGCATCACCATCGTCAATGTGCCGTATAAGGGCGCCGCCGAAGCGCTCAACGATCTGCTCGGCGGCCGGGTCGATGCCATGTTCGACGCCATGCCGGTGCAAGTAGGCCAGGTCAAAGCCGGCAATGTCACGGGCTTGGCGGTGACGAGCGCCGAGCGCGCTCTGGCTTTGCCCGAGGTGCCGACCATGGCCGAGTCCGGTTTCAAGGATTTTGTCGTTTCCAACTATTTCGGACTGATCGCGCCGCCGCATACGCCGCCTGCCATCGCCAAGAAGCTGCGTGACGAAGTCGCCAAGGCGGTGGCGGCGCCCGACATCGTCGACCTTTTCGCCAAGCAAGGCATGCGGCCGGTCGCCAGCGAGCCCGCGCAATTCGCCAGCTTGATCGATGCCGATCTCGCGCGCTGGAGCGCGGTGATCAAAAAGGCCGGCATTCAACCTCAGTAAGCGGCAGCAGCCATGACCAATCACTGGACCGATCACTTCGCCGGAAATTTTTCGTGGTCGAACGCCACCATGGTGACCAAAGGCATGGCGCCTTACGGCGTCATAGCCCTGGGCGAGATCGAGCGGATCGGCGAAAAGCTTGCGGCGCGCCAGAACGAGCCGGACGCATGGTGGCAGGAATGGTGCGCGATGGCCGACCGTGTCGCCGGGATGGCGGACGAGGCGGCGGCGCGCGGCCGCCAACTCACCGCCGGCGATTACTACATGCGCGCCGGTTACTATTACTACACCGGCGAGCGCATGGTGCATCCGGGCGAACTCAAGACCGAGATTTACGACAACGCCATTCGTTGTTTCAACGCGGGTTTTGAACGGCGCTATCCGGACTTCGAGCGCGTCGAGGTGCCTTACGAAGGCGCGTCTTTGCCGGCCTATTTCATCAAGGCGCGCGGCGCCGCCGGGCGAGCGCCGACCGTCGTGGTGTTCGACGGTCTCGATAATTGCAAGGAAATGAGCGCGCTGTTCTGCGGTCTGGAATTTTCGCGCCGCGGCTTCAACACGCTTGCCATCGACGGGCCGGGGCAGGGCGAGACGCTGCGTTTGCGCGGCATTACGAGCCGCTACGACTACGAAGTGCCGGGCACCGCGGCCTACGATTACGTCGCCGGACGTGGCGATGTCGATCCGAACAAGGTTGTCATCCTGGGCTACAGTTTTGGTGGCTATTGCGTGCCGCGGATCGCGGCTTTCGAGAAACGCTATGCGGGCGGCGTCGCCTTCGGCGCGATGTATTGGGACATGCATGCCTGGCTGTTGCGGACGCAAGAGCAGATGAAAAAAGGCGCGGTGGCGACGTCGCATTTCCAGATCCCTTGGGTGTTCGGCGTGCCGGGTCTGGAATTCGCGGGCGCGATCGAGCGCATGAAACAATTCACGCTCGCGGGTGTCGCCGAGAAAGTCAGTTGTCCGTTTTTGACCTTGCACGGCGAAAACGACCGCATCATCCCGCCGGGCGAGGCAAAACTCCTGCATGAGGCGCTCGGCACCAAGAACAAGACGCTGAAGATTTTCGACGCCGAGGAAGGCGGCGCCGAGCACTGCCAGGTCGACGACCGCCAGGCCGGGGTCAATTTCATCGCCGATTGGATCGCGGAGAACGTGGTAGCGAGCGGATAAGCGTCCTCGTTCCCGCGGCGCGTATGCGCCCGAGTTCTGCAATTCGCGCCCGTAGCCCGGATGGAGCGCAGCGCAATCCGGGGGCGATCGTCACGCTTCAATGCCGCTCCCGGATTACGCTGCGCTCCATCCGGGCTACGAAGGAAAGAAAAAGGAAGGCGAAACGCCGACAGACGCGTCGTCCAACCTCCGTGCCTTACGGGCACGGCTCGCGCTCATCGGAGCGCGCTCGCCTGTCGGCGTTCCACCGCGGCACTTGCGGCAGCGAGCCAACGCCGCCGCTCAGTTCCAGACGCACTTCCTGGGACGCGGCTGAGGAGCGGGCGTTACCCGCCCCCGCCTGTCCCAGTCCAGCGGCAAAGCCGCAGACCGGTCATGATGCCGGCCGGGCGTATCCCCGGAACCGCCCGGGAGCGGAGGTGACAAGCCTCCGCCCGCGGGAACCGCTCGCGCTCCCC
>JBAPUM010000095.1:0-5165 GCA_049282655.1 Xanthobacteraceae bacterium
GCCCCGCTCTTTGATCAGCCGCACAGCCTCAAGCTTGAACTCCCGCGTAAACTTCCGTCGCTCCATGACACACCTCCGGTTCCATCAAAACACCTAACTCGGTGTCTGTGAAACCGGGTGCAGGCCACACCACATCGGGTGTGCCTCTCGGAATCTGCAAGTCGAGCGCCTCTAGCTTCGGACCAAACGTGGTGCGAACGCGCCGGTCATCCGGCAAAAAATACAACGCAACACCGAGCTTTCCCAATCGCTCTAACAGTCGTGCCGCATCATCGGTCGCTGGCGCGGCGATGTCGCCTTTGGCATTTGCTTTTAAATGAAAGTTCTCCGCCGCAGCGTTCCGTTGTTGGATTCCCACCACGTAGGAACCAGTAAGTTGCTCGCCTTCCTTCGTTGCCGACACTACCGTTCCATCATCAAATAAAATCTCAAAGTACTTAAAAGGCGTTCTTGCCACGTAACTCTTTTCGCCTCTCTGTCTAACAGACGATTGTGTTGCAAAACTCCCATTGAGGCGAATCGCGAACGATGATTCCGTTGGATTGAGAGACGGACATTGGCGGGAGCGGCTCATGATGGGTCGGCGGGAAGGCGGACAAGGCCAGTTTTTTTATTCTTTTGATCTCGACCAGGTGGTGCCACCGGATCACCTGGTACGTCAGATCGACGGCGTTCTCGACCTCGGTTGGGTGCACCAGGAGCTTGCGCCCTATTACTCGCACACTGGTCGGCCTTCGATTGATCCGGTGCTGATGATCCGGATGCTGATTGTGGGCTACGTGTTTGCGATCCGCTCGGAGCGGCAGCTGTGCTCTGAGGTGCAGGTCAATCTGGCATATCGGTGGTTTTGTAAGCTCGGCATCGAGGACGGGATACCCGATCATTCGGTGTTCAGCCGCGCCCGGCATGAGCGCTTTCGCCAGAGCGACGCGTTACGCCGGGTATTTGAGAACGTCGTGGCGAAGTGCATTGCCGCTGGCCTGGTTGGCGGCGAGGGATTTTCGATCGATGCGAGCCTGATCAGGGCGGACGTGGACAAAAAGAAGCGGACGCCTGGCGATCAGCCAATTAGTTGGCCGAAGGCAGAGGAAGCGTCCCGTGCGGTCCGCGAGTATCTGACGGCTTTGGATGCCGCCCAAAACCGTGCGGAGAACAGCGAAGATGACGACAAATTTGATGGGGGCAGCAGACGCAAGCCCCCTAAAGAGGTGTCGCTGACCGATCCGCAGGCGGCATGGGTTGCGAGGAAGAACACCGATCCGTTTTTCGCTTACGACGCCAATTATCTCATCGACAACAAAGTCGGCATCATCGTCGATGCCGAGGGCACACGCGCCAACCGGATCGCTGAGATCGCCATTACAAGGACCATGCTGGACCGGGTCGGGAGGCGCTTCCACCTTCAACCACAGCGGCTCGCAGCCGACACTGCTTATGGTGCAGTCAGGCTGCTCAAGTGGTTGGTCGATCGCAAGATAGCCCCGCACATCCCGGTGTGGGACAAGTCGACGCGTTCTGATGGCACCTTCAGCCGCGCTGACTTCGTCTTCGATCGAGAGCGCAACGTCTATATCTGTCTAGGTGGAAAGCTGCTGCACACCACCGGCACAGTCATCGACGGCGGCACGCTTCGCTATCGCGCCTCCAAATCCGACTGCGATATCTGTGCTCTCAAACTGCGGTGTAGCCCCAACACGCCTGCGCGGCAGATTCCCCGCGATCTGCATGAGGATGCCCGCGATGTTGCCCGCGCACTGGCCAAGACAGAGGCTTACGAACAATCGCGTCGGGAACGCAAAAAGGTCGAGATGCGGTTTGCGCACATGAAGCGCATCCTCAGGCTCGACCGACTGCGATTGCGAGGTCTAAGCGGGGCTAAAGACGAAGTGCTACTAACCGCAACCGCTCAGAACCTGCGGCGCCTCGTCAAATTCCTCTCTCGTCCGCCGCCATCGGCAGCACTGCCCCGTGCGGCGTAGCGGTCTGCAAGTGTGTGCAGGAATAAACCCTGCTCAGACGCTGTCAGCAGAGAACGCCACAAGCTGACGAATACTCAAAACCGCCCCAGCCGCAAAACGCAGTCTGGTTTTGCAACACAATCCAGACGATAGCAGACAAAAAATGAGCGTTAATATCGTCGTCTTTCCAGAGCCGTTGTCACCGTAAAGAATCGTCAAACGATCAAGATTGACGCCGGGCCGGTCTTTCTCTGGAATTGTATATGTAAGGTAGCCAAAGAGCCTTTCGACCAAAACTCGCTTAATGCAGGTCGGTCCTGCCACTTGAGCCGATGTTCTGTCGTCCATAAGTAGCCCTACCGAGATCGAATTACGGTGACAGTGCACTCAATTAGCGGAAGACCAGAAGACGCTTCACCCAACCCTCGGCATCTCAAAACTAAATTGCTTCAGAACTTCCGGGTCATCGGTGCGCTTCGAAGCGTCCAGGATTTCGACCCCGACAATGCGGCCCTCGTCGTCGTAGTCGACGACGATCCCGTCGGCGACTTCTTCGCTGTCCTTGATGGGGCGGTCGGTCAGGTTGAGATAAACCGCGTCCGCCGCATGATCGACTCTCATCCGCATGGCTTGGTCCTGTCGAAATAGGCGGTTATCACGTATTCCGGGTCATGTCGCGCCGTTACAACTCGCAGCATAACATGCCGTCCCGGCAGACGCTTCAGAAAAGATCGGCGCTCGCCCTTCATTTCCGTTTCGTCGGGGTTAAGGATCGCGTCCTCAACCCACGCTTTGGCAATACCGCGGCGTTCGATCTGAAATTCAGCGTGCTCGTCATAACGGATCATTGGAGCATCGCTGCTTAAGATGGATGCCCGGGTCAAGCCCGGGCATGACGAGTGAAAGGCGGCCGGTGCATTACAACGCCTTATTACTCTCCTTCACCACCGCCGCCTGATCGACATAAACCTGCGCGCCCATGTCCAAGAACTTTTTCGACATGTCGGCCATCCCCGCCTTCGCGACATCCGCCTCCGCCCTTCGGGCTTCGGAGGACGGGTCGGCGGACGCATCCGGATAAAGCGCAGCCTTCTCGTTGTCGGTAAGCCCGGCCGCATAGTCGCGAACATCCGCCGTAATCTTCATCGAACAAAACTTCGGCCCGCACATCGAGCAGAAATGCGCGACTTTGTGCGCGTCCTTGGGCAGCGTCTCGTCGTGGTATTTGAGCGCGGTGTCGGGATCGAGCGAGAGGTGGAACTGGTCGATCCAGCGGAAATCGAAGCGCGCGCGGGAGAGCGCGTCGTCCCTTAACTGGGCAGCCGGATGGCCCTTGGCGAGGTCGGAGGCATGGGCCGCGATCTTGTAGGCGATGACGCCGTCCTTGACGTCGTTCCTGTCCGGCAGGCCGAGATGCTCCTTCGGCGTGACGTAGCAGAGCATGGCGGTACCGAACCAGCCGATCATGGCGGCGCCGATCGCCGAGGTGATGTGGTCGTAGCCCGGCGCGATGTCGGTGACGAGCGGCCCAAGCGTATAGAACGGCGCCTCGCCGCATTCCTTGAGCTGCTTGTCGACATTGATCTTGATCTTGTGCAGCGGCACGTGGCCGGGGCCTTCGATCATCACCTGGCAGCCTTTGGCCCAGGCGACCTTGGTGAGCTCACCGAGCGTTTCCAGTTCGGCGAATTGGGCGCGGTCGTTGGCGTCGCGGATCGAGCCAGGGCGCAGTCCATCTCCCAAGGAAAACGACACGTCGTATTTGCGCATCAGATCGCAAATCTCGTCAAAACGCTCGTAGAGGAAACTTTCCTTGTGATGCGCCAGGCACCACTTCGCCATGATCGAGCCGCCGCGCGAGACGATGCCGGTGACGCGGTTCGCGGTGAGGTGGATATAGGCGAGCCGCACGCCGGCATGGATGGTGAAATAATCGACGCCCTGCTCGCACTGCTCGATCAGCGTGTCCTTGTAGCATTCCCAATCGAGTTTTACGGGATCGCCATCGACCTTCTCCAGCGCCTGATAGATCGGCACGGTGCCGATCGGAACCGGCGAATTGCGCAAAATCCATTCGCGGGTGTTGTGGATGTTGCGGCCGGTGGAGAGGTCCATCACGGTGTCGGCGCCCCAGCGGATCGCCCACACCATCTTTTCCACTTCCTCATCGACGGAGGAAGTGACGGCGGAATTGCCGATATTGGCGTTGATCTTGGTGAGGAAGTTCCGCCCGATCGCCATCGGCTCGAGCTCGGCGTGATTGATGTTGGACGGGATGATGGCGCGGCCGCGCGCCACTTCATCGCGGACGAATTCCGGCGTGACGAAGAGCGGCACCGAAGCGCCAAAGCTTTCGCCGTCGTCATGGCGTTCCTGGGCGACGTCGAGCATAATCTTTCGCCCGAGATTTTCGCGCTCGGCGACGTAGATCATTTCCTTGGTGATGATGCCTTTGCGGGCCCATTCCAATTGCGTGATCGGCTGGCCGGCAATCCCCCGCAGCGGCTTCGGCGTGTTGGGAAAATTCCGCGCCAGATGCTTGCCGCTGACATTGCCGTTGTCGACCGGCTTGATCGGGCGGCCGTCATATTCCTCGACGCCGCCGCGCTCCTTCACCCATTCGATGCGGGCGCGCTTGAGGCCCTTCTCGACGTCGATGACGGCATCGTTGTCAGTATAGATGCCGGACGGATCGTAAACCCGCACCGGCTCCTCGCCGGAACCTTCCGTAAGCGGAATCTCGCGCAGCGGCACCCGCAATTCCGGCGCCGCCTCGGGCGACGAATAGACCTTCCGGGAACCCGCAATCGGGCCGGTGGTGACCGTGGGCGTGACGAGATCGGATTCGGAAAGCGGCTTATTCATCGAAAAAGCTCCATTTCGTTTGAGCATGATCTTGTCCGCAAGCCGAAGGGCTTTACGGGATCAAGCTCGCGGCGAGCCGGCATGACGTGCTGGGGGCGGGGTAAAAGCGAGGTTTCCGTCCCTTCGCCGGCATGACCCGGATCAGGTTCAAAGGGTTTTTCTCAGCCCGCTTTCGGGCACCCCTCGGAACGGTATTAAAATAGGCCCTCGGGGCCGGGTGTCAACGCGGGCGGGGTAATCGCTGATATCGATAAAACTCTCAGCTCATCGGCTTGGCGGTTCCCCTCCCCCTTGTGGGGAGGGGAGAGGGGTGGGGGGTGGGGGGTGGGGGTCGGGAGGCGA
>JBAPUM010000096.1:0-85597 GCA_049282655.1 Xanthobacteraceae bacterium
CCGCCGACGACCCGCAGCTCGCCGCCGCCGCGGCTGCTGCCGAGGGCTCGGTCTCCCGCGCGCTCGGTCTGCTGGACGAGGGCGCACTCGCGCTCCGTCAGCAGGCGCTCATGCTCCTCGACCGCCTGCCGGCCCTTGACGCAAGGGCGCTGCACGCGCTCGGCGAGGCCCTGGCCGGCACCGATCCGCAGCGGCTTGCCGGCTTCGTCGATACCGTGAATGTCTGGCTGTCGCAGCGTATCGGTTCGGGGCAGGCCGAGATCGGGCGGCTCGCCCGCTTCGCCGAGGCCTCGCAGCGCATAAACGAGGCCGCGCGCGATGCCGAGACCTACAATCTCGAGCGAAAGCCGCTTGTTTTCAACGTCTTCGGCTTGCTTGCCGAGGCCAGCCGCGGTTGATACCAACCCTCATGTCTGGAAAGCCCTATTACATCACCACCGCGATCGCGTATCCGAACGGCGCGCCGCATATCGGGCATGCCTATGAGGCGATCGCCACCGATGCCATTGCCCGCTTCATGCGGCTCGACGGCCGTGACGTGTTCTTTCTCACCGGCACCGACGAGCACGGCATCAAGATGCTGCAGACGGCGAACCGGGAAAAACTGACGCCGCGGGAACTCGTCGAACGCAACGTGCCGCGTTTCCAGGCCATGGTGAAGCGGTTCAATTGCTCGAACGACGATTTCATCCGCACCACCGAGGCGCGCCATCACGCTTCCTCGGTCGCGATCTGGGAGCGCATGCAGGCTGCCGGCGATATTTATCTCGACAAATATGCCGGCTGGTATTCGGTGCGCGACGAGGCCTATTACGACGAGAGCGAGACCCGCCTCGACGACAAGGGCCAGCGGCTCGGTCCGCAGGGCACGCCGGTCGAGTGGGTCGAGGAGGAGAGCTATTTCTTCCGGCTGTCCGCCTTTGCGGAGCGGCTCCTCGATCTCTACAAGACCGTGCCGGATTTCGTGCTGCCGAAGGAGCGCATGAACGAAGTCGCAAGCTTTGTGCGCGGCGGCTTGCAGGATCTGTCGCTGTCGCGCACCACTTTCGACTGGGGCATCAAGGTGCCCGGCAATGACAAGCACATCATGTATGTGTGGGTCGATGCGCTGACCAATTACATCACCGCGGTCGGCTTTCCCGACACCGAGAGCGAAAAATTCAAGAAATATTGGCCGGCCGACCTGCATGTGATCGGCAAGGACATCGTGCGCTTTCATGCCGTGTACTGGCCGGCATTTCTGATGTCGGCCGGGATCGCCGTGCCGCGCCGCATCTTCTCGCACGGCTTTTTGTTCAACCGCGGTGAGAAAATGTCCAAGTCGGTCGGCAATGTCATCGATCCGTTCGCGCTCGCCGACGCCTATGGGGTCGATCCGTTGCGGTTTTTTCTGTTGCGCGAGGTGCCGTTCGGCCAGGACGGCAATTACAGCCACGAGGCCATCGTCAATCGCATCAATGCCGATCTCGCCAACGACCTCGGCAATCTGGCGCAGCGGTCGCTTTCCATGGTCGGCAAACAATTCGGCGGGGTGCTGCCGCGGCCGGGCCCATTCACCGCCAACGACCAGGCCATCCTCGCCTCCGCCGACGCGCTGATCGCCAAGGCGCGCGAAGCCATGGCGACGCAACAACTGCACCAGGTGCTCAATGCGGTATGGGCCGTCGTTGCCGACGCCAACCGCTATTTCGCCGGCGAGGCGCCGTGGGCGCTGGCTAAGACCGATCCGGCGAAGCAGGGCACGGTGCTGTACGTCACGGCCGAAGTGCTGCGCCAGATCGGGATTTTAGCGCAGCCTTTCGTGCCGGAATCGGCCGGCAAGCTCCTCGATTTGCTCGCGGTGCCGATAGCTGAGCGCACCTTCGCCTATCTCGATGGCAAACATCGCCTCGCCGCCGGTACAAATCTTCCGCCACCGGCGGCGGTGTTCCCGCGCTATATCGAGCCCGAAAAAGCAGCGGGCCAGTAAAGCATCGACATGCTGATCGACAGCCACTGCCATCTCGATTTTCCGGACTTCGCCACGGAGCTCGACGCGGTGGTCGGGCGGGCGCGCGTGGCCGGTATCGAGCGCATGGTGACGATTTCGACGCGCGTTGCGCGACAATCCGAACTGCTGGCGATCACCGAGCGCTTTCCCGAGGTTTATTGCTCGGTCGGCACGCATCCGCATTACGCGCATGAAGAGCCCGACATAACCACGGCAGATCTCGTCGCGCGCACGCGCGCCGGAAAAGTCGTGGCGCTCGGTGAAGCGGGCCTCGACTACCACTATGACAATTCGCCGCGCGATGCGCAGGAGCTTGGCTTTCGCCGCCATATAGCCGCCGCCCGCGAGACCGGATTGCCGCTCGTCATCCACACCCGCGAAGCCGACGACGATGCGGCGCGGATTTTGGAAGAAGAAACCGGGAAGGGCGCCTTTCCGGCCGTGCTGCATTGTTATACCGGCGGTCCCGACCTCGCCCATCGGGCGATCGCGCTCGGCCTCTACATCTCCTTCACGGGCATCCTGACGTTCAAGAACTCGGTGGCGCTGCGCGCGATCGCCGCCGCCTTGCCGGCCGACCGCATCCTGGTCGAAACCGATGCGCCTTATCTCGCGCCCGGCAAATTTCGCGGCAAGCGCAACGAACCGGCTTTTGTGGTGGAGACGGCGAAGGTCTTGGCCGAGACGCGCGGCGTTTCCTTCGACGAGATCGCGCGGCAGACCACGGCGAATTTCTTTCGGCTGTTCAGCAAAGTGCCGCGGGCGGCTGGGGCAGATATTGCCATACCGTCTGCGCGCACTAATTCTTCCGCAGCATGAGTTTGAAATTCAACATCCTGGGCTGCGGCTCGTCGGCCGGTGTTCCACGGCCGGCATTGGGCTGGGGCGACTGCGATCCGAACAATCCGAAAAACCGGCGCCGCCGCACGTCGCTTCTGGTCGAGCGCCAAGGGCCGTCGGGTGTGACCCGCGTGCTCATCGATACCTCGCCCGATTTGCGCGAGCAGTTGCTCGATGCCGATGTCGATTGGGTCGACGGCGTTTTCTACACCCATGAGCATGCCGACCATACCCACGGCATCGACGACCTGCGTTCGCTGTTCATCAAGCGTCGGCGCCAAGTCGACGTTTATCTCGACGAGCAGACCGAAGCGATGATGCAGCAGCGCTTCAGCTATTGCTTCAAATCGCCGCCCGGAAGCGACTATCCGCCGATCGTGACCGGGCACAGGCTCACCGCCGGAGCGCTGGTCGCGGTCGAGGGGGAGGGTGGCAGGATCGAGGCCCTGCCGTACCGCCAGGAGCACGGCGACATCCCTTCGCTCGGCTTTCGCTTCGGCAACCTCGCCTATTCGTGCGATCTGAGCGGCATGCCGGCGGAAAGCATCGCGGCCTTGGCGGACCTCGACGTCTGGATCGTCGACGCGCTGCGCTACCGGCCGCACCCGAGCCATTTCTCGCTCGACGATGCGCTCACCTGGATCGAACGGCTAAAGCCGCGCCGCGCCATTCTGACCAATCTGCACTCCGATCTCGATTACGAGGTGCTGCGCGGCAAGCTTCCGGCCCACGTGGTGCCGGCGTTCGACGGGATGAGTATTACGGTTGCCGAAGCCCAATAGATCAGGTTTTATTGGAGATGTTCCATAATATGTCTTATGCGAATCAGATATTGAGCTTCGACATTTACAATTTGACCTAAATCCCTCGTCCCTCTCACCAAATGCCGGGCAGTAGCCGCCAGCGAACGCGCTCGGCGTAGTCGGCATAGCCCGGCAGTTCGGCCTTCAGCACGCGGTCCTCGGTGATGGCGCGATACAGCAAAAACGGCAGGCACGTGACCACGACGACGACCGTGGCGAGCCAGGAACCGAGCGCGATGCCGCTCGCCGCAATAATCACGATCCCGGCCGTATAGCCCGGGTGCCGGACGACGGCGTATGGCCCGGTCGAGATGACGGTCTGGCCGCGGTCGTTCTGGATGCGGATGACCGAGGAGAAGAACCGGTTCACGCGCATCGCCCATAGGCAAAGGCCGTAGCCGGCCGCGAAGGCGATCAGGCCCGCAATCTGGAGCCAGTCCGGCACGCTGTCGCTCCAGTGATAGCGACCACGGTCGAGGCCCGCGATCACCCAATGGACGAACATAACAAACGAAAACAGCCACAGCGCCAGCGGTGGCTTTTGCCCGCCGGGGCGCATCCGTTCGCGCATAAGGCCGGGATCGAGGATCGCGAAGGAGACGACAAATCCCACGGCGAAGATCGCCAGATAGGCCCAGAACACCGGCAAGTCGATCGTACCCGCCGAGACAAACAGCGCCACGGCCAGCAGAATGAAAAACACCAGCGTCTGCACATAAGCCGAGAGAGGCATTGGTCTTTCTCCGCTCCTACGCCGCTCCCGGCGCCGTTGGAACCAAAGCCGAGGCGACGACGTTCATTGCCAAGCCCGTCCGGCATTTCGGCAAATCGCGCCTGGACGGACCTATCCGCCTCTCCGCCCCAATCCGCAAGGTGATGCCATGAACAATAAAGTCCGTGCCCTCGACACGCGCCGCAAGGTGGCCCCTTCGCTCGATACGCCGACCGATCTCAGCGATGAAGCCGTGCGTGAACTCTCGGCCAAATTGAACGAGATCCTGGCCGATGCTTTCGCGCTCTATCTCAAGACCAAGAATTTCCATTGGCATGTCAGCGGCCCGCATTTCCGCGATTATCATCTGTTGCTCGACGAGCAGTCCGAGCAGATTTTCGCCACCACGGACGAGATTGCCGAGCGCGTGCGCAAGATCGGCGGCACCACGCTGCGCTCGATCGGCCATGTCGCCAAACTGCAGACCATCAAGGACAATGACGAAAGCTTCGTTCCGGCCCAGGACATGCTGCGCGAATTGATGCGCGACAACAAGTCGGTCGCGGCCTCGATGCGCGAATGTCATGAGCTCGCGGACAAGCACGAGGACGCCGCCACCGCGGGTCTCCTCGAGAATTTTATCGACGAGACCGAACGGCGGACCTGGTTCCTGTTCGAGGCGAGCCGGACGTCGCAGAAGTAATCATCGCGTCATTCCGGAACGCCGCGACGCGGCGAGTCCGGAATCCATAATCACGGTCGGTGCAAAATATGCACGGATGGTGGTTATGGATTCCGGGCTCCTCGCGTTGCTCGGCCCCGGAATGACAAACGCATAATGTGATAGGGTCCGCCCGACTAACGCAGGACCTCTTCATGACCCCTTCGCGCGACATCGGGCGTCTTCTCGACATCATGGCGGCGCTGCGCACGCCAGAGACCGGATGCCCTTGGGACCTGGCACAGGATTTCTCGACCATTGTCCCCTACACGCTCGAGGAAGCCTATGAGGTCGCCGACGCTATTGCGCGCGGCGATCTCGCCGACCTCAAAGACGAGCTCGGCGACCTCCTGCTCCAGGTCGTGTTCCACGCCCGCATGGCCGAGGAACAGCGCTCTTTCGATTTCGGCGATGTGGTCCAGGCCATCACCGAAAAACTGATCCGCCGCCATCCGCATGTCTTCGGTGACGAACACTCGCAGACCCCGGATTCCGTTAAGGGATTGTGGGAGCGGATCAAGGCGCAGGAGAGAAAAGACAAACACGACAAGGCCGCGCGCCACGGCGGCGTGACCGAAGATCAAGGCGCTCTTGCCGGCGTACCGGTGGGGCTCCCTGCCCTGACGCGAGCCCTAAAGCTTCAGTCGAAAGCAAGCGTCGTCGGCTTCGACTGGAACGATCCGCGCGCGGTGCTGCGAAAAATCCGCGAGGAGGCCGACGAGATCGAGGCCGAGCTCGATGCAGACCCGGAAGCTGCCGCCGCCGAAGTCGGCGATCTCTTGTTCGCCGCCGTCAATCTCGCGCGGCATCTGCGCGCCGATCCAGAAGCCGTACTGCGCCAGACCAACCGGAAATTCGAACGTCGCTTTGCGCTGATCGAGCGGGCGCTGGCGGCCAAGGGCAAGGCGCCGCAGGATGCCACGCTTGCCGAGATGGATGCGCTTTGGGACGAGGCGAAGTCGACCGAGCTATAATTGCTGCTACCTGTTGCCAAGCCTATCTCAGCAGTGTTGGGAGAGCAGCGAATGAAACTGCGGTTTTTCTGCCTCCTGGCGGCGTTGTCGCTGAGCTTGATTAGCGGCCAAGCCTGCGCAGAAACTTCATCACCGGCTGAAGTTACCACCCTTGCTGAACGGGGCGACGCTGCCGCGCAGTACGAATTAGGCAGGATGTATCAAGGAGGCCGGGGAGTAACGCAAGATAATCGCAAAGCAGTTGAATGGTATCGTCACTCCGCCGAGCAAGGCTACGCTCCCGCAGAAAGAAGCCTCGGCTCAATGTATCGGGGAGGTTACGGCGGGCTGCCGCAGGATGATGCGGAGGCAGAGCAATGGTACGGCAAGGCAGCCGCACAGGGCGATATCTTAGCTAAATTTGCGCTTGTGTTGGAAAAGTCACCCATCATAGCGTTTGTTAGAAGCCTGCCGCAAGGATATAGGGATTCTATCTTTTTCGTTGTGATTGCGTTGTCGATCATTGTGCCAATTGCCATTGGCATACTTCTTATCGTTTTCTGTCTGCGTTTCATTAAACGAATGGCACAAAGAAGCTCTTAGAAAACATCATAAACTGCAGCCAACATCATGTGCGAGCAAACTTCTCCCTCACCTCCTGCGCCCGATCAGGCGCCGTGCGTACCGTCATGGCGAGGCGGCCGTTTTGGTCCATGGCTTTGCTGATCACTTCGGTATGGCGGTGGAGCCAGCTCACGCCGGCGCCGTCGGCGGGGTCGAGGTCGAGGTCGATCAGCACCCGGCCTTCGGCGAGCCGCGCCTCGATGGCCAAGTTGAGCGCGTCGATCCCCTCGCCCGTGATCGCCGACACAAGTACCGGCCGTTCCGCCTCTGGCCGGCGCTCGGCGATATTTTGCAGCCGCGCCCGCTCGGCTTGGTCGACGCGATCGATCTTGTTCCACACCTCGATCAGCGCCCGCTTGTGGGTCTCGCTGTTCGTGTCGATGCCGAGTTCGCGCAAGATTTTCTCGACGTCGTGCAATTGCGCCTCGGCGTCGTCATGCGAGACATCGCGCACATGCAGGATGACGTCGGCTTCGATGACCTCTTCGAGGGTGGCGCGAAACGCCGCGATCAGCATGGTCGGCAGGTCGGAGATGAAGCCGACGGTGTCCGACACGATGATGCGGGTGCCGTGCGGCAGCGCAATGGCGCGCAGCGTCGGATCGAGCGTCGCAAACAGCATGTCGGCCGAGAGCACGGCGGCCTGTGTCATGCGGTTGAACAGCGTCGATTTGCCGGCATTGGTGTAGCCGACCAGCGCGACGATCGGATAAGGCACGCGGCGGCGGCTGTCGCGATGCAGTTCGCGGGTGCGCTTGACCTTCACGAGCTCGCCTTCGATCTTGGCGAGCCGCTCCTCGATGATGCGGCGGTCGGCTTCGAGTTGAGTCTCGCCGGGCCCGCCGAGGAAGCCGAAGCCGCCGCGCTGGCGCTCGAGGTGGGTCCAGGTCCGCACCAGCCGGCCTTTTTGATACGTCAGATGCGCGTGCTCGACCTGCAGCGCACCTTCGCGGGTGCGGGCGCGACGGCCGAAAATCTCCAGGATCAGGCTGGTGCGGTCGAGCACCTTGGCGTTCCATGCCTGTTCGAGATTGCGCTGCTGCACCGGCGTGAGCGCGCAATCCATCACCACGATGCCGGCCTCGAAGCTTTTTACGAGGCCGGTGATTTCCTCGACCTTGCCCTTGCTGAGATAGGTCGCGGGATGGAGCGCGCGGAGCAGCACAATGCCGGAATGCGCGATGTCGAGATCGATGGCGCGGGCGAGCCCGATCGCCTCGTCGAGCTTCGCCGCAGCCGAGCGATCGGCAAGGTCGGCGCGTGACTCGGCGCGGCGCAGGGCCGGCTCGATGACGAGCGCGCGCGCCGTGGCCGCGCCAAGGCCGGCCGTGTCTTTGGGACGCAGCCTATTCGCAGGTTCGCGGGGGCGCGGCTCCAATAAACCCTATTCCCCAGCCGGCGGTTCTTCCGCGCCTTCGAACAGCTGGACCGGATGACCCGGCATGATGGTCGAAATCGCGTGCTTATAGACGAGCTGCGAATGCCCGTCGCGACGAAGCAAGACGCAGAAATTATCGAACCAGGTCACTACGCCTTGCAGCTTGACGCCGTTCACCAGAAAGATGGTGAGCGGAATTTTGTTTTTGCGAACGTGATTGAGGAAGGTGTCTTGTAGATTTTGTGCGCGTTCGGCTGCCATGCCGTTGTTCCGTTCTTTGTACCGCGGGCCCCTACCCCGCGGGTCGTTTCTTGTCCCCTTCGTCCGTTTCTTGTTCTTACGAGTTGCCCGTTAAGCCGAAACCGAAGCACCGTGCCGCGGACGACCCGAAGGATCGACCATTAGAGGGCGCGTCGGGGGGCGATGCAAGCCCAAGTTAGGGCCAATGCCCAGGAGCAACGTTTAGGTTACAGCCGGGCCAGAGGCCAAAACTGCTCTGGTCAGCCGGCCTCGGCGTAGTGGTGAAATTCTCTCCTCAGCCGGGTCGCGAGCGGCCCCGGCTTGCCGTCGCCAATGGTATGGCCGTCGATCGATACCACCGGCAGAACGATCTGGGTCGCCGAGGTGATGAAGGCTTCGCGCGCCCCGTAGGCCTCTCGCAGCGTGAAGGGGCGCTCCTCGATGGTCAGGTTTTGCGCCTTGATGGCGTCAAAGGTGACAGTGCGGGTAATGCCGCGCAGGATGGCGTGGTCGGCTTGCCGGGTGATGAGCTTGCCGCCCTTGGTGACGATGAAGGCGTTAGCGGACGCCGCTTCCGTGACGAAGCCGTCCTGGTCCACAAACCAGGCGTCGCGCGCGCCCTGCTCTATCGCTGCCTGCCGGGCCAGCACATTCGGCAACAGGCCGGTGGTTTTGATATCGACGCGGCCCCAGCGATTATCCGGCACGCTGATGACGGCGATGCCCATTTCGGCCGCCGCTGTGTTGCGCGCGGCATTCAGCGGACGTGCCGTAACCACGAGGCTGGGCGGCACCGGCACAGCTGGAAAAGCGTGGTCGCGGCGCGCCACCCCGCGGCCGATTTGCAGATAGACGATGCCGTAAACGATACGATTTTGGGCCACCACTTCGCGCAGCACGACGCCGAGCGCGCGCGGCGTCATCGGCATGCGGATGCGCAATTCGGACAGCGATCGTTGCAGCCGCTCGATATGGCGCCGCTCGTCGATCAGGCGCCCGCCCCTCACCTCGCAGACTTCGTAAACGGCGTCGGCGAATTGGTAGCCGCGGTCCTCGACATGGACCTTGGCGTCGCGCATCGGCAGATAGCGGCCGTTGACGTACGCTATTCTGGACACTGGGCTATTCTGGACATTGGGCGACGGGGGACATCGACGATCAATCTATCCCGAGCGCCTTGAGTTTGCGGTGCAGCGCCGAACGCTCCATGCCGACAAACTCGGCGGTGCGCGAAATATTGCCGCCGAAACGATTGATCTGCGCCAAAAGATATTCGCGTTCGAATACTTCGCGGGCCTCGCGCAATGCCAGGCTCATCAAATGCTCGCCGCCGTTGCCGTTCGGCATGTTGGGGATCATCGAGCCGACGTCCTGCGGCAGCATCGAGGCGGTGATGACGGCATCGGGATCGCCGCCGGCGAGGATCATCAGCCGTTCCACATTGTTGCGCAGCTGCCGGACATTGCCCGGCCAATCGTGCGATTGCAGGACGGCAAGCGCGTCGGCGCCGACCGTGCGTTTGGGCAAGCCGGTGATCTGCGAGATCTGCGTCATGAAATATTCGACCAGTTCCGGAATGTCCTCGCGGCGTTCGGCGAGGCCGGGCACCCGGATCGGCACCACCGAAAGCCGGTGATAAAGATCCTCGCGGAATTTGCCGGCTGCGATATCGGCCTCGATGTTGCGGCTGGTCGAGGACACGATGCGGACGTCGACCGTGACTTTGGTGGCGCCGCCGACACGCTGGAAGGTCTGATCGACCAGCACCCGCAAGATCTTGTTCTGCGTCTCGCGCGGCATGTCGGCGATTTCGTCGATGAAAAGCGTGCCGCCGTGCGCCTCTTCGAGCGCGCCGACCTTGCGGCTCGACGTGCCATTGCCGCCTTCGACGCCGAACAGCTCGACTTCCATGAATTCCGGCGTGATCGCGGCGGCGTTGATGACGACGAACGGCCCGTTCGCCCGGATCGAACTGGCATGAATGGTGCGTGCGGCGAGTTCCTTGCCGCTGCCCGGCGGGCCGACGATCAGGATGCGGCTATTCGTCGGCGCCACCTTCTCGATGGTCTGGCGCAACTGATTGGCGGCGGGCGAGCGGCCGACCAGCATTGCGGCGAGCGGCGCGAATTGTTTGAGTTCGCGCACCTCGCGCTTGAGCCGCGAGTTTTCCAGCGCCCGTTCGGCGACCAGCAGGAGCCGGTCGGCCTTGAACGGTTTCTCGATGAAGTCGTAGGCGCCGCGTTTGATGGCCGAAACCGCGGTCTCGATATTGCCGTGGCCGGAGATCATCACCACCGGCAGTTCGGGGTGCTCGGCTTTGAGGATGTCGAGGAGTTGCAGTCCATCGAGCCGACTGCCCTGCAGCCAGATATCGAGAAAGACCAGATTGGGCCGCCGACCGACGACGGCGCCGAGCGCATCATCGCTGTCGCGCGCCGTGCGCGTGCCGTGGCCTTCGTCCTGCAGAATACCCGCGACCAGATCGCGGATATCCGCTTCATCGTCGACGATGAGGATGTCCGATGCCATGGTTCTACTGTTTTCCGCCCTACTATTATTTTCTGTCACTCTGCCGCGGCCCGCCGTTCAACCGGTGCCTCGCGCGCCGCCTCAAGCGGCTCCTCGACAAAGCGTAGTTGCATCCAGGCGCCGCGGGCACCCGGTATCTTTTCCGAAGCGTCGCGTAATTCGAGGCGGCCGCCGTGTTCCTCGAGAATCCGGCCGACAATGGCGAGCCCGAGGCCGGTGCCCTTCTCGCGGGTCGTCACGTAGGGCTCGAGCAATCGCGCGCGGTTTTCCTTCGGCAAACCGATGCCGTTGTCGATCACGTCGACGACTACTTCTTTGCCGTCGCGTTGAGCCCGCACGATGATGCGGCCGCGTGCCGGGGCGCTGGCCTCCCCGCTCTGCGGCGGCGGAAGGGCGCCGATCGCTTCGGTGGCGTTTTTGATGATGTTGGTGAGCGCCTGCGAGATCAGCCGGCGGTCGAAACGCGCCGGCATGTTTTCGGCGGCGAGCTCGACGTCGAAATCGATATCGGGGTGGCCGACGCGCAGGAGGAACACGACCTGGCGGATGGTATCGGCGACATCCTCGTCGGCGACCACCGCCTTGGGCATGCGGGCAAAGCGCGAGAACTCGTCGACCATGCGCTTGATATCGTCGACCTGGCGTATGATCGTTTGCGTGCACTGCTCGAATACGGCGGGGTCCTCGGTGATCGACTTGCCGTATTTGCGGCGCAGCCGTTCGGCCGACAACTGGATCGGCGTCAGCGGATTTTTGATCTCGTGCGCGATGCGCCGGGCGATGTCGGCCCAGGCCGAGGTGCGCTGCGCCAGCACGAGCTCGGTGATGTCGTCGATGGTGATGACGTAGCCGTGCTCGGATTCGCTCGCCTGCTCGCTGGTGACGCGGACCGAGTAATTGCGTTCCTGGCCGTCGCGCGTGACCGTGACTTGGCGCTGAACCAGGCGCTGATTGTTGTTACGCGCGGTTTGAAAGATTTCGGCGAGCTCGGGAGCGACCGAGGCGAGCGGCAGGCCGAGCACTTCGCTTTCGATGCGGCCGACCAGCCGCTCCGCCGAGCGGTTGAGAATGGAAATGCGGCCATCGGCGTTGACGCCGATCACGCCGGCGCTGGCGCCGGCAAGCACCGCTTCGGTGAAGCGGCGCCGGCTGTCGATCAGGTCGCGGGCGCGCACGATGTCTTCGTGCTGGGTGCGCAATTCCTGCGTCATGTTGTTGAAGGTTTCGCCTAATCTCGCGATGTCGCCTTCCGAGCGCCGCACCGGCACCTGGATGTTGAGATTGCCGGTCGAGACTTCATTGGCGGCGCCGATCAAGCGGCGGATCGGGGCCACCAGCCGATTGGCGAAATCGAGCCCGATCCAGGCGGAAGACAAAAGCACAATGAGCGCGATGACCGTGAACATCAAAGCAAAGGCGATCTGAATGCCGAGGCTGTGGGCTTCGAGGTCGCCATATTCGGCGAGGCTCTGCGACGTCGCGCGCAATTGCTGCACGACTTTAGGATTGAGCAGCCCCGCCACGTAAAGATACATGTCGTCGTATCCGCGCAGCTTGACGACGGCCGCGGCGTGGTCGCCGAATACGCCCTGCGGATCGGTTTCGCTGACCTCCGCCAGCACCTCAGGCGACGGCAACACTATCTTCTCGTCGGCGGGAACGTCGGCGCGCGCCACCGTCGAGCCGTCGCCTTTGATGATGATCGCGGCGGAAAGCCCGCGTTGGATGGCTTCGGCGGTGAGCAATTTCTGGAATTGGTCGTGATCCTGATCGAACAGCGGCTTGGCGCGGCCGAGATCGAGCGCCACGGCCACGTCCTGGGCGCGGATCGCCTGGACGTGCTCGTTGATATAGGCCTCGGCCACGATCAGCGACTGCTCGATCAAGACGCGCGTGTGGGTCGAGAAGAATCGATCGAGGCCTCGATGCAGCGTCGTCGAAGCAACCACTGCGACAAGGATGGTCGGCACCGCGGCGATCACTGCAAATATGCCGACGATCTGAATGTGCAGCCGCGAGCCCGCGCGTCCGCGCCGGCGCGATTGGACCACGACCCAAACTTCCCGTGCGATAATGCCGAGAAGTAACAGCCCGGTTCCGACATTGACGGCCAGAAGCGCGATGACAACGCGCTGGACCGGATCGATGGGGGTCAGCCCGGCGAGCACCAGAAAGGTCGCCGTCGCCGATAGCAGCGCGATACCGACCGCCGCGGCGCCGATCAGCCGCGAGGCAACCGGCAGCGGCGCGGCGGCCGCCGGATCGAGCGGGGCGACCTGTTCGACAGTCGTCATTTAGAACTTTCCAACGCAACCGCAGGCTGTGTGACGGTGACTTACAAGGAATAAAATTAACCCGGGCCAGCCTTAAGTGATGCTTTTATACAACAATGTTGCCCAATTGCGACAATTAATAGGCGTCAGGGCCATGCCGGCCCGGCTGCCGTGGCGAAGCCTCAGCCGCCGGTCCGATAAACCTGGATGTCCAAATCGCGGATTTTCTTGCGTAATGTGTTGCGATTGACCCCCAAAAGGTCGGCCGCGCGGATCTGGTTGCCACGCGTCGCCGCAAGTGCCGCGGAAAGCAGCGGACCTTCGACCTCGCGCAAGATCCGGTGGTAGAGGCCAGGCGGTGGCAGTCCATCGCTGAACCCGGAAAAATAGCGCGCCAGATGCCGCTCGACGGCGCTGGAAAGATTGTCGTCGGTGGTCCGGCTTTCGCCGGGGGCCGCCAGCGCCGGCTGCGAAAGTTCCGCTTCGATCACGGCCGCCGTAATCGTCTCCTGCGGATAGAGGGCGGCAAGGCGCCGCGCCAGGTTTTCCAGTTCCCGCACATTGCCTGGCCAGCGATGCCGCTTGAGCCGCTCGACCGCGGCCTGATCGATCTGCTTCGGCGGCAGACCTTCGCGCTCCACGATCGTGAAGAAATGCCGGATCAGATCGGGAATGTCCTCGGTGCGTTCGCGTAACGGGGGCAATCGCAGCGGCACGACGTTGAGCCGGAAGAACAGGTCCTCGCGGAACAGGCCCTGCTGGATCAGCTGGCGCAGGTCCTTGTTGGTCGCGGCGATGATCCGCACATCGGCCTTGATCGGGGTGCGTCCGCCAACGGTCGTGTATTCGCCCTGTTGCAGAACACGCAGCAAGCGTGTCTGCGCCTCCATCGGCATGTCGCCGATTTCGTCGAGGAACAGGGTGCCGCCCTCGGCCTGTTCGAAGCGGCCGGAACTGCGGCTGTTGGCGCCGGTGAAGGCGCCCTTCTCGTGGCCGAACAATTCCGACTCGATCAGGTCGCGCGGTATCGCCGCCATATTGATGGCGACGAAGGGCCCGCTGCGCCGCTTGCCGTAGTCGTGCAGCGCGCGCGCCACCAATTCCTTGCCGGTACCGGACTCGCCCGAGATCATCACCGTCAAGTCGGTCTGCATCAGCCGCGCCAGCACGCGGTAGATTTCCTGCATGGCCGGCGAACGCCCGACCAGCGGGATCGAATCAAAATCCTCGACTTTGGCCGGCGGCCGCACCTTTTCCTTCGGTTCCGACAGCGCCCGGCCGACGATCGCGATCAGTTCCTTCAAATCGAACGGCTTTGGCAAATATTCGTAGGCGCCGCGCTCGGAGGCGCGAATGGCCGTCATGAAAGTATTCTGCGCGCTCATGACGATGATCGGCAGATCGGGCCGCGCCTTCTTGATACGCGGCAACAGGTCAAAAGCGCTTTCGTCCGGCAAGAGCACGTCGGTGACGATCAGGTCGCCGTCGCCCTGGCTGATCCAGCGCCACAGTGTGGCGGCGTTGCCGGTGGTGCGGACCTCGTAACCGGCCCGCGATAGCGCCTGATTGAGCACCGTCCGTATCGCCGCGTCATCGTCGGCAACGAGAATGCTTCCCGCGGGCATCAACGATCCCCCTGTGACTGGACGACGCCGTCCGGCTCGGCGCCCTCGCCGCTATAAGTCGCGGTGAATTTGGGCATCAGTATGCGGAACGTGGTGCGCCGCGGCTGCGACTCGCATTCGATGATCCCGCCGTGATCGCCGACGATCTTGGCGACCAATGCAAGTCCGAGACCAGATCCGGTCGGTTTGGTCGTGACGAAGGGGTCGAACAGGTGCAGCATCAGTTCGTCGGGTACCCCAGGACCGTTGTCGCGCACGCAGAATTCGAGCGGCAATGACACCCGCGCATTGGCGCCGGGCAGCGACAGCCGCACCCCTGGCCGGAATGCCGTGGTCAACGCGATTTCGCCGCCCGAGGTATTTTCGCCGATCGCCTCGGCGGCATTCTTGATCAGGTTGAGGAACACTTGGACCAGCTGATCGCGGTTGGCGAATACCGGCGGCAGCGAGGGGTCGTATTCCTCGGTGAATTTGATGTGCCGGGCGAAGCCGGATTGCGCCAGCCGTTTCACATGGTCGAGCACGACGTGAATATTGATCGGCTCGCGTTCGATCGGCCGCTCGTCGGTGAAGACTTCCATGCGGTCGACGAGTTTCACGATGCGGTCGGCCTCGTCGCAAATCAGCCGCGTCAACGTGCGGTCTTCGTCGCCGACGGACTGCTCGAGCAATTGCGCGGCGCCGCGGATGCCGGACAGCGGATTCTTGATCTCATGCGCCAGCATGGCAGCGAGCGCGGTCACCGATCGTGCCGCGCCGCGATGGGTGAGCTGCCGGTCCATTTTGTCGGCGATGGTGCGCTCTTGCAGCATCACCACGACATAGTCCGCCTGTTCCGGCAGCGGCGCGACATAGAGGTCGACCAGCCTGTCGCCGGGATTGCGCGGCGTGCCGAGATCGACCTTGTATTCGTTGACCGCGGCGCCGCGTCGGCGCACCTGCTCGATCAGCGTCAGTAACGGGCTGCCGAACGGCACCAGATCGCGCAACAGGTTCCGGCGCAGCAGCGCCACCGAAACTTCGAAAAATGCTTCCGCGGCGACATTGGCGTCCACCACTTTGCCGTCGGACGAAACGACGATCACCGGATGCGGCAAGGCATTGAGGACTGCGTCGGCAGCTGACGCCGTCAGCAGATGTTCGACGGCGCTCATGCGGCGGCTCTCCACGTCGCCGCCGCCCCGAGGGTATCGAAGGCCTCGGCGAGGCGCCGCCGCACGATCGAAGGCTCGACGGCCGTCAACACGCGGCTGCGGAGCGCTTTGAGGATGTCCGATGGCGCGCCAAGCGTTGCCGCGGCCGTATCGAGCGCCCAGCCGACATGCTTGCGGGCATGACGGATGCCGATGTCGAGGCCGTGGTGTCTCAGCATGGCATCGTAAAGTTCGTCGATGAGATTGAGTTGTTCGGTGAGCGCGGGGTCTGCCTCGCGTTTTCCGGTCGCGAGATAGCGCGCCACCTGCCCGGGGAACCACGGCCTGCCCTTCGCGCCGCGGCCGATCATGACCGCATCGGCGCCGGATTGCGCGAGCGCCCGATCGGCGGCATCGAAGTCAACGATATCGCCGTTGACGACGACCGGAATCGTGACGCTGTCTTTGACCGCCCGCACGGCGGTCCAGTCGGCGCGTCCCGTATAAAACTGGCACCGTGTCCGGCCGTGCACGGTGACCATCGCCACGCCCGCGCCTTGGGCGCGCCGTGCGAGTTCCGCGGCATTGCGGGAGCGCTCATCCCAGCCGAGCCGCATTTTCAGCGTCACCGGTACTTTGACCGATTGCACCACGGCTTCGATCAAACAGAGCGCGTGATCGGGATCGCGCATCAGGGCCGATCCGGACTCGCCGTTGGTGACGTGTTTGGCCGGACAGCCCATATTGATATCGATAATGGCCGCGCCGAGGTCCTGGGCAATCCGCGCCCCTTCGGCCATCCAATGCGCTTCGCAGCCCGCGATCTGGACCACGTGCAGCCCGCTGCCTTGATCCTCAACCCGCAGGCGCGCGTTGCGCTTGCCTGTTGCGAGTGCCGCGCATGCCGTCATTTCAGACACGACGAGGCCAGCCCCCAGCGCCGAGGCCACCCGCCTGAACGGCGCGTCGGTGATCCCGGACATTGGTGCTAGAAGAACTGGGTTTCCCAGCCGATATGGCCCAATTTTCAAGGGGCGGCCGATCCTTCACATTGCAGGGTTGTATGTCCTATATGCCCAGTAATTAGGCGTCATAGAACTGTTGCATAGAGTTTAGCCAAATTAACATGCGGCGCAAGTGCTGCACTGCAATATCGCTAATATGTGGATGGAACCGCCCAATACCGTGGCGGCTCTGCTATTTACGCTTCCAGCCAGCCGGTCGCACGTTGTTACGACATGCGTTAAGGCGGGGCACGAAATGGGATCGGGTGGTCTATGACCAGCATAGTGGCCGCTGTCGTTGTAGCGGCGGGGCGTGGCGAACGGGCGGGCGGCGGCGTGCCGAAACAGTATCGCGAGATCGCGGGCGAGCCGATGATCCGCGCGACATTGGCAGGATTGCTGGGTCATCCAGGCATTGGCGCGGTGCAGGCGGTCATTCATCCTGGCGATGAAGCGACCTACCGGAAGGCGGTCGCGGGCTTGCCAAAACTGCTCGAACCGGTCGCCGGCGGCGCGACCCGGCAGGCCTCGGTTCGCGCCGGACTCGAAGCGCTGGTGAACCGCGCGCCGGATATTGTGCTGATCCACGACGCGGCACGGCCATTTTTTACGTCGGGCCTGGTCGATCGCGCTATTGCTGCCGGCATCGGCGCCAAGGCCGCAATTCCCGGTATTGCGGTGGCCGACACGGTGAAAGAAATCGACACCGCTGCGGCGGTGACGGCGACGCTCGATCGTGGCCGGCTGCGCATCGTGCAAACGCCGCAAGCCTTTGGCTTCGATCTCATCCTCGACGCCCATCGCCGCGCCGCGGCAGAGGGGCTCGACCATTTCACCGACGATGCAGCGCTTGCCGAATGGGCCGGCCATCGCGTCAGCGTGTTCGAAGGCGAAACCGGGAATGTCAAAGTGACGACCAATGAGGATTTCGCGCGCGCGGAAATTTTGCATCTCGCCAAGCTGTCCGATATCCGCACCGGCAACGGCTTCGATGTTCACGCTTTTGCGCCCGGCGATCATGTCATGCTCGGCGGCATCAGCATCCCGCATTCGCACGGACTTACCGGACATTCCGACGCCGACGTCGCGTTGCACGCTCTCGTTGACGCCGTTCTCGGCGCGCTGGCCGATGGCGATATCGGCTCGCATTTTCCGCCGAGCGATCCGCAGTGGAAGGGCGCTGCATCCGATCGCTTTCTCGCCTTCGCCTGCGAGCGGGTACGCGCGCGGCGCGGCATGATCGCGCATCTCGACGTTACCATTGTTTGCGAGGCGCCGCGCGTCTCGCCGCACCGCGACGCCATGCGGGCGCGCATTGCCGAAATCGCCGGCGTCCCCGCCTCGCGCGTTGCGGTCAAGGCCACCACCAGCGAGAAACTTGGCTTTACCGGCCGCGGCGAGGGCATGGTGGCGATGGCGACCGCGACCGTGCGTCTGCCCTGGAGCGTCGGATGACGGACGACAAACTGCACCGGACCGCAAGCCGGCTCCTCGATCTCTGCCGCGCGCAAGGCCTGCACATCGCCACCGCGGAATCCTGCACCGGCGGTCTTGTCGCCGGCGCGCTGACCGCGATCGCGGGTTCGTCGGACGTCGTCGATTGCGGCTTTGTGACGTATTCCAATGGCGCCAAACAAGCGATGCTCGGCGTTCCGGCGGCGATGCTCGCCCGGCATGGCGCAGTAAGCAGCCAGACGGCGGCGGCGATGGCCCAAGGTGCGTTGAAAAACTCCGAAGCCGATCTTGCGGTCGCCATTACCGGCATCGCCGGGCCGGGCGGCGGCTCCAAGCGCAAACCGGTCGGGCTCGTCTATTTCGCCGCCGCGAGCCGCCAGGGCAAACGGCTTGCGCGCAGCCGGCGGTTCGGCAAGATCGGACGCCGCCGCGTTCGCGAGCGCTCAGTCATGGAGGCGCTCGGTCTGTTGGAGCTTTTGGCCGAACGCACGGACGGTTAGTGCGGCAAGGCACCCTAGCAAGGCACCCTAGACGGTGCCGGTCCCGTAAACTTGGTTGGCCCGCTGCTCGAAGGCCGACGAAAAGCGGCGGAAGGCGGTCTCGAACATGGCCCCCATCAACAGACCGAGAGTGCGGCTGCGGAACTCGTAGGCGATGAAAAACTCGACCTCGCAGACTTTGTCGCCGGCCGGCCGAAAATTCCAGCGATTGTTCATTTTCTGAAACGGGCCTTCCAGATATTCGACCAGGATTTCAAGCTTCGGACGATCGAGTGTCACCTTGGTCGTGAAGGTCTCGCTGATCATCTTGTAGGCGACCGTCATTTCGCTGATGACGACCTCCCTGCCCCTGTCGTCATGCAGGCGTTTGCGCTCGCGGGTCGACCGGCATAACGGCACGAATTCCGGGTAATGGTCGATATCGGCGACGAGATCGAACATGTCGGCCGCGGAATGCCGAACCCGCCGTTTGGTGGAGAATTGCGGCATCGTCAGCGCGCCGTACGCTGCGCCTTCAGCCGCGCAAAATCCTCGCCCGCGTGATGTGAGGATCGGGTCAGCGGGCTCGCGGCGACCAGCGAAAAGCCTTTCGCATAGGCGATCGTCTCGAGCGCTTTGAATTCTTCGGGAGGCACGAACCGAACCACCGGATGATGCTTGCGCGACGGCTGCAGATATTGGCCGATGGTGAGAAAGTCGACGCCGGCAGCCCGCAGGTCGTCCATGACTTGCAAGATTTCGTTACGTTCCTCGCCGAGCCCGACCATGATGCCGGATTTGGTGAACATCGCCGGATCGATGTCCTTGACGCGTTGCAGGAGCCGGATCGAAGCGAAGTAGCGGGCGCCGGGTCGCACGGTGATGTAGTTCGACGGCACGGTTTCAAGATTGTGGTTGAACACGTCCGGCTTCGCCGCGACCACGATCTCCACGGCGCCGTCTTTGCGCAGGAAATCAGGCGTCAGCACTTCGATCGTGGTGTCGGGGCAGTGCGCGCGGATGGCGGAAATGACGGCAGCGAAGTGCTTTGCCCCGCCGTCGTCGAGATCGTCGCGGTCGACCGAGGTGATCACGATATGCGCCAGACCGAGCTTCGCGGTTGCTGCGGCGACATGCTCGGGTTCGGCCGCATCGAGCGCGCCGGGAAGCCCGGTCTTGACGTTGCAGAAGGCGCAGGCGCGTGTGCACGTGTCGCCCATGATCATGAAAGTGGCGTGCTTTTTCTCCCAGCATTCGCCGATGTTGGGGCAGCCGGCTTCCTCGCAGACGGTGTGCAAGCCGTTCTGGCGCACGATGTTTTGGGTGTCGAGATAGCCCCGCGAGACCGGTGCCTTGACCCTGATCCAGTCGGGCTTGCGCATGGCCGGCTGATCGGGCCGATGCGCCTTTTCGGGATGGCGCGGCCGGAGGGCAGCAACGGTGTCGATCACAACGGCCATAGTGGCTCCGTGCGGGTATCAGTCCGCGGCAGATACTTACGGGGCAGTGTGCTTCCTCGCAAGGCGTGAACAAACTGTAACGAAACTTACGCCGGTTCCGCACCGCGAAACGTAACTTTTGCCACAATAAAACAGCCTATTGATGGCGCGGCGCACGGCGTCGCGGAGGAAAATCGATGACCGCTCGCGGTACCGAAGCGGCAGCGCTTGCGCTCCACAGATTCGGTTTCGGCCCGATCGGCGACCAGATTACGGCCATTGCCGGCGATCCGCGCGGGGCCGTATTGGCTGATCTCGATCGACCCGGCGCCGCTCGTCTTCCCGTGGATTTGCCGTCGGGACCGCAAGCTGCACGCGCGGTATTCGATTTCCGCGCCGAAAAGACCGCCGAGCAAAAGCTGTCGCAGCGCGCGATCAAAGAGGCCGAGGCCAACGGCCCCTCCGCAATGGCGGATGCCGGCAATGTCGCCCCGCAGCAAAAACCGCCGAACCAGCCGCCGCCGCTGCCGCAGCAATTGATTCAGAGCGAGGCCAAAGCCCGCTTCGACGCAGCAGTCACCGCCGAGATCGGCTTTGTCGAGCGGCTGGTCCGGTTCTGGTCGAATCATTTCTGTATTTCCGCCGACAAGATCGTCGAGTTGGCGGGCCCTTATGAGCGCGAGGCGATCCGGCCGCATGTGCTCGGACGCTTCACCGATTTGTTGCTCGCGGTCGAAAGCCATCCGGGGATGTTGTTCTACCTCGACAATGTCCAGTCGATGGGGGCGAATTCGGTCGCCGGCATCAATCGCGACAAGGGCTTGAACGAAAATCTCGCGCGCGAGACGCTGGAACTGCATACGCTCGGCGTCCGCAGCGGCTATTCGCAGGCCGACGTCACAAGCTTCGCCAAGGTGCTCACCGGCTGGAGCTGGATCAACCCGGAAGAGCCGGAGCACGGCGGCGAATTCATCTTCGTGAAGCGTCTGCACGAACCAGGCGAGCAAACTGTGCTCGGCAAACGCTATCCGGATACCGGCGTCGATCAGGGCCGCACTGTGCTCGCCGATCTCGCGCGCCATCCGGCAACCGCGCAGCACATTGCCCAAAAGCTCGCGGCTCATTTCGTCGCCGACGAGCCGCCGCCAACGCTCGTCGCCAAGCTAGCAAAGACGTTCACGGACCATGACGGCGACCTCAAGGCGATGGCCACGGCGCTCGTCACGGCGGACGAAGCCTGGACACCGCAACGGCAAAAACTCAAACCTCCTGCCGAATGGGTCGCGGGCGTCATCCGCCTCACCGGCACGCAAGCGACGCTGCCGATCGGCCGCATCATGAATGCGCAAGCCGTCCTCGGTGAACCGCTGTGGCGGCCGCCGGCGCCGAATGGCTATGCGGACAACGAAGCGGCCTGGATCGACGGCGTGCCGCGCCGCGTCGACATCGCCAACGAATTTGCCGGCCGCGCCGCAAGCGCCGACCCGCTGGCGCTCGTCGATAGCGGCCTCGGGCCGCTTGCCTCCGCCGACGCACGCACGACGATCGCGCGCGCCGAAAGCCGCCGTCAGGCGCTGGCGCTCCTTGTCATGACGCCGGAATTCCTAAGGAGATGAACATGAGGCTGCATGCTCCCTCGCGGCGCGACATTTTGCTCGCTTCCGGTACGCTGTTCGCCTGGACGCATCTGCCGAGACTGGCCCATGCGGAAGGCCGCGACCCGCGCTTTCTCGCCATCATCCTGCGCGGAGCGCTCGACGGGCTGGCGACGGTCGCGCCGGTCGGCGATCCGGACTGGGTGGCGCTCCGCGGCGACAATGCGCTCACCTTCGACGGCAAGGTGCCACCGCTAAGGCTCAATGATTTCTTCGCGCTCAATCCGGCGATGCCGAACCTGCATGGCATGTTTCAGAGCAGTGAAGCGATCGTCGTGCATGCCTGCGCCACACCGTATCGCGAGCGCTCGCATTTCGACGGCCAGGATCTCTTGGAAAGCGGCTTGCCAAAACCCGCGCCGAGCGACTCCGGCTGGCTCAACCGCACCCTATCGGCTCTTGCGCCGGGTGGCCGAATCGATCCCAAAGGCGGCAAGGTTTTTGCGGTCGGGCCGGTGACGCCGCTTGTCGTGCGCGGCCCGGCGCCCGTGCTGTCGTGGTCGCCGCAGCGGATCATGCCGGCCGGCGATGACACTTTCGGGCGGCTTCTCGAGCTCTATCGTCATTCCGATCCGAAGCTCGCGAGCGTTCTCGAGGACAGCTCAAAACTTTCCGCTATCGAGCACGCGGGCGACATGGCGCAGAAGCCTGGCGGTGCAGCTCCCGCCCAAGTGCGCGCCTATTTCTCCGAGGCCGCCGGCAATGCCGCGAAGTTTTTGGCGCAGCCCGACGGGCCGCGCGTCGGCGCGCTCGCGCTCGATGGCTGGGATACGCATGTCAACGAAGGCATCGCCAATGGCCGCCTCTCGCAATTGCTCGGCGCGCTCGACGATGCGCTCGCGGCGGTGAGAACCAATATGGGCGCGGCGTGGAAAGATACCGTCGTCGTGCTCGCCACCGAATTCGGCCGTACCGCGCATATCAACGGCACCGACGGCACCGATCATGGCACCGCAACGGTCGCGCTCCTCGTCGGCGGCGCACTCAAGGGCGGCCGGGTCATCGCCGATTGGCCTGGATTGAAGAGCGCCAATCTTTACGAGAACCGCGACCTTAAGCCGACCACGGATCTGCGTGCCGTGCTCAAAGGCGTGCTGAAGGATCATCTGCGCGCCGACGAGCGTGCCCTGGCGCAGAATGTGTTTCCGGGCAGCAATGGCGTGAAGCCGATGACGGGGCTTGTTGGGTAATCGTCCTTCCGGGGGCGCTGCGCTCGCCCGGAATGACAATCACATATTCAACACCCTTCCATACGCATCCAGCACCGCTTCCTTCATCATCTCCGACAGCGTCGGATGCGGGAATACGGTGTGCATCAGCTCTTCTTCGGTGGTCTCGAGATTCATCGCCACCACGTAGCCCTGGATCAGTTCGGTGACTTCGGCGCCGACCATATGGGCGCCGAGGAGCTGACCGGTCTTCTTGTCGAAGATCACTTTGACGAGACCCTGGTCCTCGCCGAGTGCGATGGCCTTGCCGTTGCCGACAAACGGAAACCGGCCGACCCGGATCTCGATCTTCTTCTCCTTGCAGGCTTGTTCGGTGAGCCCGACCGAGGCTACCTGCGGCGTGCAATAGGTGCAGCCCGGGATCATGCGCTTGTCCATCGCATGCGGGTGCAACCCTTTGATCGCCTCGACGCAGATGACGCCCTCATGCTCGGCCTTGTGGGCAAGGAGCGGCGGTCCCGCGACGTCGCCGATGGCGTAGATGCCCGGCACGTTGGTCTTGCACATGCCGTCGATGACGATCGAGCCGCGCTCGGTCTTCACGCCGAGCTTTTCCAGCCCAAGATTTTCGATATTGCCGACGACGCCGACCGCGGCGATGACGCGATCGACGGTCAGCGACTGGGTGCCGCCCTTGCCATCGTCGATGGTGGCGGTGACGCTGTCGGCCTTCTTATCGAGTTTCGTCACTTTGGCGCCGGTGAAAATTTTGATGCCCTGCTTCTCAAAACTCTTGCGCGCGAAGGCGGCGATTTCGGCGTCCTCGACCGGCAGGATTTGCGGCAGCACTTCGACTACCGTCACCTCGGCGCCGAGGGTGCGATAGAACGATGCGAATTCGATACCGATGGCGCCCGAGCCGACCACCAGCAGGGTTTTCGGCATGCGCTCCGGCACCATGGCCTCGAAATAGGTCCAGATCAGTTTTTTGTCGGGCTCGAGGCCGGGCAGCACGCGCGGCCGCGCGCCGGTGGCGACAATGATGTGCTTGGCCTGATAGGTGCCGGGGCCGAGCGAACCTTTCGGTGCTTCGCTCCTGCCCGCTTTCACCGTGATCTTGCCGGGAGCGTCGATCGTGGCTTCGCCCCAGATCACCGGGACTTTGTTCTTCTTCATCAAAAAACCGACGCCGTCGTTCAACCGCTTCGAGACGGCACGTGATCGCTTCACCACGGCGGTCGGATCGTAGGTCACTTCGCCCGCCGACAGCCCGTAATCCTTGGCGTGTTGCAGGTAGTGGAAAATCTCGGCGGATCGCAGCAGCGCCTTGGTCGGGATACAGCCCCAGTTGAGGCAGATGCCGCCGAGATATTCGCGCTCGATGATGGCGGTCTTAAAGCCAAGCTGCGCCGCGCGGATCGCGGTGACATAGCCGCCCGGTCCCGAACCGATGATGATGATGTCGAAATTCGTGTCAGCCATTCTCAACCTCGCGTTACGGTAACCTTAGCGGGCATCTTTGAACTTGTCGCGGCGGCCCGATGCTATGTCATTGCGCTCCAGGAATGCGGGTTAAAGCCCTATTGCCGCATTTAGCCAAGCCCTATCGTAAGCGCGTTTACTCTGCCGGGAATTGGAGCCGCCGGTGCCGTTCGGAATTGTTTCTGCAGCGCTGCATTCGTGGTTGAATGGCGGCGAGCCTACGCGAGCACCGGGCGACGGGAGTATGGGCGTCATGCAGCCACTGACCGCGGGTATCACCAAGGCCGGCACCGGCATCGATGGTATCGTCTGGAACATCCTCGGCCAGACCTATGTGCCCAAATCGCTGAGCGAAAGTGTATTCTCCTGGCATGCAACGCTTCCGCCCGGCACTTTCGTGCCGCCGCATATTCATCCGACCCAGGACGAGTTCATCTACATGTTCGAGGGCCGCTTCGACCTCGTGCTCGACGGCAAGGATTTTGTCGCGACCGCGGGCGACCTGATCCGGCTGCCGATGGGCATCCCGCACGGCCTCTTCAACAAGTCCGACCAGACCGTGAAGTGCCTGTTCTGGGTGTCTCCGACGCGAAAACTCTACGACCTGTTCTGGGCCATTCACGGCATGAAGGAGCAAGCGCCGCAGGATGTTGTCGCGCTCTCGGCCAGATATGAGGTCATGTTCCTGCCGCCTCCAGGGTGAACGGCCCCGGAAGTTACGCAGCCTTGTTGACCTGCTCGCGTGCAAAGCCCGCGGAAGATGCGTAACCGCGTACGATCGCCTTACGCTCTTCGAACGACAGCACATCGTCGATATTGCTAAAGCCGTCCGGCGCGCGTGCCTCTACCGCGTCGATGACGCCTTCCGGACCGCCGCGTCGGTTCATGCGCACGATTTCGGCCGTCATCGGCAACCGCGTCTGCTCGTAGAGCCACAGCGCGTGGACCGGGTGCTCGGCGTCCTTAAGCCGGTCGGCGAGGAAGCGCGCATCGAGAATCGCCTGCGAGGCGCCGTTCGAACCAACCGGATACATCGGGTGCGCGGCGTCTCCGAGCAAAGTGACGCGGCCGTGGCTCCAGCGCGGCAGCGGGTCGCGGTCGCACATCGGATATTCCCAGAACTCGTTGGTGGCTTGGATCAGCGCATTGGCGTCCACAAAGGGAATGCTGAAGCGCTGCACATGCGGCATCAGATCCTCGAAACGGCCGGGCCGCGACCAGTCCTGCTTTTGCGGCGGCGGTGTCGAGCCGTCGCCGACCCGGCCGACCACCGCCCAATTGGTCAGGCGCCGATCCGGCCGTGAGCCTTCCGCGATCGGATAGATCACCACCTTGGCGGCGAGCCCGCCGGCGACGACCATCGAGCGGCCGTCCAAGAACGCCGGCCAATCAATAGCGCCGCGCCACAGCATCAACCCGTTCCACGCCGGCGGCCCCTCATGGGGGTAGAGCTTTTCGCGCACCAGCGAGTGGATGCCGTCAGCGCCGATCAGAACGTCACCGTAAGACGTGTGCCGATGTACGCCGTTGCGATCGAAGAAATAGGCGGTCACGCCAGCGTCGTCCTGGGTGAACGAGCCGAGTCGGCAGCCGAGATGGATGCGCGACTCGCCAAGCCGCGCCCGGACCGCCTGATAAATCACCCCCTGCAGCCGGCCGCGATGGATCGAGAATTGCGGCACGTCGTAACCGGCATCGAGACCGCGCGGTTCGCGCCAGATCTCTTGGCCGAAGCGGTTGGTGTAGAACAGTTCGTGGGTGCGGATCGCAACCGCGTCGAGGCGTTCGAGGAGGCCGAGCTCGGCCAATTCCTTGATGGCGTGCGGCAGCGTATTGATGCCGACGCCAAGTTCGCGGATGGCGTCCGCCTGCTCGTAGATTTCACAGTCGATGCCGCGCGCGTGCAGCATCAGCGCCGTCACCAGCCCGCCGACGCCCGCTCCCGCGATAATGACCTTCATGGCCGTAACCCCGCCCGCGCTCCTCGCATAGCCAGCGGGTCAGTGTGCCGCGCCGGGCCCAAAATGCAATGAGACGCCGTTGGGATGGTTACGGCAGCTATTCAGGGATGGGCCGGAAAATACCATCGTCGCCGAGCCGTTCGAGAATGCCGGACTGGATGCCGAAATAGCAGCCGTGGAGATTGATGTCGCCGGCTTCGACCGCGCTCTTGATCCAGGGGAAGGTCAGGAGGTTCGTAAGCGACAAGCGGACTGCCTCATGCTCGCAAACGGTCTGCCGATGCTCGGGCGGCGTCTGCATGGCGCGCAATCGCGCCGGTTCGGCGATGCGGACCCATTGCGGCACAAAATCCGACGTTTCGGCCGGTGCTCCATTCAACAGCGCGTGGATGCCGCCACATCTGGCGTGACCCATGATGACGATATCGCGCACGCGGAGCGACCGCACGGCGAATTCGATCGCGGCGCTGGTGCCGTGCGGTTCTGCATCCGGGCCGTAGGGCGGCGCCAGATTGGCGACATTGCGCACGACGAAGAGCTCGCCCGGACGGGCATTGAAGATCATTTGTGGATCGCTGCGGCTGTCCGAACAGGCAATGACCAGCGCGCGCGGACTTTGCCCGAGCCGGCTCAATTCCTCGAAACGCGCGCGTTCGTCACGCCACGTGCCGGCGCGAAAGCGGCGGTAACCGTCGATGAGCTGTTCCATTGTCGCCCGATTTTCCGGTTCGCCGGGTCATTGCCACGCGCTATAAGACGAAGCAAGAAGGATGCCCAAGCCATGACGGAATTGACGGTTTTCAGCACCATCGGGGTGCGCAGCGCGGCTGAGGGGCTGTTCCAGAATTACGAGAAATCGAGCGGCGTAAAACTCAGCCTCACCTGGGGCACCGCGCCGATGCTGGTCAAGCGCCTCGAGGCCGGTGAGACGGCCGACGTGCTGGTCCTGAGCCGTGCCGGTATCGAGGCGCTGAAACAGCAAGGCAAGGTGGTGCCGGGCTCGGAGGTCGCGCTGGCAAGCTCCGGCGTCGCCATCGCAGTGAAACAAGGCGCGCCGAAGCCGGATATCTCCACGCCCGAGGCGTTCAAAGAGACGCTGCTGGCGTGCAAATCCATCGCCTGCAGCGAACCGTCGGCCGGCGGGGCGAGTGGCGTCTACTTCGCCAAGCTGATCGAGCGCATGGGGATCGCCGAGCAGCTCAAGCCGAAGATCAAATATCCGCCGCCCGGCGGATTTTGCGCGGCGCTTCTGATGACCGGAGAAGCGGAGCTTGCTCTGCAGCAAAAGCCGGAACTCCTTCATATCGAGGGCTCGGAGATCGTCGGCATGCTGCCGGGCGATCTGAATTTGATTACGGAATTTGTCGCGGGGATCATGCCTGTGAGCAAGAACGTGGATGCGGCGAAGGCGTTGATTGAGATGCTGCAGTCGCCGGCGGCGAAGGCGGTGTTTCAGGCGAAAGGGCTTGAGCCGGCCTGATCGTCATTGCGAGGAGCGAAGCGACGAAGCAATCCTCAAGCAGCGCGGGCCCACTGGATTGCTTCGCTTCGCTCGCAATGACGGGCGACGCTACACCAGCATCATCACCGGATTTTCGATCAGTGCCTTGAAGGCACTGACCAGCACCGCTCCAAGCGCGCCGTCGATCGAGCGATGATCGCAAGCAAGCGTAACGCTCATGATATGGGCGGCGACGATCTTGCCGTCGCGCACCACCGCGCGCTCCTCGCCCATGCCGACGGCAAGGATGCTCGACTGCGGCGGATTGATCACCGCGGTAAAATCCTTGATGCCGTACATGCCGAGATTGGACACCGAGGTGGTGCCGCCCTGGTATTCGTGCGGCTTAAGCTTGCGGTCGCGCGCCCGCTGGGCAAAGTCTTTCATCTCATTGGAGATGGCGGAAAGTGATTTGGTCTCGGCGCTGCGGATGATCGGCGTGATCAGTCCGTTCGGCATCGCCACCGCGACGCCGACGTCGGAATGCTTGTGCTTGAGCATGGCGCTTTCGGTCCAACTTACGTTTGCATCCGGGACCTTCTGCAGCGCCAGTGCCAGCGCCTTGATAATGAAGTCGTTGACCGAGAGCTTGAACGCAGGCTTGCCGTCCTTGCCTTTGGGCGCCGAGGCATTGATCTCCTCGCGGGCGGTCAGGAGCTTGCCGATGTCGCAATCGACCGTGAGATAGAACACCGGCATGCTCTGGGCGGCGGCGGTCAACCGCTGCGCGATGGTCCGGCGCATGCCATCATGCGGCACGACGTCGTAGCTGCCCTCGTCGAACAGCGCGCGGACCTGCTGGTCGGACATGGCAGGCGCGATCGCGCTGCTCGCCGCCGCTACGGCTGCGGCCGGAGCCGGTGCGCGCAAGCCGCCGCCTTCTTTCGCCGTCGCGACGTCGCGGGCGATGACGCGGCCATGCGGGCCTGAGCCTTGGATGCGGCCGAGATCGATACCGGCTTCCTTCGCCAGTCTTCGCGCGAGCGGCGAGGAGAAGACACGGTTCGGCTGACCGTTCGTTTGCGCCGGAGCGCCCGACGGTTTCGCAGTCGGAGCGTTGGTTGCGGACGAAGGAGGTGGGACGGCGGGCTTTGTCTGGGCGCTGGGTGGTGATTGGGGCGCTGCCTGCGGTGCCGCGGGTTTTGCCGCCTCGGCCGGTTTCGCGGCCGGTGCAGCACCCTTCCCGGCTCCGGCCGCAGCCGCCTTTACGTCCTCGCCTTCCTGCGCCAGCACGGCGATGAGCTGATTGACCGGCACGTCACTGGTGCCTTCCGGCACCACGATCTTCGCCAGCACGCCGTCGTCGACGGATTCGTATTCCATCGTCGCCTTGTCGGTCTCGATCTCGGCGATCACGTCGCCGGTCTTGACCGCCTCGCCCTCTTTCTTGAGCCATTTGGCAAGGTTGCCCTTCTCCATCGTGGGCGACAGTGCCGGCATGAGGATGTTGATGGGCATGGGCGAGGATTCACCAAAAAATTTTAGCGGTAGCAGACAGATTTTGCCGCCTCGACGACTTCAGCGACAGACGGCAGCGCAAGCTTTTCGAGATTGGCAGCGTAAGGCATCGGCACGTCCTTGCCGCAGACGCGCGTCACCGGGGCGTCGAGATAATCGAAGGCTTCTTCCATCACGCGGGCGGCGATCTCGGCGCCGACGCCGGATTGCTTCCAGCCCTCTTCGACGGTGACGAGGCGGCCCGTTTTCTGCACCGATTGGATGATGGTGTCGCTATCCATCGGCTTGAGCGTGCGCAGATCGATCACTTCGGCATCGACATTGTCTTTCGCCAGTTCTTCGGCGGCCTTCAGCGCATAGCTCATGCCCATCGACCAGGCGACGATGGTGACGTCCTTGCCCGGCCGCACGACGCGGGCGCGGCCGATCGGCAACACGTAATCGTCCAGTTTCGGCACCGGCGAGGAATGGCCGTAGAGAATTTCGTTCTCGAGGAACACGACTGGATTGGGATCGCGGATCGCGGCCTTCAGCAAGCCCTTGGCGTCGGCCGCGGTCGAGGGCGCGATCACCTTCAGCCCCGGAATGTGGGAGTACCAAGCCGAATAATCCTGGCTGTGCTGCGCGGCAACGCGCGATGCCGGGCCATTCGGGCCGCGAAACACGATCGAAAGTTTGACCTGGCCGCCCGACATGTATTGCGTCTTCGCTGCCGAATTGATGAGCTGGTCCATCGCCTGCATGGCGAAATTGAATGTCATGAATTCGACGATCGGCTTGAGGCCGGCAAACGCCGCGCCGATGCCGACGCCGGCAAATCCGTGTTCGGTGATCGGCGTGTCGATGACGCGCCGTGCGCCGAATTCGTCCAGCAAACCTTGCGTGACTTTGTAGGCGCCCTGATATTCCGCGACCTCCTCGCCCATGACGAAGACGTCGGCGTCGCGGCGCATTTCTTCGGCCATGGCGTCGCGCAGGGCTTCGCGCATGGTCATGGATACGAGCTCGGTGCCCTCCGGCACTTCGGGCTCAGGCTCAAGATGCGCCGACGGCGGCTTGGCGGTGCCGGTTTTTGCCGGCGCGGGTGCTTCCGCCGTCTTCGCCGGCTCCGCCGTTTCGGCGGGAGGCGCGGACTCGGCGGCTTTTTCCTGAGCGGCAGGCTGTTCCGTTGCGGCCTGCGGTTTCGCCGGGGCGGGCTTCGCGCTCTTTAATGCACTGGAGTCCTCGCCCTCGCCGAGGATCATGGCGATCGGCGTATTCACCGCGACGTCGTTGGTGCCTTCGGGAACGAGGATTTTGCCGAGCGTGCCCTCGTCGACCGCCTCCACTTCCATGGTGGCTTTGTCGGTCTCGATTTCGGCGATCACATCGCCGGATTTGACGCTGTCGCCCTCTTTCTTGAGCCACTTGGCGAGATTGCCCTTCTCCATCGTTGGCGAAAGGGCGGGCATCAATACCTCAGTCGGCATGGCGGATCACTCAAGGCTTATGGGCGTCGCGGGAACCGCGCTCAGCGATAGACGTCGGTGTAAAGTTCGGCGGGATCGGGTTCGAGATCGTGGGTGGCGAATTCGGCGGCCTCGTTGACCACGGCGCGGACCGCAGCATCGATCTTCTTTAATTCGTCTTCGCTCGACCACTTGTGGTCAAGGAGGCGCTTGCGCACCTGCTCGATCGGATCGTGCTCGGTGCGGACCTTGTCGACTTCCTCCTTGGTCCGGTACTTCGCCGGATCAGACATCGAGTGGCCGCGGTAGCGATAGGTCATCATTTCGAGAATAGTGGGCCCCTTCCCGGCGCGGCACCAGGCGAGCGCCTCGGCGGCGGCGGCCTTGACCGCGCGCACGTCCATGCCGTCGACCTGCTTGCCCGGAATGTTGAACGACACGCCGCGTTTGGAGAAATCGGTCTGCGCCGAGGAACGCGTCACGGAAGTGCCCATGGCGTAGCGGTTGTTCTCGATCACATAGACGACCGGCAGCTTCCACAGCTCGGCCATGTTGAAGCTCTCATAGACCTGGCCCTGGTTGGCGGCGCCATCGCCGAAATAGGTCAGGCTGACGCTGTCGTTGCCGCGGTACTTATTGGCGAAAGCGAGCCCGGTGCCGAGCGGAACCTGGGCGCCGACAATGCCGTGCCCGCCGTAAAAGTGCTCGTCGAGCGAGAACATGTGCATCGACCCGCCCTTGCCCCTGGAGTAGCCGCCGCGCCGGCCGGTGAGCTCCGCCATGACGCCCTTGGGATCCATGCCGCTCGCAAGCATATGGCCGTGGTCGCGATAGCCGGTGATCATCTGATCGCCCTGCTGCATCGCGAGCTTCATGCCGACGACGACCGCTTCCTGGCCGATGTAGAGATGGCAAAAGCCGCCGATCAGGCCCATGCCGTACATCTGGCCGGCCTTTTCCTCGAACCGGCGGATCAAGAGCATTTGGCGCAGCGCGCCGAGCTCCTGTTCCTTGTCGAATACGGGGGCGGAAGGAGTCTCGACCGAGGCGAGATCGGCAGTAGGCAGCAATCCTTGAGCGCTAGAACCTTGGGCACTAGAAGCCGTTGGCTTAGTCTGGGCGACGGCCATTCTTACTTGTCCTCGAAACACCATTAACGATCGGGCGCGCATTCTCCAATAGCCGAAAACCCCCCATTGCGGAAGCCGGGGCATTTTCGGATCGGGACATCCGCCCGCCGTCAAATCCTTGTCGTTTATCTTGATTTCGGAAGCGCGCCAGGCAAGTTCAAGCCGCGGTTCAGGGCGCTGGCGGCGGCGCCGGAGGCGTTTTCCTGTCGAGCATCAGGGTCAGGTCGTTTGGCTCGACATAATCGAGGAGCGCACGCGCCCGTTCGTCGAGCATGTCGGGGTCGATGTCGTCGGATTTTAACAGCGCAATCCGCCGCGCCCATTGGCCGTGCTCATGCTTCAGATGATCGAGGTCGGTGTTGAGCGCTGCCAATTGGCGGTCGATATCCTCTTTGGCCTTCAGCCCCCGCGCGCCGCTATAGGCGTTGACGCCGAAATAGCCGATCAGGAGTGCCGCCAGGGCATAGAGCGCGAGCGCGCTCAGAACGGTACGGAGGCGTTTCCGGGTGACCATAACGCCAAGATGCGAGTCGGGCCTTAAAGTCGGCTTAACAGCGGTTTACGGCAGCCGGTTGCGGACTTCGCTGAGCACGAAATTGCCGAATCGCTTGCCGCGGTTGCGGAAGAACCGCAGCATGCCGGCATCGACGAAATAGGTCAGGAGGATGCTGTCGCGGGTGCGGACCTCGGGGCCGACCGCGTCCGCGGAGTGCCAAGTATCGGTGCCGACCGCAAATGCGTAGCCGGAGTTCGGAGCAAACGACATTTGCTTCGTCTTCGGCATAGTCCCGTCGGCGAGCTTCTCGTGGAAGATCGTGCCGATATGCGTATTCGAGCGATCGCGCGGCAGATAAAGCTGCACGGTGATGCCCTTCCAGCGCGTGTCGGTGTGCGGCGTGATCAGATAGCCGGGGATATCGCGGGTCAGGATCGGGATCGGATACATGCCGACCTTGGCGTAATCCGGTCCGAAACGGCGCTCGAGCGCCGGCGCGAGGCCGCGGACGAAGGCGTCACGCACCGCGGCTGAGCACAACGCCCGACCCACGATGTCCCATACGGCGCGCTGCTGTGGCGGCAGGTGGCGGATATATTCCGGGAACAGATCGATCTTGACCCGGGTATGCGTGCCGTCGGTGAGGTCGTGGCCTTTGCTGCGGCCATGCATCGGCCGGTAATCGGTTGCCTCCGGCAGATTGGCGAGCATCAGCGAGTAAACGTCGTCAGGAAAGACGCGGTCCAACACCAGATGGGTGAAGGGCGCGTCGAACGACGATGCGGCATCGACCGACGCGGCGACGAAATTGCGCAAGCGCTCGACTTCGAGCCGCCGGTTGCCGGGCTTTAATTCAAGCGTCTGATCCATGGGACCGATATACCCCCGATCGCGGGAGCCCGACAAGCGCCGCTGCGGCGGCTCTACAAGCCAAGCGCTTTGAAGGCCTTGCGGCCGGGATAGACCGCTTGCGCACCGAGCTCCTCCTCGATGCGCAAGAGCTGATTGTATTTGGCTGTGCGGTCGGATCGCGCCAGGGAACCGGTCTTGATCTGCCCGCAATTGGTGGCGACCGCGAGATCGGCAATCGTCGAATCCTCGGTTTCGCCGGAGCGATGCGACATCACCGCCGTATAGCCTCCTTTATGCGCCATCTCGACCGCGGCGAGCGTCTCGGTAAGCGTGCCGATCTGGTTGACCTTGATCAGGATCGAATTGGCGTAATGCCCTGAAATGCCGTCGGCGAGCCGCTTCACATTGGTGACGAAGAGATCGTCGCCGACAAGCTGGCATTTGGCGCCGATGGCCTCTGTCACCAGCTTCCAGCCCTCGATATCGTCTTCCGCCATGCCGTCCTCGATCGACACGATCGGGTAGCGGCCGACGAGTTCGGCGAGGTAGCGCGATTGTTCGGCAGGCGTCCGCGTCTTGCCCTCGCCTTCATAGACGTATTTCCCGTCCTTGAAGAATTCGGTCGAGGCCGGATCGAGCGCCAACGCGATATCTGTGCCGGGTTTGTAGCCCGCCGTCGCGATCGCCTTCATGACGAAATCGAGCGCTTCGTCGGCTGATGAAAGGTTTGGCGCAAAGCCGCCCTCGTCGCCCACATTGGTATTGTGGCCCGCCGCCTTGAGGGCTGCTTTGAGGGTGTGAAAGACCTCGGCGCCGGCGCGCAAGGCTTCGGCGAAGCTCGGCAGCCCGAGCGGCACGATCATGAATTCCTGAAAATCGATTGGGTTGTCGGCGTGCACGCCGCCATTGACGATATTCATCATCGGCACCGGCAGAAGCCGCGACGCGGCGCCCCCGACATAGCGGTAGAGCGGCAGCCGGTTGGCGAGCGCGGCGGCCTTGGCGACCGCGAGCGAGACGCCCAGAATCGCATTGGCGCCGAGCCGGCCTTTGTTCGGCGTGCCGTCGAGCGCCATCATGGTTTCGTCGATCTTGACCTGCGCCTCGGCCTCCATACCGCCGACGGCGTCGAAGATCTCGCCGGTGACGGATTCGATCGCCTTGCGCACGCCCTTGCCGAGATAACGCTTCTTGTCGCCATCGCGCAGTTCCACCGCCTCGTGGGCGCCGGTCGAAGCGCCGGACGGCACGCCGGCGCGGCCGCGCGAGCCGTCTTCGAGCACGACGTCGACCTCGACAGTCGGATTGCCGCGGCTATCCAGAATTTCCCGGCCGATAATGTCGACGATGGCGGTCATGGAAGCTCCCGGCTGGCTACTGCGGGGGCTTCTACAGGATCGGGGCGCCATTTGTCATGCGCTTCCTGCCCGCGATAGCGCAAGCGCACAACTCACCACGAATATTTCAGCGTGCCGCTACCCGCATAGCTCTGCGCAGTCGAGGCAAACTCGCCGTCGAATTTGGCTTCGAGCGACCAGTTCGGCGTGACGAACAATTGTCCGCCGACCGAGGTGAGCGCGGAGTTCTTCGGCACCGCGGCGCCGTTGACGGTGAAGCTCGCGCCGGGCAGCGCCTGGAACACGGCGCCGAGCGCCGGATCGCTCACCCAGTCGTGCGCCCAGGCGACACGTGCGCGCAGGATGAGCGGTGACGCTCCCAGCATCGTCAGATCGTCGGCGCGGGCGCCCACCTCGCTCCGCGTATCGTTTGCCGTCTGCGCGCCATAGGAGAGCGCGAAGCCACCGCCGGTGAGATCGGTCTCGCTATAATTTGGCGTGTGGAACCACTGCGTCTGCCCCGCCACGTAAGGCGTGATCCCCGCCATCGGCAGCACCCCGAAGCGATAGCCGAATTCGCCGCGCAGGCCATAACTCTGACCATCGAATGTCGCCCGCAACTGATCGCCGAAGGCCGCGGTGCGATTGGTCGTCAGCGAGGAATTGCCGAACGCAGCAATGCCGGTGAGATAGGCGGCGCCCCAATGTTTGATACCGTAGCCCGCAACCTGGAACGCATCGCTGCGGCCAGTGCCGAGATTTTGCGCGAGCCCCCAATTGGTGCCTGCCCCGGCGAGTGCAAAACCGAATTTCAGATCGGCCGAGGGGCGATAGTCGAAGCCGCCGGCGAGGCCATAATCGGAGGCGTGCAGCGTGTTCGAACCGATCGCGGCATTGCCGTTATAGGTGGCGGCACCGCCGAAGCCCGTGCTCCAAGCACTCCAGCGCGCCTCGAACGAGGCCGGCAATTCCTGCTTGAGAGCCGTGCGATAAGCCATGGCAACGTCGGCCGGGAAAGCATCCTCCGGCGTCGCGGCAAAGCCCGACACCAAGCCGCCGCCGCCCCCTCCCCCACCGCCGCCCAGCGCCTGGTCGGACAGAAGATTGAAGAAATCGGTCATCAGCTGGAACGCGCCGGTGCTGGCGCCGGTGCCGTCCTCGCCGGAGAGCTGGGTCAGCGCATGCTCGATCTGCGCGGGCGTGAAGTTGAACAGGTTCTGGAAGTTCGGCGGCAGCGGCGTGCCGTTGGTGATGGCATTGTCGATGGCGTTGGCGACATTGATGACGTTTTGCGACGAGCCGGGCGGCAATAGCGGCGCGATGGTGCCGAAGCTGACGTCGAGGAAGACCTCGTTGGCGTGCTGTGTGTAATCGAGTCTGCCCTGCAGCCCGCCGGTGAGGAGGACCTTTGCGTTGCTGAACTGGCCGGTCAGGGCACTCGCCTGCAGGACCAGATAATCGTGGCCGTTGACGGCCGTGTTGCCGGCCGCCACGGCAAACGTGGCGCTGGTGATATTGGCCGAGCCGAGGATGTTGGCGCCGCTCGCGTTCAGCCCGGTGATCGTGACCATGTAGACGGCGGCAGACTGCATCATCAGGCTGCCGGTGATGGTCATCGTGGTGCCGGGCACGGTGGGCGCGAAGGTGCCGCCGGTCTTGACTGTCAGCGCCGTCGTGATGGTGCCGTTACCGGACAGCGTGCCGCTATTGCTCACGGTCATCGTGGTTACGGTATTGCCGGTGCCGTTGAGAACGAGCGCCGCGCCGCCATTCACGGTCATAGCCGTCGCGGTATTACCGGAGCTATTGAGAACGAGCGTGGTGCCGGAATCGACATTGACCTGATTGATGGTCGTGAACGTGTTGGTGTCCGTATAGGTGCCGAGCGCGGTGAGCGAGAAGTTCACCGTGTCGAGCGCGCCCGAACCGGCGATATTGCCGGCGATGGTGCCGCCGTTGACGTTGAGGACGTCGGCATTGGCCGACAGCTTGACCGCGCCGGCGACACTGCCGCCGTTCTGATTGATGGTGATGGCGTTGTTGGCGGCGCTGACGTCGATCGCGGTACCGCCGCTGCCCGAAATGTTGCCGGAATTGGTGATCGCGCCGCCGAAGGTGATGACGCCTGCGCTCACGACAAGGCCGGTCAGGCCGGCGATCGCGCCCGCATTGCTGATGCCGCCGGTGAAGGTCGGACCGGCGATCTTGATCGCGGTATGGGTCGACGTGATCTTGCTGGTGCCGTCGATGCCGATGCCGAGCCGCGTCGCCAGCAGCGTCCCTGAGTCGATGATCGAGCCGCTGATCGTCGAGCCGATGACGCCGATGCCGGTCTTGGCGCTGATCGTGCCGCCGGAGGAAATATTGCCGGTGAAGGTAGAAACGCTGGCGAGCCCGATGCCGACGCCATTGACGCTCATCGTGCCGGTATTGGTGATGCCGCCGGACGCGCCCGGACCGAACACCGCGACGTGACTGGCGACGATGCCGGCGCCGCCGGTGATCAGTCCGGCATTGCTGATGCCGCCCGCAAACGTCGAGCCGCTGACAAAGATGCCCGACAGATGCGCGCTGATGGTGCCGCCGGCGGCATTGCTGATGCAGCCGGTGAAGGTCTGCACGCCCGGCAGGTTGATGCCCTTGCCGTTGGTCGAGACGATCTTGCCGGAATTGGCGATGCCGCCCGCAAAAGTCTTCACCGTTGTGTCGACGCCGATGCCGACATTGCCGCCGGTGATGGTACCGGAATTGGACACACCGCCGCCGAACGTGGTCGCGCCGACGAAAATGCCGGTGGCAAGCGCGATCAACGCGCCGGCGTTGGAGATACCGCCCGCGAACGACACCACGCTGTCGGCGGCGCGGATGGCGGCGTTGCCGGAAGCCGAGATCGTACCGGCATTGCTGATGCCGCCCGTAAAGGTCGAGCCGGAAACGACGATGCCGGAGGTGGCCGACGTGATCTTGCTGGTGCTGTCGACCGTGATGCCGTGGCTCGAACCGAACAGATTGCCGGTGTCGACGATGCTGCCCGCGATCGTGCTGCCCACGATCTTGATGCCGGTCGCCGCGGTGATCGCGCCGCCGTTCGAAATAATGCCCGAGAAGCTCGACACGTTTTGCACGAGGATGCCGGCGAGCGCCGCGGTGAGCGTGCCGACATTGGTGATGCCGCCGGTAAAGGTCGACGTGCCGATCACCGCGATGGCGTTGCCGGTGCCGGCCGAAATCGTGCCGGCATTCGTGACGCCGCCGCCGTAGCTCGAGCCGGTGATTAAAATGGCGCTTCCGGTGGCCGCGTTCACCTTGCTGGCGCTATCGACGAAAATGCCGCCGGCGATGATGCCGGAGTCGAAAATCTGGCCGGTGATGGTGCTGCCGTCGACCGAGATGCCCCCCGCCGAGATCGTGCCGGTATTGCCGACATTGCCGGCAAAACTCGTGCTGGCGACGATCATGCAGGCGATGTTGAAGCTATTGGTGTGCGGATACGGCCCGATATAGCAGCCATTGCTGTTGAGGAAGGTGAGCAGCACGTTGTCGGCGTTGTAGGTGAGTTCGCCGACCAGCCCGCCGAAGGTGATGCTCGGATTGAACGTGTTGCCGCTGATGCCGATGCCGCCACCGGTATCGGTCAGGATGGTGTATTGCTCGCCGGCGCTGATCGAACTCGTGATGGCGAGCGAGACGGTGGCGCCGCCGAGTGTCACGGTACCGGTGGCACCGGTGACCGACACCTCGCTGACATTGACGCCGCTGATGGTGTCGAGATAGCCGGCGCCCGACGCAAACGACAGCGAGCCGTTGATGTTCAGCGTGGTGCCGGCGGTGCCCGGCGTGCCGGGCTCGAGCACGCCGCCGCTGCTGACCGCGACCGACGACGCGACGGTGCCTGTGCCGGCGAAAGTGCCGCCATTGCTCACCGTCATCGCGGTTGCGGTATTGCCGGCGCTGTTGAGCACCAGCGTGGTGCCGGAAGCGACGTTGACTTGGTTGATGCCTGTGAAGGTGTTGCTCTCGGTATAGGTGCCGGGCGTGGTGAGCGAGAAGTTCACGGTGTTGCCGCCCACGCCCGCATTGCCGCCGACGATATTGCCGTTGACGGTGCCGCCATTGATGTTGAGCACGTCGGCCTTGGCGGAGAGCTCGATCTGGCCGTTCAGCGTGCCGGCGTTCTGATTGATGGTGACGGCGCTGGTCGCGTCACTGGTGTTGATCGCGCTGGTCGAGCCGACGATGAGCCCGGTATTGACGATCGAGCCGCCCGTGAAGGTCGCGCAATGGCAAATAAAGATCCCGGTCTGGCCGCCGGTGATAGTGCCGGAATTCGAGATATTGCCGCCGAAATTGGTGGCGCCGGCGATGATGCCGATGCCACTCGCGCCGAGGGTGATCAGGCCGGAATTGGTGATGCCGTTCTGGAAGGTTTTCACCTGAACGACGTCGATGCCGATGCCGCCAGTTCCGGTCGCCTGGATCGTGCCGGAATTGCTGACGCCGCCGGAGAAGGTCGAGATCGTCACCTGCCTGACGGCGGACGTCGTGCCGGCGACCACAATGCCGGATGCGCCCAGGCCGGCCGCAACGATCTTGCCGGTGTTGAGGATGCCGCCGCCGAAGGTCGAGATCGTAACCGAGCCGTGATGATTGGCAAAACCGCCGACCTCGATGGCGGTATGCGCGGTGATCGTGCCGGAATTGACGATGCCGCTGGCAAAGGTCGAGATCGTAACCGCGCCGCCATGATTGCCAAAACCGCCGACAGCGATGCCGGTAAGCGCGGCAATAATCGTGCCCGCGTTGCTGATGGCGCCGCCGAAGCTTGAAATCGTCAGCGTGCTTGCGGTCCCGGCGGTGCCGCCGACAAATATGCCGTTGCGGGTTCCGGCGGTGATCTTGCCGGTGTTGGTGATACCGCCCGAGAAGGCCGAGACCGTGATTTGCGAACCGCTGCTCGCCTCGCCGCCGACAAACACGCCGGCGAGCTTCCCTGCCACCGTGCCTGAATTGACGATGCCGTTGCTGAAAATTCCGACCGTCACCGATCCGCCGGAGCCGGCCACACCGCCGACGACGATACCGACGCCGCCATGGGCGCTGATCGTGCCCGAATTGCTGATGCCGCCCAAGAAAGTCGAGATGGCGACGGACGCGCCCGTGCCGGTCGCCTTGCCGCCCACCAGAATGCCGTTGACGCCCGCTGAAATCGTGCCCGCATTGCTGATGCCGCCGCTGAACGCGGAGATCGTGAGAGCGCCGTTGGCATAGGCAGTGCCGCCGACGACCATGCCCATCAGCCCGGTCGCCGAGATCGTGCCGGAATTGGTGACGCCGCCGGCGAAGGTGCCCACCCTAAGCGTGCCGCCTGAGGAACCGGTGCTTACGCCGGCGATGCCGCCGACCATCATGCCGTTTTGCGCAGCCGAGATCGTGCCGGCATTGCTGAGATTGCCGCCGAATGTCGAGATCGCGACGCTGCCGGCGGCCACGGCGCTGCCACCGACGATGATGCCGTCCGCGCCCGCCGACATCGTGCCGGAGTTGCTGATCCCGCCGGCGAAGTTCGAAATCGTTACCAGGCCGGCTGCTGCTCCGACACCGCCGACGACGATGTCGCTCGCCGCCGCAGCGATGGTGCCGGAATTGACGATGCTCGCGGAGCCGAAGCTCAAGACCGAAACGGAGCCGGTGACCGCTTGACCGCCGACCACGATGCCGACCCCGAGCGCGCCGGTTGCCGAAATCGTGCCGGAATTGGTGATGCCGCCGTTGAAGGTCGACACCGTGATGGAGGCGACGCCCGACACCTTACCGCCAACCGCGATGCCGGCGCTGCCGCCCGCCGCGATCGTTCCGGCGTTCGATATGCCGCCGCTGAAATTGGATATCGTGACGGAAGTCGGGTGGGCGGAGGTGTTGAAAGCGATGCCGCCGACCAGGATGCCGTTGCCTGCCGCCGAGGTGAGCGAGGCAGTGCTGGTATTGAGGATGCCGTTGCCAAAACTGCCGACATTGACAGTGCCGCCATCGGTGACGCGGCCGCCGACGAAAATGGCGTTGCCGGAGGCGGCCGAGATCGTGCCCGAATTGGTGATGCCGCCGGCGAAGGTCGAAACCACGACGGAACTGCTCTGGCTGATCGCGGTGCCGCCAACCGCGATGCCGCTCGCCACCGAGCCGGAATTGACGATGATCGAGCCGGCATTGCTGATGCCGTCGGTGACGGCGCCGATCGTGATCGATCCGCCATTGTTTGCCTGACCGCCGATCTGCACGCCGGCGGCCGCGGAAATAGCGCCGGAATTGACGATCGCGCCGCCGAGCGAAACGACTTTGATCGTGCTGCCGGCGTTGGATGCCACGCCGCCGACAACGATGCCGCCGCCGAACGGCTCGGGCGAACTGAGCGTGCCGGCATTGGTGATGCCGCCCGTGAAGGTCGAAACCGTGATGCTGCCGCCAAGGCGCACGGAGCCGCCGACGACGATGTCGTCGCCCGATTGGCCGAAGATCGATCCGGAATTGCTGATGCCGCCGGAGAAATTCGACACCGTGACGGCGCCCGTCCCGGTTGCAAGGCCGCCGACTTGGATGCCGCTGCCCAAGCCGCCTCCCGCCGAGATGGTGCCGGAATTGGCGATGCCGCCGCCGAACGTCGCGATGTTTACCGTGACGGCGTTGGGAACGACCGCGCCGACCAGAATCCCGCCGCTGTTGGTGGAGGAAATCAGGCCTGCATTGCTGATGCCGCCGGTGAAGGTCGAACCGGCAACGAGCACCGCGGTGAGCGAGGCGTTGATCGCGCTCGCGCTGTCGACCTGGATGCCGCGCACGGTCGCCGTGATGTTGCCGGTGTCGACAATCGAGCCGTTGATGGTGCTGGCGCCGAAGATGTGGATGCCGGTATTCGGGCCGATCGTGCCGCTATTGCTGACATTGCCGAAGAAGCTCGAGACCTGAACGAAGATGCCGGCGGTGCCGGCCGAAATCGCCCCGCTATTGGTAATGCCGCCGGGATGCGCGCTGTCGCCGAATTGAACGACGTTGCTGGTGATCTTGATGCCGACGCTGGCAAAAGTGATGGTGCCGGAATTGCTGATGCCGCCGAAGAAGGTCGAAACCGTCTGCACCTGAATGCCGGCGATGCCTGCCGAGATCAGCCCCGCATTGCTGATGCCGCCGGCGAGGCCCGATGTGCCAAACTGCGCCATGCTCTGGACACGGATGCCGAAATTGGCGGCCGCGATCGTTCCGCTGTTGGCGATGCCGCCGAGGAAGGTCGACGCGCCGGCGACCCGAATGCCGTTCGAGCCAGCGTTCGATATCGTGCCGGCATTGCTGATGCCGCCGGTGAAGGTCGCGCCGTCGACGAAGATCGCCGCGCTGGTGTTCGCGACGATCTTGCTCGTGCTGTCGATGACGATGCCGCGGGTCCCCGCCAGGATAATGCCGTTGTCGATGATCGAGCCGGTGATGGTGCTCGACGCGATCTTGATGCCGGTCGCGGCGCTGATGGTGCCGGAATTCGAGACATTGCCCGAAAATGCCGTGACCCCATTCAAGGAAATGCCGGCGAAGGTCGCCGCGATCAGGCCGCTATTGGTGAGGCCGCCGGCGAAGGTCTTGATCGCACTGAGCACGATGCCGTTCGACGGGCTCGATGAGATCGTGCCGCTATTGGTGACGCCGCCCGTGAAGGTCGAGACATTGTTGACGACGATGCCGGTGCCCAAGAGGTTGCTGAGCGTGCCGGCATTGACGATGCCGCCGGAGAAATTGGAAACCGCGCCGCCGTGGCCGTTGTGACTGCCGACCACGATGCCGGTTGGCGCCGCGATGGTCGCGCCGGTGGCGTTGACGATGCCGCCGGTAAAGCTGCCGGCGCCGCCGACCAGGATGCCGAGATTAAACGCGGTGATCGAACCGCTATTGGTGATGCCGCCAGTGCCGCCGCTGCCGAACTGCGCCACCTTGGTGACAACGATGCCCGACTTGCCCGCCGCGATGGCGCCCGAATTGCTGATGCCGCCGAGGAAAGTCGAGACGCTGGCGACGAAAATGCCGTTGCTGCCGGCGACCGTGCCGGCGCTGCCGACCGAGATTGTGCCTGAATTGCTGATGCCGCCGGAGATCATCGTGACATTGGCGGCGCCTGAGCCGGTGGTGCCGCCGACGAAAATGCCGTGACCGGCGGCGTGCAAAGCCCCCGCCGCCGAAATTGTCCCGGCATTGCTGATGCCGCCGGTGAAGGTCGCCCCGGTGACCTTGATCGCGGTGTGCGAGGCGTTGATGACGCTGGCGCTGTCGACGCCGATGCCGAGAGTTGTCGCGAGGATCGTGCCGTTGTCGACGATCGCGCCCGTGATCGGCGCGCCTCTGATCGCGACGCCGGTCGCGGCGCTGATCGTGCCTGAGTTCGAAATATTGCCGCTGAAGGTCGAAATTGTAACGAGGCCGGAAGTTAGGCCGGCGCCGACCTGAATGCCGGCGCCGTTCGTCGCCGTAATCTGACCGCTATTGGTGATGCCGCCCGAGAAGGTCGATATCGTGATCGTGCCGCCGGAGTGCACCGTGCCGCCGACGACGATGCCGCCGCGCGCTGCCGAGATTGTTCCGGAATTGCTGATGCCGCCGAAGAAGGTCGCCGCGACGACCTGAATGCCGGTCCCCGCAACCGAGATGAGGCCCGAATTGGTGATGCCGCCACCCAGCACCGGATCGCCGAACTGGCTTACCTTGGTGACCTGGATGCCTTTGGTGCCCGCGGAAATCGTGCCCGCATTGCTGATGCCGCCCAAGAACGTCGACACGGCGACCGTCCCAAAGCCGCCGGTCTGGCCCACGACAATGCCGGCCGCGGCGGCAGAGATCAGCCCGGAATTGGTGATGCCGCCGGAGAAGGTCGAGATCGTCAGCGTGCCGCCACCGGTGGCCTTGCCGCCGACGACGATGCCGTTCGCACCCGCCGCGATGGTGCCGGAATTGGTGATGCCGCCCGAGAAGGTCGAGATCGTCAGTGTGCCGCCGTTGGTCGCCTTGCCGCCGACCACGATGGCGTTGCGGCCGCTGCTGGCCACGATCTTGCCGGAATTGCTGATGCCGCCGGAGAAGGTCGAGACGACGACGCCGGCGCTGTTGGCGGTGCCGCCGACGGTAATACCGCCCGCGATGGTGCCGCCGGCATTGGCGATGCCGCCGCCGAACGTGACGATCGTGGCCGACGAACCGGACTGAGCGCCGACGCGAATACCGGCGGCGCTTCCGGAGATCGTTCCGGCATTCGTAATGCCCCCGGTGAAGGTCGAGGCGTTGACGGCGATCGCGGCCTGGCCGGTGCCGTTGATCGCGCTCGTGCTGTCGATGACGATGCCGTGAGTGGCCAGCATAGTGCCGCTGTCGATGATCGCGCCGGTGATGGTGCTCGACGTGATGCTGATGCCGGTCGGCGCCGATATGGTGCCGGAGTTGCTGATATTGCCGGAAAAGCTCGTGACGCCGCTGACCTTGATGCCGATCGCGGTCGCGGTGATGACGCCGGCCGCGGCATTGGTGATGCCGCCGGAGTAAGTGATCACATTGGTGACGGCGATGCCGGTCTTCGGATCGATCAGGCCGGAGTTGGTGATGCCGCCGCTGAAGGTGGAAACTGTCACCGTCCCGCCACTGAGAGCGACGGCGCCGACGACGATGCCGCCGGCGCCGGCGGATATCGTGCCGGAATTGTTGATCCCGGAACCGAAGCTCACGATCGTGAGATTTCCAGATGTCGCATGCGCCCTGCCGCCGACAACGATGCCGTTTGAACCGACCGAGATCATGCCGGCATTGCTGATGCCGCCGGCAAAACTCGAAACAGCCACAGTTGCAAGAAGACTTGGCACCGAAATGCCGTTAGCGAAGCCGCCGACCACGACACCGTTGCCGCCGCCCGAGATCGTGCCGGAATTGGCGATGCCACCGCTCATGGTCCGGACCGTTAGCGTCACGCCTACGTTTATTGTGCCGCCGACGATGATGCCGGCCGAACCCGCGGAGATCGTTCCCGAGTTTGAAATGGCGGCAGCAACGGTCTCGGTACCGCTGTTTTGCCCGCCAATCTGAATTCCAAAAACACTTTCAGAAATTTTTCCGGAATTGACGATGTCGCTGCCGGCTGCCCCGTTGCCAAACTGAAGGTTCGCTCTCGCTATAATGCCACTCACGTTTCCGGATACGGTGCCGCTATTGGTTATCCCGCCGAGGAACGTGCCATTATTACCCGCTACGATCTCGTCCGAAACGGTGCCCGAATTGCTGATGCCGCCCGTGAAGGTCGAGACTCCACCGACGGCGATCCCGAACGAGCCGACCACGCCCGAATTGGAAATGCCGCCGCCGAACGTGGTCCCACCGTTCACCTCGATGGCGAATGCCGGTAGGAACGGCACGATCGTCCCGGCATTGCTGATGCCGCCGGTAAAGGTCGGGCCCTGTAGGAGTATGGACGAGCGGGACGTGTTGATGCTGCTGTTGTGATCGAGCGTGATGCCGCCGACGATCGTGCCGTTGTTGAGGATCTTTCCGTTGAGCGTGCCGTTGGTGAAGGAAATGCCCGTCGCGGTGATGGCGCCGGAATTCGTAATGCCGCCGTTAACGGTTCCGCTCACGCAGTAGCCGCTGACCGTGCCGGAGTTACTGACGCCGCTGCCGGGTACCGGTGTGCATGCCGCGAGCGCATGCGGCGTGCCGCCGCTGATCAGAATCGCGACGACCGAACTCGACGCCAGAAGATAGCGGAGACGCGGCAACCCCACGCGCGGCGATGCAGCCATTCCAAACGCCCCAGCGACCGGTGCCGCACGTACTTGCGGCCCGATCCACTATCCCTGTTGCTGTCAGGTTATTCCGGACGGCTGCGACGGGGCAACGAAAGCGCCGGAAAATACCTTTGATTTGACATGGTATGGATTGGAATCCGGGGGCGAGTGGTAAAATTACCACCACTTCTCGGCGGAAAAGCCCCGGCTAAGTTGCAGAGGCGACTATGTGAATGCCAGCGGTCGAGTCAGGGCAGGTGTCGCAAAAGCGGCGCGGGTCGGGAATCGGACTGGTCCCATTTCGGTTCAATTTTGCCGGGGCTACTCAGGGATCGGCGAGCCCCTTGTAATTTCGGCGCGAACCGAGGCATGCAGAGGCGTTATGGCAAGAAAACCGCTTCAACTCGGCCGCCCGACGGCTATCCCCGCCTCGCCCGACAAGGCGGTGCTCGATCGCGTGCCGAATGCGCATCCGGGCTCGAATTACGTGGCGCGCTTTACATTCCCGGAATTCACCGTGATGTGCCCGGTGACCGGCCAGCCGGATTTCGCGACGCTCGTCATCGATTACGTGCCGAGAAGCTTTCTCGTCGAGTCGAAATCGCTGAAGCTTTATCTGAACAGCTTTCGCAATCATGCCGACTTCCACGAGGCTTGCACGGTCACGATCGGCAAGAAGCTGGTCGCGGTGCTGAAGCCGAAGTGGCTGCGCATCGGCGGCTATTTTCATCCGCGCGGCGGCATGCCGATCGACGTGTTCTGGCAGGCCGGCAAGCTCCCGGCCGGCGTCTGGGTGCCCGACCAGGGCGTCAGCACCTATCGGGCAAGGGGATAGCGATTGAACCTTGCCGGGCCGCTTGCGATGATCGACAGTTTGTTGGGTCAAAGAACGGGAGCCTGTCCGATGCGCATTAGGCTGATCACTGTCCTCGCGCTAGCCGGCTGCTTTGGCCTCGCGTCCTTAAGTCCTGCGCTCGCCGCAAAGCACGCACAAGCGACCGGGGCTTGCGCGCAACCCACGAACCGCTGCGTTTCCGATTGCGATCAGCTCAATTGGTGCACGGTCTATACTTGCATCGGCGGCCAATCGACCCCGGTGCCGTTCTGGCGCTGCTTTCAGCCGAGCGGGCTTTGTCTCGCGCCGCATTGCTGAGCATGATCCCGAAAAGTGGGAACCGGTTTTCGGATCAGATCATGCTCAAAGATCAAACGAGGGCACTTTAGTGCGAGATCGGCGCGTAGCTCGTCAGCGTCGCGGACGCGGCCATCGGCGTCAGATGACGCGGGACGACAATGCGTTGGCCTTCGGTCAGCGCCGTATGGTCGGACACTGAATTAATCTGCGTCAGCGACCACAGCGGCACATGATAGGTCGCGGCGAATGTCTTCAACGTATCGCCCGCGTGCGCAGCTACCGGCACGCCTGAATCCCATAATTCGATCGAAGCCTCCGCCGGAACGACGAGCCGGATCGGCACCGCCTCGCCTTCGGCGGCGGCCGGCGTCGCGGCGAGCTCGCGGATTTTCGCGACCAATTGCTCCTGGATACGGTCGGCCTTCTCGATGTTGATGTGAATGAGTTCGCTGTGCTCTTTCAGATTGAAGCTCGCGTAATGGCCGTGGAAGCGCGTGCCCTGCACGACATTGCCGCCGCCCATGAAATTCGAAGACTGGAAGATGTTGATGTAGCGCTCGACATTGGGCGGCACGTCGTCGGCAATGCGGCTTGGATCGTACGTCACCAACAGACTGACCGGGATATTCTCGGCATTCAGCGCTTCGGCAAAGGCCAAGGCGGAATCGCCGCCCATCGAGTGGCCGATCAGGATGATGGGTTGCGGATCGCGGCGATAATCGCGGATCGCCTGCTCGCAGATCGGCCGCCACATCAGATAAGTCTCGACGTCGGCCGCAAGACCGATCCGCTTGATGCGATCAGTGAGCTTGTCGACGCCCCGCGAATAGATCAGGCCGGCGATGCCGCGGAACAGATAGGCGCGGCCGCGCGGTTCGGTGCTGATTTTATCGGCCGCGGCCGGCGGCGGTGCGGCCGGCAGAGCCCCTTCGGCATCGGCGAAGGCGACCGGCTTGACGGCGGGCTTGGCGTCGGGTGCGGACGGGCTCGATGCAGGTTTTTCCGTCGACGCACGCGCGAACAGCGACGACATCCCGGCTGAGTCGGATGCGTCGGAATTGCCATTGCCGCGAGCCGGAGCCGAGGCTGTGGTATCGCTGTCGGCCGGCGCGGACGCTTGGCTGGAATTCTTCAGCCAGGCCGGTTTGGCGGACGGCGCAAGGGCTGCCGTCGTGTACTGATCGAGCATCGAATAGCTGCCGCAGCCGGCAAGACCACCGGCGACGCCAAGCGCAATGACCAGTGCTGCGATGTTTCTCAAATCGACCCCAACCGGTGCCCCCTGGCGTTTCCGGCGCCACCCGCGCCCGCGCAGTTTGACTCGCCCAAGCAGGGAAGAGACCGCTAATTCCTTAATTTCCCGCGAATATCCTTAACCATTCCCGATGCGGCCCGGATTTCTGGTGCGAACGAGCCATATGGGCCTGGCCAACCGGCATTTTCATGGCGAAGCGCCGTCCCCGGGGTTATGTAGCGCCCCAGGAACCGCCCCATGAACCACCCCATGAACCACCCCATGAACCGTGCCCCCCGCATCTCCTTCGTGTCGCTCGGCTGCCCCAAGGCGCTGGTCGATTCCGAGCGCATCATCACGCGGCTGCGCGCCGAGGGGTATGAACTGGCGCGCGGGCACTCAGGCGCCGATCTTGCGATCGTCAATACCTGCGGCTTTCTCGATAGCGCCAAGGCGGAATCGCTATCTGCCATCGGCTCCGCCATGGCGGAGAACGGCAAGGTCATCGTCACCGGCTGCATGGGCGCGGAGCCGGAAGAGATTACCGCCGCGCATCCGGGCGTATTCGCGATCACCGGGCCCCAGCAATACGAGAGCGTGCTCGATGCCGTGCATCGCGCCGCTCCGCCGCTGCACGACCCCTATACTGATTTGATTCCGCCGGAAGGCATAAAACTGACGCCGCGGCACTACGCTTATCTAAAGATTTCAGAGGGATGCAATAATCGCTGCAGCTTTTGCATTATCCCGAAATTGCGCGGCGATCTGGTGTCGCGTCCGGCCGCCGACGTGCTCGGCGAAGCCGAGCGGCTCGTCACTGCCGGGGTGAAGGAGCTTTTGGTCATTTCGCAGGACACCTCGGCCTACGGGGTCGATGTGAAATACGCGGAGAGCCGCTGGAAGGAGCGCGACGTCCGGGCCAAATTCCTCGACCTCGCGCGCGAACTCGGCGAGTTCGGCGTCTGGGTTAGGCTGCACTATGTCTACCCCTACCCGCATGTCGATGAGGTGATCGGGCTCATGGCGGACGGCAAGGTGCTGCCCTATCTCGATGTGCCGTTCCAGCATGCGAGCCCCGCGGTCCTCAAGCGCATGCGCCGGCCTGCCGCCCAGGAAAAGACACTGGAGCGGATCCGCGCCTGGCGCGACATCTGCCCGAGCCTGACGATCCGCTCGACATTCATCGTCGGCTTTCCGGGCGAGACCGACGAGGATTTCACGTTGCTGCTGGACTGGCTCGGTGAAGCCGAACTCGATCGCGTCGGCTGCTTCCGCTACGAGCCGGTAGCGGGCGCGACGGCCAACGATCTCGCCGCGCCGGTGCCCGATGCAGTCAAAGAAGAACGCTGGCACCGCTTCATGGCGCAGCAGCAGGGGATTTCACAACGGCGGCTCAAGCGCAAAGTCGGCAACCGCGAGCAGGTCATCATCGACGAGGTCGATAGCGGATCGCGCAGCGGCAAAGGCCGCACCAAGGGCGACGCCCCACAGATCGACGGCACGGTGCTGGTGGGAAGCCGCCGCCCCTTGCGCGTGGGCGAAATCGCCACGGTGAAGATCGATCGCGCGGAAGCCTACGATCTGCACGGCACCGTGGTAGGCTACTAAGCCGGGCTTCGTCCGCTTCACGTCCGGCTCGGTATGCGTGATAAGATGACCGTTCCCGCAACTTCACAGGTCATCCAGATGCCGCTTTCCGACACCATCAAGAAACTGATCCGCAATGCCTGGGACGACGGTAGCCCTTGCCTTGTCGCCACGACCGGACCGGCGGGCCCCAATATCTCGGTCAAGGGCAGCATGATCGTGTTCGACGACGAACACCTCGCCTATTGGGAGCGCTCCAAGCGCACCGGCCTCGAGAACTTGGCGCACGATAAGCGCGTCTGCGTGATGTATTCGAATTTCAAGGCGCAGCGCGACGGCGTTCTGGAGAGCGGCTTCCTGCGTTTTTTCGGCAGCGTCGAATTGCACGAGAGCGGTCCGCTGCACCAGGCGATTTTTGCCAAGCTGTTGCCGCGCGAGCAGACCCATGTCGGCGCTGACACCGGCATCGGCGCGCTGATCAAGATCGAAAAGGCCATCGACATCCGCGGCAAGCCGATCATGTGATCGTGCGCGCGACGTTTCGATAGCTCTCCAAGAACCAAAAGCGGGAGGATGCAATGCCGGATCTCACGGTCACGCGCCGCATGGCGCTCGGCGCGGCGGGCGTTGGAATAGCGGCGATCGGCGGGACACAAGCGATGGCGCAGGCCAATGCGCGCAAGACATTCGTCCTCGTTCACGGCGCCTATCATGGCGGCTGGTGCTGGCGGCGCGTTGCCGACATCCTCGAACAGCACGGCCACAAGGTCTATGCGCCGTCGCTGACCGGAAACGGCGATCGCTCGCATTTGTTGAGCAAGGACGTGGTGCTCGACACCCAGATCGCTGACATCGCGAACCTCGTGACCTGGGAAGATCTCAAGGATATCTGTCTCGTCGCGCATTCCTTCGGCGGCTGGCCGGCCTCGGGCGCGCTCGAGCACATCCACGACCGCACCGCGGCGATTGTCTGGCTCGATGCCTTCATGCCGCAGGACGGCCAGAAGGGCACCGACTACGTCTCCGAATACAGCCGCAAGGCGATGGAGGAAGCGGTCGCCAAAGGCGAACCGGGCCGCAAGCCGCCGCCGGCAAAAACCTTTTCACAGAGCGAAAAGGATTATGCCTGGATCGACTCGAAATTGTCGCAACAGCCGAACGGCGTTGCGACCCAGCCGATCAAACTTAGCGGCAAGCGCGACGCGATCGCGAAAAAGACTTACATCCGCGCGCCGAAATATCCGCAAGCCGCCTTCGACAAAGCGTTGACGGACTGCAAGGCCGACAACAGTTGGCAGACTTTCGTCAACGACACTACCGGCCACGACGTGATGATCGACCAGCCGGAATGGCTCGCGGACCTCCTTCTGAAGGTGTCGTAGCTCGGCTCTCGCCGCCAGGAATGTTTGTGACCATGCCCACGCAAGCAGCGCCGCCGACGCGCATCCAGGTGACGCGCGGCGAAGCACGCCTCGAAGTTCTGACGCAGGGCACGGGTCCGGCAATTGTGTTGCTGCCGTCGCTCGGCCGCGGCGCCGCGGATTTCGACGCTGTCGCGGGGCGGCTCGCCGCTGCCGGCTATCGCGTTTTGCGGCCCGAGCCGCGCGGTATTGGCAGAAGCACCGGGCCCTGGAGCGGCGTGAAACTCGAAGACCTTGCGGCCGACATTGCCGCCGTGATCGATGATGCCAAATGCGGTCCGGCGTTCGTCGTCGGACACGCTTTCGGCAATCGGGTCGCGCGGACCCTGGCGACGCTGCGGCCGGATGTGGTTCGTGGCGTCGCGTTGGTTGCGGCCAATGTCGGGCGAAGTCCAAGCCCACCGGATGTGCGCGCCGCCATTCGCCTGAGCGCCGATCTCGCAGCGCCCGCGGACGAGCGCATCAAGGCGCTGCAATTTGTGTTTTTTGCTCCCGACAGCAATGCAAGCGTGTGGCTCGATGGCTGGCACCCGGAAGTCCTGGCCGCGCAGCGCATCGCCGGCGATCTGACGCCGCGCGAATTGGATTATGCCGCAGGCTCAGCGCCCGTTCTCTACATCCAGCCAAGCCACGATCCGCTGGCGCGTCACGACGATGCGGCGGAATACAAAAAGGCGCTCGGCGACCGCGTCACCGTGGTCGTCATACCGAATTCGGCCCATGCGGTGATCGTGGAACAGCCGGTTGCGGTGAGCGACGCGTTGATCGCCTATGCGCAGAAGCTATGGCCTGCCGGCTAGCACGCGCCGGATCGCGTCTATCAGGCTTCCGAGCTCATCCTCGGCAATGGTGAAGGCCGGCGCCAGGTAGATGACGGTCCCGAACGGCCGGACAAAAACGCCTTCAGCAATAAAACGTTGCCGCAGCCCATTGAGATTCTCGATGTGGTCGAGTTCGACCACCCCGATGGCGCCTTTGACCCGCACGTCCTTGACGCCGGGAAGCGTGCGGCACGGCTCCAGGCCATGTCGGAGCGCAGCGGAGATCTTTGCCACCTGATCGCGCCGCGGCTCGCGCTCGAACAGATCGAGCGAGGCATTGGCGGCGGCGCAGGCGAGCGGGTTCGCCATGAAAGTCGGCCCGTGCATCAGCGCCTTCGTGGGATCGTCCGACCAGAACGCCTCGAACACTTTCCGGCTGGCCACCGTCGCCGCGAGCGGCAGCGTGCCGCCGGTCAGCGCCTTGGACAGCGTCACGATGTCCGGCGCCACGCCCGCATCCTGAAAAGCAAACATCGCACCGGTGCGCAGAAAGCCGGTGAAGATTTCATCGAAGATCAACAAAAGCTCGTAACGATCGGCGAGTGCTCGCAAAGTGTGCAGCACCCCGGGATCATGGAAGCGCATGCCGCCGGCACCCTGGATCAACGGTTCGACAATAATGGCAGCGATCTTATCGGCCCACTGAGCCAGCACGGTGTCGAGCGCCGCTGCGCTTTCCGCGTCGACCGGCAAGTCGACCAAGATCTGTTCCGGCAGCAAGCCGCGAAAGGCCGCGTGCATGCTTCCTTCGGGATCGGATACCGCCATCGCGCCTGAGGTATCGCCATGGTAGCCGCCCCGGAACGCGACGATCTTGTTGCGGCCGCGCACGCCTTTGTTGATCCAGTATTGCACCGCCATTTTCAGCGCGACTTCGACGGCGACCGAGCCTGAATCACTGAAGAACACGCGGTCGAGGCCGCTCGGCGCCAAAAGTTCTGTGAGCCGGCGCGCCAGCGTCAGCGCCGGTTCGTGCACCATGCCGCCGAACATCACATGCGGCATTTCCGCGAGTTGGCGCTCGACCGCAGCGCGGATATGCGGATGATTGTAGCCGTGGCACGCGGTCCACCACGACGCGATGCCGTCGATCAGTTCGCGGCCATCGGCGAGCATGATGCGGCAGCCATGGGTGGCTACGACCGCAAGCGGGGGCGCCGCCGTCTTCATCTGCGCATAAGGCAGCCAGGTCCGTTCGATGCCGGCTGCGTACCAGTCCGGACTGGCGCCTATTCCCTTGTTTTTGCTGGTATTGTCCGGCATTCGGGGCTTTCATGGGTGCGACGGGCCCCTATTCTGCCCGCCGCCTCTGCGGCGGTCACGTTTTTTGGAAAGGCCGATGCGTTCGCTCGACGATTTTGCCGACGAAAAGCTCACGGGCCTGGAGCGCACGCAGCTCCGCCGCAAGCCCGTGGTGACGGCGCGCGATGGCATTTGGGCCGAGCGTGATGGCCGTCGCCTATTGTCGTTCTCGTGCAACGATTACCTCAATCTCAGCCAGCATCCGGAGGTGATCGCGGCCGCGATCGAAGCAACACGACGTTTCGGCGTTGGCGCCGGCGCTTCCAGGCTCGTGACTGGCAACCATCCGCTTTATGCCGAACTCGAAAGCCGCTTGGCGCGGATCAAGGGTACCGCGGCGGCGTGCGTCTTCGGCTCGGGCTACCTGGCCAATACCGGGATCATCCCGGCGCTGGCCGGCGCCGACGATCTGATCGTCGTCGACGAACTGTCGCATGCCTGCATCCACGCCGGGGCGAGATTATCGGGGGCGACCGTGAAGCCCTATCGGCACGCCGATGCCGAAGATGCCAAAGCCGTGCTCGCGGCCTGTCGCGGCGGCAAGACCCACGCGCTGATCGCGACCGACGGCGTATTTTCGATGGATGGGGATCTCGCACCGCTTGCCGCTTTGGCCGAGCTCGCGCAGCGCTTCGACGCCTGGCTGTTGTGCGACGATGCCCACGGCTTCGGCGTCATCGGCGGCGGTCGCGGCTCGGCTTTCGCCGATGGAAAAGCCGACGTGCCGCTGCAAATGGGCACGCTGTCGAAGGCGGTCGGCGGTTACGGCGGCTATTTGTGCGCCTCGCAAGCCGTCATCGATCTCATGCACACGCGGGCGCGAACATTCATCTATTCGACCGGCTTGCCGCCGCCGATCGTGGCCGCCGCCATCGCGGCGATCGATCTGATCGAGCGCGACCCCGCCTACGCCGCCGAGCCCTTGCGCAAGGCGAGGCTCTTCGCCCGCGCGCTCAATCTGCCGGAGGCGCAAAGCGCCATCGTCCCGGTGATCATTGGGGACACCGACGCCGCGCTCGCAGCCTCGAAACTGTTGCGTGACGAAGGCTATCTCGTCGTCGCGATCCGGCCGCCGACGGTTCCGGCGGGTACGGCGCGGCTGAGATTTGCCTTCACGGCGCAGCATTCCGACGCCGAAATCGAGGGGCTCGCCGCAATCGTACGGGCGCGCGTCTTGAGGAATTGAGATTGAGCGCGATCTTCATCACCGCGACCGGAACCGACGTCGGCAAAACCTTCGTCGCGGCGTCTTTGATCCGGCATTTGCGTCAGATGGGCCGGCTGGTCGACGCCATCAAGCCGGTGGTGAGCGGATTCGATCCGGCGCTGGCGCCAAAGAGCGATCCGGGTGTGCTTCTGCACGCGCTCGGCCTGCCGGTGACGGTGCAGGAGCTCGACCGGATTTCGCCGTGGCGTTTTCGCGACCCGGTGTCGCCCGATCTCGCTGCCGCGCGCGAAGGCCGCGGCATCGATGTTGACGGTGTCATCGGTTTTTGTCAGACCGCCATCGATCAGCGCCGCGACATTTTGCTGATCGAAGGCATCGGCGGCATCATGGTGCCGCTCGACGCCGAACGCACCATCCTCGACGTGATGATGGCGCTGCAATTGCCGCTGATCCTCGTCGCCGGCAGTTATCTCGGCACTATCAGCCATACATTGACCGCGCTCGATGCCCTATACACTCGCGGTTTGAGTGTCATGGCGACCATCGTCAGCGAAACGGCGGGATCGACGGTGCCGCTGGACGACACCGTCGCGACGCTGGCGCGCTTCGCCGAGCCGGTGATCGGCTTGCCGCGTCAAAACGGTACGCATAAAGCCCGACCCGGCGGCGCAACTTCCGCGCTCGACCGCATCTTCGGTCCGTAGAGCAATCCGCCCCTATTTGGCGAGCCAGTGCACCTGCACCAGCGTTTCAAAAGTGCCTTCGAGGTTAAACAGCGCGTGCAGCAAGAAAGTCAAAAGCATTGACCCGGAACGCCAGCGCAGCCAGCCCAGGAACAGCCCAATCACGAAAATCTGCAGGACACCGGTCCAGTCGTATTGAATGTGAAGACCGGCCCACACGAGCGAGATGACGACGATCGCAGGCCATGCTGTTCGATCGGAACGGGCCCAGCCGCGAAACAGAAATCCGCGAAACATGATCTCCTCGCCGGCCGGCGCGACGACGATCGCGGCGAGCGCCATCGGCAAGAGCCAGCCCTCGGTCGCCGCCGTGGTGTAGGACTGCAGCTGGAACGAAGTCACCACCGCGTGGCCGCTGAAAAAAAGCGAGGCGTCGAAGACGGCAATGAGCGCGACGAGACCCGCAATGCCGACCGCCACGTAGTGTCGTTGCGGCCAATAGAGCGCAAAATATTCCGCCGGATTGGCTTTTGTGAGCCGCGCGGCGAGCGCGAGCACGCCGATGGTGACGGGATTTGAGATCACAATGAAGAGCGTCACCAGGACGCCGTCATACGGCGTCTCCACGATCGAATTCCAGGCGCCCGCGCGCAGCCACAGGATGACGCCAAAGCCGACAAACTGGCCCGCGAAGAAGGCGAGAACCGCCCACCCCAGTGTCCCCCAATAACCCCAGGTTTTCGCATCGGTCATTGAAATTCGCCGGAAAACAAAGCGCCCATCGCTGTTGCGGGATGCAAATTACAGGTCCGCAGATAGATAGGCGCTACGGCTTAAGAAAGAATACGCCGGCGCCGAATGGCGCCGGCTTTTGTCGGTTTGCCCTGGATCGCCCCTTGGTGCGGCGCTCCGGAATACGAGCATTCAGGGGATGAGAATGGACGAGCCGGTGGTGGCGCGACTTTCGAGATCGCGGTGCGACTGTGCCGCCTCGCGCAACGGGTACTTCTTGCCGATCCCGACTTTGACCCCGCCCTTACCCACGACATCGAATAGATCGTTGGCGATGGCGACGAGATCCTCCCGCTTGGCCGCATAGGTATTGAGCGTCGGGCGGGTAGCGAACAGCGAGCCCTTGGTTTGCAGGATATTGATGTTGAAGGCATCGATCTGGCCCGAGGCGCTGCCAAAACTGACGAAATAGCCGAGCGGCTTGAGGCAATCGAGCGAGGCGGGGAACGTGGTTTTCCCGATGCCGTCATAAACCACCTCGCACATTTTGCCGCCGGTGATTTCCTTGACGCGGGCAACGAAATCCTCGTCGCGATAGAGGATGGTGTGGTGGCAGCCATTGGCCTTGGCGAGTTCCGCCTTGTCCTTCGATCCCACCGTGCCGATCACATTGGCGCCGAGATAATTGGCCCATTGGCACAGGATCAGTCCGACGCCGCCGGCCGCGGCATGCATCAGAACATTCATGCCCTTCTCGACCTTGAAGGTACGGCGCACGAGATATTCCGTCGTCATGCCCTTGAGCATCATGGCCGCGGCCTGCTCGTAGCTGATATTGGCCGGCAGCTTCACGGCGCGGTCGGCCGGCACCAGACGTTCCGCCGCGTAACAGCCCAGCCCTACGACATAGGCAACACGGTCGCCGACTTTGAGGTCGGTGACGCCCGGACCGACCTCGACCACTTCGCCCGCGGCCTCGTTGCCGGCGACGAACGGCATGCCGACCGGAGAGGGATACATGCCCATGCGGAAATAACAGTCGACGAAATTGACCCCGCAGGCATGCTGCTTGACCCGAACCTGGCCTTGCCCTGGTTTGCCGATCTCGATGTCTTCAAAGGTCAAAACCTCGGGACCGCCGGCCTTATGCACGCGTACTGCCGCAACCATTTTTCCTCTCCTATGAGTGGGTTGGTTTTATTTTCGAAAAAGGTGCGCGATCATAGGCAGCCGAATGCCGAACACAAGGCGGTTCTGGGTGCGAGGGCAGCCGTCGCACTGCGCATAAATGCGAGCCGGTCTCATTTCGGACAGCTATTTGCCCGATGGGGTCGCAGCCCGCAATATGGCTTAGGGTGTATACAACTTTCATTCGGTCCACATACGAAACGATGACGCAACCGTCAGACATGTCCGCACTCATTGCGGCGAAGGACTGGTCGAAAACCGTACTCGGCCCGGCCGACAAATGGACGACCAGTCTTAAACTGGTTGTCAGCATGGTACTTGCCTCGGGCTTTCCGATGGCGGTGCGCTGGGGCCCCGATTTTGCGATGATCTACAACGACGGCTATCGGCCAATCCTCGGCGACAAGCACCCCTGGGCGCTCGGCTTGCCGTTTCGCAAAGTATGGCCCGAAGTTCAGACGACGCTCGCCCCTCTGCATGAAGCCATTCTCGGCGGTACGCGGGGCGCATTTTTTGCCGAAGACTTGCTGTTGAGAATCCAGCGGCGTGCCGACCAATGGGAAGATGCGCGGTTTACCATCAGCTACAGCCCGGTTCCGGATGCTTCGGCGCCCACGGGCGTCGGCGGGGTTCTGATCACTGCGGTCGAAACCACGAACCGAGTGCGAACGGAGGAAGCGCTTCGCGCCAGCGAGGAGCGCTACCGCTCGGCGATGTTGCTCGGCCGCATGGGCAGCTGGGAAGTCGATTTTGTCAAAGGCACCAGGGCTTGGACACCTGAGGGAATGGCGCTCTTCGGCATCGATTTGCCGGATGGTATGGGACAGGTCGGCGGCGACAGTGACGAACTTCGCCACGCCATCTACCCGGAAGATCGGCATTTGCTCGATGGATATCATAGGCTGGCGGCGGCCCAAGACTCGTTTCCGGCCGAGTATCGCATTGTGAGGTCCGACGGTCGGATCTGCTGGCTCTCGGGATACGGCCGGGTTCTCGACCGGCAAGCGGACGGCAAGGCGCATCGTTTGATCAACGTCGCCACCGACATTACCGAACGCAAGGCAGCGGAGGCGCATCAGCGTTTTCTTTTGCAGGAGCTCTCCCACCGATCGAAGAACCTCTTGAGTATCGTGCAAGCGATTGCGGATCAAACACTGCGCCATTGCACGGACCTTAAGGAATTCCAAAACCGGTTCGATGGCCGCCTGCGCGGGCTCGCGGCGTCGAATACGCTTCTGGCAAGCGGCAACTGGCGGGGAAGTTCTCTGCGCGCGCTGGTCGAGCTTCAACTCGCACCGTTCGTCGACTTGCGGAGCCCGCAGATCGAGATCGGCGGCCCGAATGTCGATCTGACGGCCGAGGCCGCGCAAGCCATCGGGCTCGCGCTCCACGAACTCGCTACCAACGCCGTGAAGCATGGCGCGCTTTCGGTGGCGCGCGGAATGCTGTCGGTGTCGTGGCAGGTCGATCAGGTCCGCAATCCGAGGGCTTTGGAGCTCGATTGGCGCGAGCGCGCCGGGCCGGCGGTGACCGTTCCCAAACGAACCGGCTTCGGCCATGTGGTGATGAAAAAGATGGTCGAGCAAGCGGTCCAGGGAAGGGTTGAAATCGACTTTGCCCCGCAAGGCCTGCGCTGGTCGCTGCGGGCTCCCGCAACTGTTTTTCTATAACGATTTCGTATGGATACGCGCCGTTGTTAACGGGTGCCGGAGCTGAGTTTCCGACTTCCGGGATCAACCGCGGAACCGGAGTTCCCGGATTACGTTGAGTCGGCGGCCCCCCTCATCGTGTGGAGTATCACCGTGGCCCCCCGTCCCTATTGGAAAGGCTACCTGAAGCTGTCGCTCGTCTCCTGTCCCATCGCGCTTTTTCCGGCGACGTCCGACCGCGAGAAAATCAGCTTTCATCAACTCAATAAAGAGACCGGCAATCGCGTCCGCTACCGAAAAGTGGATGCCGAGACCGGCGACGAGGTCAACCAGGCCGACATCGTCAAAGGCTACGAAGTCAGCAAGGGCGAATATATCGAGCTCGAACCCGAAGAGCTGGAAGCCATCGCGCTCGACAGCAAACGGACCATCGACATCGACGAGTTCGTTCCGAAAAAAGATATCGACGAGCTCTATATGCGCGATCCCTATTACATCGTCCCGGACGGGGACGTCGGGCAACAAGCCTTTGCGGTGATCCGCGAAGCGATCCGCAAGGAGGGCATGGTTGCGCTCGGGAAGATCGTCTTTACGTCGCGCGAGCACATCATCGCTTTGGAGGCGCGCGGCAAGGGCCTGATGGGGATCACGCTGCGCTATCCCTACGAGGTCCGTCAGGAGGGTGAATATTTCGACGTCATCGAGGACGAGAAGGTGCCGAAGGATATGCTCGAACTGGCGACCCATATTGTCGAAACCAAGCGCGGCAAATTCGAGCCGGCGAAATTTGAGGATCACTATGAGGATGCGCTCAAGACGCTGCTGATGAAAAAGCGCAAGGGCGAGAAGATCGAGCGGCCGGAAACGGGCAAGCCCTCAAACGTCATCAACCTCATGGATGCGCTGCGTGGGAGTCTCAAATCAGGAGGTGGCGGCCAATCGCGACGGTCGCCGAGAAAGACCGCTAGCCGGCCGGCGAAGAAAACGCGCAGCAGCGCGCGACATAAAAAGGCAAGCTGATGCCGAGCCGGCCCTTCGCCGCCGGAGGGCGCGGTTTGTCCGAGCGTAAAGTGGCGCTGCGGCCGGGCCGAAAGTCCGCGCCATTGCCGAAGTTTATCGCTCCACAATTGTGCCGATCCGTGGAGCGCCCTCCCGCGGGGGGCGGCTGGGGGCATGAGATCAAGTTCGACGGCTATCGCATCCAGATGCGGGCGGAGGACGGCGCGGCACGGTTGCGCACACGCAAAGGCCTGGATTGGACTGCAAGATTTTCGGCGATTGCCGACGTGGGAAGCGACCTTCCCGACTGCATTATCGACGGCGAGATCGTTGCGCTCGACCGGGGCGGAATGCCCTCTTTCGCGGCGCTGCAGACCGCGCTTTCGGACGGTAGGACGAACGATCTCGTCTTCTTCGTTTTCGATTTGCTGTTCGAGGGCACCGAGGATTTGCGCGGCTTGACGCTCGCCGTGCGCAAGGCGCGGCTTGAGCAAATGTTGTCACGCGCCCTGCGCAAGAGCGCCGCCGCCGCTATTCGTTACGTGGAACATTTCGAGACCGCAGGCGACGCCGCCTTGCGTTCGGCATGCCGGCTGTCGCTCGAGGGGATAGTCTCGAAAAGACTGAGCTCGTTTTACCGTTCGGGCCGAGGCGAGGACTGGACCAAGGCCAAATGCCGTACCGGCCAAGAGGTCGTCATCGGCGGCTGGAGCGAAGACGATGGTCGCTTTCGCTCGCTGTTGGTCGGCGTTCACAAGGGCGGTGACCTGGTCTATGTCGGGCGTGTCGGCACCGGCTACAGCAAGAGCACGGTGGCGCGCATCTTTCCTCCCATCAAGGCGCTGGCCGCCGATAAAAGCCCATTTGGCGGCGCCAACGCCCCGGCGAAGGCGCGCGGCATTCATTGGGTGAAGCCGCTGCTGGTGGCCGAGATCGGATTTGCCGGCTGGACCGGCGACGGCATGGTTCGTCAGGCTGCATTCAAGGGTTTACGCGAGGACAAAGACGCCGACGAAGTTGAAGCCGAACGGCCGGCGGCGGCGGCGGTGACGCCGATCGCAAAGTTACGCCGAACGGCAAGCGCGCGCCGGCAGCGTTGAGCAGGGACATCTCGTCCTGCTTGGTTCGAGCCGTCTTATCGGCGCGTTTTTGCTTTTGTGCGGGGTTTACGAGATTGGATGCGAAGCCCATCGACGAAAACGTCGACCAGCCGGAGAACGCCGGCCTGCCAGCCGGGCCGGTCGTGCAGGTAGCACATGCCCACAAGGGCACGAATGATATCTTCGGCGCCGATATCGTCGCGGATTTCGCCCGTCGCGATGGCGCGGTCCAAAAGACCGCCGACGGCCTGCGCGAGCCGATGCAGCGAATAGGAAAACAATTCGGGGTTTTTGTAAGCGGCAAGAGCGAGTGCCTCCGACATGCCTTTTTTTGTGGCAACGAATTTCACGTTCGATCGCATCCATTGCCGAAGCGCGTCGACCGGCGCCGCGGTTTTTTTCAACCGCTCGGCAAGATCGGCGAGATGCTGCACTTCGCGCCGATAGACCGCTTCGAACAGGGCTTCGCGGGTTGGGAAATGCCGATAGAGCGTGCCAATGCCGACGCCGGCGGCGCGCGCGACGGCTTCGAGGCTCGCCTCCGCCCCGCCGGCGCTGAAAACCGCTCTTGCCGCCTCAAGGAGCCGCTCGCGGTTGCGCACCGCATCAGTGCGGGGTTTTCGCATGCTTTGTCCCGGCTGCCTCATGCCAATCGTCCGATCGGATGGCTCCCTTGTAAAACGGAGGCACCCTCCGTATATCCCATAACGACGCGCTGTCTCAATCGACGGCACGGCGTCACATAATACACGTGCCAAGCAAATGTCGGCGAAACCGAGTTCCGCCGTGGCGCCACGCCGGACTTTTTCGGAGCACCGCATGAACTTATCGATAACTTTGACCATAAACGGTGTGAAGCGGACGATCGAGATCGCCGACCCTCGATTGACGCTGCTCGACCTCCTCCGCGAACACCTTCATTTGACCGGAACCAAGAAAGGCTGCGACCGCGGCCAATGCGGCGCCTGCACGATCGTCGTCGACGGGCGGCGAATCAATTCCTGCCTTGCGCTCGCGATCAGTCACGACGGCGCCGATGTCCTTACCATCGAAGGTTTGGCCCAAGGCGGCAGGCTTCACCCGGTGCAGGAGGCCTTTATCGCTCACGACGGCTTGCAGTGCGGCTTCTGCACGCCCGGCCAGATCATGAGCGCGATCGGCTTGATCGAAGAGGGCGACGCCGGGGACGACCCCGAGCGAGTGCGCGAAGGCATGAGCGGAAATCTCTGCCGCTGCGCGGCCTATCAAGGCATCACCGAAGCGGTGCTGGAGGCGCAAAAGGCTCTTGCTCCGGCAAATCCAAGGAAAGTCGCATGAAAACCTTCGATTACGTGAGGCCTGCGACGGTTCGCGAAGCCGTGGCCGCCGCGTCGGCGCCGGGCGCGGCCTATTTGGCGGCGGGCACTAATCTTCTCGACCTGATGAAAGGCGGCATCAGCCGTCCGGACCGGCTGGTCGACATCACGCACCTTCCCGATCTCGACAGGATCGAAGACCTAGCCGCTGGCGGCGTGCGCATCGGAGCGCTGGTCCGCAACGCCGATCTGGCGCGCGATCAGGCGTTTGCCCGGCGCTATCCGGCAGTCGCCGAGGCACTTCTGTCGGGAGCCTCGGCACAGCTTCGCAACGCCGCCACGGTCGGCGGCAATCTTTTGCAGCGGACGCGCTGCGCATATTTCTACGACGTCGCAAGCGCCTGCAATAAGCGCGCTCCCGGCTCGGGCTGCGACGCCCGCGGCGGCGACAACAGGCTGCATGCTATTCTTGGCTGGAGCGACAGATGTATCGCGACGCATCCGTCCGATTTCTGCGTGCCGCTAGTCGCGCTCGATGCCGTGGTCGAGATCGAAGGCAAAACCGGCCGGCGCGAAATCCCGCTCGATATGTTTCATCGCTTGCCGGGCGAAACGCCGGAGCGCGAGAGCGTGCTCGAGCCTGGCGAGATGATCGTTGCTGTCCGTTTGCCGGCCGAGGCGGCACGCTTCGCGGCACATGCCCGATATCTAAAGGTTCGCGAACGTACCTCCTACGCCTTCGCGGTCGTTTCGGCGGCGGCTGCGCTCCGCTTCGAGGACGGCAAGATCGCGGAAGCACGCCTTGCGCTCGGCGGTGTCGCGCCAAAACCCTGGCGCGCCCGCGAAGCTGAACAGATGCTGGCCGGTGCCCCGGCTGGCGAGCCGCTTTTCCGCCGCGCTGCCGAAGCGGCGCTCGCGGAGGCAAAAGCCTCTGGCGACAATGCCTTCAAGATCGAGCTGGCGCGCCGGATCGTGGTGCGCGCGCTGTCGCTCGCCGCAGCCGGCACGCCCGAGCGTATGCCGGCGCTGCCCGCCTCCCCTTTCGCTGCCGTTTCCGGAGAAGTCATCCATGCCTGACATCGCACTCACACAGGCGCCCGCCCATGTGCGGCACGGCTCGAACATCGGTCAGCCGCTGACCCGCCGCGATGGGGTTCTCAAGGTTACGGGTGCCGCCCGCTATGCCGCCGACAATCATCCGCCCGGAATGCTCTACGCTGTGCTGGCGGTGAGCAGCATCGCCCGCGGCCGTGTCGCTTTTCTCGACGTCGCTGCCGCGAAAGCCCATCCGGGCGTCGTTGATGTCATGACGCCTGACCACAAGCCTAAGCTCGCCCAGGATCCGGACGAAAAATCCAATCCTTTCATGTTCCGGCTCGATCTTCTGCAAAGCGATAAGGTCCGTTACGCCAACCAGCCGATTGCCGTCGTCATCGCCGAAACGCTTGAGGCGGCGACTGAAGGTGCGTCCCTGCTCGCGCCGCGCTACGAATCCGAACCTGCGCGGGTCGGGCTCGATGCGACCAAGTCATTCGTCCCGTCCGCCGTCGGCGTCGGCAATCCGACGGCTGTGCATCGGGGCGATGTCGAACGCGGTCTCGCCTCGGCGTCGAAGCGCGTTGACGCGACCTACGAGACCCCGCCGCAATATCACAATGCGATGGAGCCGCATGCGGTCGTGGCCGCATGGGACGGCGATACGTTGTCGCTCGACACACCGAGCCAAGGCCTCGCCATGGCGCAAGGACGTCTCGCGGGACTATTCGGGATCTCGCCGGACCATATCCATATTCGCAGTCCGTTCCTCGGCGGCGGCTTCGGCTCCAAGGGCTTCATCTCCGGACCGCAAGTGCTCGGCATCATGGCGGCCCGCATGGTGGGAAAGCCGGTCAAGCTCGTGCTTCGACGCGAGCAGATGTTCGGTCCGGTCGGGCACCGCGCGCCGACACGCCAGACCTTGCGGCTTGGTGCCGACAGCGACGGTAAACTGACCGCGCTCGATCATCACACGAAGACCGTATCGAGCACCTTCGATGACTTTTTCGAGCCGGCGTCCGACGTATCGCATACGGTTTATGCGAGCACGGCCATTGCCACTTCGCATGATGCCGGTCGCGTCGATACCGGAACGCCGCTTTTCATGCGCGCGCCGGGTGAGGCCACGGGCTCGATCGCGCTCGAAAGCGCGATCGACGAAATGGCGCATGCCTGCGCCATGGATCCTTTGGCATTTCGGCTCAAGAACTATGCCGAGGTCGAACCGATCTCAGGCAAGCCGTTTTCGTCGAAGGCGCTGCGCCAATGCTACGCGCAGGGCGCCGAACGTTTCGGCTGGCAACGCCGCCCGCTGCAGTCGCGCCAGATGCGCGATCGAGACGGATTGCTGGTCGGCTGGGGCGTCGGCACGGCGACGTTTCCGGCGCTGATGTTTCAGGCCGAAGCCAAGGCGTCGCTCCGCCAAGATGGCAGCGGCGTCATGGAAATTGGCGCCCATGACATGGGCCAAGGGGCCTGGACGGCGCTTGCTCAAATTGCGGCGGATGGCCTCGGGCTCGGCATCGATCAGGTCGACTTCAGATCCGGTACCTCCGACCTGCCCGATGCCGGTATTGCCGGAGGCTCGGCGCATACCGCGACCGCCGGCATGGCTGTTCATAATGCCGGCGCCGACGTGATCGCCAAACTTGCCGATCTCGCGACCAACGACAATCGTTCGCCGCTGTTCGGGGCCGGCAATGCCGGCGTCATCGCGCGCGGCGGCCGCTTGCTTCGTCGCGACGACGAGAGCCGCAGCGAAAGTTACGCCGATATCCTCGGCCGCGCCGGTGTGGCGGCGATCGAGGGTCGCGGCCAGAGCGCGGCCGATCCGGCGGAACAAACGAATTACGCCATGCATGCCCATGGCGCGGTGTTCGCCGAGGTGAAAGTCGATTCCGATCTCGGACAGATGCGCGTCACCCGCGTGATCGGCGCCTTCGCGGCCGGACGGATCATCAATCCGCGCATGGTGCACAGCCAACTCTGTGGCGGAATGATCTGGGGCGTTTCGTTTGCGCTGCACGAGCACGCCGTCATGGATCACCGGTCCGGCCGTGCGATGAATGCCAATTTGGGCGAGTACCACATTCCGGTGAATGCCGATGTGCCGTCGGTCGAAGCGATCCTGGTCGAGGAGAACGATCCGCACGTCAATGCGCTCGGCATCAAAGGCGTGGGTGAAATCGGGATCACCGGCACCGCGGGCGCGGTAGCGAATGCTGTCTGGCATGCCACCGGAATTCGCGTGCGCCAATTCCCGATCACACTTGATCGCCTGATCGAGCCTCGACCGTGACCGTAAGAATCAGCGCCCGCCGGAGACGTTGAGCACCGCGCCGGTGATGTAGGACGCGGCATCCGAGAGCAGAAACAGGATCGCTTCGGCAATCTCGTCGGGCTGGCCCGGCCGCGCCATCGGCAACAGCGGCGTGATCCGCGCCAGCCGTCCGGGCTCGTGAATCTCGGTATCGGTCGGACCCGGTCGAATGGCGTTGACGCGGACGCCTTCTTTCGCCACTTCGCGCGCCAGTCCATTGGTCAGCGCATCGACCCCGCCTTTGGCTGCGGCGTAGAACACATATTCGCCGGCGCCGCCCGTCACCGACGCAATCGACGACAACAGCACGATCGAGCCGCCTTTGCCGCCGAGCGATGTCGACATCCGGCGCACTGCTTCGCGGGCGCAGATCAAGGCGCCGAACAGATTGACGTCGATCACGTCGCGAATGGTCGCGGCGCTGGCGGCCTCGAGCCTGGAGTTCTTTCCCGGAATGCCCGACGAGTGCACGAAATGGGTGATCGGCCCGAGCGCGCGCGTACACTCGTCAAAGACGCGCACGATATCGCCCTCGTTCGCCATGTCGCCCTGCAGCGTGACGGCTTTGCCGCCGGCTTTTGTGATTGCATCCGCCGTCTTTGCGGCAGCCTCGGCGTTCTGGACGTAGTTGATCGCCACATCGTAACCGCGATCGGCGGCAAGCCGCGCCGTCGACGCGCCGATACCGCGGCTGCCGCCGGCAATGAGCAGAACGGGTCGAGACATGAATGGCTCCGGCAAAATTTTATCAGGGATGGTGGCGGCGCAAAAAGCCGACACCGACAAAATAGATCGCCAAAAGGCATAGAGCGGACACCGTCCAAAATCCAGGATCGAGATTTTTTGTGACGGCATAGCCCGCCAGCAGTACCCAGCCGATCATCGCTGCGGTGGTCAGCGCACGCAGATGCGCGATACGGACGGGATGCACGACGTGGAACGGCACGAAGGTGAGTGCCGCAAGCGCCGCAACCGCGAGCGCGCCGAGCCAGGGCGCGGGCTTGAGCAGGAACAGGTAGAACGCCGCAACATTCCACAGCGCCGGAAAGCCGCGAAAATAATGATCCGAAGTCTTCATCAGCCGGTCGGCGAAATAAAGCGAACCGGTGACGACGATCGCTATGCCGAGCGGGATTTCGGCGGCGTCCGGCAAGAGCCCGCTCGATACCAGCGCATAGGCTGGAACGAACACATAATTGAGGATATCGACCACCAGATCGAGCACGTCGCCGGACCAGCGTGGCAGCACATCGGCGACGCGGAGGCGGCGGGCAAAACTGCCGTCGACGCCGTCGATAAAGAGCGCAATGCCGAGCCAGACGAACATTTCGATCCAGTCGGCCTGGACGGCCGATATCAGGGCCAGGAGCGCACAGGCGGCTCCGCTTGCGGTAAAGATGTGGACCGCGAAAGCTGCCGCGGCGACGGGCCGCGTCGGCTTTTCTCGTGTCGCGACGGGTTCCAAGATAGGGTCCATCGGCTAAGCTTACACATGAAATTCAAAGTCGTGCGCAATAGCTCTGTGAGTTTTGAAGTTTGGCCCGTAAATGATCAGCGCTGAAGCTGCTACCTCAGACAATGGTTGAAGTCCCGAACAACGTTCCACGGTCGGCCGCGGCAGAGGTTGCGGTGGTCGGCGGCGGCCCGGCGGGGCTTGTCGCCGCAATCGCGCTTGCGGCGGCCGGCGCCGACACATTGCTGCTCGCGCCGCCGGCCGTGTCGGACAACCGCACCACCGCACTCCTGTCCAGCTCCGTCACGGCGCTCGAAACTCTGGGTATCTGGCCGGCCTGTCTGCCACACGCCGCGCCGCTTGAGAAAATGCGTATCGTTGACGCAACCGGGCGGCTATTGCGGACGCCTGAAGTCTGTTTCGCCGCAACGGAAATCGGCCTCGATGCCTTTGGCTACAACATCGAGAACCGGCATCTGGTCGCAGCGCTTGAATCTCGCGCCGCAGAGCTCAAGCTCAAACGGATTTCGATGCCCGCCCTCGCCGTCACCAGCGATGACGCCGGCGTTACGATCGGGCATACATTCGGCGAAGCCCGGGTGCGGCTCGCCGTCGGGGCGGACGGCAGGAACTCACTATGCCGAGCAGCGGCCGGCATCGGCATGACACGGCGGAGCTATCCGCAGACCGCAGTGACGCTCAACCTCGGTCACGACCGGCCGCACGGCGGTATCACAACTGAATTTCATACCGAGAGCGGCCCCTTCACGCTCGTTCCCCTGCCCGGCTTAAGATCGAGTCTCGTTTGCGTGGTCGCGCCAGAGCGCGCCGCCGAGCTTTCGGCAATGCCGGATCTCGACCTTGCCGCCGAGATCGAGCGCTGCGCCCACTCGCTGTTCGGCAAAATGACCGTCGAGCCGGGACGAGGCATTTTTCCGCTCGCGGTCGAAACCGCGAATGCGTTTGCGCGCGCGCGGATCGCGCTTGTCGGTGAAGCGGCGCATGTGGTGCCGCCGATCGGCGCCCAGGGGCTCAATCTCGGCCTTCGCGACGGCGCGACCATTGCCGAAATTGTCGCCGATGCGCGCCGGGAAAATCTCGATATCGGCGCGCCGGAGGTGATGGCGCGCTACGACAGAGCGCGCCGCGCTGATGTGACCAGCCGCACCATCGCCATCGATCTTCTCAACCGCAGCCTCCTCACAGGCTTTTTGCCGGCCCATGGCGCGCGCGGGTTGTCGCTTTATCTGGTCGACCGCATCGGCCCGTTGCGCCGCGCTTTGATGCGCGAAGGCGTTTCGCCTGTGGCGTCGCAGCCCAGGCTGATGCGGGGCGAGCCGGTCTAGGCGACCCAATTCCTAGGCACGACTGGCGCTAAAAGCGGCTTGGCGGGGGGCCGCCTTTCAGGAAAGATCATGCTCAATTATTGGGCTGCGGGGGTCACCGATGAAGTTGCCGCGCAATTTTTTCAAGCCGCTTGCCATCGGCGCGCCGGCACCGATGCGCGAATTGCCATTGCGGCTCGAACGGATGATCCATTTCGTCCCGCCGCATATCGAGAAAGTCCGTGCCAAAGTGCCCGAACTGGTCAGCCAAGTCGACGTCGTCCTCGGCAATCTCGAAGACGCCATTCCGGCCGACGCCAAGGAAGCCGCGCGGTCGGGATTCATCGCCATGGCGAAAGCGTGCGACTTCGGCGAAACCGGATTGTGGACCCGCATCAACGCGCTCAACTCGCCATGGGTGCTCGATGACATCACGGAGGTTGTCGCGGCGATCGGCCAAAAGCTCGACGTCATCATGCTGCCCAAGGTCGAGGGCGCCTGGGACATCCATTATCTCGATCAACTGCTTGCTCAGCTCGAGGCCAAGCACGGCGTGAAGAAGCCGATCATGATCCACGCCATCCTCGAAACCGCCGAGGGCGTCGACAACGTCGCCTCGATCGCGGTCGCGTCGCCGCGCATGCATGGCATCAGTCTTGGCCCCGCGGATCTTGCAGCGTCGCGGGCGATGAAGACGACGCGGGTCGGCGGCGGCCATCCGGATTACAAAGTGCTCGCGGACGCCGGCGCCGCCGATGCGCCGCGGGTGTCCTACCAACAGGACCTCTGGCACTACACCATTGCCAAAATGGTCGACGCCTGCGCGGCGGCGGGCATCAAGGCGTTCTACGGCCCATTCGGCGATTTTTCCGATGGTGCTGCCTGCGAGGCGCAATTCCGCAATGCGTTCCTGATGGGCTGCGCGGGTGCCTGGACGCTGCACCCGAGTCAGGTGCCGATCGCCAAGCGTGTCTTCTCGCCCGATCCCGGCGAGGTGGCTTTCGCCAAAAAGATCATCGCCGCCATGCCGGACGGCAGCGGAGCGGTGATGATCGACGGCAAGATGCAGGACGATGCGACGTGGAAACAGGCCAAAGTGCTGGTCGATCTGGCCGGCCGGGTCGCCGAAAAGGACCCCGAAATGGCGCTCCGGTATGGGCTATGAACAATCGTTCAGGTGGCCGTCTGCGCCCCGCCACAATCGGGGCGTTGCATTGCGAGGTCACACAGGCTGTAACCTACGGTCCCAAATGAGCAAGATTCGGATCGCCAAGTACCAGATCGGCCAAATCGTCCGTCACCGCCTTTATCCGTTTCGCGGCGTGGTGTTCGATATCGATCCGACCTTCGACAATACCGAGGAATGGTACCAGGCGATCCCCGCCGAAATCCGGCCGCACAAGGATCAGCCATTCTATCATCTGTTCGCCGAAAACGACGAAACCGAATACGTCGCCTACGTTTCGGAGCAAAACCTTTTGCCCGACGACAGCGGCGAGCCGGTGCGTCACCCGCAGGTTGCGGAAGTTTTCGTCAAAGACGGCAAGGGCGGCTATCGCCCGCGCGCCGCGACCACGCACTGAATAAACGGATGCCGGTCTAGATTAGAACTCCCGGGCGCAGCGCTCGCACGTCGCGCCCGAGAGGTTTGTTGCCTATTGCTGCGGCGCGGGCGGCGTGGCCGACGACTGCGGCTGGCCCTGCTGACTCTCGAGCTTCTTGCGCGCTTCGTCGGCGCGGCGCTGCAATTCATCCTGCAGTTTCTTCTGCTGCTCTTCGAAAACCTTGGGATCGGTCGGCGGACCGTCATAGGCCTTGGCGAAATCGCCAAGCGGCATCACGAGACTGATCGGCTGGCCGGTCGAATTGATCGCCTGCACGACGAGCCCCTGCCCTTTCTTCATCTTGCCGATCAAGTCGGCGGTGGCTTCGTAATCGGCCATGCAGCCGTTGGTGAAGCAGATCACATAGGGCGCGGTCATCGGCTGGTTCTGATCGACGATGACGCGCGTACCGTGAATAAGCTGCATGCCGAGCGGCAGCGTGACGCGCAGGATCTTTTTCGGCTCGCCTTCCGGCTCGATCAACACGGCGGCCACAACCGGCATTCCGGACTCGATACGCGCATCCTTGCCGGTGAAACACACCTGCTTGGCGGCGGGGTCGTTGTTATTCTTGAGACAGAACTTGGTCCAAGGCGAGTAGATCAGCTGCGGTTGCTGCTGCTGATCGCCCTGGGCTTGCGGCGCCGGTGGCGCCGCCGGTTGCTGAGCCTCGGGCGCCGGCTGGGCCGGTGCAGCGGGCTTCTTGGCAGGCGCGGGAGCCGCAGGCTTCGGCTTTGCCGCGGGAGCCGGAGCGGCCTGCTGCGCAACCGCGAACGAGCCGTTGGCGAGCGTCAGCGCGACGGCGAGAACCGAGGCCTGCCCCATGACCTTGGCGATGGCAGCGAGCGTGCGGCTTACCGGCCGGACCGGCGCCGACGCGTTCCGATACATCATCAATGTAGTTCCTCTTTCGTGCTGCCACCGGCAAATCGATCCCGATCGATTATCCCGGTCAGACTGGCGTGATCCAATGTCGGGCCCACCCGACATCCGTCGCCGCCCCGCGCGCCCCCACTTTGAGGCTCAATCGGCGCGGATTACGGCAACAGCGTGGCCCCAAGGCTGTAATGACCCGACGTAACAGCCCGGCCCAATAGCCCAATTGTGCGCCCAGATAAAGGGCGGAGCCGCAGAAAGCGGTTCCGCCAATAGCAATGCGGATGCCATGGTACATTGCCTTTGGTCGACCGAATCGCGTCCAACCGTTTCCTGCCGATGACAACTTTGGCTGCCGGTCATGCCGGATTTGGAATGCGTGCTGCGCTGTGCGGTGCCGGGTTGCTCGGCATGCTCGCGGCCGGATCGCCGCCGGCAGCTTGCGCAGCGGCGGCGCATGCGATCGCCATGCAGGGTGCGCCGGCGCTGCCCGACGATTTTACGGTCCTGCCCTATGCCGATCCCGATGCGCCGAAGGGCGGCCGCCTGGTGGAGGGCGTGCTCGGGACATTCGACAGCCTCAATCCCTTCATCGTGCAGGGGCTGCCGTTGCAGCCAATCCGCGGTTACGTCATCGAGAGCCTGTTGGCGCGCAATTACGATGAGCCGTTCACACTCTACGGACTCTTGGCGCAAACGGTCGAAACCGATGACGCACGCAGCTACGTGACTTTCACGCTCGATCCCACGGCGCACTTCTCCGACGGTACGCCGGTGACCGCGCAGGACGTTCTGTTCTCGTGGCAATTGCTGCGCGACCACGGCCGACCCAATCACCGCACTTATTACGCCAAGGTCGCCAAAGCCGATATCCTCGATACGCGCACCGTACGTTTCGATTTCGCCGACTCGAACGACCGCGAAATGCCGCTCATCCTCGGGCTGATGCCGATCTTGCCGAAGCACGCGATCGACGCCGCGAGTTTCGAGAATTCGACCTTGGCAAAACCGGTCGGCAGCGGGCCCTATGTCGTCGAGAGCGTCGACGCCGGCAAGAGCGTCAGTTTCAAACGCGATCCGAATTACTGGGGCCGCGCGCTGCCGATCAATCGCGGCCTGTGGAATTTCGACGAATTGCGCTTCGACTTTTATCGCGACGGCAACGCCTATTTCGAAGCCTTCAAGGCCGGCCTCTACGATGTGCGCAGCGAGACCGATCCGACCCGCTGGCAGTCCGGCTATAACTTTCCGGCCGTGCGCGACGGTCGCATCGTCAAGGAGACGTTCCAGGACGGGCTGCCGAAGTTCTCTTCCGACTTCGTCTTCAACACGCGGCGTCCCATCTTCGCCGATATCCGGGTCCGCCAGGCCATTGGGTTGTTGTTCGACTTCGAATGGATCAACCGTAATTTTTTCTACGATCTGTATCGCCGCAGCGCGAGCTTCTTCGACGATTCCGAATTGTCCGCCTATCGGCGCCCGGCCGATGAGAAAGAGCGCGCGTTGCTGGCGCCCTATCCGGGAGAAGTGCGCGCCGACGTGTTCGACGGCACCTGGTCGCCGCCGGTCAGTGACGGCTCCGGCCGCGATCGCGATTCGCTGCGCCAGGCGCTCGGTTTGCTCGAGGCCGCCGGCTACGAACTCAAAAACACCAAGCTGCGCGACCGCGCGACCGGCAACGCGCTTGATTTCGAAATCATGGTGACCGACCGCGACGATGAGCGGCTCGCGCTCGCGTTTTCGACAAGCCTCGCGCGCGCCGGGATCAATGCCCAGGTGCGGCTCGTCGACGACGTGCAATATCAGCAGCGACTGTCCACGTTCGACTTCGACATGATCGAGTATCGCTGGGATGAATCGCTGTCGCCGGGTAACGAGCAAAGCATCTATTGGGGCTCGGCGGCCGCCGACCAGCAAGGCTCGCGCAACTATATGGGCGTTAAAAGCCCGGCGATCGACGCGATGATCGCCGCGATGTTGCGAGCGCGCGGGCGTGACGATTTCGTCGCCGCCGTGCGAGCCCTCGATCGGGTGCTGATTTCCGGCTGTTACGTGGTTCCGCTGTTTTATTTGCCCGAGCAGTGGGTGGCGCGCCGGGCCTATCTGCAACATCCGGCGCGCACCTCGCTTTCGGGATATCTTCCCGAAACCTGGTGGCGCCAACCCGCAAAGGCGCTGCAATGATACACTTTATGAGGCGCTTGAAGACGCAACGATGATTCTCGGCGACACCAATCCCGCGGCCGTTCACGTCCTCGGCCATATGACCCTCGACGGATTGTTTCGTCGCGCGGCGGTGCGTCGCCCGGATGCCACCGCGTTGATCGACGCCCCGAACCGTGAACGCTTCACCGATGGCACGCCGTGGCGGCTGAACTATGCCGAAGCCGACCGCATCGTTTCCGCCATTGCCTCGCGGCTGCGCGCCATGCTGCCGACCGACGCCATTGTCGGCATCCAATTGCCGCATACGGTCGAAAATATTCTGACAATTCTCGGCGTGCTGCGTGCCGGATTGATCGCGGCGCCGTTGCCGCTGTTGTGGCGGCGTGAGGATGTGGCAGCGGCGCTTGGCCGGGCCGGCGCCAAGGCTATCGTCACCTGCCGGCGCGCCGGCAATTACGATCATGCTTCCTTTGCGACCCGTGTCGCCGCTGAAGTGTTTTCGATCCGCTATGTATGCGGCTTCGGCGGCAATCTGCCCGACGGCGTGGTGCCGTTCGACGATTTGCTGGCGGCGGCAAGCGAGGAGCCGGTGCTGCCGCTCGATCGTGACGGCAATGCCGCGGCACATCTGGCCATTCTCACATTCGAAGTTGGCACCGATGGCCCGGTGCCGGTCGCGCGCCGTCATCTGGAATTGCTGGCGGGTGGTCTCGGCGTTCTTCTCGAAGGCCGCATCGGCCAGGAAGCCGCCATCCTGTCGACCATACCACCGGCTTCCTTCGCGGGGCTCTGTCTCACCCTGGTGCCTTGGCTGCTGAGCGGCGGGACGCTCGTGCTGCATCAGCCATTCGATGCAGAGCTGTTGGTGCGGCAGCGCCTGGAGGAGCGCTGCGGCACGCTTGTGCTGCCAGCACCGATCGTGTTCGAGCTCAAACAGGCCGGACTGTTTGCGAAAGGGGTTCCGGCAAGCATCCTTGCCGCATGGCATGCACCGGATCGGCTTGCCGGCAGCGCGGATTGGGCGGAATCCGATGCGGCTCTGATCGATGTTCCGATCTTCGGCGAAGCCGGCTGGGTTGCGGCGCGACGCGGCCCCGATGGCAAGCCGGCACCGCTGCCATTGGGACAGGTCGTTGCGCCGCACGACAGCACGAACGCCAACGGCGCAGTGACGGTCGCCGAGCTCAGTGTGACGGACAGCAACACGGTGGCGTTGAGTGGTCCTATGGTGCCGCGGCACGCCTTCCCGCCCGGGATAGAAAGCGCCGGCCAACCTCATTTCGCGATCGGTCGCGATGGCGCCGTCGATACAGGTTATTCGTGCCGGATCGACGCGGTGAGCAACAACGTGACGGTCACGGCGCCGCCGTCCGGCATCGTCACGATCGGCGCCTATCGCTTCGCGCTTGCTGGGCTCATGGAAAAAATCGCCCGGATCGACCCGACTGCGACGCTGACGGCGGTATCCGACCCGCTGTTGGGCCAGCGTCTCACCGCCACTTCCTCCGACCCGCAGGCTATGCTTTCAGCGCTCGCCGGCATCGGCCTCAGTCCCCTTATTGCCGGCGCTTTCGCCCCGCCCGATGCAGCGCCGCGAAAGGCGGTTGCGTGACTATGGCTTTGTTCGGGGTGGTGTTGACGAGGAATTAACAGCAATTTGCCAAGGTGACGGGCTGTATCATCAAGAGTCCGTGTATCCGCCATGGCGTTGCAAGGCCCGTTCGTCGTCATTGCCGACACTCCGGCGCCGGATGTCGTCGATGCCCTCCGTGCGGGCGGCGCGTTTCCGATCATTGAAGTGAGCTTCGCCGAAGCGCCCGGGGCGCTCGCCGCGGTCGAGCCCGAAGCGATCATCCTGGCCGAGCCCTGCCCGGATCGCGCCCGCATGGAATCGCTCGCCCGCAGCTTGGACGAACAGCGCCAGAAATCGGGCGGCGTCTATATGCCGGTCGTCGCGCGCACGCGCGATGACGGGGCGTCTGTCTTTCCCGATGCACTGGCGATCGCCGCAAGCGCGCCGCCGGCGCGGCTGGTGCGGCGGCTCTCCACGGCACTGCGCGTACGCACGCTCCACGGCACGGTGTTGCGACGCATGCGCACGCTCGCCTCCCGCGGCCAAACCCTGCCGGCGCTGTCGGAAAGCGATCCGCTCGAAGAGGCGAGCGTTTTGGTTTCCGGGCGCGGCCGCTCGTACCCGGAATTGTCGGTCGCGGTCGGCGAGCGGGTCGGCGTGGTCGGCGCGCTCAGCGTCGAGAACGCGGCGCGCGCGCTCAATGTGCGCGAGCTCGACGGCATGGTGATTGGCGACGGTTTCGGCCCGCGCGTGGTCGAAGCCTTGTTGACGGTGCTGGCCGACGACGTGCGTTTTCGCGATCTGCCGGTCGTTGTGCTCGGCGGCCATCCGGCTGTCGTCGAGCCCTACGCCATGGAGCTCGCCAATCTCGAACGTGTCACGGACGGACCGCAGCGGGCCGTCGAACGTCTCCTGCCCTATGTCCGGCTGCACGCCTTCGGCCAACGCCTCAAGCGCATGCTGAAATCACTCGATGCCCAAGGCATGCTCGATCCCGACACTGGGCTGTTGGCGCACGATGCTTTCTGGCGCGATCTCAATCGCGCCGTCGACGACGCCGAGAAGCGCGGCACGGGCCTCTCGATCGCGCGGTTTTCATTCGATGGCACCGATCGGCGCACCGGTCTCGACGCGGCCCGCCTCGTCGGCCGGTTGATGCGCCAGGTCGATTTTGCCTGCCGCGAAGCCGACAACTCGATTTTCGCCGTCTTTACCGAAACCGATCTGCGCGCCGCCCATGTGGTCGCGCGCCGTATCGCCAGCGTGCTCAAGAACACCATGCTGGCACCGGACCGCAAAAAAAGCGGCGTCGAGGCGGCCGTGACGCTCGCGACGCTGAAGCCGACCGACAATATCAATTCCCTGATTTTGCGGGTCGTGGGTGAGGTTGCCGCCAAATAAGACGGTCACCATGTAATCTGGAAAGGCACCCTGAGACCGAATCCCGGGGTTCCTTCTGATACGCAAGCCCGAACCGCACCGACGCAGAGGTTCTGCCATGGACGATGTCACCGAGGCGCCCGCGACCGTCCATATCGACGTCGTTTCCGATGTCGTTTGCCCGTGGTGCTATATCGGCAAACGCCGGCTGGAAGGTGCCATCGCGCTGACGCCGGACGTCAAGGTCGACGTCAACTGGCGCGGCTATTTCCTCAATCCGTGGATCCCGCGCGAAGGCATCGATCGGCAGACCTACCTCGAAACCAAATTCGGTTCGCCCGAGCGTTACGCCGTCATTGCCGAGCGGATTGTAGCGGCCGCCGCCATGGAGGGGCTGGTCTATAGCCCCGACAAGATCGGCCGGCAGCCCAATACCCTCGACTGCCATCGCCTCATTCTGTGGTCGCGCAGCGCCACCGATCCGGCGCGCATGAAGCAGCGGCTGATGGAACTTTACTTTGCCGAGGGCGCCGACCTCACTGACTCCAAAGTGCTGATCCAGGCGGCGGTTGATGTCGGAATGGACGGCGATCTGGTGCGCCGGCTGTTGGCGAGCGACGCCGATATCGACCGCATCGAAGGCGAAGCCAATGCCGCCAAGGAAGCCGGCATCGACGGCGTGCCTTGTTTCGTATTCGGCGGCAGCGTCATTGTCACCGGCGCGCAGTCGCCGGAATACCTCGCCAGTGCCATCGAGCGCACCTCAGGTCGGCATAGCAGGCTGCGGGCTTAACCGCGCCGGATGCCTCCTGGCCGGGCAGGGTTGCGATTGTGCCAGCGGCTGGCTGCCGGCTATCAGCTCAATTCCAAACGGGCCGTGGAGATTTCGACGCGCCCGCGGATCATGATGTTGAAGGCAACGACGATGCGATCCTGGGAGCCGTCCGCGCTTCCCTCTTCGACCGCATGCGGAACGTGGCTCGGCCAGATCAGCACGCGGCCCTTCTCCGGCGCAAACACGAAGACGTCGGCGTTAAACTCGTTCTTTTCCAGATAAGTGGGTTCGAGATTTTTCGCGAGCTGGCGCGGCGAAGCGAACACGATCGGCCCGCAATTCTTTGGCGTCTTGATATAGACCACGCCGCTCAGCAGGCAATTCGGATGCATGTGCATGGAATGGCGGCGGTTTGGATGGGCGATGTTCGCCCACATATTGGTGATGTAATGCGAATCGCGCTTGACCGCGTAGATGTCTAGGATTTGCTCGGCTTCCCGCATGACGACGTCGACGAGCTCTTGCATCTCCGGCAGCGTCTGCAGGTCGTCAGGCGTCATATAGGCGCGCAAGGCGTCCCGCGCGGCGAATGTGCCTTGCCCCGATCGCTGTATATCCCGCAGTTTTCTCTCGACCCGGTCGCATAGGCTGAGGTCCGACACCAAGCCCGCAAACAGCGGTGTCGGGAACAGCCTGAACATCTGTTTGCCGGTCAATTCGGCCGGCTGGGGCGCGAGCTTGGGCGCGAGGGGGGTGTAAAGCATCGGGAGGCAAACCTGATGTGGCCGAATATCGGGCGTGCAACATGGATCGACCGGCGGTTTTGACCAACCCCCGAAACTGGGCATGGCGATGCGTGCCGCATACCGGCTCCCCAAAATTGGGGATGCCGCGGTGCTTGCCGCCTGCCCCACAACATGCATTTCAGGTGACCTTCGCCGCCGTGCACACGAGACTTGGACACCACGCTTGGACCGTTTGTCGCGTAGCGTTACACGCACTTTCCCGCGCTTTCTGATCGGCCCGTTCGCGCGGGCGCCGATTGTGCTGTGCGCGGGTTTCTCCGCGTTCGTATTGGTGCTGTGCGTGCTCGCCGGCATTCATTTCAAGCATGCGGTCGAGCAGCAGTTTTACAGTGAGACCCAGAACATCGCCCAGATTCTGATGGCCGGGTTCGACGACGACGCGGCTGCGGCGGACGGCATTCTGACGCGGGTCGCTGCGGAAATTCCGGAAAGCGAGGTCGCGCGAGACCACGAACCGGAGCTGCACCGGCTGCTGGCAGGCTATGCGTTGCAGCCCTCCATGATTGGTCCTGCCATTGTGGATCGCAACGGCGCTCTGATCGCCAGCGCCCAGGTCGATCGCGTGCCTGAATTGTCGCTCAAGGATAGAAACATCTTTCGCTTTCATGCCGAGGCGTCGGGCACACCGCAACTCTATGTCGGGGCGCCGACACGCACCCGGATCGCCGATGAATGGGCGATCCAGTTCTCGCGACCTTTGCGCGATGGCTCGGGCGGATTTTTCGGCGTGGTGCTGCTGTCGTACCGCTTGGAGCATTTCATCCGTCTTTATGAAAAGCTTAAGCTGAGCGACCGCGGCCTGGCGGGGTTGGTCGGCAAGGACGGTGTGGTGCGCATCCGCTCGCTCAACGGCGAGATCGGCTACGGCTCGGCGGTGCCTCGAATCCCGCTTGTCTACGACCGGGTGCTGGCCGGACAGATGAGCGGCACCATCTACAATCAGGCCGGCGGTCCCGACGACGTCATGCGCATCGGCTCCTTCGTCGCCTCGGCAAGCACGCCGTTCTACGTCACGGTTGCCTACGACACCGCCTATCTGCGGGCGCAATATTCCGGGTTCTTCTATGCGCTCGGGCTGTGCTGGCTGGCGCTCACCGTGGCGATGGCGGCGGCCGCCTCGTTCATCCATCGGCTGGCGAAACTCGGCCAGCAGGCCGAGCTGCAAATCGTCGCGTCGGCCACCGCCGAACGGCAAAAGATTTCCGCCGACATGCATGACAGCATTGGCGCGAGTCTCGCGGCCTTGCTCGCCTATTTGACCACCGAAAACATCAACGTTGTCGACGTCAAACGCCGGATCGGCGAAATCCTGATGGAGTTGCGCTTCCTGGTCGACAGCGCCGAGACCGACGACCGCGATCTCAATCTGCTGCTCAGCAGCGTGCGACACCGCATGGGCAGCAGCATTGAGCTCGCCGGAATAAATCTGCAATGGCAGGCCGGCGCGCTGCCGCGGATCGAGGGGCTGACCGCGCGCGATGCGCTGTCGATCAAGCTCATCCTGATGGAAGCGCTGAGCAACGTGCTGCATCACTCGAAGGCCAGGACGGCGGCGCTGACGGCGGGTTTCATCGCGCCAGCATCCGTTATTGTCATGGCCGTGAGTGATGACGGCTGCGGCTTCGATCTGGCGGACACCGCCGCGGGACGCGGCCTTGCGAATATGCGCCGCCGCATCGCGAGCATCTCGAGCGGGGCCAAGATTTTCATCGAGGCAGCGCCGGGACGCGGGACGGCGGTTCGGATCGAATTGAACGCACGACCCCGCGCTTGATCCAATGGCGGCCTCTTGCAGTCCGCGCTCGGCTAATGGATCAGCTTGCGGCGGCGCGCTTCATAGACCGCCTCGGTCTTGGAATGCACTTCGAGCTTGCGATAGACGCTCTTGAGATGGCTGTGCACCGTCGCCGGGCTGATGCTGCAAATCTTCGACGTTTCTGCGTAGGAAAAGCCCTTGGCGATCATGTCGAGGATCTCGTGCTCGCGCGGTGTCAACGTGGTTTCGGCGGCGGACTCCGCTCTTTCGTCGGCGGCTCTCGTCTGCAGCCTGTTCAACAGCTTGCGGGCGATCATCGGCGACAGGGGCGAGCCGCCGTCGCGCAGCGCGCGGATATCGCGCTTGAGTTCTTCCAGCGCCGTTCCTTTGAGCAGATAACCGTCGGCGCCGGCTTCGAGCGCCGAAGTGACCGTCTTCTCGTCGCCGAAGGTGGTGATGACCAGCACATTGCATTCCGGATGAAGCGACTTCAGGCTCCGGATCACGTCGATGCCGGAAATGTCCGGCAAGCCGATATCGACCAGCGCGATATCGAGCGCGAGATGGGCGAGCGCCGCAATCGCCGCTTTGCCCTCGGCGAGTTCCGCGACCACGATATAGTCCGGATCCGCCTGCAGCAGCGAGACGATCATTTTGCGCGACGCCGGATCGTCTTCGACAATTGCGGTGCGGATCGGTCTATTCAATTTGGCGGCTGACACTCACAGGGCCTCGTTCGCTTTGCAGCGGCACATTAGCACGTTCGCCGGCAAGGCAACGCTGAGCCCTGGAATGGCGCGTTATTACGTCTGCGGCTGGAATTCTACGCCGACATTGGTCAGACCGCGCCAAGCGAGCCGACATCGCCGCGGCTTCTGGCCGGTGTCGAACGTAAGATCGAATTCGGCCGGCAGGTCGGCTGCACTCGCAAGCTGCAAGCCGGCGCCCTGCGGGCTCAGGTCGCGCACGATACAGCTGACCGCAGCGCGGCCCGGCACAACGAGTTTGGCGCCTTTGAATACTTTCTTCCTCGGAAGGCATCGCCGCTCTGGCATGTGATCCTCCACAATTTGACGAAAATGACTCTAGTTATAATCTGTTGCCTCGAAGCAAACGCGATCGCGCGTAAAGTCCTAATTTGCGGAAACCCTCCCCGCCGACATTCGTGCGGCCACACGATTTCAGTTCGAGGAAACAGCGCGTGCTCACTGCCGCCAAGAACGAGCTTCTGACCCGTGTCGGCCCGGGAACGCCGATGGGGGCGCTGTTGCGCCGCTATTGGATGCCGATCGGCGGGGCCTCGGAATTCGACAAAATCTCGATCAAGCCGGTCCGCCTCATGGGCGAGGACCTCGTCCTCTATAAGGACCTCGGCGGAAGATTTGGCCTCGTCGACCGCCATTGCCCGCATCGCCGCGCCGATCTCAGCTACGGCTGGGTCGAGCCGCACGGTATTCGCTGCAGCTATCACGGCTGGCTGATGGACGAGACCGGCCAATGTCTCGAACAGCCCTATGAAGATACTGCAAGTCCGAAGCCATCGAAGGCGAATTGCGGCATCCGTGCCTATCCGGTGCGCGAACTTGCCGGCCTTTTGTTCGCCTATATGGGGCCACAGCCGGCGCCGGAGCTCCCGGTCTGGGAGCCGTTCACCTGGGACAACGGCTTTCGCGAAATCGTGCTCGCCGACGTGCCGTGCAACTGGTTTCAGTGCCAGGAGAACTCCTGCGATCCAGTGCATTTCGAATGGATGCACGACAATTGGAGCAACCGGCAGCACGGCGCCGACGGCAATAGCGCGCCAAAACATCTCAAGCTGCAGTTCGAGGAATTCGACCACGGCTTCATCTACAAGCGCGTGCGCGAAGGCCAGCCCGAAGACAGCCGCTATTGGACCGTCGGACGGCTGGCGCTCTGGCCGAACGGGTTTTATCTCGGCAGCCATTTCGAATGGCGCGTGCCGGTCGACGACGAGAATACATTGAGCGTCGCCTGGTTCTTCATGCGGGTGCCAAAGGGCTGCGAACCCTATGCGCAAAGCCACGTGCCGACCTGGACGAGCCCGATCAAAGATGCCGACGGGCGCTGGATCTCGAGCCACGTCATCAATCAGGATATCGTCGCCTGGGTCGGCCAAGGCCGCATCGCCGATCGCACGCTCGAAAATCTGCGTTCGAGCGACATCGGAATTTCGATGATGCGGCAGCGTTTCTTTGCCGAGATGGATGCGGTGGCAGACGGTCGCGATCCGATGGGCGTGATGCGCGATCCGGCGGCGGCCAGGAACGTGCCGCTGCCGAATATGATGCGCGAGATCAACATTGCAGGCCTGCCGCTCGAGGAGTTGCGGAAACATCCGCTGTTCGGGCCGCGATTTAAGGAATTTCAGTTTCACGTCGGGCAGCCTGTCGAGGTGCGGCGGGCGTTTGAACGGGCGATGGGGATTGGCTGAGGGTGTTCCGCGTGCCGGCTTGGTCTGCTGCACCATAGCGACATTGGCCGCTGCGGCGGGCGCGACGTCTTCCTGCCGCGTGCCAGCTGTGGCGGCATGTCGCGATAAATGGCCCCCGCGCGACATGACTGCGCCGCCGCTGACTCTTTTCCGGCGCCTCAAACGTCCTAGTTCGTGAGGCCGATGAACCTCATTGGCCACTCGCGCTGGAGAGCGAAACGGGAGGAGCCGTTACATGGTTGATATTCTTCACAAAGTCGGAATCAGATCGGCGGCGACGGATGATGTCTATAACGCGCTGACCACCCCTGAAGGCCTTTCCGCCTGGTGGACGAGCGACACCCAAGGCGACAGCAAAATCGGCGGCGTGCTGCAATTCCGCTTCGGCAATGGCGGTTTCGATATGAAGGTTCTTGAGCTCGAGCCCGCAAAGCGGGTGTTGTGGCAAGTGGTCGACGGGCCCCAAGAATGGCTCGGCACCACAATAAGCTTTGATCTCAAGCAGCAAGGTGATTGGACCGTCGTCCTGTTCAAGCATCAAGGCTGGAAAGAGCCGGTCGAGTTCATGCATCATTGCAGCACCAAATGGGCGGTGTTTCTCTTGAGCCTGAAGTCGCTGCTCGAAACCGGCAAAGGCCGCCCCTGGCCGAACGAGATCAAGCTCGACAGCTGGGAATAAAACGGTGCCGACCCGAGAAGTGGGATCAATTTGGCATCTTGGGATTTCGGTACAGCAGACATCATTGGGAGACGATCAGGTCGGGCAATCAGCTGACGGAGAGAGCAATGACAGACTTCACGGGAGATGAAATCGGAGCCCCAACGGTAGTCGATCGGAACACCTTCCAGGCGGAGCTCGACGCATTGCGGGTTCGAGAAAAAGCTCACACAAAAGAAGGCGACGCCATTGCGGCCGCCCGGCGACGGCTCCCCATGGTCGAGATGGACGGCGCCACATCGCTCATTGGCGATCGTGGCACGGTGACACTGGTGGAGGCGTTCGAGGGACGCCGGCTGCTCATCGCCTACTACTTCATGTGGCATACCGGCCAGCCTGCGCCGGAGCAGTGCGAGGGATGCACCCTGTATACATCCCAGGTGCGTGAACTGTCCTTCATTCATTCCCGCGACGTCACATTCGCCACGTTCTGTCAGGGCCCGTACGAAGAAAGCATTCGGTACCGCGACTTCATGGGCTGGGAGATGCCCTGGTATTCGGCCCCTCGTGAATCGCTCGAGACCCTCTTGGTTGGACGCCGGGTGGGGATGATGCACATCGTTTGCTACCTGCGGCAGGGATCCAACGTCTTCGAGACATACTGGACGACGCGGCGCGGCGTCGAAGTGATGGGCAACAGCTATCCTTTGCTCGATTTGACCGTCTACGGGCGGCAGGAGAGCTGGGAGGACTCGCCATCCGGCTGGCCGCAAAAGCCGGAAGGTCAGCACAGCTACCGTCGCGATGGACGGCCTATTCCCCAGTGGCCTCGCCTAGAGGCCGGCTATTCCGACGACCTCGGAACGAGCGCTCGCTGATATCTCGACGCATCGGCGACGCCGGCGCAGTGACTCTTTTTCGCGGCCCCGAACGTCCTAGGTTCAGGAGACACAAACAAGGGAGCGGGTCGATGAGCCTCAAGGGCAAGATTATCGTGGTGACCGGCGGCAGCGGCGGCCTCGGGCTCGGGCTTGTCGAGGCCCTGGTTGAGCATGGCGCCAAAGTGACGGTCGTCGCCCGCGAATCCGATGCGCTTAAGTCGGTCCATGACCGGCTGAGCGTTGCCGTGATCGCGGCCGACGTCACCGACGAGGCGGCCGCGCACCGTATTCTCGCCGAGGTTCGCCCGGACATTCTCGTCCTGAACGCCGGCGCGACCCCGCGGATGGGGCGCTTGGACCAGTTGAGCTGGGCGGATTTCACCGCGATCTGGGACACCGACGTCAAGGCCGGGCTCTATTGGCTCCAGGCGGCGCTCAAATTGCCGCTCAAGCCCGGGAGCCGGGTGTTGGTCGGATCGAGCGGCGCGGCCGTGAATGGATCGCCGATGTCGGGCGGCTATGCCGGCGCCAAACGCATGCTCTGGTTCATGGCCAAATACGCCAACGGCATCTCGCAGCAGAACGGCCTCGGTATCCGTTTCCAGGCGATCGTACCGATGCAGGTGATCGGCGGGACCGGGGTCGGCGAGGCGGCAGCGGCCGGCTATGCCCGGGCGATCGGCATCGGGCGCGAGGCGTACCTTGCCCGGTTCGGCGCGCCGCTGCTGCCGCGCCAGTTCGGTGATCATCTGGTCGCACTGCTGGACGATCCGCAATACTCAACAGGCTTAGCCTTCGGCCTGAAAGGCGATACCGGCATCACATTCCTCGAGGGAGAGACGGCTTGAGCGGCGGCCCTTCCCTACCCCCCACGACGCGCCAGGCGGAGCTTCTGGCGTTCGCCGAGAAGCTGCGGCCGGAGCTGCACCGCTACTGTGCGCGCCTGATGGGCTCGGTGATCGACGGCGAGGATGTGGTGCAGGACACCTTTACGCGCGCGCTTGCCGCGCTCGATGAATTGCAGGAGGACGCGCCGATGCGCGCTTGGCTGTTTCGGATCGCCCACAACCGCGCGCTCGACCTCCTGCGCAGCCGCGCCATCCGCGCGGTCGAGCCGATCGAGGCGGCCCACGACGTCGCCGACGCGGCGACCCCGGATCCCGCGGAGATGCTGATGCGGCAGGAGGCGATCGCGACGGCGGTGTCGCGGTTCGCGGAGCTTCCAACCATTCAGCGCAGCGTCGTCATCCTCAAGGACGTGCTCGATCAATCGCTGGAAGAGATCGCAGCCCTCCTCGACCTCACGGTCAATGCGGTGAAGGCTCACCTTGCCCGCGGCCGCGCCCGGCTCAAAACCATCAACGCCGCGGCGCCAGCAGAGCCCGCGCCGCGCCAGCCATCGCCGGCGGTCGTCCGCTATGTCGCGCTGTTCAACGGGCGCGACTGGGAGGGCTTGCGCGCGATGCTGGCCGACGACGTGCGGCTGGTCCAGTCAACCTACCCGCCGCGCGCCGGCGCCGCCGACGTCGGCATGTTCTTCGGCATCTATTCGCGCAGCGCCCCGGTGCGGCTCGTCCCCGGCTGGCTCGATGGCCGCGAGGTGATCGCGGTCTACGAGGATCCGGCCGCGGTGAAGCCGAGCTATCTGATGTGGCTGGAATGGGCGAACGGCCGGATCAGCTTCATCCGCGACTACAAATATGTCCGCTACGTCATCGACGACGCGGATCTGGTTTTGGCGGCCGATGTCGCGCCCTCGGGTGACTGATCGTAGCGCGGCCCGCAAGTCAGGCGTGGGCACGTTTCGCTGCGCCCGGCCTCCGCTGGCTGCGGCCCTCCCCCCCATCATCCCGCTCGCGCAACACCTCCGCCGCGCCACGCACGACCTCGGAAATCTGCAACAGCTGTCCGGCGAGCGGACTGGTCTTGCGCCAGATCATGCCGATGGTGCGCGACGGCTGCGGCTCCTTGAAGCGCGCGACCGACACCGACGCCGACCGGGTTTCGACCGCCACGGCCATTTCGGGGATCAGGGTGACGCCCATGCCGGCGCCGACCATTTGCACCAGTGTCGACAGCGAGCTGGCATCGAGCATCTCGCGCGGCGGCGAGGATTGTCGGTTGCAGAACGACAGCGCCTGATCGCGGAAGCAGTGTCCCTCTTCCAAAAGTAACAGCCGCATCTCGCGCAGCGTCTCGCTGCTCGGCACCGGCGTTGCCGCATCCGCGTCCGGCCGCACCAGCAAAAAGCTTTCCGCAAACAGCGCGACCTCGGTCAGCGACGGTTCGGATACCGGCAGTGCCACGATGGCGGTGTCGAGCCGGCCCTCGGCGAGCTCTTGCAAGAGCTTTGAGGTCAGCGCCTCGCGGACGCGGATGTCGAGCTCGGGATGGATGCGGGTGAGGCTTTCGATCGCCGTCGGCAACAGATAAGGCGCGATGGTCGGGATCATGCCGATGCGCAGCCGCCCGGCGAGCCGATCGCGCGAGGCACGCGCGAAGTCGCCAAGCTCGTCGACCGCGCGTAAAATGTCGCGGACACGCAGCGCCGACTCCTCGCCAAATTTGGTGAGCCGCACCTGCCGCGCGCCGCGCTCGATCAGGACCGAGCCCAGCGCCGCCTCGAGTTCCTTGATCTGCATCGACAGCGCCGGCTGCGAGATGGCGCAGGCAGCGGCGGCGTGGCCGAAATGGCTGTGGCGCGCCAGCGCATCGAAATAACGTAGCTGCCGCAATGACA
>JBAPUM010000097.1:0-28339 GCA_049282655.1 Xanthobacteraceae bacterium
CCCCCCGGTTGGGGCGAGCTTACCGACCAGACGCTCCGGCCGAGTCGCAGGAAGCCATTGGCCCGTGCCGCGCCTTTGGGACGACAACTCCCTCAGGCAAGAACCGTGGTGGAACGCCGACAGGCGAGCTGCCCCAAAAGGGCAGAGCCGCACCCGATGGTGCGGAGGATACGGATCAGCGTTTGTCGGCGTTCCGCTTCCTTGATTTATTTGGCGAATGGGGTGAGGCGAACGGAATGACAGAGACTCCACCGCTCTGTTTTGGTTCGCAAGCCCAGAATTCGCACTTCACGTGGCTGGAGACTGCAGAACTCGGGTGCGCAGACGCCGCGAGAAAGGAACTCTATTTGGCGGTGTTAGACGCTGAGGGCAATGCGACGGAAGAAGAGACCAGCGCGGCGCGCATTACCGTGCCCTCTCCCCTTGTGGGAGAGGGCGGCTCGGCGTTGCAACGAGCACAAACAGGTGAGGGGTCGGGGCCACAACCCCTCACCCAACCACGATTGTTGCAGCTCTGGCGAAGCCCTCTCCCGCAAGGGGAGAGGGCGTGCGCGGATGCGTCCCTGGATTATCTACTACTTCTTCCAGCCCTGCTGCCACGCCGGCGGGGTCTTGGCATCGATCAGGATGAAAGCGATGCGGCACGGTTTGGTGCCGTTGTTGACCCAGGCGTGATTGGTGCCCTGCTGGACCAGCACGTCGCCCGCCTTCACATGCACCTCGGTGTCGTCGAGCAGCATGTCGATCTCGCCGTCGAGCACGATGGCGTAGTCGATGGTCCGGGTGCGGTGGGTATTGGCGTGGCGCATATAGCCTTGGGTCGCAGGATCGATGCCCATGGAAACGAGGATCTGGTGATGGTCGACGGGCTCCGTGTGCGCAGGGGTGGGAGCGAAATCGACGATCCTGAACACGGTGCCGTTGGCGACCGGCGGCACCCCGACGTGGTTCGGCGCCCGGTCGGTCGAGACCGAGACGTCGACGGGAAATTCGGACGTCGTCCACAACAGCGTCATGCCGTTGCCGCCGGCGCTGCGCTGCTTGGCCTGCAGCGGTCCGTCGAACAGCGCGACCGCCTTACCCATTTCGTCATGTCCGGTCACGATGCGGCGCGTCGATTTCAATTCCATGGTCGGTTCCTCCCTATGATGTCCATTCGGAACGCAGTTCTATGGATTTTACGTATGATCGCAATCCCCAGTGCGAATTGCTTGCCATTCGTGGTGCATTGATGAAGATGCTCGCCGTCACAGCCGCAAGCCTGGCGCAAGACCGAATTGGGGAGAGAAAGCGTGGCCGGAAATGAAGTGCGTCCGCTGCTGCATGCGGCGGAGAATCCCGGACCGGATTACGATCGCGAGCCGACATTTTCGGCGATGGCCCGCGACATGGACGTCATGGTGCCGATGCGCGACGGCGTCAAAATCTGCGTCGACGTCTATCGGCCGGAAGCGCCCGGCAAGTTTCCCGCGCTGCTCGCCTTCGCCATCTACAACAAGGACTTTCAAGGCCCCGACATGGCTCTGGCGCTGCCGCCGCAGCCGGCATGGTCGCCGCTATGGACCGGCCCGATGGAAGCCGGCGATACGAAGTTCTTCGTCGCGCGCGGCTATGTCCATGTCATCGGCTCGCCGCGCGGCGTCGGCAAGTCGGAAGGCGGCGGTTCGCGCGAATGGGATTGCTACGATCTGATCGAATGGATTGCCGAGCAACCGTGGTGCGACGGCAATGTCGGCATGGTCGGCATTTCGGGTTTTGGCGCCGAGCAGTTGGCTGTCGCCAAGAAACAGCCGCCGCATCTGAAGGCGATTTTTCCGTTCGATTCGCGCGGCGCCTATGGCGAGCTCGGCGGCTTCCGCGACGAATATCCGGGCGGCGTCATTCATCTGTTCCGTTATCTGGTCGGCCACTTTTCGGCGATGCATCAGCACAAGGGACCGCCCGGCGCGCTGCCGCCGGAGCGCGAAGCGATGTGGCGCGAGGCGATGAACAATCCCGACTATAAAATGTATCCGCACGTTTACAATCTGATCGCGCAAAAGGGCCAGCACATGCCGCCGTACTACAACGTGCTGGTCGATCCGTTCGATTCCGAAGCCGCGGTGCAAAAGAGCGAAGCCGAGTTCGAGAACATCAAAGTGCCGACCTATACGGGCTCCGGCTGGTACGGCTACACCTATAAGACCCACCTCAACGGTTGCCAGCATTGGTACAGCAATATCGAGGCGCCGAAGCGACTTTTGTTGGCCGGGCCGGCGCATCTGGAGCGGCCGTACCACACCTTCCACAACGAGGTGCTGCGCTGGCACGATTATTGGCTCAAGGGCATCGACACCGGCATCATGGAGGAGCCGCCGGTACGTTTCTGGCTGATGGGCGCCAATGAATGGTGCACGGCGGACGACTGGCCGCTGCCGCAAACGCAGTGGACCAAGCTTTATCTGAAGAGCTGGGAGCGGCTCACGACGGAGACCATCGCGCCGTCGAGTGTCACCGAGACGCAGCCGCCGGATGCCTTCGTGCAAATGCCGCCGTCACAGACGAGCGTCGTCCAGCGTCTGCGCTACATGACCGAGCCGCTGTCGCGGGATGTCATCGTCGCCGGGCCGATCGTCGTCACGCTCTACGCGGAAATCGACCAGCCCGACACCAATTGGATCATCATCCTCAAGGATGTCGGTCCCGACGTATCCGTCATGAGCGTGCGCGAGGGCGAACGCGAAGTGCCGAAGAACCTGCACGAACGCGAAATAAGCCGCGGCTGGCTCAAGGCGTCGAACCGCGCCATTGACCCCGCACGCTCCAAGCCGTGGTGGCCGTGGCATCCGCTGACGCGCGAAGCCGCGAAGCCCGTGACGCCGGGTAAGATCGAGGAATATCAGATCGAGGTAATGGCCACCGCGAATATGTTCCGGAGCGGCCATCGGATCTGCCTCGATATTACCAGCCTCGACCTGCCGACCGGCGTCGCCGGCGCGACCAATGCCGAATATGTGCCGTATCACATCTGCTCGAGCCGGACGGTGCTGCACAAGATCTATCACGACCGCGAGCGGCCCTCGCATGTTTTGCTGCCGATTATCCCGGAGTGACTGCAAGTCTGCTAGATTAAGTCTGCTAGATTGCGGCGCATGAGAATCGCCGCCGGGTTCCGTCCATGTTGAGCGAGATTCCCGTCATCGACATCCGCGACGGCGGGCCGCCGCGCCATGCGCGGCAAAGCGCCGGGGAAGCGCGTGCCCTGCGTGACGCCTGTCTCGATTTTTTCCCCCGCGCGGCGCTGCCGCTCATCCCGTCGCTCGACCGCGCGTCACGGCGCTGGTTGACGCGTTCGCGCTCGCCTTATGTGCCCGAGGTCGACGCGATTGCGACCGAGCTCGATTTTTCCGGCGTCTGGCTCCTCAACGCGTCCTATCAGTGGGGCTGCACGGCGCTCGCCGGCGAGCACGATGGCACGCCTTGGCTTCTTCGCACGCTGGATTGGCCGTTCCGCGGTCTCGGCCGTCATACCGCCGTGGCGCGCATGCAAGGGGAATGCGGCGAATTCTTCAGCGTCACATGGCCGGGGTATGTCGGCGTGCTGAGCGCGATGGCGCCGCTCCGCTTCGCCGCGGCCGTCAACCAGGCGCCGATGCGGCGGCGGACCGCGCATCGCTGGCTTCGTCCCTTTGATTTCGCGATCAATGCGGTCGAAATCTGGTGTGCCGAGGACCTGATGCCACCCGACCAGTTGCTGCGGCGAACCTTCGAGCTGTGCGACGTTTTTGCCGCCGCACGGCACATGCTGGAAACCACGCCGGTGGCGCGCCCGGTGATCTATACGCTGGTCGGCTGCGCCGCGGACGAGCGCTGCGTGATCGAGCGCACCGAAACCGATTTTCAGACCCGCAATGACCAAACCAGTGCGGCCAATGATTGGGTGCCGTGCCGGCCAGGCTGGGAGGGCCGCATCGGAACGCGCCGTTTCCTCACCAGCTCGTTCGCCGATGCGGCGGGATTTAGCCGCGCGCGCCGCGATATGCTCCGAAACTGGGACGGAGCGCTGTCAGCGCCGGGCTTTGATTGGGTGCGCGAGCCGGTCCTCAATCCCTACACGCGGCTGGCGGTCGCGATGTGCCCGGCCGACGGCGTCTTGCGCGCCATCGGCTACGACCCCGGCGATGCTTTGCTGCCGGAGCCGGTCACGCAAATCTGCGAAATCGTGTCCGCGGGACAGGCGGCCGCGTAAGAGTCCCGCAGGACCGCGCGCCGGAGGCCGCCCTGACGCCGCGGCAGTGCCCGCAATTTCACTTAAAAAATAATCATTTCAGGCGATTGTGGAGAAAGCACCATCCTGTGTTGGCGATCACACTCTTTCCCGCCGGCTCACGCTACTAAAAATCATTGGAACTCGCCGGATATGGAGCCAGCCATGAACATGAGCATCACCACCTACGGATCGCGCCGCGCCTCTTACTGGAACCAGGTCAGGAGCCAATTCGCCGAGTGGCGCCGCCGGTCTTATTCGCGTCACGAACTGCAGTTTCTGAGCGACCAGACTTTGCGTGACATCGGTTTGACCGCCTGCGAGGTCCACCGCGAGGCCACCAAGCCGTTTTGGATGGCTTGACCCGGCGGCTCTGACCGGCACACCTTAAATCAGGCGAGCGTAGCGATGGGCCGTCCACGCGGGCGGCTCATCTTTTTTTGCAGCGACGCAGCCGTTTGCAGGCCGCCGAGCAATCTGGCTAGCATGCGAGAGGCGCTTACGCGCCGTTTGCAAGAGGCGAGGCGCTCGCAATGCCCAAGATCAAAGCCAAGGACGGCGTCGCGCTTTATTACGAAGAGGCCGGCGTTGGGACGGCGGTTGTTTTCGTCCACGAGTTCGCCGGCGATTACCGCACCTGGGAGCCGCAGATGCGACGCTTTTCGCGCTCGCACCGCTGCGTGACGTACAGCCAACGCGGCTACCCGCCCTCCGACATCCCGCAGGAACCGGCGCAATACGGTCAGGATATTCTGTGCGGCGACGTTATCGCGTTGATGGACGCGCTCGGTATCGGGAAGGCCCATGTGGTCGGACATTCCATGGGCGCCTATACGTCGCTTCATGTCGGCCTGCGCCATCCGGAGCGCTGCCTTTCGGTGACGGCGGCGGGTTGCGGCTGGGGCTCGCTGCCCGACCCGGCGGCGCGCGAGGCGATGCGCGCGCAGGCGATCGAGAATTCAAAAATGTTCGTCGAAAAGGGCATGGCGGAAGCGGCCGTCATCTACACCGATGCGCCGTCGCGCCTGTCGCAGAAGTACAAGGACCCGCGCGGCTTCGCCGAATTCGTGCGCATGCTCAGCGAGCATTCTGCGCTCGGCCATTCGCTGACCATGGCGCAATTGCAGAGCAAGCGGCCGAATCTATGGGACATGGCGCCCGACCTGAAAAAATTCACGGTGCCGCTTCTCGTGATCTGTGGTGACGAGGACGAGACCTGCCTCGACGGCAGCGTCTTTCTCAAGCGGACGGCGCCGACCGCGGGGCTTTTAGTCATCCCCCGCACGGGGCACACCATCACCAGCGAGGAGCCGGACGCCGTCAACTTAGCCCTCGCCGAACTCTTTGCCGCCGCTGAAGCCGGCCGCTGGCTCGCCCATAAGCCTCCGGCGTGAGGCCAGGCATGATGCGATGAGCGAGCCGAAGACCACCGTACCGGGCCGGGTGATGCCATTCGTGGCGCCGTTCCGTCACCCGGCCTTTGCGGTGATCTGGACGGCGACATTGGTCTCCAATATCGGCGGCTGGATGTATAGCGCGGCCTCGGGCTGGCTGATGACGAGCCTTGATCCCGATCCGTTGATCGTCGCCTTGGTCGCGGCCATGAGCAGTCTGCCGATCTGCCTGTTCGCCATCCCGGCGGGCGCGCTCGCGGACATTTTCGACAAGCGCAAGTTTTTGATCGTGGTCGAGACCCTGACCACCGCCGTGTCGGCGATCTATGCGGTCATCGTCGGTCTCGGTCTGGCGACGCCAGGCAATTTGCTGCTGTTCACGTTCCTGATCGGCGCTGCCGGCGCGCTTACGGTGCCTGCCTGGCAGGCCGTCGTGCCGCAACTCGTGCCCAAAAACGATCTGACCCCCGCCATCGCCGCCAACAGCGTCGGCGTCAACATCTCCCGCGCGCTCGGTCCCGCGCTCGGCGGAGTGACGATATCGGCCTACGGCATTGTCGCGCCGTTCTGGCTGAATGCGGCGTCGAATCTGGCGATCGTCGGTTCATTGCTGTGGTGGCGTCCGGCGCAACGGTCCGGCACGCGGCTGCCGCCGGAGCGTTTCGGTCAGGCGATCTTGGCGGGCTTGCGCTACTCCCGGCACAATCGACATCTGCGCGCAACCCTGATCCGCGCCGGCGGTTTCTTTTTGTTCGCCAGCGCCTATTGGGCGCTTCTGCCGCTGGTGGCCCGCGAGCAGATCGCCGGCGGGCCCGGCCTCTATGGCATTCTGCTCGGCGTCATCGGCGCCGGCGCCGTGAGCGGCGCCTTTCTTCTGCCGTGGCTGAAGGAAAAGCTCGGACCGGATCGGCTAATGGCACTTGGCGCGCTCGGCCAGGCGGCCGCGATGGTGCTTTACGGGCTTGCCCGCGAGCCGCTGACGGCGCTCGTCGCGAGCGCGATCGCCGGGGCATCCTGGATCGCGGCGCTGGCGACGCTCAGCGTCTCCGCCCAGGTCGCGCTGCCGGATTGGGTGCGCGGGCGCGGGCTTGCCCTCTACACGACGGTATTTTTCGGCTGTCTGACGCTTGGCAGCGCCGGATGGGGCGAAATTGCCGTGATGGTCGGACTGCCGGCCGCGCATTTTCTCGCCGCGACCGGCGCCGTCGCCGCGGTCGCGCTGACCTGGCCGTGGAAGCTACAAACCGGCGCCGGCGTCGATCTCACGCCGTCGATGCATTGGCCGGCTCCGCTCACCGTCCAGCAGATCGAGCACGATCGCGGACCGGTCATGGTGACGGTCGAATACCGGATCAGTCCGTCCGACCGCGACGCTTTCCTCGAAGCGCTGGCCAAGCTCGAGCATCAGCGCCGCCGCGATGGCGCCTATGCCTGGGGTGTGTTCGAGGATGCCGCCGTGGAGGGGCGTATCATCGAGACCTTCCTTGTCGAATCCTGGATGGAGCACTTGCGCCAACATGAGCGGGTGACCCAGGCCGATCGTGTGCTGCAGGACTCCGTGCATCGCTTCCATCTCGCCGGCGCGCCCAAGGTCACGCATCTGATTGCCGCCGAGCTTGATTAGCGGCGGCGCTTGCGCAACGAGTCTTCCAATTGGTGCAGTTGCCGCTTGGCTGCCGCCGTCGCCCGCGTCTCGATCGATCGGTATTTGGCGACCAGCTCTTGTCCGAACGGCGTTACGAGCGCGCCACCGCCGCGCGCACCGCCGGGTCTGGTCGTCACCACCGGGCCGCGAAAGCAGCGGTTCAGATCGTCGACGAGGAGCCACGCGCGGCGATACGACATGCCGAGTAGCCGCCCGGCCTGCGAGATCGAACCGGTTTCGCCGATCGCCTCAAGCAGCCTGATCTTGCCGGGGCCGAGCGCGCGGTCCGTCCCGAAATCGATGCGTAGTGTCAGCCTTGCGCGTCCCATCGTGACGTCGGCTATTTCCAGCCGAGCCGCTCGAGAATGGCGCGACCCATGACCCATTCCTTGTCCTCCGCCGACAGGAAATCGAGCGTCTCGGTGAAATGGGTGATGCGCTCTTTGTACGTCGCCTTGTCGTAGGAGTTCGTCAGATCAGTTCCCCAATAGCAGCGCCGGGGCCCGAAGGCATCGAACAGCCGGCGGATATGCGGCGTCATGTCGGCAAACGGATAGGCCTCGGCCGAGTAGAACGGCGTCGTCGAGAGCTTTACGGAGACGTTTGGATATTTCGCCAGCGCCGCCGTTTCAGCGACGGCTTCCGCAAGCTTGCCGGATTTGGCGACTTCGCCGGTGGTGCCGAGATGATCGGCGATCATGATCAGCCGCGGATGGCGCTCAGCGACGCGCGCGAAGTTTGCCATCGGCGCGCCATAGAACATCACCGGGAGATCGTATTTTTCGGCGAGCGGCCAGAACCAGTCCACGGTGCCGTCGGAGAGCCATGACCATTGCGGCGGGTGAAACGTCACCCTGATGCCGAGCATATTGGGCTGCTTCTTCCAGTCGGGCAGAAGTTTCGCTGTGTTCGGATCGTTGACCGGAATCCGGCCCATGACGGCGAAACGGCTCGGATAACGCCGCACCGCTTCGAGCGCGTAGTCGTTGCGGTCACCCTCCCAGGATGGCGGCACGATCACGACGCGATCGACGCCGGCTTCGTCCATCATCGGCACGAGCTTCTCGATCAGGAAAGGTTCGGGAAGTTGGGCCACGCGATTGGGCAACCACGGCCGACCCGGCGTATTCGCCAGCCAAAGATGAACTTGCGCGTCGACGATCATGGCGTGCCCTCCCGGATTTCTGGCGCGAGTCTGCCGTGCGGCAAAGCGTCCCGCAATGCCGGCGGTCGGCTTTTAGCTAGAGCCGCCGCAGCGGCAGCGTCCAGGCGAGGCACGTTCCAACGGCGGTGAAGATCGCGATGGTGAGGAAGGCGAAGTGGAATGCATCGCCGATCTGGGCGTGAACGATCGCTTGCCGGGCCGGCGCCAGCGCCTCGATCGCCTCGGGACCGCGCTCGATGAGGGTGCCGAACAATATCGCGGTGTCGCGGTCCGTCACCGTGAGGATGGAAAACAGAATGGCCGCGACGGTCGCCGTGCCGAACGCGGCGCCGACCGAGCGGGAGAACTGCACGGTCGCTGCGCCGCTGCCGAGGAGCCGCGGCCCGGACATCGCCTGCACCGTCACCTGCACGACGCCCATCACGGTTCCCATGAACAGCGCGAGGACGCAGAAGGCCCAGGCCAGTTCCGTGGTGCTCAGATAAGGAATCCAGAATGCGAGCAGCACGAGGCTCGCGGTCGCACCGATCAAACCGTAAGTCGGAAACACCGCGGTGCGTCCGGTTCGCGTGACCAGTTGCCCGGTCGCCATCGAGCCGATGCCGATGCCCGCCGTCAGCGGCAACAGCATCAGCCCGGTTTCGGAAGGAGACATGCCGCGCACGGCGCGCAGATAGATCGGCAGGAAGGTGATCAGCGACACCAGCGCCGCGCCGTGGCACGCAGCCATGGCGTCGGCCCGCCAGATCGACGGTTCCCGGAACAGCGCCGGCGGAATGAGCGGCGAGGTGGTGAGCCTTTCTTGCCAGATCAGCAGCCCGAGCGAGACGAGACCCACCGCAAGCAACCCGAGCGCCATCGGCAGCGTGCTCATTTGCATACGCTGCACTTGCTCGAGGGCCAGGATGACCGGCCCAACAAAGAAGATGAACAGCACCAGGCCCGGCGAATCGAACGTGGTGCGGCGGCGATCGCCTTGGCGCGGCGGAATGCGAAATACGAAGGCCATGGCGAGAAGGCCAAGCGGAATATTGACCAGGAAGATCGATTGCCAGCCGAAGGCCTGAGTCAGATAGCCGCCGGCCACCGGGCCGAAAGAGTTGGAACTGACCGCGATGCCGGCGAGGTAGCCTTGATAGCGGCCGCGTTCGCGCGGCGGGATCGATTCCCCGATCAGCGCCTGCGACAGCGTCATGAGGCCGCCGCCGCCAAAACCCTGCACCACGCGGAACAGCGTCAGGAGTTCGATATTGGGGGCGAGCGCACAAAGCACCGATCCGACCATGAACAGTGCGAGCGCAGCGATCATCATGAAACGCCGGCCGAAAGTGTCGCCGAGCCGGCCATAGACCGGGGCCGCGATGGTATTGGCGATCAAGTACGAGACGATGATCCAGGAGGCGCGCTCGATTTCGCCGAGACTCGAGGCAATCGCCGGTAGCGCGGTAGCCACAATGGTCTGATCCGCCACCGCAAGAAACATCGGCAGCATGATCGGAGGAAAGACCTTGAGGAATTGTGCCCCGGCGGAGACCGGGGGCGGCGCGGAGTCGGCCGCAACCGCCATTGGCGAGTTCTCGACCGCGGCGCGATCGTCGTCCTCCCCATTTTTCAGCGTTTCATTCATTGCGCGCTAACGGCCGATTCACCGCTAACGAATGCGGCAAGGCCATCCCGGGCGCAACCCCCGGCGAGCCGCGTTTATGCGAAATTTGCCCTGGGTTTATGGAACCGGTTTCACAGCCAAGTCACAGTGAAATGCGGGCGAACAAGGGATTCCCGATCGACGTCGCGATGGCTCCAATAGCGCCACACCGCGTCGTAAAAGCGCCGGCCGTCTGACGAGACGGCCGGCTTTTTGCGACCGTGAGCGTTTCAGCCGACGAAGCTGACGCGCTCTTGTTCGCGCGCCTCTTCTTCCGTGGTCGGCTGGGCCGGCAATTGCAGGACCGTCGCGGCCTGGCCTTCGCATAACAGCGTCAGCAGCACCGTCCGCCCATCCGGAAATTCCAGCGCGTCATGATGCGCGGCCACCTTGTCTTTGTTGACCTGGCGAAAGATGGCCGTTTGGTGGTTGATGGTCTTGGTTTTCCAGCCGAGCAGGCCGGCTGGCAGGCAGGCCACATCGCTGGCGAAGGCCAGCTCCGTGCCGGGCAGGATACAGACTGCCATTCCCGGGTCGTCGGAGGCGGAGAACCCGCGGGTCCCGGTCCCAAAGTCACGCGTGAAGAGCTTGTCGCCGACTTTCGCCGGCCTCGACCGAACGTTTTGAAGGCTAAAGTCACACATAGGCGACTCCTTTCGCAAGCTTGCGTTGGTCAGCCCCGGCAACCCCCTTAACAACACCATCAAGCAAGATTGGTGCCGCACCTGGGCGACCGCGGGGCATTTTGGCGGAAGCTACCGTGACCTGCGGCTTGACCGACGAGAATTGCGCCTTGGCGGCGGCCAGGCGGCGTATCGGGTAAAGTCGAGCATCGTGACGGTTACGCGCGAGCGGTTCACGTCCTGCCCGCGGCGTGGGAGATTGCGCGCCCGTCGTAGACTCTTTTTTCGGCAACGTGCCCGCCGTGCGAGCTATCGGCAGGACTCCGCTCGTCTTCAGGTCCCGTCGCGCCGTTATTCGACCTTGATGCCGCCCACCATGCCGTTCCAATCGTGGTCGGAGCAGCGCAGATCGTAAGTTCCAGGCTTGCCCGGCGTCAGAAACAGATCCTTGGCTTCGCCGGGCTGCATCACGATCTCGGTGTGTTCGCGGTTGAGAACCTCGGGATTGTCGATCTTGGCGGTGGCGAAGAATGTCGGCGCCGTAAACTCGTGGGTCTCCTTGCCGTGATTTTCGAGATGCAGCCGGTAGTGCACGTCGTGCCGGAAGATAAGATGATCCGGCATGAACCGATAATCGATCATGACAATGTTGAGCGTCTCGGCTGGCGGTGCGGCGGCACTGAGAGCGACGCCGAGCATTGCGGGCAAGACGAATTTAGCGAAGTTTTTGATCATGACGCCGTCCCGGGCAAATTCACGGATGCTTCATTTCAATGTCCCACCGCCGCGCGGCCGCCGTGGAGTTGCACGCGCCGGACCAGAAGCAGGACGAGCGGAATCATCAAGGCGGCCGTAATGGAACAGACATGGAAGACGTCGATATAGGCCAGAATGGTTGCCTGGGTCCGCACCAATTGGCCGATCACGCCCATCGCCTGATTATTGGCATCGGCGGCGGTCGAGCCGTGATGCACGAAGTAGCGGGTCATTTGCTGCAGCGTAGAGTGGAACGCCGGCGATGACGGGATGGTGTTCTCGACCAGGCGCGATTGATGGAACTGGGCGCGCTGGGCGAGCACCACATTGGCGATCGATATGCCGATGCTGCCGCCCAGATTACGGGCGACGTTCATCAGCGCCGAGGCTTGATTGGTCTTGTTCGCCGGCAGCCCGTCATAGGCGACCGTATTGATCGGAATGAACATGAACGGCAGTCCGACCATCTGGTAGACGCGCACCCAGCCGAAATAGTCGAAGCTTGCGTCAGGCGTCAGCGAGGTCGAATACCACATCGAGATCGCGATGCCGGCAAGCCCGATGGTCATCAGATATTTCGGCTGAAAGCGGCCGGTGATCACGCCGGCGATCGGCATGATCACCAGCATGGCGATGCCGCCGGGCATCATGGCCATGCCCGACAGCATGGCGGTGTAAGGAAACGTGGTCTGCAGCAGCTGCGGCATGATCTGGTTCGAGCCGAACAGGATCGCGCCGACCAGGAGCATGACAAAAAAAGCCATGCCGAATTGGCGATGAAACAACAGCCGCAACTCGACGATCGGCTCCTCCTGCATGAGTTCCCAAGGAATGAAGGCCGCGAAGGCGACGGCGGCGACGGTAGTGAAGACCACGATGGTGTCCGATCTGAACCAGTCGTCGATCTGTCCGCGGTCGAGGACGACTTCGAGGCAGGCGAGCGTGAGCGCGATGAGAAAGAACCCCACCCAGTCCACTTTCAATCCGCCGGCCAGACGTTCTTCCCGTTCGCGCTCGAGCACTTCGGGCTCATCGACCAGCCAGTGCACCAAAGCCAGCGACGCCAGCCCGATCGGGACGTTGATGAAAAAGATCCAGTGCCAGGAGAAATTGTCGGTGATCCAGCCGCCGATCGTCGGACCGACGGTGGGCGCGACAATGACCGCAATGCCGTAGAGCGCGAAGGCCTGACCGCGTTTCTGCGGCGGAAAGGTATCGGCGAGGATCGCCTGTTCGCTGGTCGGCATGCCGCCGCCGCCGAGCCCCTGCAGGATGCGGCACACGATCAGAAAGCTCAAATTCGGCGCCAGTCCGCACAACAGCGAACTCGCCGTGAACAGCGCTACGCAAATCATGTAGAAGCGCTTGCGGCCCAGCACGTTCGACAGCCAGCCGCTCGCCGGCAACACCACCGCATTGGCGATCAGGTAGGTGGTCACCACCCAGGTGCTTTCATCGACGCTGGCCGCGAGGCTGCCGGCGATGTAGCGCAGCGACACGTTGGCGATGGCGGTATCGAGGACGACCATGAAAGTCGCGATCGAGACCACGACGGCGACCAGCCACGGATTGCGATCGCCGGCGGCGGAGCGGCTGTTGTCCCAGCCTGCGCGCAGCGCGCGATCGCTCATCGCACCTTGACCGTCGGAACGACGGACATGCCGGGGCCCAATTCGACGTCGGGCCGCTCGTCGAACACGATCTTCACCGGTATGCGCTGCACGATCTTGACGTAATTGCCGGTTGCATTCTCGGCCGGCAGCAGGCTGAACGCGGTGCCGCTGCCGGACTGAATGCTGTCGACACGGCCGGTGAATGTGCGGTCGGGATAAGTATCGATCCTGATTTCGACCGGCTGTCCCGGACGCATCCGGTCGAGCTCAGTCTCCTTGAAATTGGCCGTCACCCATACTTCGCGCGGCACGAACATCATCAGGGCCTGGCCGACCGCCGCGTAGCCGCCTTTGGCGGCGGTAAGCCGCGTCACCCGGCCCTCGACCGGCGCGGTGATGATGGTGCGCGATAAGTTGGCCTGCGCTTGCTCGAGCGTCGCTTGCGCCTGCGCCAATTGCGCCTCGGACAATTTGCGTTGCGCCTCCAGCACCGGCTCCTGTTTATCGGTCGCGATCGCATTGGCCTGGGCGGCCGCGAGGGACGCCTGGCTCTGCAACAGATTCGACGAATATTGCTGTGCCTGTTCGGTGGTGGCGGTGCCCTGCTTCGCCAGTTGCTCGTAGCGTTCGGCTTGCTGCTGGGCGAAGGTCAGCGCCGCTTGCGCTTGCGTGACCTGCTTGTCGGCCTGCTCGATCCGCGCGCGCTGGGCGGCGATCTGGGCGGCGAGATTGGTGATGCTCGCCTGGGCCTGCTCGACCTGGGCTTTGCCCTGGTCGACTTGAGCGACATAGTCGCGGTCGTCGAGCCGGACCAAGGGGCTGCCCGCACTTACGATCTGATTGTCGGTCACCGGAACCTCGACGATGGCGGCGCTGACCTGGGCGCTGATCTGGACCGTCCGCGTATCGATGAAGGCGTCGTCGGTCGACACGTATTGCCGGGCGTCGAGCCACCACAGGACGAGCGCAACCAGGAGGAGGAGGGCGCCGATGCCGACGACGATCACAAGGCCGCGGCGTTGACGCAGCGTCCTGCGCCATGAGCCCTTTTTTGTCGCTCCATCGGCGGAGGGTTTAGCCTCGCGGTCGGGGGCGGAATCGGTCCGACGCTCGTTGTCGACGCGCTGATCCATGATCGACGCTTAAACGTTTGGCCCGCCAACAGGTTGCCCGACGGCAATGAGCCGCCCCGCCTTCGGCGCGCTTTGCTTTAGCCGGTAATGGCGGCGCTGGCCAGTCAGGATGCACCCGGAACAGCGCCCGGATGCAACGAGGCGGAGATCTTCTGGATGAATTCGTCGAGTTCATCGGGAGCGAGATCGCTGACGGCCCAGAAATCGAGGCCCTCTTCGGTCCAATGACGGACATTGTAGCCTTGAATTGTCTTCGTCACCTCGCCGGCGTGCTGGGCGCCCAGGCGCTGCGCGACAAACAGATTGATGACGTGTTTGCGGCGCAGGTAGACCACCGAGGCTACCGGCTCGCCATCGATATAGTCGAGCCGTCCGCCCAATAGCGTAAAGCCCTGCGCCGTCAGATCGATGACCGGCGGCGCCACATCGAGCTTGCCATTGAACCAGGGCTTTACCGTGTGCTGGTCGCTGGTTTCCACGTCCATCAGGTGCCCGGGCTGCAGCGAGCGGATATGCGCCGACACGACCTCGTCGGCGATGGTCTGGTTCCTGTCGCCGCGTACAACGGCAAGCACGAGGCTCGCGGCCAGCGCCGCGGAGACGACCGAGCCGGCGGCGAAACCGCCGAAAAATGTCCGCCGCGACGGCCGGAGGAATTTCTCCGGCGCGATGATCGCGGCCGCAGGCAGCGGCAGCGCCGCCTCGATGCGGGCGCGCAGGCTCGCCGGCGCTGTTTCTTTCAATCGGGCGCCGGCCATCGCATCGCGCACGGCGCGGAATGATTTCAGTCTTCCGGCACAGGCCGCGCAGATTTTCACATGCGCTTCCACGTCGCGGACATGGCCGGCGTCGAGTTCGCCGTCGATCAGCGCTTGCAGCAGTATCTCGCAGTCAAAGCAGTTCATGGCGGCGTTCCCTGCGCTGCTTGTAACGGAGAGGCGTCGGCGGCGTTCCACGCCGCCCGCAGCATCGAACGCGCTCGCGCCAACCGCGACATCACCGTGCCGACCGGGATGCGGGCGACCGCGGCGATTTCGTCGTAGGACAGGTCATTCACCTCGCGTAGCACGATGGCCTCGCGGAACGGCTGTGGCAGATCGGCAATCAGCCGGCGGATCGTCGCGCCATCGTGCTCGCGCAGCAATGCGACTTCCGGGGAAGCTTGCGGCTCCTGCCACATCGGCTCCTCGACCGCCGGCCCGTCCTCGGCAAAGTCTGTCGGGGTTTCGTGCTTGCCCCGCCGCGCGAACTCGGCATTGCAGACGTTGCGCAATATTGTCAAAAGCCAGGGCTTCATCGCCGGACCGCGGTAGCTGTCGAAATGGCGCAACGCGCGCAGATAGCATTCCTGCACGGCGTCGTCGGCGTCGGCCGAGTTGCGCATGAGATAGCGCGCCAGCGTATGGACGTCGTCCAGATAGGGGAGCGCGGCGTCGCGAAAGCGCCGCGCTCTTTCTTGTTCGGCAATTGCATCACCTGACATCGTACCGCGCCCGGCCGTCCAAAATTCCGTCACCCCTTCCGTCTCGTCCCCGGTGAGCCGGGGAAGGCAACTCAGAGAACCGTTCCCCGCTCGCGGGGGAAGGCAGGTGGGCAGCCGATCGAGCATCACTGCGGGGCGTTGCTGCCGGTCGAAGCTTCTACCACGACGCTGCCCACCATATGCGGGTGAACGTAGCAGAAGTATTGATAGGTGCCAGGCGTGGTAAACGTGAACGAGAAGCTCTGATCGGTATCGAGCGCCCGCGATTTCGCAAATGCGTTGGTCGACGACGCGATGCCGTGCGGAATGTCGTCCTTGTTGGTCCAGGTAACGGTCGTCCCGGCCTTCACCGTCAACGGCGTCGGATTGAAGGTGAAATTATCGATCGAGACCGCGCCGGCCGGCGCCGCATTTTGCGCCCATACTGGCAGTACGACCGCCGCCAGCGTGGTCGCGGTGGCGGCTCCAAGTGCCGCGGCGACCATGGCGCTTCGCGCTGTGCTTGATAACGACATGACACTTCTCATCCCTTGAGCGGACTGTCGATGATGGCGAGCCGCTGTTCGTTCTGCTTGAACGTGACGTCGGCGATGCCGAGCATGGTGCGCAGCTGGTCGTCGGGAACCTTCATGGGTCCGGGCGACGGCGCGGTGCCGGGCGCCGGCTGCGGGAAAGCGGTCGAGCGCGCGGTGTGGAAGGTGATATTGCCTTCCACCTTCTGCATTACTTGGTGGATGTGGCCGTTGAGCACGGTCACCGAGCCGAAGCGCTTGAGATAGGACAGCGCCTGGGCGCCGTCTTGGGTGCCCCAGCCCCACTCCGGATAGACCGTCCACAGCGGGATGTGACCGAACACGACGATCGGTGTCGATGCCGAGCGGCTTTTGACGTCGTCTTCGAGCCATTCGAGCTGGTCGGCGCCGAGATTGCCGAGACCGCCGGCTTTCAAATCGACGACGTTGTTGAGGCCGATGAAGTGCACGCCGTTGGCGTCGAAGGAATACCAACCGGAACCCTTGGTGCCGCGGCCGTAGCGCTCCTTATAGAATTTCATGTCCGGATCGAGGAAATCGTGCTCGCCGGGAACGTAATGCACGTCGAGACGCGTTTGCGAGATCACCCGGTCGGCGTCGTCGAACTGCGATTCCAGCGACAGGTGACTGATGTCGCCGGTGTGAATCGCGAAGGCCGGCTTCTTCGGAAGCGCATTGACCTTGGCCACCGCCTCTTCCAGCGTGCCGAGCGCATTGGGATTGGCCGGCTTATCGAAACCGACATGACTATCGCTGAGCTGCAGGAATGTAAGCCCCTTGGCATCTTCCGCCGCCTGCGCCTCGCCCATGATGCCCAGCGAGTGGGGAACTCCGCCGGCGATTGTCCACAGCACGCCGGTGCCGGCCCAGGTCATGCATTCCAGAACTTTACGCCGGCTGACGCCGCCGTCTTCCCGATCGGAATCGCTCATTGCTCATCTCCGTTGAGGCCGAAGTTCCGCAGCTATTGCGGCTTCTGGGGACGAGATCGGGCAGCCACGGGCTTTATTCCCGGGCCCGCCGAAATTAATGGCCGGCGCCTGCGGCCCGCTGCTATATCTCGCGGCTCAGCCCCTGGTCCAAATCCAACCGAATTGGACCAGGGTCTGGCATATTTGTCTGAGCATGATCTTGGCCGAAAACCGGCATCCACTTTTCGGGATCATGCTGTTACGGCGCCGGGCGCGCCAGCATCGCGGGTCCAATGCTGCAACCGAACTTCACATCGGTGGAGACGCGGACGTCATGGGTCGTCGCCAGCGTCATTTTGCTGATCATGGCGGTTGCCTTCGGCGCGCCCTGGATCACCGTGGTGGCGCTCAAAAATATCGCCGCCGAGGTCAATGGCGAGCGCTCGGTCCCGGCGCTCGCCAGCGCGCTGATGTGGATCGGTTCCGGTGTCGGCGGCATCCTGATGGGCCGCGTCGCCGAGCGTGTCGGCATCCGCTTCACCGTTATTTTCGGCTCGGCGATGATCGCCACGGGCCTGGCGCTGTCGACGCTCGGTCCGTCCTGGCCGCTCTATATCGGTCACGGCTTGTTCATCGGCCTGATCGGCATCGGCGGCATCAACGCACCGTTTTACGTCTATGTCAGCCGCTGGTTCGACCGCCGGCGCGGCTCGGCGTTGGCTCTGATTTCGAGCGGCGCCTATCTGGCCGGCACGCTTTGGCCGCCGATCTTCGCGCGGCTCATCGCTTATGCGGGCTGGCGGCAGACCATGCTGTATTACGCCGCGCTCGAACTTGTTCTCATCGTGCCGACCGCCATCATCGTGTTGCAACCGCCGCCGGAGGCGCCGCGGCCGGCGGTGGCGACGAGCACCGTGCACAGGACCAAGTCGGTCCTCGGCTGGCCGCCGAACCTCGTCTTCGCGCTGCAGATGGGCGCGATCTTTACGTGCTGCATTCCGATGTCGATGCCGCAGGCGCATCTGGTGGCGTTCTGCAGCGATCTCGGCATCAGCCCCGCGCATGGCGCCGCCATGGTGTCGGTGTTGCTCGGCGCCGCCTTCTTCAGCCGGCAGCTTTGGGGCGTGATCTCCGATCGGATCGGCGGTCTTTACACGATGCTGATCGGCTCGGCCTGCCAGGCGCTCGGCATGGCGGCGTTTCTGCTGACTCAGGACGAAGTCGGCCTGTTCACGGTCGCGGCGCTGTTCGGCATGGGCTTCAGCGGTCTCGTTCCCGCCAATGTGCTGGCGTCGCGTGAAATGTTCTCGGTCGACGAAGCCTATTGGCGGATGCCGACGCTCTTACTTTGCAGCGGCTTCGGCATGGCGGGCGGCGGCTGGATTGCCGGCGTGCTCTACGACTATTTCGGCTTTTACGCGCCGGCCTTCGCCGCCGGCTTGGGCGTCAATCTTTTGAATCTCATGATCGTCAGCACGCTGGCATTCCGGCGCCGCCAGACTGTGATGGCCTAACCTTTCTTTAGCGCGAAGACGAGGATGACCTCGCCGTCACCGGACGCGCACGGCCGGCGCAAAACTCCTCGACCGAGGCAACGACCGCCGCGCTGGTGAGCGCGCGACGCTCCGGGCTTGCCAATTGCAATTCCTCCTGTCTGTTCACGATCGAGCCTGCTTCGAAGAGCACCGCCGGCATGTGCGTCATTCGCAGCACGATCAATTCGTCATAACGGTACACGCCCGCGTCTGCATCGAGCAGTACGCGGCGGCGATGCCCCATTATTGGCAGTATGTAATGCGGCGTATATTGCAAACCGCGTGCTTGCAATTCCTTGCCCAGAAGCCTGCCGAACATCAGGCTGCCGGCGCGGTCCGGATTATCGTTCGATACGAACAGCGCGTAGCCGGGGTAGTCGTCGTTGAAATGATTCTCCAGGCCTTCGTACGTCCATGTCTGGAAGAGATTGTCCGGTACGGAATCGTGATGAATGGCGAGGAATAGATCCGCCGGCAGCGCGTTCGCTTTGATCGCGCGCTGAACAAGTCCGGCCGGAGGCGCGGCAGCGGTGACAAGAAGCGTGGTGTGATCGAAACCCGCAGCGATGAGCGCTTGCGCGATGTCCTGCCCAAGCTGCAGATTGAAGGTGTATTCGGCGACGCCGCGAGCGCTGATGGCGCCCGGCACCTCGGCAGTGTGGCCGACATCGACGACGGTGCGGAACGCCGAACGTGCGCAACTTGTCGCCGCGGGTTTCGCCGCCACCACGGCGTGGTCCTGCGCCCGCACCGCGTTGGGGATATTCACGAGCAGCAATACCGCCGAAGCGGCGCAAACAACGAGTCCGGCGTGCCGCAAGACACACATTATAGGCGCGCTCCTACCCTCGTGGCCGTCAAGCTCCTGCGGCGCAGCGGCCGGACGGCATAACTCGCGCCGCCGGCCGCCCTTGTGCGCGACACGCTCCTGGCGTACCAAACAAGACGAAAACTGGTTGGGTGGGTCAAGCGTATAATGGCCAAATTCGTCGGCAGTTGCGTCGTCCTGTTCGTGCTTGCGGTCGGGTTCATTGTCGTGACCCAGGCGCAGGATTTCGCCGCCTTGTTCGAAGCGTTTCGCGGCGAGCCGCTGACGCAAAAGTTGGCCTGGTTCCTGGTCGTTCTTATCCCCATCGCGCTCATCCCCTCGGCTTTATGGCTCTGCGATGCGGTGATCCGGCAGCGCAAGACGACGGATGCGCTCGAGATAAGGCTTGGCGGCGTCCGGCAGGGTGTCAAAGCGCTGGTCCAGGCCCAGGTCGATGCCGACGCGTCGATTCATCATCTGGCGCGCACCGATCCGGAAGACGCGATCGGCGCGGTGGCGCAGCGGCTTGCGGAAGCGGAGCGGACGGCGCAAGTCCAGCAAACCCGCAACGAGATCGGCGACCTGCAAACGCGGGTCGATGCGTTGCGGACGCAACAGCAGGCGCTGCGTGAGCGGCTTGTTCCGGTGCTCGAGCAGCGGCGCACCGTCGAACTGCTGTTCGACGAACTCGACAGCCGTGAGCGCGACATTGACAACGCGCTTGCGGAGATTGCGAGTGGCGACGATGCGATCGCGATCGACGTCCACGTGAGCGGCCTTACGGAATTCGTCCGTCGTGGGCACGAGCGCTGCGATGAAATCGAACAGGCTTCGAATAGGCTCGCGAGCCTCAAGCAAGATTATGCCGATCTACGCGGGCGGCTTGCTCCTTATGCGGCGGCGAAGGACGGTGTCGCACGCCGCGTCAAGGATTTGAGCGAGGTCCGCGATCGGCTGACGGCGCAGATTGAAGCGTTGCAGCAGACGCCGCAGGGCAGTCTCGAGGCGCGCGTGGCGTCTTTTGCCGACGACAAGAAGCGGCTCGACGATGGTATGGCGAACCTGGAATTGCAGTTTTCGAAACTCGCGACGCTGCGTCACGACGTCGAGGCGCTGTCGGCGGGTTTCGGCCGCGCCCTCGAATCGCTGACCGACGAAGGCGCGGGCGATCCCGATGCCCGCCTTACCGAGCTTTCCGGCTTCGTCAAATCGACGCAGACGAAATTCGATGAGATTGAACGCAGCATGGCGCGTTTCGGCGGTTTGCGGGAGGATCTCGTCGGCTTGCAATCGAGGCTAGCGCCGCTCGATGCTCCGGAGGGCGGCGTCCAGGACCTCATCGCGCAGGTGAAGGACATTTGCGACCGGCTTGTCGCCAAGATCAAGCGTATCGAAGCCGATGAGGACGGCGACCTCGCCGCCCGGGTGAAGACCTTCGCCGAGGCCAAGCAGGAACTCGAGAAACGGGTTTCGTCCGTGACCGAGCATTTCTCGAAACTGGCGACGATTCGTAACGACATCGCGGGCCTGTTCGACAAATTGTCGAATGCCGCGGACGCGTCATCGAACTGAGCCTCGGCCTCTTATCGCACGCCGCCGTTTCCCCTTGCAGGTAGGCGGGCGCTGGGGCAGATTCCAGCGTTCAAAAAAGCCGGGCCGGCGAGCGCGCCGAGCCTGCGACATTGGGAGGTACGTATGAAGCGGGCAGCATTCTGCCTAACTGCGGCGTTTGCTATCGCCGCGTTCGCTGTAGCGGCGCCGACGCCGCTTTTCGCCGAAACGGCCGTTTCTATCGGAAGCGCCGACATCGGCGGGGTGGTGACCGGGCCGCATGGTCCGGAAGCCGGCGTCTGGGTGATCGCGGAAACGCATGACTTGCCGACCCGCTACGCCAAAATTGTCGTGACCGACGATCAAGGCCGTTACGTCGTGCCCGATTTGCCGAAAGCGAAGTATCAGGTCTGGGTGCGCGGCTATGGCCTCGTCGACTCGGCAAAGGTCGACGCCGTGCCAGGCAAGCGCGTCAATCTCACCGCAGTCCCGGCCCCGAGCGATACGGCCGCGGCGCAATATTATCCGGCGATCTATTGGTTTTCGATGCTGAAAATCCCGGACAAGGACCAGTTCGGCGGCAAGAGCGATATCCCTGGGAACTTGACGCAGAACGACTGGCTCACGACGATTAAGAATCAAGCCTGCGTCGGCTGCCATCAACTCGGTCAACTGTCGACCCGCACCATCCCCGCGGCCTTGGGAGAGTTCAAGAACGGTGAGGAAGCCTGGGCGCGGCGCGTGCAGTCCGGCCAGGCCTCGCCGCTCATGGTCACGCCTCTCGCCGGCAAATTCGGCGGCGTGCCGTTCAAATATTTCGGCGACTGGACCGATCGGGTCGCGCACGGCGAACTGCCTTTCGCCAAACCGGAGCGGCCGCAAGGTGTCGAACGCAATCTCGTGATCACGACCTGGGATTGGGGCAACGATAAACAGTACCTCCACGACCTGATCTCGTCCGACAAGCGCAATCCGACGGTCGATGCCAACGGGCCGCTCTACGGCTCGACCGAATATGCGACCGACAATCTGCCGGTGCTTGATCCGAAGACGGCGAAAGTCAGCTACATCACGCCGCCGGAAGGCGCGAACGTGCCCGAAGCCTTCGGACCGGGACACGCCGCGATCGAGAAGCCGGTGGCGGCTTCGGCCTATTGGGGCATGGACCAGATCTGGGATACCAAGTTCGACAATCACAACGACATGTTCGACGGCAAGGGCCGGGTCTGGATGACCGGAACCAATCACGCGCCCGGCACGCCGGCATTCTGCAAGAAAGGCTCGAACAATCCCTACGCCAAAGTGTTTCCGCTCGACACCAACGAGCGCCAACTCGCGATGTACGATCCGAAGGCGAAGAAGTTCACCTTCATCGACACGTGCTTCGGCACCCATCACCTGCAATTCGGTTTCGACAAGGACAATACTCTGTGGGTGAGCGGCAGCGGCCCGGTGATCGGCTGGCTCGACACCAAAGTGTTCGACGAAACCGGCGATGCCGAGAAGGCGCAGGGCTGGGCGCCCTATGTGCTCGACACCACTGGGAACGGCAAGCTCGACGACTATACCGAGCCGGGCCAACCGGCGGATCCTAACAAGGACACGCGCGTGATCGGCGGATCGGGCAGTTATGCGGTGATGCCGAATCCGGCGGATGGCTCGATCTGGCAGACGGTCAATGTCTTCGCCGGCCGCAGCGGCGTGCTGCGTTACGATCCCAAGACCAAGCTTTCGGAAATCTACTATATCCCGATGCCGGGCTTCGGCCCGCGCGGCGGCGATATCGATTCCAAGGGCGTGGTTTGGGTGTCGCTCGCCAGCGGCCATCTCGGCAGTTTCGATCGCTCGAAGTGCAAGGCGCCGCTCAACGGCCCGAAGGCGACCGGCGATCATTGTCCGGAAGGCTGGACGTTCTACAAATATCCGGGTCCGGGCTTCAAAGATATCGGCGATAACAGCGCCGAGGCGAGCTACTACACCTGGGTCGACCAGCACAATGCGGTCGGGCTCGGCAAGGACGTGCCGATCTCGACGGCGGACGAGAATGACGGCTTTGCCGCGTTGGTCGACGGCAAAATGGTGATGCTGCGCATTCCCTATCCGATCAGCTTTTACACCAAAGGCCTCGATGCCCGCATCGACGATCCGAAGGCCGGCTGGAAGGGCAGGGGGTTGTGGTCGTCCGAAGGCGACCGCACGCCTTGGCTCAAGGAAGGCGGCAAGGGCATGACGCCGATGGTCGTCCATATCCAGGTTCGCCCGGATCCGCTGGCGCACTGAGCGCCGGCGGCGAAGCCAAACACCGCCCGGCGCCGCAATGCGCCGGGCGGCTTGATTTTCGCTTGGCCGTCGTGTGGATATTACCCGGACGCCGCACCAATTCGATGGCATTGGATCGGGGTCCAGGGAGTTTGCTTGAACATGATCTTATCGGAGCGCCGGGTTCCACTTCCGGCAGCATGCTCCGGTAACGGCGTTTGTTTGAGGAGCTGAACATGATTCGCGAGCCCGTGCTGACGACTGTCGCGATTAAGGATCTTCGTCCGACCCAGATCACCGTCGGGATGCGGGAGGTCATGATGAAGCGGGAGCACTGGCGCAAGGAGACAAAAAAGAAGGGCGGCGAATTTCTCGGCAAGCACATGATTCCGGTGATCCTCGGTCCCAAGGAGCGGAATTACGTCATCGATCATCATCATCTTTCGCTGGCGCTGCATGAGGAGGGTGTCGAGTCTCTGGCCGTGACTGTGATTGCCAATTTGAGCAAACTCGACATCGATGCGTTCTGGGTCGTCATGGATAATCGTTCGTGGATGCATCCCTTCGACGCCACCGGCGTGCGCCGGCACTACAAGGACATTCCTAAATCCGTCACCGGGCTCGTTGACGACCCGTTCCGGTCGCTCGCCGGCGAATTGCGGCGCGCCGGCGGCTTCGCCAAGGACACCACGCCGTTCTCGGAATTTATCTGGGCGGATTTCCTGCGCCGCCGCATGAAACGCAGGGCGGTCGAGCGCGATTTCGAGGGCGCCCTCGAAAAGGCGCTGGTATTGGCCAAGAGCCTTGATGCAGATTATCTGCCGGGATGGTGCGGTCCGGTATCGGAGTAAGGAACGATGCGTTCGAAGTCGTCCGGCGAGCGCTGGGCGGCGTCGAACCCCGCCAGCGGGCGCCTAGGCTGCTTGCTATAGTATATGCGAGAGTAAAACCTGAAGCGGGTCGTTAGCAGTGCGTCCGGGAAGGCTAGAATTTCGGTTGAGCGTGGTGGCGATGCTGGCTGCGGTGGCCTTAGCGGCCGCAGGCTGCAGCGGTTTTGGCGGCGCGAAGCCCGCCCAGCCACAGCCCGCCGCCGATCCCAACGCCTATCCGGCGGATTACCGAGCCCAGATCGTTACCTTCCTGCGCCAGTCGCTGACCGATCGTGCGGATTACCGCGGCGCCTTGATCTCGGCTCCCGCGCTCAAGCCGATCGGCGACAGCCAACGCTACATGGTATGCGTGCAAGTCACCGGCCGGGGCCAGGCCAAGACCAAGGTTGCGATCTATCTGGCGGGGGTAATGACTCAATTTATCGACGCCACGGATCAATGCACCGGGGCGGCCTATCTGCCCTTCAAGGAACTCGAAGCGGCACTCCCGCCGCAGTGACAGGGCCACGGCCTCAAGAAGAAGCAGCATGAAAAATGACGTTCTGATTGTCGGTGCGGGCCCGACCGGCCTGACGCTCGCCATCGATCTCGGCAGGCGCGGCATAGGCTGCACCATCATCGAGCAAAAGGACCGCCCGGCCTTCCTGCCGAAAATGGAGCGCGTCAACGCCCGCTCCATGGAAATTTATCGCCGCATGGGCCTGGCGGAACGGATCCGCGCCGCGGGCCTGCGGCCCGATAGCCCGATGGACGTTTATATCATGCTCGCGCTGACCGAGCCGCCGCTCCTGCATCTGTCTTATCCGTCGGTGGAACAGGCCCGGACGGCGGCGCGGGCGACCAATGACGGCAGTCTGCCGCTCGAACCCTATCAGCTGATCTCGCAATACACGCTCGAGCCGCTGTTGAAATCGATCGCCGAGACCATGCCTTCGGTAACGGTGCGGTTCGGATGCGAGTTTTTGTCACTGCGGCAGGATGGCGACGGTGTTACGGCGCGCGTACGGACCTCCGACGGCGGTAGCGAGGAAATCCGCAGCACGTATCTGGTTGGCTGCGACGGCGGTGCGAGCCCGGTGCGCAAGGAGCTCGGTATAGAGCTTTCCGGCGAAGGCAATCTGTTGGCGCTGCGCCAGGCGTTGTACCGTTGCGACGAGCTTTACGAGCGTCTGCCGCTCGGTAACGGTCCGGGCAAGGGCCGTCACTATCATGTCGCCGACGACAAGGCGACGTTCCTGATCATGCAAGACTCGACCCGGCACTGGACGCTGCATTCCGTGGTCGACAGCGACGAGAAGATGAAATCGGCGTTCGAAAGGACCGTCGGCGTTCCGGTCAAATACGAGATGCTGTCTTGCGCGCCGTGGCGGCAGAATCTTCTGCTCGCCGATCGGTACGGCGAGGGGCGCGTCTTCCTCGCCGGCGATGCGGTGCATCTCGTTATTCCCACGGGCGGATTGGGCATGAATTCCGGCGTGGGCGACGCAATCGATCTGTCCTGGAAACTCGCGGCGACGCTCAACGGGTGGGGCGGGCCGGGTTTGCTGAAATCCTATGAGATCGAGCGCCGCCAGATCGGCGACCGCAATGTCGGCGCCTCGCGCTACGCGACGCTCGGCCGCCGCAAATGGCGCGGCATGTGGCGGTCCAACATCCGCGAGGAGACGCCGGCAGGCGCCGAAACCCGCAAAAATCTCAGTGCCGTCGCGGACGTCGAACAGCGCAAAAGCAACGAGATGATCGGCGCGGAACTCGGTTATCGGTATGTGGACTCGCCCGTGATTTGCAACGTGCCGGGCGGGCCCGAGCACCTGTTTCGAGACTATCGGCCGACGACTTGGCCGGGAGCGCGGCTGCCGCATGTCTGGCTCGACGACGGCACGCCGATACAGGATCGCATTCCGGACGGCTACGCTATTCTCAAGCTCGGCAGCACAAAGGCGGACGCGAGCGGTCTCGAACGCGCCATCCGCGCCCGCGGCGCGCCGGTGACGGTGCTCGACATTCCGGACCGGATCGCGCGCGATATCTACGGCTCCGATCTCATTTTATTGCGGCCGGATCTGCACGTGGTCTGGCGCGGCAACGCGGCGCCCGAGGATGCGGCGAAGGTGGCGGCCGTAGCGACCGGGCACGATTATCGCGGTAATTGATTAGGCGGCGATGTTCCGGCTTAGGCGGAGAGCGCAAACAGCGGGGCCGGGACAGCCTGATTTGCGCCGACTAGACGGACGTGCGCGTTGCGACGCCGCTCTTCCTACGGCAGGAAACGCCGAAGGGAAAACTTCAGTGGCAGGAAATGGTGGGCGCTTCCTGGTCCGAATTCGCCGCGACGGCTTCCTTCCGCAGCGCAGCGATCGTCATTTGCAGGAGGTGCAGGCCGATGTCGCTCACCGCCCGCACATCGTCGAGCGCATAGGACAAATAGGCCACAATCAACTCGCGCTCATCCGGGTTGATGGTTTCGTTTTCACTCTTCAGTTGGTTCATGCCAAGTACCCCCACACGCCGCACCTATTCCGGAATCCCAGCCGGAAGTTTAGTTATTAGACCGGACACCGTCTTCGTCACCCTGTTGCAGCTGATCCAATTCAGCCGCTTTCTGCATCAGATCGATGCCAAGCGATTCAAGTTCGTGCGAAGTCGGTTTATGAGGGCAATCGCGGGCGAGGCGAACACAACGGTGCGCTTGCTCGCGCAAGTAGGAGGCATCGACCCAGATCCACGTATAGGCGTCAGTTGAACCCGACATTTTGGCTTTATCTTCGGCTTACCCACTCCCGTATCTCGTTTTAGGGTGGATGCGCCGATCATTGTCCAGTCGTAATACTGCTTACCTGCAGAATTACCATGGGCATCGGGCTTTCGACATCATACAAAGGTCCCGGCTCCTCAGGGCAATAAGTATGGGAGCGCCGGTGGCCCGGTACGTTCGGTCATTCGGATGTCGACGCCGAGGTGACCGCGTGCGCTGCTTGTTTGCGTACCGCCACGGCATATTGGCCGCGCTTGCGGTCCGGCGCGATATTGGGGGTGACGACCGTGCGATGAAACGCCTGCCAATCCTCGGCCGACAGTTCCTCCATGGTTTTGACGCTGAAATTCTGCAGCAGCTTGTCGGCATAGACCTCTTTGCGAACGGGCTGCACCTGCAGGAACGGGATGTCGCTGCGAAATTCGACGGGAACGTCGGTTTTCAGGATCCGGATATTGTCGAACAGCGGGCCGAACCAGTGGTCGGTCTCAATGATGCCTTCCAGCATTTGATAGGATTGGCTGCGCGGAAGATTAGCGACGCCGCGCACCAGAAGGCTCCAGCCGGGAGCAGTCTTGGCGATGCAACCGGTCCAGACCTGCAATTGACCAGGCTGAATGGAAGGCGACAGGAACGGCGGACAAAAGCCGCGCACGTCGTCGGGCGCATGTTGATCGAATTGCTGGCTGAAGTTCGGGTATTGCACCGCGTCACGTGTCAGCGGCAGCCATTCGTCGACGCCCGGATAGGTCCACAGCATGTCGTGACCGTCCCAAACCACCTTGAAATTCATCGGCAGAAACACGTACCAGCCGAATGCCGAGGCGCTGGTAATGGCTTCGCAGTAGCGCAAGGCGCGCGCCGGAATGACGCCGCCGACCGATTTGTCGGCCCGGCGCGGCGGGCAGTCACTGGGCACCATTTGATAGAATTGAACAAGGGGACCGTCAGGCGGCGTAACAGCGAGCATGGCGCCAAAGCCTCCGATGCGGGCGATTATTCAGGCGAACTTTAGCTTGAACTTGGTTCGACCGCGGGGACACAGTTTGCGTTCCCGCGGGCGAACCAGCCGGAACACGACCGACCAACGGTGGCGTGTTCCCTAGAGCGATATTGTCGTTACTTCCGGGGTGCGAAAACGGGAGCCATGTCGCCAAGCCGCACCTTGCCCTGGTTCGCGGTCGCATCGTCACGAACGACTTTGTCGCCAGCGCGCACAAACGCGGGAGCCATGTCGCCGAGGCGGACGTTACCCTGGTTCGCGGTCGCGTCGTCACGAATGACCTTGTCGCCGGCGCGCACGAACACGGGAGCCATGTCGCCGAGCCGCACCTTGCCCTGGTTCGCGGTCGCGTCGTCACGAACGACCTTGTCGCCGGCGCGCACGAACACGG
>JBAPUM010000098.1:0-57137 GCA_049282655.1 Xanthobacteraceae bacterium
GCGAGTGCCTTTTAAGACGATGAATCCGATGGGACGCTGTCGAAACAAACGATCAACAAGAACAAAAATGCCGGTAGCAGTTCCGATGACGCTGCCAATGACCGTGAAAAGTTGAATCGGGCTCATAAAGACACACTTTCGCCTAAGCCTGCTCTGCAATCCGATCCTCGCGGCTTAGGACTATATTAACACTGCGCTGTCGAAATCAGCCCTATGGAAAAGGATATTTTCGTCGTTCAATTCGACAACGGGATTGACCGCAGGTCGGTCCCCACCTTGCAGCCGGACATTATCTTTGCGGCGATGTTCGGCCAACGCCACGCAAACGGCATCTTTGGCCAACGCTGGAACGGCATTGCTGACCAGCGGCAGTGGAAGATCGTCGTGCTTTCCCGAAAAGGTGAACGTCACGAGGAGCCAGTTGGCGCGGCGGCAGCGTAACGAGCTAGCATTCCGACTGAGGCCAAAACGCCAGTGGCTTCAATGCCACTCCGAACCGGGAACGTGTCGGAATGTCCGCTGTTCCGAAAGGAGTTCCCGAGGCCTCTTAATCAGCGGGTCCAAGGTTCGAGTCCTTGTGCGCCCACCATCCTGCTTCGCACGCGGCGCTTCGCAGGACTATCAACAAAATCAACGCGAAGCAGTATGCCCTCCGTAGCTTTAGCGAAGGAGGGCCTTGCGCTGGCCTACAAGGCCGACACCCCTAAGTTTATTTGATTGAACTGTCGCAACCTCAATGCAATTATGGTCGCGTCCGTTTTCGGGTCGGGGGAAACGATGCGCGGGCTTCTTGGCGGTACTGCGATAACAGTTTTGATGCTGACGTCCCTTGGCGTTCACCCAGCCAACGCGCACGTCTCCTATTGCTCCCTTGCGCCCGAGAACTGTTACCGCGCCGGCGATGGCCACCGTTATCACTTGGCGCCGGGGCCGGAGCTGGAAAAATCGTACAAGACTGGAAAAGTCGGTCTTCCCTACCTCGTGGAAAGACGGCGCAAACAGCGCGACTGCGCCTTGCATGCAGCCAACGGAGATTGCCCCGTTGATCCTGCGCCACCAAAGACGGGGCGCTGACCGGCACACAAATAGAACGCTGCTATTCTGGCGTCGCGAGCGACCTCAGAGAACCAACTATTGTCGCCCCTTTAGCGCCTCTGTCTCTGAGAGAGTCTCTCCTACACGCCCACGAAATGTAACTTTTCCGGGCCATGTCGTCGCTAATTTATCGAGTAGATCTCGCGCCAAAGCATTCCAATCTGAACCCGGCTTCAGTTCATAGACGGCGAACTGAATGCCTCGACCGGCCAAGGGCGAATTTTTGAGCCGATCCATCCACGGCCGATCGACCGCGTCGATATTTACGCCGTCACTGCACAGATTCAGGTCACGCCACATCAGATCCCCTCTTCGAATCTGCTGATCACTGCGAAACGACAGGGAGTGCGCTGCTCCAAAGTCCATAAATATCTGAGTCAGCATCGGCCAATCTTCGGCGGTCAATTTCATGTCGGCGAGGATTTGCGGGCCTATTGATGAACGGCCGTCTCTAAAGAGGTTGTGGCAACTGTTATCCCGCACAATGTTTGGCAGCAGAAGAAGCGCGCAGGTTAGGAAAATCGTTACCGACGCAATCGTCCACGCAGCCGGGCGCGACTTCCCGGGCTGTAGCGCTTTCGTATTCGGCTCTGTCGCAACTTGGCCCGACGCCCGCAGGACCAACCAGAATGTCAGACCGCCAGCCAGACCGAATAGGCCCATAGATCCTACGGTTACGGCATATTCAATCCAGCCTGCTAGCGTGGGAAGGCCGTTGATCACGGTCGCTTTCCCACCGGTCGATGCGCTCTGCAGTCCAATCATCGATATTAAAGCCAACACCGCGGTCGGCGCTGACCCAACGATAAAGCCGCCAAGAGCACATGAAACAGACCCAATAGGGAATTTGGACCGCAGAATGAAAAAGAGCGGAAGACCGAGAATGACGGCGTGAGCAAGAGCCACAATAAACGTGATTCTCGCGAAACCAACGACCTCTGAAGCTACAACAATGTTCCACGGCTCTTCGACTTGCGTCAGCGTTGGAACGGTAAGTAGAAATGCCACGATGATCGCCGAAAGCAGCGTGGCAACCAAGAGCATGAATCGGCGACATCGCATCTCCGTAAAGTAGCATCTCGGCGCGTTACCAGCACCGGGCAAATCTATGAGCGGCTGCGCTCGTCGGCTGTCGCCAAGGCGCTTGGCGCGACCGAGAGAGAATCGACGCCCGGAAATCGCGGTACTGGCGAATTCGCAGCCGAATGAACAAATGACACCACTGAGGGGCAAGCCTGTCGGGCGGTCTAACGGCATCGAGCGCTAACGGAGACCCAACCATGACGACGAAGAAAATCATTCTGACGCTGGCACTTCTGGCCGGCGCGGCGACGGCCGCTTTGGCCAATGCGCCGGGCGGGGGCTATATCCAGTGCGACCCGCGCAATCCGAACTCGCCCGTCCGATGCACGACGGACGGCTGGTAGCTTCGAATCGCTGTTGGCCAGAAATTGGATACCATGCCTCCCGAATCCTTAAGCCTCGAAGCGAGACCCATCGTGGCCGACGCAGCGCGAAAGCCGGTCGATACGCTCGATACGCGCTATTTTCAGACCGGCGAAGTGTTCGAGCGTCCGCCGGCCGAGCGGCCCCGGCATGACACGGTCGACGCCATCATCGATTGGCTCGGCGGCCCGGCGGGGCAGATCCCGACGCTGGCGGAGGAATTCGACGAATTCTCTTGGCGCATGGTGGCGGCGGGCTTTCCGCTACTACGCACGACCTTTCACCTGCGCACGCTGCACCCGCAATATCTCGGCGCCACCTTCGTGTGGTGGCGCACCACCGGCCAGACCGTGCAGACCTACGTGACGCACGAAGTGCAGGATCTGTACGGCCACGAGGACAATCCGGTGCGCCGGGTTTTGATCGGCGGCGAGACGCTGCGGCGGCGGGTCGATCTGCCGGACGATCAACTCGATTTCCCGATCCTCCACGATCTCAAAGCCGCGGGCGCGACCGATTATTTCGCCCTGCCGCTGAAGAGTTCGTTCGGCACCAATTACATGGCGACCTACGTCACCGACCGGCCCGGCGGCTTCACCGAGCAGGAAATCGCCGAACTTACGCGCGTGACGCGGCGATTGCCGCTGTTTGCGGATCTGCGCAATCACCGCCGCATCGCCAGCAATATTCTCAACGCTTATCTCGGACCGAAGACCGGCCCAAAAGTTCTGGCCGGCCAGATCCGGCGCGGCACCGGCGAGGAGATCACCGCCGTGCTGTGGACCTCGGACCTGCGCGGCTTCACCGAACTCTCCGATCGGCTCACCGGCATCCAGGTGATCGCGATGCTCAACGCGCTGTTTGAAGCCCAGGCGCAAGCGATCGCCACGCATGGCGGCGAAATATTGAAATTCATCGGCGACGGGTTGTTGGCGATTTTTCCGATCGAGCATCCCGGCAAGGCGGCGACGGCCGCACGCTGCGCGCTCGATGCGGCGCTGCAGGCGGTCGAGGCTGCACGCGGGCTCAACGCAGATCCGCTGCTGGCTGGCGAGCCGCCGCTGGAAATCGTCGTCGCGCTGCATATCGGCACCGCGATCTACGGCAATATCGGCGCCGCCGACCGGCTCGATTTCACCGTGATCGGACCCGCCGTCAATCTGGTCAGCCGGATCGAGAGCGTGGCCAAAACGCTGAATGTGCCGATCATCGTCAGCGACGATTTCGCCGACGCCTATGGCAAGCCGCTGCATCCGCTCGGCCGTCACGCGCTGCGCGGACTGGCGACACCCCACGATTTGTTCGCGCCGATCCCGCCGCCGTCCCTGACATAGCGCCAAAGCGGGACGCCATCGGCGAACCGGCGTCAGCCCGCTTGCGCCGACGGCGGCGGCGATAGCGCCTGGTTCAGTGCTTCGCGCATGACGCGGCCCAGCGCCGAAATCTGGTAGGGCTTGCGCAGCACTGGAAATTCCGGGTCGCTATCGAACAGTTTGGTGTAGCCGGTGGTCAGCACCACGGGAATCTGCGGATGGCGCTTGGCGACCGCGCGCCCGAGCGCCAGACCGTCGAGCGGACCGGGCAGCACCACATCGCTGAACACGGCGCCGATATCGTTCCTGGCGGCGAGAATACCGAGCGCATCGGATGCGGTTTCCGCCTCGACGGTGCGATAGCCGAGCTGTTCGAGAAGCGACACCGCGACTTGCCGCACGTCCGGATTGTCTTCCACGACCAAAACGGTCTGCCGGTCGGCCGTAGCGTAGTCGGCCCGGTCTTCCGGCGAGGACGCTTCGACCGCGGCATGACTGCGCGGCAGATAAAGCGTGACCTTGGTGCCGCGGCCGATTTCGCTGTCGAGGGCGACCGTGCCGCCGGATCGCCGCGCGAAGCCGTAAACCTGTGACAGGCCCAGTCCGGTGCCCTTGTCCGGGCCCTTGGTGGTGAAAAACGGCTCGACGACGCGCGGCAGCAGGTCCGGTGCGATGCCGCTCCCCGTATCCTCGACGGCGAGCGCCACGAAGCCGCCGCTGAGGCCCTCCGGCAGTTCCTTGCCGCTCAATTCGACGTTCGCGGCCGCGATCACGATCCGGCCGCCCTCAGGCATCGCGTCGCGTGCATTGACGGCAAGATTGACCAAAGCGAGGTCGAGTTCGGATTTGTCGACGCGCACCGGCCAGATCGCCTCCGGCACGTCGATCCGAAATTCGATGTTGACGTGCATCGAGCCGGCCAGCACGTCGTGAATGGCCCTGATAGCTTCCGCGGGATCGATCACGGTCGGCGACAACGGCAGCGTGCGCGAGAACGACAACAGCTGCCGCGTCAGGCTCTCGCCGCGCGCCGCCGCCATTTCGATGGCCGCGAGCGCGCGGGTGTCCTTGGCGTCATCCAATCGCCGCTTCAGGCTTTGTGCGTGACCGCTGACGATCATCAAGAGATTGTTGAAGTCATGCGCAATGCCGCCGGTCAGTTGGCCGATCGCGTCCATCTTCTGCAAATGCGCGGCCTGCCGTTGCGCGCGCTCGAGCGCCGCGGCCGCTTCTTTCTCCGCGCTGACGTGGCGGCCGGCGACATAGATCAGACCCTGGTGCGCGGTCATGGTCCATTGCAGCCAGCGCCATGAGCCGTCTTTGTGACGGAAGCGATTCTCGATGCGCACGGTCGGCACGCCCTGAGCGAGCTGGGCGCGGCCCGCGATCGCATAGGGCGCATCGTCCGGATGGCGCAATTCGTTCACATGCATTGACTTGATCTCGTCCTCGCTCCAGCCGAGCAATCGAGACCAGGCCGGATTCATGCTGACGAAATAGCCGTCGAAGTTCGACACAGCGAGCAGATCTTCGGAGACGTGCCAGATGCGATCGCGCTCCAGCGTGCGCCGCTCGACCTCGGCCTCGAGCTTCTCGCTCAAGTCGCGCAACTCCGCTTCGATCTTGCCGCGCGCCTGTTCGGCGCGCATGCGTTCGATGCCGAAGCCGAGCTGACGCGCGAGCGTCACCGCAAGATCGATGTCTTCGCGAGCGAACTCCCGTGCTGCCCCGTAATAGGCCATGAACTTGCCGACCAGTCTGCCCTCGGCCATCAGCGGGATGAAGGCGACGGCGCCGATGCCTTCGTCCTTCACGGCCGCGGCGATGTTGCGGTCGAGATCGGCACCGCCGGCGTCCGACAGACACACCGGCTCGGGATTGGCGTCGCCGGGCCGCCATGGCGAATGGCCTTCGACCGCATGGCGGTAGCGGTCCGACAGGCCACGCCAAGCGACGAAACGCATCACGCCATTGTCGTCGCTGCGCAGGATCGAGGCGCGGCTGCAATGCATGCCGGCGATGATCGCGTCGAGCCCGGCGTCGTAGATATCTTGCACCGAGGCGGCCCGGTAAAGCCGGTCGGTGAAGCGATAAAGCGCGGCCTGTTCGTCGGCGCGCCGCGCCAGAACCGCCGCGGCCCGTTTGCGCGCCGTAACGTCGCGCGCGATTTTCGACGCACCGATGACGACACCGCGTTCGTCCCGCATCGGCGACACCGTGAGCGAAACGTCGATGAGGCGGCCATCCTTGCGCCGGCGAGTGGTCTCGTAATGCTCGATGCGCTCACCGCGCCGGATGCGCTCGAGAATTTTCGGCTCTTCGGCCTGCAGATCGGCCGGAATGAGAATGGTGATCGGCTTGCCGACGGCCTCTTCCGCCGAATAGCCGAACAGACGCTGCGCGCCCGGATTCCAGCTGACGATGACGCCGTCGAGGTCTTTGCTGATGATCGCGTCGTCGGACGACTCGACGATACTGGCGAGCTGCCGCCGCGCCTGCTCGCCGCGGCGCTCTTCGGTGATGTCGAGGAGCGACGCGATCCAGCCGCCTACCTCGCCTTCGGCATCGAGCTCGGGGCGGTAGGCGATGAAGAGTCGGCGTGTTCCCAGATCTGGGAATTCGATGTCGCATTCGAAATCCGCGGCCTCGCCGCGCAACACCCGCTCGGTATAGGGCCGCAGCGTGTCGTAGCCCTTGGCGCCGAGCACCTCGCGGACGGTCCTGCCGACAACGTCTTCGCGGCGGCGGCCGATCAGATGCGCGTAGGCCTCGCTGATAAAGCTGTAACGGAGGTCGCGGCTGCACCGCACCAGCATGAATGGCGTGCGATTGATGACCGATTGCAATTCCGCTTCGCTGCGGCGCAGGACTTCTTCGGCGCGCTTGCGCTCGGTAAGCTCCTGAAAGCTGCAGACCGCGCCCTCGACGCGGCCTGACGCATCCTTCACCGGCTGGACATTCATCAGCACCGGCACGCGGGACCCGTCCGGCCGCTCGATGATCAATTCGGCGCCGAAGATCGGCTTGCCGCTGCGCATCGCGGCGGCAACCGGGGTGGAGCCGAAGTCGAGGCGTTCACCGTCCGCCCGAAAACGCCGGAATGTCGCGCCGTGCTGATCGCTCGGATCGCCGAGCGGAGGCGCTCTGCCCCACAACTCGACGGCGCGGCGATTGAAACGGACAAGGCCACTGTCGGCCCGGCAAACGCAAAAACCCGCCGGAATGGCGTCCAATACGCGCTGGTCGATATCCGAAAAGGCATCGAGGCCGAGCGCCGCCGCGGAGACGCCCTCAGGGCCTTGACCGGTCATACGAGCTCCCTCACGCGACCGAACGCACGCGAACCGAGAAAGTTCCGGACGCTTCAATCTCTTATCCTGACCCCGCCACCGCACGGGACCACGGATTTTATGCGCAAAAGTTAATGCCAAGCCGACGGAACAGCCAGAATAAATACGCGGTGGCGTCTCGGGGCGATAAGTGCTTAGTCGCCGCGACGGCGGCAACGGGGGCCCAAATTCCTTCGCTGGCGGCCCGGAAATTGCATGAAACTTGCATAATTATGCGGCACATTAGGGTGTAACGCGTAGCAGCATGTCGATCCTCGTCGGGCTTCACCACGCCACCCGCTACACCTACGATCGTCCGATCGGGCTTGGGCCTCAGATCGTCCGATTGCGGCCGGCACCGCATTGCCGAACCCGCATCCCGAGCTACTCGCTCAAGGTGACGCCGGCCCAGCATTTCGTGAACTGGCAGCAGGACCCGCACGGCAACTGGCAAGCTCGTTTCGTCTTTCCGGAAAAGACCACCGAATTTTCCATCACGGTCGATCTCCTCGCCGACATGGAGGTCATCAATCCGTTCGATTTCTTCGTCGAGCCCAGCGCGGAAAAGTGGCCGTTCAAGTTCGACCCGGAATTGCGCGAGGACCTGGCGGCCTTTGTCGAGCCCGAACCGGCCGGGCCGCTGCTGCAGAAATTGATCGACTCGATCTCGCGCGAGCCGCGCAACACCGTCGACTTCTTGGTCGAGATCAATCAGCGCCTGCAGGGCGTGGTCCGCTACCTGATCCGCATGGAGCCGGGTGTGCAGACGCCCGAGGAAACGCTCACCTCCGGCGCCGGCTCCTGCCGCGATTCGGCATGGCTGATGGTGCAGCTCCTGCGTCACATCGGCCTGCCGGCGCGGTTCGTATCCGGTTACCTCATTCAATTGCGCCCCGACGTAAAGCCGCTCGAAGGCGCCGCCGGCGCCGAACATGATTTCACTGACCTGCATGCCTGGACCGAGGTTTATCTGCCGGGCGCGGGCTGGATCGGTTTAGACCCGACGTCGGGTCTGCTTTGCGGCGAAGGCCACATCCCGCTCGCCGCCACGCCGCATTATCGCTCGGCAGCCCCGATCAGCGGATTGGTCGAGCCGGCGGAGGTGAGCTTCGCCTTCGACATGACCGTGACCCGGATCGCGGAACGGCCGCGGGTAACGGCGCCGTTTTCCGAAGAAGCCTGGACCGCGCTCGACGCACTCGGCGAGAAGATCGACGCCGATCTGAAAAAGTATGATGTGCGCCTGACCATGGGCGGCGAACCGACCTTCGTCTCGGTCGACGACTATCAGTCTGCCGAATGGAATACCGATGCGCTCGGTCCGATGAAGCGCGAACGCGCCGACGAATTGATCAGGCGGCTGCGCGACCGCTTCGCGCCGGGCGGTCTCCTGCATTACGGGCAGGGCAAATGGTATCCCGGCGAGCCGCTACCGCGCTGGGCCTTCGCGCTCTATTGGCGCCGCGACGGCGTGCCGATCTGGCGCGAGCACGACCTGATTGCGCGCGAGGCAGCCGACCACAAAGTCACGACCGAGGATGCCCGGCGCTTCACCGAGGGCGTCGCAGCGCGAACCGGACTTAAAGCCGATTACGTACAGCCGGCTTATGAGGATCCGGTCGACCGTTTGCTGAAGCAAGGTTTGATCCCGCACAATATCGATCCCACCGATCCCAAGATCAACGATCCGGTGGAACGCGCGCGTATCCTCAAATTATTGGACAGTGAACTCGGCGAGCCCAGAGGTTTCGTGCTGCCGATCCAACGCTGGACCGCGCAGGCCAAACCGGGATGGCTCAGCGAAATCTGGCGCACACGCCGCGGCCGCCTGTTCCTGGTCCCCGGCGATTCGCCGCTTGGCTTTCGCTTGCCGTTGCAATCGCTGCCCCATCTAGCCGCGGTCGACAATCCGCAGCCGGTACCGGCCGATCCGTTCGCCGTGCGCATCCCGTTGTCCGATCCGCGCATCACCCATCCGATCCCGCTGCGGGTCCCCCACGGCTCGACCGGCTCGGAGGCACCGTCGCCGCCGCTCGCGCCCGAAACCCTCGTGTTGCAACATTTGCCCGGCGCGGTGGCGGAAGCATCGGGCTCATCCCATTCACCGGTCCGCACCGCGCTCGCCGTAGAGACGCGCGACGGCCGCGTCTGCGTTTTCATGCCGCCGGTCGAAACGCTCAATGACTATCTCGATCTGGTAGCCACCATCGAAACGACGGCGGACGAGCTCGATCTGCCGATCCATATCGAGGGCTACGGGCCGCCGCCCGACCCGCGGCTCAACGTCCTCAAAGTCACGCCGGATCCTGGCGTCATCGAGGTCAATATCCATCCCGCCACTTCGTGGCGCGAAGCGATCGAGATCACCCGCGGCATCTACGAGGACGCCCATCAATCGCGGCTCGGCACCGACAAGTTCATGCTCGACGGCCACCACACCGGCACCGGCGGCGGCAATCACGTGGTGCTCGGCGGGCTCGAGGCCGCCGACAGCCCGTTCCTGCGGCGGCCCGATTTGCTGAAGAGCCTTGTGCTCTACACGCTGCGGCGGCCGTCGCTGTCCTATTTGTTTTCAGGCCTGTTCGTCGGTCCGACGAGCCAGGCGCCGCGCATCGACGAGGCGCGGCAGGACCTGCTCTACGAACTCGAAATCGCGGTCGGGCATGTGCCGCGGCCCGGCGAGCCCGGATTCGTCCCGCCATGGCTGGTCGATCGGCTGTTCCGCAATATCCTGGTCGATGTCACCGGCAATACGCACCGCACCGAAATCTCAATCGATAAATTGTTTTCGCCGGACGGCCCGACCGGCCGGCTCGGTCTGGTGGAATTCCGCTCGTTCGAAATGCCGCCGGAAGCGCGCATGAGTCTCGCGCAGCAATTGTTGCTGCGGGCGCTGATTGCCTGGTTCTGGAAGACGCCGCACGAAGGTAAGCCCGTCCGCTGGGGCACGGCGCTGCACGACCGCTTCATGCTCGAGCATTTTGTGTGGAAAGATTTCTTGGAGGTCTTGGAAGACCTCAAATCCGCGGGCTACGTCTTCGATCCAGGCTGGTTCGAAGCGCAGCGCCAGTTCCGCTTTCCATTATGCGGCAGCGTGCACCATCGCGGCGTCGATCTCGAACTGCGGTCGGCGATCGAGCCTTGGTACGTCTTGGGCGAAGAAGGCCAACCTGGAGGCACCGTGCGTTTCGTCGATTCCTCCGTCGAACGATTGCAGGTCAAAGTCACCGGCATGAATCAGGACCGTCTCGCCGTGACCTGCAATGGCCGACGCGTGCCGCTTGTCGCCACCGGCCGGTCCGGCGAGTTTGTCGCCGGCGTTCGCTTCAAAGCCTGGGATTTGCCGGCATCGTTGCAGCCGACCGTCGGTGTCCATGCGCCGCTGACATTCGACATTGTCGACACCTGGAACCGGCGCTCGCTGGGCGGCTGCGTCTATCACGTCGCGCATCCCGGCGGCCGTAATTACGAGACCTTCCCGGTCAATTCCTACGAGGCGGAAGGGCGCCGGCGCGCCCGCTTCGAGGACATCGGTCACACCGGTGGGATCATCGATGTTCCGCCGCTTGAGACATCGCTTGAATATCCCACTACGCTCGACCTGCGCCGGTCGTCCTGACAAAGGACCCGCTCGCTCCCCGCGCCAAGCTTACCGTGCCCCAAGTTTAACGTGCCAATGTCCATCCAACTCGACACCGCCGTCGCAGCACCGAATGCCGCGCTCGAGCCGTTTGTCGCCGGCTACCGGCCGCTTCCCGGCATTTTCGATGAAATGATGGATGCCGACGGCCGCGTGCGCGCGCATTGGCAGCCGTTCCTCTCCATGCTGGCGGCGCTTGGCGGCGACGAGATCAACCGAAGGTTCGCTGCTGCCGACCGCTATCTGCGCGATTCCGGCGTATTCTACCGCGTCTATGAGGACGCCGCCGGCATCGAACGGCCATGGCCGCTCAGCCATGTTCCGCTGATCATCGACCCCGGCGAATGGCGGCAATTGGAAGCAGGCCTCATCCAGCGCGCCGAGCTTCTCGAGGCGGTGCTGAAGGATTCCTACGGGCCCGGAACGCTGACCCGCGACGGCCGGCTGCCGGCGGCCCTGATCGCCGGCAATCCGGAATTTCTGCGGCCTTTGGTCGGCGTCGATCCGCCGGGCGGCGCGCATTTACGGTTTTATGCCGTCGACGTCGGCCGCGGCGCCGACGGACGCTGGTGGGTGCTCAACGATCGCGCCCAGGCACCGTCGGGTGCGGGCTACGCGATCGAGAACCGACTGGCGCTGTCGCGCGCCATTCCCGACATCTACCGCACCGCGCGCGTCGAGCGCGTGGCGCCGTTCTATCAGGCCCTTCAGGCCGAACTGTTCGCGCTCAATCGCCGCGACGATGCCCGCATCGGGCTCTTGACGCCCGGACCGCTGAACGAAACTTATTTCGAGCACGCTTATCTCGCGCGCTATCTTGGACTGCTGCTGGTGGAAGGCGAAGACCTCGTCGTCCAGGACGACGGCGTCTTCATCCGCACGGTCTCCGGCCTGCAGCGAACCGGGGTGCTGCTGCGGCGTATCGATGCCGATTTCGCCGATCCGCTCGAACTCAACGCCGCGTCGCGGCTCGGCGTCGCGGGCCTCCTCCAGGCCGTGCGCGACGGCAAGATCGTGATCATCAATGCGCTGGGCGCCGGCCTCGTCGAGGCGCGCGCCATGCTTGCGTTCCTGCCGGCGCTGGCGCCGATCGTGCTCGGCGCCGATCTGAAAATGCAGAATGTCGCGACCTGGTGGCTCGGCCGCGCCGACATGCGCGAAGAAATGCTCGAAAAACTCGACAGCATGGTGATCGCGTCGGCCTTCACCGAGAATCTTCCCGACAGCCGTCACGGCAGCGAAATCCTCGGCGCCAAGCTCGAGCCTGCGGAGCGACGGACGCTGATGCAATCGATCCGCGACCGCGGCATCGACTACGTGGCGCAGGAAGCCGTGACCCTGTCCAGCATGCCGGTTTGGCGTGACGGGCGCCTGCAGCCGCGGCCGTTCACGCTGCGGCTGTTCCTCGCCAAGGTCGGCGACGGCTGGCAGGTTTTGCCCGCGGGCTTCGTGCGCATCGCCGACGATATCGATGCCCGCGCCGTGAGCTTGCAGCGCGGGGCTGCGACCGCCGACGCCTGGGTGCTGGCGCACGGCCCGGTCGCCGAGACGACCATGTTACCGTCCGCGGAGCGGATGCCGGTGCAGCGGACCAGCGGATTGCTGCCGAGCCGAGCCGCCGACAATCTGTTCTGGGTCGGGCGCTATATCGAACGCGCCGAGGCGACGCTGCGCGTCATCCGCGCCATGATCAATCGCGTCGCCGACGAGGCCTCCGGCCCGGTGCTGGCCAGCATCGGCTCGCTGCTCGGCGCCTGGAGCGCCATTCCGGGCGACACCCATGCGGCGCCGGCGACATTCCTAGCGCGGGCGGTGCTCACCCGCGGCGATCTGGAAGGCGCGCTGCCTCGCCTCGTCGGTTCGGCGCGCGCCGCTGCTTCCGTGATCCGCGACCGCTTGTCGCCGGACGCGTGGCGCGCGATCAATGACCTCGCCAAATTGAACGCGGCGCAGCTTGCCGTCGGTCCGACCGAAAGCGCGATCGCCGAGCGCATCGAAGCGGCGCTGCGCATCATCGCGGCACTGTCCGGCCTGGCGCAGGAAAACATGACCCAGGCCGCCGGCTGGCGCTTTCTCGAGCTCGGCCGCCGTATCGAGCGCGCGCTGTTGACCTGCCGGCTGATCCGCGCCTTCGCGGGCTCCGGCGCGCCGGACGGCGGTCTCGATGTGCTGCTCGATCTCGCCGACAGCCAGATCAGCTACCGCCAGCGCTACGTGATGATCGCGGCGCTTGGACCCGTTGTCGATCTGGTGATGCTCGACCCCAACAATCCGCGCTCGGTGGTGTTTCAACTCGAACGCATCGAGACCCACCTCGCCTCGCTGCCCAAGCAAAATGTCAGCGGCCGGCTGTCGCCGGTCCAGCAAATCGCCGCTGCGATCGCGACGCGGCTGCGCACCGCCAATGCGGCGGCGGTCGACGAAGCGCTGATCGGTGATCTCGAGGATTCGCTGATGAAACTGTCGGACGCGATCGGCTCGACCTTCCTTACCAGCAACGACCGCACCGAATTGATGTGGGAGGCGCTGGCGTGATCTACGACGTGCGGCAGACCACGACTTGCAGCTATGCGACGCCGGTCGCCCGCGCGCGCCACGTGCTGCGGCTGACGCCGGTGTCGCGTGACGGCGAGCGCGTGCATGTCGCGGCGCTGCAAATTCTGCCCGAGCCGGCGCAGCGGCGCGAAGGCCAGGATTTCTTCGGCAATCGCCTGACCTGGATCGAGGTCGACACGCCGCATGAAACGCTGACGGTAAAACTGTCGGCACGCGTCGCCGTCGACCCCGAGCCCGTGCCGTCCGAGACGCCGCCTTGGGAGAAAGTCCGCGAGGAAGCTTTTGCGACGAGCGACATCGGCCCCTTGTCGCCGGCGCATTTTTTGTTTCCGAGCCGCATTGTCTCGCTTGATCCGGAGATCCGCGACTATGTGCGGCAGAGTTTTTCGCCTGATCGGCCGCTGCTCGAAGCCGCAACCGAGCTCATCGGCCGCATGAAGGCCGATATCGTCTATGAGATCGGCGCCACCACCGTGACCACGACGCCGCCGATGTCGTTCGCGCTGCGGCGCGGCGTGTGTCAGGATTTCGCCCATATCATGATTTCCGGGCTGCGCGGCCTCGGCCTGCCGGCCGCCTATGTCAGCGGCTATCTGCGGACGGCGCCGCGCACGGGCGAGCCGCGACTGCAAGGCGCCGACGCCATGCATGCCTGGGTGCTGTTGTGGTGCGGGTCGGCGGCCGGCTGGATCGGCTTCGACCCGACCAATGCGGTGCTCGCTTTGGAGGATCACGTCATGCTGGCGGTCGGCCGCGATTACACTGACGTGGCGCCGATCGACGGGGTTATTCTCGGTTCCGGCGGGCAGCGCATCGACGTGTCCGTCAATGTGATTCCGGTGAGTTGAGCGCTGGTCCGGTCCTCACCCGGTCGCGGCTTTCGCTACGGCCGCAAGCGCCCCGCCCAGCCGATCCGTGACCTCGGCGACGCCCGCAATGCCGTGGCGCTGCGCCAGCCAGGCCGGCTCGTTATAGGACAGCCACGTCTTGCCGTCGGCATCTTCCCAGGCTAGCGCCTTCAAGGGCAGATCGATGCCGATGGTCTGGCCGGCCTGCATCAGCGGCGTGCCGCCTTTGGCATTGCCGAAGATCAGAACTTCGGTCGGCCGCAGCGCCATGCCGGCCCGTTTGGCGCCTGCGGCGTGATCGATCCGCGCGAATACCGTCATGCCCTTGGCTTCGACCTCGGCCACGAGGCGATCGATCGTTTCCTTGGCGCCATGCCTGCTCGGCAGCGTAATCAAGCCATTTTCGGTCATTGTCGAGGCTCCAATCCTGCGGCACGGCGGCGGTATTGACCTGCGAACCCGGTCGCGAGATTAACTCCGCCCTGGAGTTTACCGAATGGCCGACGACAACAAGAAGACCGGCCACACGCTCGCCGACCACCTCTATGGCCGCGACGTCGTGCATATGCATGCCGACGACACCGATCACGACCACGATATCGAGGTCGACGACGGTCCGATCGAGGACAATCCGCTGTGGCGTCAGGACAATGTCGCGCTGACGACGGTCGGTATCGATATCGGCTCCTCGGGCACCCAGGTGATTTTCTCGCGCGTCCATTTGCGCCGCTTGGCCGAGGACATGACCAGCCGCTATTACGTCGTGGCGCGCGAGACCTTGTTCCAGTCGCCGGTCGCGCTCACGCCCTACCAGAGCGAGGAGCGCATCGACGATGCAAAACTCGGCGCGATTATCGATGACGCCTATGCGGCGGCCGGACTCTCGCCCGAGCGCATCGATACCGGCGTCGTCATCCTGACCGGCGAGGCGCTCCGGCGCGACAATGCCCAAGGCATCGCCGCGATCCTTTCCGAGCAAGGCGGCGAATTCGTCACCGCGACCGCCGGCCACCACATGGAGGCGATGCTCGCCGCCTACGGTTCCGGCGCGGCGCGGGTGTCGAGCGACGAGCACAAGCGCATCCTCAATATCGACGTCGGCGGTGGCACCACCAAGCTCGGCCTGCTCGACAACGGCAAAGTGGTGGCGACCGCCGCGGTCCATATCGGCGGGCGGCTGCAGGTCGTCGAGGGCGGCACGATTATGCGGCTCGATCCGGCCGGAAAGCATCACGCCAAGCGCGCCGGATTTTCCTGGAACCGCGGCGACACAATCGATCCGGCGGATCTCGACAAGGTGGCCGACGGCATGGCGGACGCGCTTGTTGCCGCGATCACAGCGAACCCGTTGCCGCACGACATCGAACATCTGTATCTCACCGACCGCATCGCCGAACTTGGTGCTGGAATTGGCCGTATCGACGGCGCGATGTTCTCGGGCGGCGTCGCCGAATACATCTATCAGCGCGAGACGCGCGACTTCGGCGATATGGGGCCGCGGCTCGGCCGCGCCATCCACGCGCGCATAGAATCCGGCGCTTTCCCTTGGCCGGTACTGCCGGCCGGCGAATGCATCCGCGCCACCGCGCTCGGCGCCTCCGAATACAGCGTGCAGCTGTCGGGCAACACCAGCTACATCTCGTCGCCCGGCACGCTGTTGCCGCGCCGTAATCTTCAGGTCGTGCTGCCGCCATTTGTTTGCGATGATGCGATCGACCCGGAAAAACTCGCCGCGGCGATCCGCAGTCACCTGACGGCCTTCGACGTCACCGACACCGACCGCGACGTTGCGCTCGCTTTGCGCTGGACCGGCATGCCGTCCTACGAGCGGCTCGCCGCATTCGCCGCGGGCATCGCGCGCGGGCTTGCCGGCCGCATTGCCAAGAAACTACCGCTCTACATTATGCTCGACGGCGACGTGGCGCAGACGCTCGGCCATATCCTGCGCGACGAATTGCGTGTCGAGAGCGAGTTGCTGGTCATCGACGGCGTCGTGCTCTGGGACTTCGACTATATCGATCTCGGCCGCATCCGCATGCCGTCCTACACGGTGCCGGTCACCATCAAATCGCTGGTCTTCAGCGAGGACCCGCGCGGCCCGCGGCCACGCCAGCGCCTGCATCATCATGAACACGATCACGGGCATGAGCATGGTCATCACCACCATCATCATGATCATGACCACGATCATCCCCACGACCAGCACCATGATCATGAGCACGACCATGAACACCGCTAGACGCGGGAGATTTTGACCCTGCGCGACTGGCAATTTTTCGCTAAGATCGCATCGAGGATTAGAACTCTAAGGAGAGCCGAATGGCCGAATCTGCCAAAAAGAACGCCGTCGTTTCCGATGAACTCGCCAGCAAGTTCAAGAGCGAGAAGGAAACGCCCTATACCCGCTGGGTGAAGGCCGAAGGCCTCGACATTATCCCGTCGTTCTACGTTAAAAACCTCAATACCGTGGCACTGAAGCCGTGGGCGCGGCGCGGCGGCAATGCGGTGTTTCTCAATCACGACGCCTCGCGCACCTCGAACGACTGCTACGTGATGGAGATACCGCCGGGCAAGACTCTGCCGCCGCACCGGCAGCTATACGAGGAGATGATTCTGGTGCTGTCGGGCCGCGGCTCGACCACGGTGTGGAACGACGCCGGCGCCCGCATCACCTTCGAGTGGAAGACCGGCGCGCTATTCGCCATCCCGCTCAATTGCCATCACCAGCATTTCAACGGCTCAGGTCTGGAGCCGGCGCGCTATGTCGCGGTCACCAACGGGCCGCCGGTGATCAATCTCTATGAAGATCTCGATTTCATCTTCAACACCAAATACGACTTCAAGGACCGCTTCGCCGGCGAGCCGGACTATTTCAGCTCGAAGGGCGAGCAGAAGGGCTTTTTGCTGACGACGAATTTCGTGCCCGACGCCGTCAATCTTCCGCTGGTCACGGCGACGGAACGCGGCGCCGGCGGCGGCCATATCCGCTTCAACATGGCCAAGGGCTCGATGAACAGCCACATCTCGCAATTCCCGATCGGCACCTACAAGAAAGGCCACGCGCACGGGCCGGGCGCGCATGTCATCGTGCTGTCGGGCGAAGGCTTTTCGCTGATGTGGCCGGAGGGCGAGGAACCGCAGCGCTTCGACTGGGAGATCGGCACCATGATCGTGCCGCCCAATATGTGGTTTCACCAGCACTTCAACACCGGCACGACGCCGTCACGTTATCTCGCCTTCAAGCACGAAGGCGTCGCCATCCGCAACGCACAGGGCGTACCGAAAGCGTGGATCTCCAAACGCATCGGCGGCGATCAGATCGATTACATCGACGAGAAACCGGAAATCCGCCGCCTGTTCGCGACCGAGCTCGCCCGGCACGGCCTCGCCTCGCGCATGGATGCGGCTTACGCCAAGGAGCAAACTGAGCTCGGGGTGAAAACGGCATAGCCATGCCCAACCAGCAACCACCAACCGAGACGCCGTTCTGGCGCTTTTCACTGAAGCTCTACCGGCAGTCAGGCGTCTCCGACGCCTGTATCGCCTTGCAAGACCGCTTCGGCGTCGACGTCAATCTGCTGCTGTTCTTGTTCTGGCTCGCCTCCGATGATCGTCAGTTATCGGCGGACGAGGTCAAAATGCTCGACGACAATGTACGCGATTGGCGCAACCTCACCATCGTCCCGATCCGCGATGCACGCCGCAAATTGAAAGGCGCCGTGACACTGGTCGAGCCCGCCAGGCAGGAAGCCTTCCGCGACAAGGTGAAAGCGGTCGAGCTCGAAGCCGAGCGCCTGCAGCAGGAGGCGCTCTACGAATTCAGCCGCTCCGGGCCGCTCGGCACGGCCACGTCGCGGTCCGCGGCTGCACGCGCCAATGTGGCGGCCTATGAAAACGTCCTGGGCGTGACATTTCCGAAAGAGGCCGCCGGCGTTCTCATCCGCGCGTTCGACGCCACCGCTGCGTAGGCCGGCTCTGACACGGACGCGTGGGCATCGCGTTGCGATGTCCACCCTACTCGTGGCACAACCGGCGCCGAAGGAACGAGGGCGGAAATGGCCAAAGGCGCTGCCAAAACGACCGATGGAACTGGCGGGAAGACCCCAGCCCGGCTGATCGTCGGCATTTCCGGCGCCTCGGGCACGATCTATGGCGTGCGGCTTCTGGAAATGCTGCGCAAGGTAGGCGTCGAGACCCATCTGGTCATGAGCAAGTCGGCGGAAATGACCCTGGTCTACGAGACCGACCTCAAGCCGAAGGACGTCCGCGCGCTGGCGTCAGTGAACTATCCGGTCGGCGATATCGGCGCCGCGATCTCCTCGGGTTCGTTTCCGACCATGGGGATGATTGTCGCGCCGTGCTCGATCCGCACCATGAGCGAGATCGCAACCGGCGTGACCTCGTCGCTGTTGTCGCGCGCCGCCGACGTGGTGCTCAAGGAAAAGCGCCGCCTGGTGCTGGCGCTGCGCGAAACGCCGTTGCATGGCGGCCACCTGCGCAGCCTGACGACGCTCGCCGACATCGGCGCCGTCGTCGCGCCGATCGTGCCGGCGTTCTATAATCGGCCGCAAACCGTCGATGACATCATCAACCACACTTGCGGCCGGTTGCTCGACCTGTTCGGCATCGATACCGGCATGGTCAAACGCTGGAAGGGCGAGCCCGACAAAGAATAATTCAAATCAAACACGAGTGAGAAAACATCATGGATCAGAAACGCTACGATATCGGGCTTGCCAAACGTCGCCAGGTTTTGGGCGAAGCCTATGTGGATCGCGCGCTGCAGAACGTCGACGATTTCAACCGCGATTTTCAGCGCATCCTCACCGAATATTGCTGGGGTGAGACCTGGGGCGATGAAACGCTGAAGCCCCGCGAGCGTTCGATCCTCAATCTCGGCATGATCGCGGTGCTCGGCAAGATGGACGAGTTCCAGACGCACGTGCGCGGCGCGCTCACCAACGGCCTGACGCCGAACGAGATCCGCGCCGTGCTGACGCAGATCATGATCTATTGCGGAGCGCCGGTCGGTGTCGATGCCTTCCGTCATGCCAAGCCGATCATTGCCGACTACGAGAAGAATAAGAAGTAACATTGCGTCATGGCCGGACTTGTTCCGGCCATCCCGGACCGCCGTACCCGATTATCGGGATCACCGGGACGAGCCCGGTGATGACGGCGCAACGAAAGGCGATTGCGATGCTCGACAAGCCCGAGATCGACTCCAGAAAATCGCGGCCCTCCGGCCCGCCGCTCGACTTTCAGGACCACCTTGCGCGGCTCGATGCGGCCGGGCTGCTACGGCGGATCGATCGGCCGATCAACAAGGACACCGAGTTGCATCCGCTGGTGCGCTGGCAGTTCCAGGGCGGCTTGCACGAGAAAGACCGGCGCGGCTTTATGTTCACCAATGTCGTCGATTCATCGGGCCACCGCTACGACGCGCCGGTCGCGATTGGTGCGCTAGCGGCGTCCGCTGAGATCTACGCGGTCGGCATGGGCCGGCCGGTCGAGGCCATCGGCGACGCCTGGCTTCATGCCATTGCCAATCCGATCCCGCCGGTGCGGGTCACGACGGCGCCCTGCCAAGAGGTCGTCATCAAGGGCGACGCGTTGCGCGCGCCCGGCGGCGGACTGAAGCTCCTGCCGGTGCCGATCTCGACGCCGGGCTACGACTCGGCGCCCTACCTGACGGCAACGCTCTGCATCACCCAGGACCCCGACACCGGCATCCGCAACATGGGCACCTATCGGGGCGGGCTGAAGGCCACCGATCGTCTCGGCGTGCGCATGGCGGCGCGCATCGGCGGCGCCGGCGGTTACGTGCATTGGCAGAAATACCGCAAGCTGAAAAAGCCGATGCCGATCGCCATCGTGGTTGGCTGCGCGCCGGTGGTGATGTTCACCGGACCGCAAAAGCTGCCGATCGATTGCGACGAGATGGCGGTGGCGGGCGGCCTCGCCGGCGCTCCGATCCGCATCGTCAAGGCCGCGAGTGTCGATCTCGACGTGCCGGCGGACGCCGAATATGTGATTGAAGGTCTGATCGATCCGGAACTGCTCGAGCCGGAGGGGCCGTTCGGCGAAAGCCACGGACACGTCATGCTCGAAGAGTTCAACATGTCGATGCAGGTCACCGCCATCACGCACAAGAAGAAACCGGTCTGGGTTTCAATCTTGAGCGAAGTGACGCCGAGCGAATCGAGCGTGATGAAGCGCGTCGCCTACGAGCCGCGCTATCTAGCGCACCTGCGCGACACCCTGAATATCAAAGGCGTCCGCCGCGTCGTCCTGCACGAGCCGCTGACCAATTTGCGCAAGGTGGTGTTCGTGCAATGCGCCAACGGCACGCCGAAGAGCGAAGTCTGGCGCGCGCTGCAGGGCACGGCGACCTTGCAGGCCGATATCGGCAAATACGTCGTCGCGGTGAGCGAGGACATCAATCCGGAAAATGCCGATGCGGTGCTGTGGTCGCTCGCCTATCGGGCCAATCCGATCGACGACGTGCTGATCATGCCCTACCGGGCCGCCGGACACGGTCCCAAGTCGGGACCGCGCGGCCTTGAGTCCACCATGCTGATCGACGCGACGCTGAAGGAGCCGGCGCCGCCGATCGCGCTGCCGAAGCGCGAATTCATGGAAGGCGCCCGCAAGATCTGGGAAGAACTCGGCCTGCCGGCGCTGACGCCGCAACCGCCGTGGTTCGGTTATTCGCTCGGCGACTGGGATGCGGTCTGGGACACCTATGCGAGCCGCGCGGTCGACGGCCAATGGGAAGTAACCGGCAAAGAAACTCTCGCGCGACGCCGCGGCGGCTTGACGCCGGAGACGCCGGTGAAAAGCGTGAAAGAGTGATCGCGTTCCCCTCCCACTGGGGGAATTATCAAGCTATTGCTGTCGCTCTCGGATATCAGCAGTATTCGTCTCGGCATCGCCGCTCGCAAGCTCTGCCACGAACAGATAGGTGTGAATGACCGCTAGACGTGCTTCCTGCTCAGATACGTCTACGTGAACGCCCTTACATGTCTTCTCGTAAATCGCATCGAGTCGCGCGGCAAGATGTTCGAGTTCTGATTCAATTATCTCACGTGATCCTTGGCTCTGATTCAGGTCTGACAAGTAGGCGAGCAAACGGTTCTTGTGTTGCTCTTCTCCCACTTTTCTGGACTTGCCCTTGCTGTCTTTCCAATCCTCTGCTTGAGGAGGGAAAAGAGAGTCTGCGACCGTCATCAGCAGTCGTCGGCAGGAAGTCAGCGCGGCCGTTCGCGACTCCGGCGAGTGGTCAGCCATGCGTTCGTTGATAGCAATCAGCTTTTCAGCTGCCTTGGGACAATGGGCCCTGATGAATGCGTCAACATCATTCCGGGCCGCTTCAAAAACGTCCTGCGCGATATCGCCAAGTTCGATCGCCAAAAAGGAATCAGTAGCGTAACTATGAATCGCTGATTTCATTGCCACAAATAGACTTTTGCTTTGCGCGAAAGCCTCTTTGCGCTTCACCTGGATATTAATCTGTCCGACGATAAACTCCTCGGTGGCTCGCTTTTCAAGGTAGTCCTTGACCTTAGCTGGTGGTGAAGCCGTTGTATGCGCGCGTAAGAATGCCTCATCCGAAATTGAGTTGGCTTCCAACTCGGGAAGACTCTGCTTGTAGTATTTTCCCTCTTCAACTTTGAGCCTTCCGCCAGCTACGGCATACTTTTCGCACGTACCTAACTGAGAAAAATAGAATCCGTCGGGATATCCAGACATCTCAAGATCAAGCCAGCGTTGCGAATCGGTGTCCCGCATCAATCGAGCAAGGCGCTTGGCCTTAAGTAGAATGCCGTCGATAGCAATTTCTCCACCTTCCAGGTCGTCCAAAAGTGCGATTGCGACCTTTCTTGCCTCGTCTATTGTTCCTACCATTTGAAGCCCTCGGAAGCAGCGGGCCCTCAATCTTAAAGACTCGTGGAAGAACCCTTGCGTCAAGTACCCGAATATATGCGCTGCCGAATTAGTCAAAGCATTTATGAGTCGACTTGGTCCAGTAGCCAAAATCGCTACCCCCCTCCGGAGGGAGCTTGATCCTAATTGAAGCGGGCAAAGCGCGGTGAAAGTGGTTAGCTCGCTCCGAGCAAGCCGTCACTTGCCCCTACCGGCTCGCTTCGCTCGCCACCTCCCCCGCGTGCGGGGGAGGAAAGCCAAATTACCGCGGCCTTACCACCGTATCGACCAGCGCCGGCTTGCCGGCTTTCACCTGCGCGATGGCGCGGCGGAGCGCCGGCACGATGTCGGCGGGGTTTTCGATCGGGCCCTCGGCATACCAGCCCATGCTTCTTGCCATGGTCGCGAAATCGGGATCCGGGCCGGTGATGTCTTGCGCGATGTAAGCGCGCTCGACCGGCGTGCCGCGGTGATGCGCGACCCGGATCTGATGCTCCCAATCATTGTAATAGGCGCGGTTGTTGTACATCACGATCAGCATCGGGATGCCGTTCTTGGCGGCGCTCCACAGCGCGCCGGCATCGAACATCAGATCGCCGTCGGGCTGAATGTCGACGACAAGGCGGCCGGTGCCGCGATGCGCCAGCGCGACGCCGAGCGAGACGCCGATCTGGGTGCCGGTGCCGAGCGCCTGGCCGGCATGGCGATAGGGCTTGTCGAAATCCCACAGCTTGTAGACCCAGTCCTGCAGCGTGCAGGCGGTCAGCACCCAATCCTCGTCTTTGATCACCTCCCACATATCGCTCGCCAGCCGCGGCAGCGTGGTCGGCAGTCCGTCCCACTCCTGTTTGGCTTCGTCAGCCCAGGTTTTGAACATCGCATCGTGTTTGGCCGCGACCAGTTTCGTGCGCGCGGCGATAGTTTTGGCCAGCGCCGGATCCTTGGCGATGCGTTCGCGGCACAGCCGCGTCAGCTCCGGGATTGCGGTGAGCGTGTCGCCGAGGACGCGCAGGCTGCAGGTCGGCATGCGGCCGTAATCCATCGACCATTTGCTCAAATTGATCTCGCCAAAGCCGATTTCGATCATTTCGCAATGCGCCGGATAATGCGGCATGACCTGGCGCTTGGTACGGTCGTTGAAATGGGTCGACTTTTCCCAGTCGCGGGTATCGAGCGACAGGATCAGATCGGCGTCCGCAAAGATCTCTTTCTCGCAGCTCAGATTGAGCGGGTGCCGGTTGGGAAAGTTCAGCCGCGCATGGACGTCGAACACCGCGGCGCCGACGGTCTCGGCGAGCGCCACCAGATTATCGAAGCCGCTTTCGTTGCGCGCCACATATTCGGCCATCAGCACCGGATATTTGGCGGCCAGCAGGCGGTCGGCGACGGCGGCGAGCGCGATCGGATCGGCCGCCATCGGCACCGGCACTTTATTGGTCGACGGCGCCGGCAGCGCCACGTCCTTGGCGAGCGGCTGTTCCTGGAGCCAGGCGTCGTAGCACATGTAGATCGGGCCCTGCGGCTCCGTCATCATGGTGGCGAAGGCGCGCGCGAAAGAATCCGGCACGCCCTCGATGCTCGACGGCTGGTAGTCCCACTTCACGTAATGGCGGAGCTGCTCGCCGTTGACGTTTGCGGTGTGGATCCAATCGATGAACGGGCGGCGGCGGCTTTCGTCCATCGGGCCGGTGGCGCCGATGACGAACACCGGGCAGCGATCGAGATAAGCGTAATAGATGCCCATCGTCGCATGCAGCATGCCGACCACGTCATGCACGATCGCCACCATCGGGCGGCCGGTCGCCTTGGCGTAGCCGTGGGCGATCTGCACCGCAATCTTCTCGTGCTGGCAGAGCAGGATCGGCGGCTGGTTGCCGCCGTAATTCACCAGCGAATCGTGCAGCCCGCGATAGCTCGCGCCAGGATTGAGCGCGATATAGGGGAATCCATAATGCTTGATCAGATCGACGATGACGTCGGATTGCCAGGCTTTCGCGGCGTAGCTCGTGGGCTGCTGCGAAGTGGCGACATTGTTCTTGGTGGCACTGTTGTTGGCGACGTCGTTCATCGGTCCGATCCCCGTAAAAATTTTCGCCGGACCATACGGGGTGAGCGCCAAGCCGGCAATGTCGATTACGGCCGCACTGCCGGCGTCTCCATCGCCATGCCGCGCGATCGCCACATCAGGTAGAATTCGAGGTCGACGAGTTCAGGCGCGCCATAGTCGTAGACCTCGGCCCTGATAGCGCTCATGCAGCCGCGCAACCGGCGCTGCAGCGAACCGACCGACTGCCACTCGAGCCGGTAGATCGGATAGCCGGTGGGATGCGCTTGCGGGATGAGGCTCGCGGCGAGGCGCTTGCCCCAGTTATCGTCATGGCATTGCGCGCAGGACAGATTGAGTTGCCCCTCGCGCCGTTCGAATATGTCGCGGCCGGCGTCGATGAAGGGCTTCGACTGCGCGTCGTCCTTTACCTCGGCCGACATGCCGCGCGATTGCCGCGCCACATAGGCGGTCAGGGCGAGCAGGTTTGCGCTTTCGTAAGCGAGCGGCGCCGATTTCTGATCGTCGGCGCGGCTCATATTGATCCGCTGTTCCAGATCCACCGGGCGGCCGAGTGACGGCACAAAGGCCGGATAGCGTGCCGCGACACCCTTCATGCTGGTTTGCGCGTCGCCATGGCAATCCGCGCAGGACTTAGCCGTAACGCCGGCCTTCTCGTTCCACAGCGTCTCGCCGTCGAGCACCGCGAGCATCCCGGGATTTTCGCTGTCGTCGTTTTGCATGGCGCGGGTATCGGCGCCGATGAAGTCGCTGTCGGGGCGACGCTCATTGAGCGGCATTGCCGCCGCAACCGCGACGGTGGCGATGAGTGCGGAAAAAAGGACAAATGTGGTCAGGCGGCGCACGGCCCGTCTCATGCCACCGTGATCGCTGCGGTCTGCACTTGGGTCTGGCCGTGCTGGTCGGTCCAGGAAAATGTCAGCGTGCCGCTTTCGGTCGCCACGGTGAAGAACGAAACGTATGGGTTGGCCGCAATTGCGGGGAAAAACTGAGCGCGAAAGACCTCTTCGCCGTTATAGAGGCAAACAAAATTCTCGATGATGTCGCGCGGGATCGGCTGGCCGGTCACGCCGATGCGGTAGCCGGTCTCCATCACATGCGAGATCAAGGTTTTGATCTCGATGACCTCGCCGCGCCTGGCGTTCGCTGGGATATGGATGAGCGCGCGGGCCATCAGTGTGACGTATCCTCAATGCAAGCCGCAAGCGTGACGATGACGTCGGCCGCATCGGACCAGAACGTGCCGTCGGAAAGCTCGGCGATCGCCGTTACGGTTTGCGAATCGGCGAGCCGAATGCGCGTCGCGAAGGCCGCGCGTCCGGAGCGCGGGCCGAGCCGCACCGAGATGACATAGGGCTGCGGGTTCTTTTCGTTGAAGACGTGGATCGCCTTAACGTAGTCGGCCGAGGTCATCGGGCTTTCGACCGAAACCACGCAGGGAACCGAATTGCCGTTCTCGACCAGCGGCGGCAGATCGAGTTTCACTTTGCCTTTTGTTACCGTCGCTTCGCCGACGAAGTCGCGGACCGCGTCCTGCATCATGGCGGGCGTGGCCCCGGCGGGGCATATTGTGAGACGAGCCAGGCCGGCGCCGCCGGCCACCACGCCTGCCGCTTTCAGAACCTCGCGCCGCGATCGGCCGTTTCCGGACATTGCGTTTCAGACCTCACTTCAACGTCATCAGATAGGCCACCACGTCCTCGATTTCCACCGCTGTGAGCACGGGCTTGTTACGATAAGTCTCCGCGACACGGGCCAAATTATCGATGCGGTAGAACGGCGGCATGATGGTCTTCGGGTTGATTTGGCTCGCGTCCACGATCCGCAGCCGCAACTGTCCCTCGCTCCAGCGCGAACCGGCGCCGCTCAGATCGGGGGCGATAGTGCCCTGAAATCTGTCCTCCGGAAACGGTCCGGAATGGCAGAGGAGGCAAAGTCCCCGATTGTGATCGGCGACAATCGTCCGGCCGCGCGCGGCATCGCCTTGCCCGCCGGTCAGAGATGCCGGGATGGCATCTCCCACAATCGCATAGGACACGAGCCCATCCGCATGAGCCGGCCGGGCGCTGCCGGCGGCGATCACCGCGAGGCAAGCAAGAGCGCTAGCCGAAAATCGCTGCGGTATTGGTGCGGAACCAGGCATCGGCGAATTTTGCTTCCTCGGCGCGGAAGGCCGGCGAGGCATCGAGCGGGCTCACGCCGCCGGCGCCCTCCACTTCAACATATAGCCCGTCGACCGGCTGATAAACGCCGGCGATCGATATGGCGTAGCCGGGTGCAACGACGCTGTAGCAATTGCTGACCAGTTTGGGCGTCACCGGCGCCTCGCCGCCGAACAACCGTGCCAGTGCGGCCGCGCACAGCTTGCCCTCGACCGATGCGGCGAAGGCCGATTTCGGCAGCGCGCCGGCAATCGCCGCATCACCGATCACGTGGATATTTTTTTGCAACAGCGATTCAAAAGTCACCGGATCGATAGGACACCATCCGGTGCGGTCGGCGACGCCAGCGGCGGCGGTGATGCGTCCGGCAACCTGCGGCGGGATCACATTGGCGACGGCGAAATTGTACGTGTCGAAATCGGTCGCGATCGTCCTCTTCGCGGCATCGACGGAAGCAACGTCGCCGCCGGATGACGGCGAGATCCATTCGATGAGACCCGGATAAAGCTCCTTCCAGGCATTCTGGAACAGGGCCTGCATGCTGAAACTGTCCTTATCGTCGAGGATGACGAGTTTTGAGCGCGGCTTTTTTGTTTTCAGATAATAGGCGATCATGCTCGCCCGCTCGTAGGGACCGGGCGGGCAGCGCGCCGGATTGACGGGGACGACAATCACCACCGTGCCGCCGTCATCCATGGCCTCGAGCTGGCGGCGCAGCAGTTTGATTTGCTCGCCATCCGCCGTCCAGGCGTGCGGCAATTGCGCGGCGCTGGCTTCGCCATAGCCTGCAATCGCGTCCCAGCGAAAATCGATGCCGGGGGCGAGCACCAGCCGGTCGTAAGGCAGGCGCTCGCCGCTGGAAAGCGTCACCTGTCGGGCCTGCGGATCGACGCCGGTCGCGCTTGCGATCACGACGTTGATGCCGGCCGCGGCGATTTTGTCGTAGGTGAATTGCTGAGTGCTGAGAGCGCGGATGCCGCCGAGCACGCCGTTGCTGAGCGGCGGCGCCGTATAGACGCGCCGCGCCTCGACCAGTGTGATTGAGATGCGCGGGTCGATCTCGCGCAGCGCCCGCGCGCAACTCGCGCCGGCGAAGCCGCCGCCGACGATGACGATGCGGGGCGCAGCCTGCGCGATGGCAGCGCGCGACCACGCAGCCGCCGCGGCTCCCGCAACGCCACACAGAATTTGCCGGCGATTCTGTTGGGCGCCGACGATCATCCGGTTCCTATCGCTGCGCCGCGTACCACGCGGCGATTGCCGTTATTTCGTCGTCCGAAAAGCCCTTGGCGATGCGCCCCATGACGGTTGCGGAACGCGTCCCATGGCGGAACGCCGTCATGGCCGCGACGATGTCGGCCGCATCGCGGCCGCCGAGAGGTTTGGGCGCGGCATCGACGCCGCTCTTTGGATGGCAGTTCGAGCAGGCCGCGATACCCGGAGGCGCGAGCGAGACAGCGCCGGCACTGGCCGCCGGCACGGTGAGCGAAAGCGCAAGCAACATGCGTGTTATCGTCATCGCGCGAGAGTTCATAATATTCCCCTCCCCCTTGTGGGGAGGGGTTAGGGGTGGGGGGTCGGGAGGTGACGGGGAAGCGTTGACGATCTTCTGCGAGCGTCATTGCTGAGGGTCACCTCGCGGCCCCCCACCCCGCCCTCCCCCACAGGGGGGAGGGAGAAGGTTCCGGCCGCCGTGTGTAGCTAGGCCGCGCTCAGGTCGTTGTCCTTGAGCGGGAAGTTGCGGATGCGCTTGCCGGTCGCCGCCGCGATGGCATTGAGTACCGCCGGTGCCGCCACCGCGATGGTCGGTTCGCCGACGCCGCCCCAGAATTCGCCGTCCGGCATGACGATGGCTTCGACCTTCGGCATCTCGTCGATGCGCATCACCTGATAGGTATCGAAGTTCTTCTGCTCGATGGCGCCGCCGCGCACGGTGCACTCGCCATACAGCATGGCGGAGAGCCCATAAACGAACGAGCCTTCGACCTGGCGCGCGATCTGCTCCGGATTGACGGCATGGCCCGAATTGGTGGCGCCGACGATGCGGACGATCTTGACGTGGCCATTGCTGACCGAGACCTCGGCGCAGGCCGCCACGTAGCTGCCGAAGCCCATGATCTGCGCCAGGCCGCGATAGACGCCCTGCGGCGCAGGCTTGCCATAGCCCACCTTGTCGGCCACCGCCTTGAGCACGGCGGCATGTTTCGGCTTCAGATATTTGAGCCGGAACGCGAGCGGATCTTCGCCAACTTCATGGGCGAGCTGATCCATGAAGGTTTCGACATAGATGGCGTTGTGGTTGGTATTGACGCCGCGCCAGAAGCCGGCCGGCACCGAGGGATTGCGCATCGCATGGTCGATCAGAAGGTTCGGCACGTTGTAGCCGAACTCGCCCTCCGGCCCCTTCGCGCCGAGGCCCTGGAAGGTCACCGGATCCATGCCGTTGACCATGCGCGACGGGAACACCGTGGCGAGGATCGACTGACCCGAGATGCGCATGTGCAGCGCAATCAGGTTCTTATTGGCGTCGAAGCCCGCCCGCATCTTGCACTGCGTGATCGGGTGATAGAAGCAATGCGTCATGTCCTCTTCGCGCGACCACAACAGCTTCACCGGCGTGCCGGGCATTTCCTTGGCGATGGTCACGACCTGGCGGACATAGTCGCTCTGGCCGCGGCGCCCGAAACCGCCGCCCAGAAACGTCTTGTGGACGTCGCATTGTGCGACCGGCAAGCCGGACGCTTCGGCGGCTACCGCGAGCGCGGCCTCGCCGTTTTGCGTCGAACACCACACGTCGCAGCGGTCGGAGGTGTAGACCGCCGTGGCGTTCATCGGCTCCATCGGCGCGTGGTTCTGATACGGGTAGGAATAGACCGCTTCGACCACCTTCGCCGCCCCGGCGAGCGCGCCTTTTGCGTCGCCCGACTTGTTGCCGACGAAGGCTTCCTCGGCGTCGAGGCCTTCCTTGAGAAATTGCGCGATCGAGGCGCTCGAGACCTTGGCGTTGTCGCCCAAGTCCCAACTGACCGGCATCGCCTCAAGCGCTTTCTTCGCGCGCCACCAGGAATCGGCGACAACCGCGACAGCATTGTCGCCGACCTTCACCACCTTCTTGACGCCCGGCATATCGGTGACTTTGGCGGCGTCGTAGCTCGCAACCTTGCCGCCGAATGTCGGGCAGGCGCTGATCGCGGCATAGACCATTCCGGGTTGCCGGGTATCGATACCGAAGATCGGCTGGCCGGTGATCTTGGGCATGGTGTCGAGCCGCTTCAGCGGCTTGCCCGCTATGGTCCAGGTTTTCGGATCCTTGAGCGGCACGTCCTTCGGCGCTTCGAGCTTGGCGGCTGCTTCCGCGACCTTGCCGTAAGTGGTTTTCTTGCCCGATTTGTGCGTGATCACGCTGTTCGAGGCCGTGCACTCGGCGGCCGGAACGTTCCAGGAATTCGCCGCCGCCTGGATCAGCATCACGCGGGCCGTCGCGCCGCCCTTGCGGACATATTCGTTGGATTCGCGGATGCCGCGGCTGCCGCCCGTGGAGAAATCGCCCCACACGCGCTTGCGCGCAACATTGGCGCCCGGCGTCGGAAACTCGGTTGTGACCTTCGACCAGTCGCAATCGAGCTCCTCGGCGACGAGTTGCGCGAGGCCGGTCAGCGTGCCCTGCCCCATTTCCGATCGGGCAATGCGAATGACGACGGTGTCGTCGGGCCGGATCACCACCCAGGCATCGACTTCCGGCGAGCCGTCGGCGGCGCGGATCACATCCTCGGCGCGCGCGGCGCCAGGTCCGAACGGCAGATCAAAGCCGAGCGCCAAACCGGCGCCTACGGCGCTCGATCCGACGATGAAGCAGCGACGATTGAATTTTGCCATTTGTGTCATGATCGTCTGCTCCCTTACGCCTTGCCGGCCGCGGCATGGATCGCGGCACGGATGCGCTGATAGGTCCCGCAACGACAGATATTGGTCATCGCCGCATCGATGTCGTCATCGGTGGGCTTCGGGTTCGTCTTAAGCAGCGACACCGCCGCCATGATCATGCCGCTCTGGCAATAGCCGCATTGCGGCACGTCGAGATCGAGCCAGGCCTGCTGCACCGGATGCAGCTTGCCGTTCTGGGCGAGCGATTCGATCGTGGTGATGGACTTCGAGCCGACGGTGCCGACCGGAACCTGGCAGGAGCGCGTGGCGACGCCGTTGATATGCACCGTGCAGGCGCCGCATTGGGCGATACCGCAACCGTATTTGGTTCCGGTCAATCCGATCGTGTCGCGCAACACCCACAAGAGTGGAGTGTCGGACTCGACATCGACAGTGTAGGATTTTCCGTTGATGGAAAGGGCCGTCATACTCGTCCTCCCGCTTTGAATTCACCCCCAAAACCCGGCGCGTTCATCCCATCGGATGTCGCCTCCGGTCGATTTACGCCAAGTTTACACTCTCCCTTTTCGAATGCGATAGCCTTGCCGGGCCGTATCCTTACTGGCATGCGTAGCCGGATCAACCCCGGGCACCCCAATCTTATTTCACCGGCATCTTATTTCACCGGCGTCTTACTGCACACGCGCAAGATAATAAGCCAAGTCCAATATTTGGTCATCCGTAATCGGCGCGATCACGTCCGCCATGGTGCCGTCATAACCATGCCGCGAATTGTCCTTGTAGCCGCGCAGCGCCTTGACCAGATAATCCTCGCGCTGATCGGCGATGTGTGGGACGTTCTGCTGCCCGGCAAAATTCGCCAGATGGCAGAAATTGCAATGGTTCTGCTCGACCAAAGCCCTTGCCCGCCCGATCCGCGTTTCGTCGACCGGGCCGGGCTCGGGCTGCGGCGGCGGCAGCTTCGACATGATGTCGGCAAAGCTTTGCAGGTCGGCGTCGGTCAGGCCGTTTGCCATATCGTTCATCGGATCGGCGATCCGCATCCGGTCGCGGAACATCAAAAGCTGAACCGTCACGTAATAGACCTGCTGGGCGCCGAGCGAAGGCACGCCGGCGTTAACCGACTGCCCATTCGCGCCGTGACAGGCGAGGCATGTGGGCAGCCGGTCCTTGACGCTCTGCGCCGCGGCGGGGCCCGCCGCCAGGCACGCAACCGTTAGCGCAAGCCCGATCCCGCGCACTTTTTTTTGGACTCCAATCAAGTGCCGCGAAAAGTAATGCGACGTAGAAACCGGGGGCCCATATCTCGCCCCCGGCTTTGCCGGTTGCGATCAACGGCTCGCGGTGCGTGCGCTCGTGCCGTAGCTCAAACGCCACACGGCGCCGTTCCAGTCGTCGGAGATCAACAGCGAACCGTCCTTCATCACCAGCACGTCCACCGCACGGCCGACGTAATTATTGTCGGGCTGCAAGAATCCGGTGACGATCGGCTCGATATCGCCGGCGCTGCCGTCTTTCTTGATCTGCACCATCACCACGTCGCCGCCGAATTTCTTGGTTCTGTTCCAAGAGCCGTGACGGGCGACGATGACATTGTCCTTATATTTCGCCGGGAACATGTTGCCCGTATAGAACTTCATGCCAAGGGCCGCGGCATGCGGACCCATCAGCGCGATCGGCGGCACGTAGTCCTTGCAGTCGTGCCCCCAGCCGAATGTCGGATCGGGGATGTTGCCCTGATGGCAATACGGCTCGCCGAAGTCCTGGCCGAGCTTGGTGATACGATTGAGTTCGTCGTTCGGCAGGTCCTCCGACATCCAATCGCGGCCGTTATCGGTGAAGTAAAGTTCCTTGGTCTTCGGATTCCAGTCGTAGCCGACGGTGTTACGGATGCCGAACGCGATTTTCTCGACGCCGGTGCCGTCGAGATTCATGCGGCGGAGCTGGCCGTGCGCGTCGTCATGCAAGACATTGTTGCCAGGCTGGCCGACCTCGAAATAGAGCTTGTTGTCGGGACCGATCGCCAAATACTTCCAGCCATGGGCTTCGTCCTTCGGCAGATCGGAATAGATGACGGTCGGCTTCTGCGGTCCCTTGTCCAGATTGGCCAGCACATTGTCGATCTTTGAAATCTGCGACAGCTCGGCGATGTAGAGCGTGCCGTTCTTGAACGCGACGCCGTTCGGGCGATAGAGCCCTTGGGCGACGATTTTGACGTCGCGCTTTCCGTCCTTGTTGACGATGGCGTAGACTTTGTCGCGCACGCGATTGCCGACGAAAATCACGGAGCCGTCATCGTTCTGCGCCAGCGTTCGCGCGTCGGCGATGCCGCTTGCGTAAACCTCAAGCTTGAAACCTTTCGGCACTTTGAGCTTGTCGAGCGGCAATTTGTCGGCGGCCGCCGCGATTGGCGGCGCCGGCACCGGCGCGAGCTTGCTGGCACCTTCGCTTCCGGGCGGGCGATCGAACAGCGGTGATCCTGGCGGCAGTGCCGGCGCGGCAGCAACTGCGGGAGCTGGAGCCGGCGCGGCGGCAGCCGGAGCCATCGGCGGCGCGGGCGCGATCGAGGGCGGCGGCGCCATCGAAGGGGCCGCGGCTGGAGCCGCGGGCGATTGCGTTGAATTGTTGTCTTGTTGCTGCGCGAAGGCCGTTGCGGCCAATAGGCAAAGCGTTCCGGCCAATATCGGGCCGGCCGATATGCGTCGAACCATGACATTCCTCCCGGTATGGAAGTCCGGTCGTGCCGGCTTCCTTGCCGGTAGTCTCCGCCATTTCACCCCCTGCGTGCAATCACGATTTGGGCCCACCGCGGGCATCTTTCACATGCGTCGGTAGTGATAAGGCGCTTCGCTCCGCACCTCGGACAAGGCGACGACGGCATCGTGCGCCGGCGACAAGTGGCAGACCGGATCGGTCGCGCGCGCATCGCCGGTGAGCGCAAAGGCCTGGCAGCGGCAACCGCCGAAATCGACGTCGCGGCGGGCGCAGCTTTGGCACGGTTCCGGCATCCAGGCGGTGCCGCGAAAGGCGTTGAAGGCCGGTGAGTTCTTCCAGATGTCGGCAAGCGAATGATCGCGCACCGACCAGAATTCAAGCCCCGGAATAGATTCCGCCGCATGGCACGGCAGGACCCTGCCGGCCGGCGTCACATTGAGCGAGCGCCGCCCCCAGCCGCCGACGCAAGGTTTTGGCAGCCGCGCATGATAATCAGGGACCACCGCGTCGATGACGATCTCGCCGTGATGGCGGCGGCGTAGTTCTGCCACCGTCGCGGTGGCGCGCGCGACCTGTTCGGCGTTCGGCATCAGGGCGGCGCGGTTGCTGAGAGCCCAGCCGTAATATTGGACATGCGCAATCTCGACCCGGCTTGCCCCGAGCTCAAGCGCCAAGCCCACCATCTCGGCGATCCGGTCGATATTGGCGCGATGCACGACGACATTCACGGTGAGCGGAATTTTCAGGCGCACGACTTCCGCGGCCAGCGCGCGCTTGCGCGTAAAGGCGCCGTCATAGCCGGCGATGCGATCGGCGCTCTTCTGCTCGCTGTCCTGGATTGAAATCTGCACGTGATCGAGGCCGGCATCGCCGAGCTGCTCGAGTCGCTGCGCCGTGATACCGACCGCGGACGTAATCAGATTGGTGTAGAGACCGGCCGCATGCGCCGCGGCCGTGATCTCGACAAGATCGCGGCGCGCGCCGGGCTCGCCCCCGGACAGATGAACCTGCAGCACGCCGAGGCCCGCGGCTTCGGTGAATACCCGCTCCCATGCGGGCGTATCGAGCTCCTGCTCCCGCGCATCGAGCGCAAGCGGATTGGAGCAATAAGGACAGCCCAGCGGGCAGCGATGCGTCAGCTCGGCGAGAAGTCCAAGCGGTGTATAGAGCGAAGCGCCACCGCGTTCGACCACGTCACAGCTCCAGAAGCTTCTTGTCGGCGAGCGACCGCAGCATTGCCGTCACGTCGGCGAGAATCCGCTCCCGCGGTGCGTTGAAGGTTTTTGCCAGATCGTCGACGATCGCTTGAAAACTCGCTTCGCCGGTGCAGCGTTTGACGATCTCGGCCGCCACCGCGTCGGCCTTGAACACGCGTTCCGGCGCCAGCAGCACCCAGCCGCCTTGCGCCTCGTTGTGCACGAGACGAACGCCGCGCGGCAGCCGCGGCCGGGCGTCGGACGCAATGGCAGCCGGCTCGTTGCTCATGCGTTGTTCCTATTTGGCCGTATCGGTGTTCTTGGCATCTTCCGGCACAAAGGCGCCGGGCGGAACGTGACCGGGCGCGACATAGGCATGATAGAGCGCATCCAGCATCGCCCATAACACATCGCATTTGAACTCGAGCGCGGCGACAACGCTCTGCTGGGCTTCGGGCGTCCGGGCATGGTGCTTGACGTAATCAAGCGCAAAGCGGGAATCGCGTTCCGCCTGTGGCGGCCGCTTGGCAAAATAGGCGAGCGTATCGGCGGTGACGAAATCGTAGTTTTTCAGCATCCCCTCGATGCGCTCGCTGATGATCGCGGGGGAGAAAAGCTCGGTGAGCGAGGAGGCGATGGCCTCGAGCAAAGTTTTCTCGCGGACGAAATGCACATAGGCCTCGACCGCAAACCGGGTCGCCGGCAATAGACCCCGCAGCGACGCGACATAGCCGCGATCGAGGCCCAAGCCGTCGCAGAGCTTTAGCCAGCGCGCGATGCCGCCCTCGCCGTCATGCTCGCCGTCATGATCGACAAGCCGGCTGCGCCATTCGCGGCGTGTCGCTTGATCTTCGCAGCGCGCGATCAGGCTGGCGTCTTTCAGCGGGATCATCGCCTGATAATAATAGCGATTGAGCGCCCAGGCCTGGACCTGGCCTTTGCTGCACTTGCCGCCGTGCAAGAGCGTGTGGAACGGATGCAGGCGATGATAGCGCCGCGCACCGATGTCGCGCAGTCTCGCTTCGAGCTCGTCCGGCGTCAGCACATTCACAGCACGATCTCCATGCCGTCCTCGGCGACCTCGAAGCCCGCGGCTTCGACTTTGCGGCGCTCGGGAGAGCCTTCGATCAGGATCGGATTGGTGTTGTTGATATGTGTCAAGATGCGGCGCGCCTTGTAGGCGCCGAGCGCCGCCAGCGTGCCATCCTCGCCGTCGAGCGGCATGTGACCCATGCGCCGCCCGGTTTTGGGGCCGGTGCCGTTCGCGACCATCTCGTCGTCGGCGAACAGCGTGCCGTCGAACAGCACGGCGTCGGCGCGCAAAAGCCGCTGGTGCAGCGGCGCAGTGACACCGGCCGCGCCCGGCACGTAAAGGAGCCGACGCAGCCCGCAGGCGATCTCAACGCCGACGTTAGCTCCGGTCTCCGCATCGAGTTGCGGATCGGCGCCTTCGAGATAGAGCGCGACCTTGCCCGGAACGGCGAACAATTCCGCCTGCAAGCCGCCCGGCAGCGCGAACGACTTATTCAGCGCCACGGTCTCGCGCCGCACGACGCCGGCATCGAGCACGCCGAAGATCGGATTGGCGGCAAGCGCCGCATGGGTCTCGGCCGTGGCAAGGAGCGCAAAGCTCTGGCGTTCGCGCAGCGTCAGCAAGCCCGCGGTCTGATCGACCTCGGCGCCGGTCAGAACCACGGCTGCCATCGGGCTGCCGCGCACTCCGGCATGCGGTTGGAGAACCCGGGTTGCCTGGATCTGCGCCCGCAGGTCCGGCGAGGCGTTGAGCAAAGTCCAGTGCTCGCCGTCACCGGACAACGCAAGACTTGATTGCGTCCGCGGTTTGACGCGCGGGTCGCCGGCCCAGGCCAGCCGGCATGTCGGACAGCGACAATTCCATTGCGGAAAACCACCGCCCGCCGCGGCACCGAGGACGATGGCGACAAGCGAGCTACGCAACGGCGCCCCGCTCAGGGGTCAAGAAACTCGGCGGATCAGAATTCGGCCGGCAGATAGCCGTTGATCTCGAGACCGATGCAAATCTCAACAAGGATGGGGGTCGTCCACGCCATGGTCGTTCCCTTTCAGTCCGCCCGGAGGTGCCGGTTCAATTTGCCGGTTCAATTCCGGCTTCCCGTTTATCCGAGCAAAAGCACGCTAAAGTAGATCGGGCTGGGCCTGCAGACAAGGACCTTATGGGCCCGGGCCCGCGCCCCGAACGGTCCCGCGCAATTTGCCACGCTCCCTCTCGCTCCCTTTTCAGGAGCGCCAAAGAAGGGCATTCTGCGGCCGACACTGTCGCGGCGCGCTCGGCATCGGGCGGCCGCCAGCGTGCAAAGAATAGAAAACCATCTTCTGGAGGGACCCCCATGAGTCATCGTATTAGCCGACGCGGCGTCAATGCAGGTATCGGCGCCGCCATGATTTCACCCGCCCTGGCGACCGGGCGGGCATTCGCGCAAGGCACCGCCCCGATCAAAATCGGCTTCAGCATGGCGCTGACCGGTCCGTTGGCCGCCAACGGCAAACAGGCGTTGCTCGGCGCCAAGATCTGGCAGGAGGAAGTCAACGCCAAAGGGGGCTTGCTCGGCCGTCAGGTCGATCTGGTCAATTACGACGACCAGTCGAAGCCCGATACCGTGCCCGGCATCTACACCAAGCTGCTCGACGTCGACAAAGTCGACCTCATTGTCTCCGGCTACGCGACCAACATGGTGGCGCCGGCCATTCCGGTCGCCATGCAGAAGGGCAAGACCCTGATCGGGTTGTTCGCGCTCGCCGCCAACAGCGAATTCCACTATCCGAAATACTTCTCGATGCTGCCGTCCGGACCGACGCCGAAGGAGTCGTTCACCGAGGGCTTCTTCCAGGTCGCGGCCGCGCAGAATCCGAAACCGAAGACCATCGCGATCGCCGCCGAGGACGCCGACTTCTCGCATAACGCCGCCGAAGGCGCGCGCAACAACGTCAAGAAATACGGCTTCCAGAGCGTCTACGATAAGACCTATCCGCCGAACACGACCGACTTCTCGCCGATCATCCGCTCAATCCAGGCCGCTAATCCGGATCTGGTGGTGTTCTGCTCTTATCCGCTGAGCTCGGTCGGCCTGACGTTGTCGGCCAACGAGCTCGGCCTGAAGCCCAAGATGATGGGCGGCGCCATGGTCGGCTTGCAGGCGACGGTGTTCAAGGACAAGCTCAAGTCCAAGCTCAACGGCATCGTCAATTACGAGACCTGGGTGCCGTCGCCGAAACTCTTGGCGCCGGCCGCGGACTTCTTCAAGACCTATCAGGGCCGCGCCAAGGCCGAAGGTGTCGACCCGCTCGGCTATTATCTCGGCGGCTGGGGCTATGCTTATTTCCAGGTACTGCAACAGGCCGTCGAGGGCTCGAAGAGCATCAACGACGACAAGCTTGCCGAATATCTGCGCGGCCATGAGTTCAAGACCATCATGACCCCCGGCGGCGTCAAATTCGGCAAAGACGGCGAGTGGACCAAATCCGGGATGATGCAGGTGCAGTACCATAGCCTTACCGATGCTGCGAACCTCGAGACCTGGCGCGGCATGGATTACCAGACCGTGCTGACGCCCGCCGACGAAAAGACCGGCAGCATCATTTATCCCTACGAAAAAGCCCTGGGATAAGCCGCCGATCGAACGTTGCATCCTCCCCCGCCTTGCGGGGGAGGATTTTCGTTAGAGAAGACAGCGAATAATTCGATGCTGCTACCCACCACCCTCGTCGGTTCCTATCCGCAACCGGAATGGCTGATCGACCGCGAGAAGCTGTCGAAGCAAGTGCCGCGGATCCGCGTTGACGATCTCTGGCACATCGCCGCGGACAGGCGCGAAACGGCGCAGGACGACGCCACCATCCTCGCCATCCGCGATCAGGAGCGCGCCGGGCTCGACATCATTTCCGACGGCGAACAACGGCGTGAGAGCTATTCCAACCGCTTTGCCACTGCGCTTGACGGCATCGACATCGAAACGCCCGGCACGGTGATCAACCGCAACGGCAGAGCCATTCCGGTGCCGCGTGTGGTGGCGCCGATCCGGCGCACGCGCCCGGTGGAGCTGCGCGACCTCAAAGTGCTGCGCGCCAATACCGATCGCGCCGTCAAGGCGACAATCCCAGGTCCGTTCACCATGGGCCGGCAGGTGCAGGACGATTACTACAAGGACGAAGAGGCGGTCGCGCTCGCATATGCGGATGCGGTGAATGCCGAGATCAAGGATCTGTTCGCTGCCGGCGCCGATGTGGTGCAGATCGACGAGCCATGGATGCAGCAGCATCCCGACAAGGCGCGGCGCTACGGGCTCAAAGCGCTCGACCGCGCGCTGTCGGGCGTCGCCGGCACGGTGGCGGTGCATTTATGCTTCGGCTATGCGGCGGTGGTGCACGACAAGCCGTCGGGCTATTCGTTCCTGCCTGAGCTCGAAGCAAGCCAAGCGCAGCAGATTTCCATCGAGGCGGCACAGCCCAAGCTCGATCTGAAAGTCCTGCGGGAGCTGCCGTCGAAAACGATCATCCTCGGCGTCATCGATCTGTCCGACATGACCATCGAGACGCCCGAAATCGTCGCCGAAAGGATCCGACGCGCGCTCGATCATGTGCGGGCGGAGCGACTGGTCGTGGCACCCGATTGCGGCATGAAATATCTGCCGCGCGCGGTGGCTTTCGGCAAAATGAAGGCGATGGCGGAAGGCGCGGCGCTGGTGCGGCGCGAGCTCAACGGGGCGTGATCGTCGCCGTCCCGCTGCGCTCCAATGCCTTGCGGTCCCATTGCCCAAGGTCGGCCGCGGCCGCATACGTTTCCTGGAAAAAACCCAGCAGCAGCGCATCGGGATCGCGCGCCTCGCGCACCACGTCATAGGGCAAGATGAATTGCCCGAGGCCCTTGTCGTAGAAGGCGCCCGCCGTGCGCAGCGGGACGTCGCGAAAGCCGGCCGGCTCCGGATAGGCATAGCAATAGAACGCTGCCCGGCCGTAACCGCCGTTACCCGGCCAGAAGCCGCAGCTCGAGACTTCGTGCGAATAGGCTTCCGTCATCACCCAGGGTGCTACGTTGGGCATCACGCTTGTCGGCGGCGGCGCGGTGCGGCCGGAGAAGCGCGTCACCGCAAGGTCGAAACTGCCCCAGAAGAAATGCACCGGGCTCGCTTTGCCGATGAAAAGGGCGCGGAACTGGTTCATCAACCGCTGCGCCTGCAGCAGCACCAGCCAGAATTTTTGCGCATAGGCTGCGTCGTATTGCGTATGCGTATGATCCTGGTCGAACGGCACGGCGCCCGCGATCTCGCAGGGCGTGGTCCAGATTTGTACCTCGATGCCGAGCCGGCGTAGCGCTTGCATCAATCCGGCGTAGAAGTCGGCGACCGTCATCGGTTTTAGCACCAAGCTTTCGCGGCGGCCGTCGCTTGAATCGATATCGAGACGATGATTGGCGTGGTCGAAGCCGATGTCGATCGTGCGCCCTCGATAAGGCATTGCCGGCGCCGCCAAGCCGCGGGCGGTCACGAGCAGCGTCGCGTTCCACCAATGATTGGTGAGCGGCGTCAGCGCGATGCGAATCTTGCCGACAATCTGGACCCACAGCTGCAGCGTGTCGCAAGTCTCGCGCCATGCCGCGAACGGCAGCTCCGGCCACTGCCCAGCCGGCTCGGATATCAAATTCCGCTCAGTCATTTCCCACCGCCGCACCGGACCGGACGATGGACTATATTACGGCAGCCGCGGCTGTGTAAGCGCGCCATAGCTCGAGCGCAGCTTCGACACCAGCCGCCACGCCGCCGGCGTTTGTTTGATCGCGCGTTTGACCCGGCGTCGCATCTGCGACGCGACGCTTGCCGGGAACCCGCGCCACGTCGTCGCGGCGCTATAATCGAAAAGCTCCAGACGCACGTCGCACCATTCCGATTTATAGTGCTCGTCGCCGATGGTGAAATCGAAACGCTGCAGGCCGCGCCCGATGGCATAGGCCATGAGGTCGCGCAGGTGCAGCGCTCCCGGCCCGTAATGGGCCAATTGGCCGTCGCAATAGCTCGACAGCACATGATAATAGCAATCGCCGAATACGATGGCGAAATTCGCCGCCGCACAGGTACTGCCGATTTCCACGCGGCTGATGTGGGCGAGTTGCCGGCTCCGCGGATTGGTGGCGAAATCGAGAAAGAATTCGCGATATCCCGGCCGCTCGAAAATGTCGGCAATTCCCTTGCGTGCGAAGATCAGCTTCTTCTGCTCCCACAAAGTTTCCAGCGTCTGCCGAATGTCGTTCACGTCCGAAGCGGTCAGAAAGCCGATCTCGCCGAATTCCGCCATGTGCTTGCGCTTGGCGCGGTCGCGCCGGCGCGTCGCCGACGAGCGCTTGGCGCGGTAGAACGACTGCCACTCGCCGCCCAGGCGCGTGATGTGGGCGCTGTTGGCATTGGGCGTGACGCCGAGGAAAGTGAACGGGTTGGTCTGAGCCCCGACCGTCTGCGGCATTTTCTCGAACTCGATCCAATCGTGCCGCAGCCGCGGGTCGGATCGAATTTCTTTCAAGAGTTCGCCCCACAGCGTGCGAAAACCATCCGGCGTGACACGGTTGAAAAACTCGCGTGCGAGCAGCGGCGCGTTGTAGTCGCATAGATTCTGGCCGAGCCAGCATAAGCGCCGCATCAGTCGCCGCGGTTCGACGGCGAGCGGAAAAATGAACGCCGTGCGGCCATCGCCGAAGCGACCGATCGCAACGGCCGGGACGGTGCCGTCCAGCGTGCCGACGCGGCGCTGCCAGGTCGAGAGCCAATCGAAAGATTGGAACGGCGTCGCATCGGCGGTCTGCTCGAAAGCGCGCCATTCGCCTTCGATGCTCGCCAGATCGGTGTGAATGCGAAAGCTGAGCTCCGGCACCGAGTCGCGCGCCGAATCGGTCCAATGCGAAAACGCGGCCTGGCCGAGATCGACCGCCGCGCTCGCATTCCGAAACGCCGTCAATGAAGTCGCGCGCGTCACTGCATGAACCGGACGGACTGTGAGGCCATTTGAACTTCATAGTAGAGAATCGTTAAGTCTGCATCGCCGGCGGCCGGTTACGTAGAGTTAAGGTAAAGACATCGCGTCCCGACGACTGTGCGTGCCGTGTCGCTTTGGCGCAGGGGCCCAATCCATGTGGTACGGCCCGCGACGGGACACTATTCTCGGCTTAACGATAATAAACGGCGTGGCCACTACGCATAGGCTCACGGCACACCTCGGGGGAGGACAACATGAGTAGATGGTGCGACGGGTTCCGGATTGCCGGCTTGTGCCTGCTGACATTGCCAATGGCGGCCGCCGCGCAGGCGCAAGCCCTCAATTACCCGGACAAGCCGGTAACGGTTATTTCCGACGCGGCGCCCGGCGCCACACCCGATATCGATGCCCGCTTTTGCGCCGACGGGCTTTCCAAAATGTGGGGCCAGCAGGTCGTAGTGGTGAACCGCCAAGGCGCCTTCGGCAGCCTCGCCGCGCGCGCCGCGAGCGAAGCGGCCCCTGACGGCTACACCCTGTTCATGCCGTCGCTGGCATCCTTTATCGCGCGTGCGGATGTCGCGCCGAACGTGCCCTTGAAGCTGCCGCGCGATTTTTTGCCGATCGGCTTCACGGCGGAGAACCCGATGTTCGTCGCGGTCAATCCGTCGCTCGGCGTCAATACGCTGCCGGAGTTGATCGCGCTGGCGAAGAAGGAGCCGGGAAAAATCTCGATTGCGGTGACGGGCGTCGGCCGGCTGACCCATCTCACCGGCCTGGTGCTGTTGGAACGCGCCGGCATCCAGGTGCTGCCGGTGCCCTATAACGCGGGACCGGCGGCGGCACTCGCCGACGTCGGTTCGGGCCGGGTATCGATGATCATCGAAGGCTATTCCGGCATTCTCGGCTCGGTGAAAGCCGGGCAGGTCAAGATCATCGCGGTGGCCTCCCACCAGCGTCTGCCCGAGTTCCCCAATGTGCCCACGGTTTCGGAAACCATCCCGGACTTCTACGCGACCGGCTGGCAGGTGCTGCTGGCACCGCTTGGCACACCGAAGCCGATCGTCGATAAAGTGAGTACCGACTTGGCCAAGGTGGTGAACGATCCGGAGTTCAAGAAAAAGCTGGGCAATGTCGGCAGCTACTCCTACGGCATGACGCCGGACGAGGTTCTTGCTTTCGTCGATAAAGAGCAGAACACCTGGCTGCCGGTGCTGAGCAAGATTTCGGTCAAGTGAAGTCAGATTTATCAGGGAGAAAGTTGAAATGTTGACGCTCTATTATGCGCCGGGCGCGTGCTCGATGGCTTCCCATATTGTTCTGGAAGAAAGCGGCGAGAAATACGAGGCGAAGAAGGTCGACCTCGCCGGCGGCGAGCAGCGCACCGAGGCCTATCTGAAAATCAACCCGATGGGCCGCGTGCCGGCGCTCGCTCTCGACAATGGCGAGCCGCTGACCGAGAACACCGCCATCCTGCCCTATCTCGGCAAGCGCTTCGGCCTGTGGCCGAAGGATGCGCTCGCCGAGGCGAAGGCACTGTCGCTCGTCGGTTTCTTTGCGTCGAGCGTGCATCCGGCGCATGCCCATGTCGGGCGGCCCGAGCGCTATACGGCCGATGCTTCGGCATACCCGGGCATCAAGGAAGCCGGACTGAAGACCTTCCACGGCTATCTGAAACAGATCGACGGCATGCTGGCCGGACGCGAATGGTTCGGCGACAGCTACTCCGTGCTCGATCCCTACGGCTTCGTCTTCTACACCTGGGGCGTGCGCCGCGAACTGCCGATGGCGGAACTTAAGAACTACAGCGCGCACAAGGACCGCATGCTCAAGCGGCCGGCCGCCGGGCGCGTCGTCGCGGACGAGAAAATCAAGGTCTAATTGAGATTATTCCCGGCGGCTTGTTCACGCTGTATTGAACAACAGGCAGCCCGTATCGATGCCGCGCCAACCGCCCGCCGGGAATAATCCCGGCGGCATCGCAATCTCTCCTGCGTGTCTGACCAACGGACCACTTCAGGAGAGATGCAATGTTCAACACGGCAAAATTCGCGATCGCAGCCGCGATCGTTCTCGGCGCCACTTTCTCAGTGTCCGCCGCGACCGGTAACCATGTCGCGAATGTTCAAACGGCGAACAACAACGTGATCCCGGGCTACGACAGTCAGGGCCGGACTGTCAGCATCCCGAACCCGGACCGGCGCGGTCAGTAACAAGCGCGGAGCGCGCGAGCGGGTAAGGCGTCTCATTTTCCCGCTTGCGCGCTTGCGCCGTCCTTGGCGCTTGCCGGCGGCCGCACGTCGCCGAGAATGGAAAGCCCGAGGTTTGACGGCCCGAGAGGGCCTTGCAAGCACCGGTTGATAAATCCTAGATTGCCCATATGGGGCACGGCATAGATCAGCAGCTCGGTTCGAATCCAGAACGCGGCGCGGCTGCGGCGCGTGACAGGATTTTCGGCAAGGACGTTGAACGGGTCGGCGTCATCATTGTTCACGGCATCGGCGAGCAGAAGCGCTACGAGTTTCTTGAAGGCGAAACGCGTAAGATCGTCGAAGCCATCGTCGCCAACTATGGGGAACGCCGGCGCGATGTGACGCCGACTCTGGCGACGGGCTCGGGAGATGCTTTTCTCGGCGCGCATTCGAGCTGGATTTCGGGCGGCAAGGCGCCGTTGCATTGTCTGGTGGAGCTCGACGATAAGGTCGTGGACATTGCGTTCCACGAAGTCTGGTGGGCCGACATCAACGAGCCATTGACCCTCGGCAAGCAGATCAGGTTTTGGGCTTGGGGCCTCTCACTCGCGGGCATTGCCGAACATAACACGCCTTTCTTGCGCGGGACCACGGATCGGACGCGACCCCCGCAAAACCACGGCGTAATCAGCGTGTGGAATCGTATTCGAGTGCTCTATGTCTCGGTCCTGTTCGGATTGTCCGCCTTATCCGTCGCTCTGGTGAATGTTATTCTGAAGCGGCTCGACTTTAAGCCGTTTCCGCTGACCTCGACCATCGTCAATTATCTGTCCGGAGTGAAAATCTACAGCCAAGACAAGCGCGCCGGCGGCAGCCCCATGGACGGCCCCGACGAGCCACCTCGTTTCGCCATCCGCCGCCGCATGATCCGTGTCTTGGGCGAAGTGGCAATCGCCGGATATGATCGATGGTACATCCTCGCCCACAGCCTCGGTACCGTCGTGGCCTGGAACGGCTTGATGGAAATCCAGCAGGCGCTTCCGAATTATCTCGATCGAACCTGTTGGAACTCGCCGGAAGCCAGCCCCCTGCGCGGCCGCAGTGCCGCTCCTTTCGACACCAATGGCATGCTGCCCAACCGGCCGTTATGGCTCGACAACCGTGAGATCATCGAGCGGGATGCTCTGTTTGAACGATTTCGCGGCATCCTGACCTATGGTTCGCCGCTTGAGCGGTTTTGCGCGCTGTGGAGCGCGATGGTGCCGATCAACAAAAAGGAAGATGTTTTTCGTACAAATGCCGAATGGGTCAATGTGTACGACCCGACGGACCCAGTGGGCACTTGGTTGAAAGACTATGACCCGGAGGTCGCCCCTCCTGCTCGGCAAGGGTTCACTAAACTCACTCCAGAGAACTTTCCCTGCCGTGCTTCACCGGTGTTGCTGGCCAGCCATCTCGCTTACCTCAATGCGCCGAAGAAGCGGTGCGGAAAGATGCCGTTCGACGGCGATTATTATCTAATCAACCAGGTTGCACATTGGCTCGTGCGCGGCGACAGTCTGAGAGGGAGGCTGCATAACGCGCCGCAAGATTCGGTTTCTTTCTGGATGCCACGAGGCGCCGACCAGCAACAGACGCGTCGCCGCTGCCTGCCGCGCGTAATCGGAGCTTTTGCCCAAGAGGTGGCGATCGGTCTGCTACTGACTGCGCTGACCGTTTTATCGATAAACTGGGTCATTCTTCCGGTCATGAAAGGCGTTGGGAAATTTGTCGTTGAACGATTGCCGCTAACCGTCGTCCGCTGTGTGACCAAATATTATACGGCACTGCCCAGCCGGCCAGGCTGGCTAGCTGAAGTGGGGTGGCTTTGGCTGTGCGCGCTCGGCGTCGTTATCGTCGCGAGCGTTGTTCATCGATATTTGGCGACTAATGATCGACAAGATCTGATCGGACGTGTCAGAGAGCAAACCAAACGCCGGGAGAAGACGCACTTCAACTGACGGCGACGACCGCTCGCCGATTTTCCTGAGGGGCCGAGCGGTGGTTCACGCCGTCTTCTGCGTCTTCAGCCCGAGTTCAGCAACCGTGCGCTCGCGCATGATGAATTTCTGGATCTTGCCGGTCACCGTCATTGGGAATTCGTCGACGAATTTCACATAGCGCGGCACTTTGTAGTGCGCGATCTGATCGCGGCAGAATGCCTTGATCTCTTCGTCGTTGGCCGTCACGCCGGGCCGCAGCTTGACCCAGGCGCAAATCTCTTCGCCGTAGCGGTCGTCCGGAACGCCGATCACCTGCACGTCCTGGATTTTCGGATGGCGATAGAGGAATTCCTCGATTTCGCGCGGATAGACATTTTCACCGCCGCGGATCACCATGTCCTTGATGCGGCCGACGATGTTGCAATAGCCCTCGGCGTCGATGGTGGCGAGATCGCCGGTGTGCATCCAACGCGCGGCATCGATCGATTCGCGGGTGCGCTCGTCGTCGCCCCAATAGCCGAGCATGACCGAATAGCCGCGGGTCAATAATTCGCCGGGCGTGCCGGGCGGCACGATGCGGCCGTCGGTATCGACGATCTTCACCTCGAGATGCGGCTGGATGCGCCCGACCGTGGACACGCGGCGTTCCAGCGGGTCGGTCGTCGAGCTTTGGAAGCTCACGGGGCTCGTTTCGGTCATGCCATACGCGATGGTGATTTCGTTGAGGTTCATCTTGGCGACGCAGCGTTTCATCACCTCGATCGGGCACGGCGAGCCCGCCATGATGCCGGTGCGCAAAGACGATAAATCGAAGCGGCCGAATTCCGGATGATCGAGCTCGGCGATGAACATGGTCGGCACGCCGTGCAGCGCGGTGCAGCGTTCCTCGGCGACGGTTTCGAGCGTCACCAGCGGATCAAACCCTTCGCCGGGGAACACCATGCAGGCGCCGTGGGTGACGGCGGCGAGATTGCCCAGCACCATGCCGAAGCAGTGATAGAGCGGCACCGGGATACACAAACGGTCCTCGGACGTCAGCCGCATGGCCTCGCCGATGAAGAAGCCGTTATTGAGAATATTGTGGTGCGACAGTGTCGCGCCTTTGGGAAAGCCGGTGGTGCCCGAGGTGAACTGAATATTGATCGGCTGGTCGAATTGCAGTTGCGGCGCGAGTTCGGCGACGCGCTGCGCTTCTTTCGCGGTACCGCGGCTCAGGATCTCGGAAAAGCGCAAAGTGCCTGGATGCCAGTTGTCGCCGAGCAGCACGACCGAGCGCAGCGCCGGCAGCCGCGCCGATTCGAGCTTGCCGGGCGTGGCGTGACCGATCTCGGGCGCGAGCTCGCGCAGAATGCCGATATAGTCCGAGGTCTTGAAACGCTCGGCGAGGATCAGCGCCTTGCAGCCGACTTTGTTGAGCGCATATTCGAGTTCGGCGATCCGATAGGACGGGTTGATATTGACCAGGATCAGGCCTGCCTTGGCGGTGGCGAACTGGGTGAGCACCCATTCCGAGTTATTGGGCGACCAGATGCCGATGCGGTCGCCGGGCTCGAGGCCGAGCGTCAGCAGCCCGGCCGCGAGCCTGTCGACCTCCTGCCGTAATTCGGCATAGCTCCAGCGCACCTTCTGATGGCGCACGATGAGGGCCGGCCGATCCGGCCATTTCGCGCATACGGCGTCGAAGAATTGGCCGATGGTCTCGCCGATCAGCGGCTGATCGCTCGCGCCATGGACGTAACTGAGCTTAAGCCCGGACATTGTGTGTTTCCTCCGTCGCTTTGCGGCGATTATAGAGCATATCGGCTTTGTGCGCGCGGCTCTGCTTGTTAGACTAGTCGCAACCAGGGGGGTCAAGGAGAGCTGATGTCCGAAGCGATTTCGGAGCTGTCGGTATCGCTGTGGCGCGGCGGAGGAGACGGCCGCTACGAGACCTATGCGGTGCCGCGCCGCGAAAATCAGACCGTTCTCGACGTCGTCACCTTCGTGCAGCGCCATATCGATCCGACGCTGTCCTACCGCTTTGCCTGCCGGGTCGGCGTCTGCGGCTCCTGCGCCATGACGGTCAACGGCAAGCCGCGCTGGACCTGCCGGACCCATGTGTCGAGAGTGGTGGGGACGGACGCCGGCGGCGCGCAGCTTGAAATCGGGCCGCTGGAAAACCTGCCGGTGATCAAGGATCTGGCGACCGACATGGCGGCCTTCTTCGCGAAATGGCAGGAGGCGCAAGGCGTATTCGCGCCGTCGAAAACGCGGCACGACGCCATCGAACAGATCAGCCCGGCGAGCCCGGCCCGGCGCGCCGCCGATGCGGCCATCGAGTGCATCAATTGCGGCGTGTGCTACGCCGGCTGCGATACCGTGCGCTGGAATTCAGACTATCTGGGTCCGGCAGCGCTGACCCGAGCATTTACGCTGGTCAATGACGTGCGCGACGCGGGGAACACCGCGCGCCTGCAAGCCATTGCGGCGACCGGCGGCTGCCACGCCTGCCACTCGCACCAATCCTGCCAGGAACTCTGTCCGCAGTCGCTCAATCCGACGGCCGCCATCGCCGTTTTGAAACGTCACACCGCGACGGCTTATCTCAAAGGCGAGATAAAAGCATGAATGTGCGGCTTTATGTCTGGCAGCGCACGACCGCGGCCCTGATGGCGCCGCTCGTCCTCATCCACATCGCCGTCATCTTCTATGCCACGCGCCAGGGCCTATCGGCAGCCGACATCCTCTCGCGCACCCACGGCAGCGTGGCGTGGGCTACCTTCTACGGAATATTTGTTGCCGCCGTCGCCGTCCATGCCTCGATCGGCGTTCGCAACATTCTCAGCGAATGGTCGCCGTTGAAAGCGCGCGCTATCGATGTCTTCGTCATTTTATTCGGCATCGCGCTCGCAATCCTCGGCTTCCGCGCCATCGCCGCTTTGGTGCTGGCATGATCGCGCGGCAACTAAAACATCGCGGCAGCGCGCTGTGGGTCGCCGCCATGGTGCATCGGCTGTCGGGTTTGGCGCTTGCAATTTTCCTGCCGCTGCATTTTCTGGCGCTCGGGCTTGCCATCGACGGCGAAGCCCGCCTCGACAGTTTTTTGCGCTGGAGTGATCAACCGCTGGTCAAGCTTGCCGAAGTCGGTCTCGTCTTTCTGCTCACCGTGCATCTCCTCGGCGGATTGCGCGTGCTAGTCATCGAAAATTTTGCCTGGCGCGACGGCCAGAAGCAGCTCGCCACGATCGCTGCCGCGGTGTCGGCGCTGGCCGCCTTCCTCTTCCTCGTCCGCGTGTTTTGAGCCACGCAGAAACCCGACATGAACATCGAACGTCGCAAGACCGATCTTTTGATCCTCGGCTCAGGCGGCGCCGGGCTGTTCGCCGCGCTCCATGCGCTGAAGGCCAATCCCGATCTCGACATCACGATTGCGACCAAGGGCCTGCTCGGCAAATGCGGCTGCACCCGTATGGTGCAGGGCGGCTATAACGTCGCGCTCAATCCAGGCGACTCGATCGAGCGCCATTTCATGGACACCATCGAGGGCGGCAAGTGGCTGCCGCATCAGGAACTGGCCTGGACGCTGGTGACGACCGCGATCGAACGCGTACGCGAGCTCGAAAACGAGATCGGATGCTTCTTCGACCGCAATGCCGACGGCACGCTGCACGGCAAGGCCTTCGCCGGCCAGACCTTCGACCGCACCGTGCACAAAGGCGACCTCACCGGCATCGAGATCATCAACCGGCTGATGGAGCAGGTTTGGGCGCGGCCGATCCGGCGCCTGGAAGAGCACCGCGCGGTGGCGCTGATCCCTTCCGAGGACGGCGCGCTTTCGGGTGTCTTGCTGATCGACGTGCGCAGCGGCACGTTCCGCTTCGTCAGTGCGCAAGCCGTGCTGCTCGCGACGGGAGGCGGCCCGACCATGTACCGCTATCACACACCGTCGGGCGACAAGACCATGGACGGGCTCGCCATGGCGCTTCGACTCGGGCTGCCGCTGCGCGACATGGAAATGGTTCAGTTCCATCCGACCGGGCTGCTCGCCGGCCCCGACACCCGCATGACCGGCACGGTGCTGGAGGAAGGCTTACGCGGCTCCGGTGGGCATCTCCTCAACGGCGCCATGCACCGCTTCATGGGCGATTACGATCCGAAACTCGAACGCGCCACCCGCGATGTCGTCAGCCGCGCCATCGATGCCGAGATGCGGGCCGGCCGCACCACTCCGAACGGGGGCGTCTATATCAAGATGGGTCATCTCGGCCCGGCCAATGTGGCGAAGCAGTTCAAGGGCATGGTCGACCGCTGCCGCGATTGCGGTTTCGATCTCGCCGGCGGCCTCGTCGAAGTGGTGCCGACCGCGCATTATTTCATGGGCGGGGTGATCTGCGAGGTCGACACCTCGACCGAATGTTTCGGGTTGTTCGTCGCCGGCGAGGACGCAAGCGGCATGCACGGCGCCAATCGGCTTGGCGGCAACGGCGTCGCCAATTCGACCGTGTTCGGCGGCATCGCCGGCGACGTGATCCCCGGCTGGATCGCCAAAAATTCGGGCCATCGACCGCCCGACATGGCCGTGCTCGAAGCCGAATGGGCCCGCGCGCAATATCCGTTCACCCGCAAGCCGGGCGATCTCAACGCGTTGCGCGAAAAACTCCTCGACATGATGTGGGACCACGTTGGGGTGGTGCGCGACAGCGCCGGCATTCAACGCGGCCTCGCGGCGGTGGATGCGATCGAAGCGGAACTTCTCTCGATCGGCGTCGCCGACGCCGACCGCCGCTTCAATCTGACCTGGCATGACTGGATCAATCTGCGCTCGCTGTGCGAGATCAGCCGTGTTATTGCGCTCGCGGCGCTTAGGCGCGAGAATTCCCGCGGCGCGCATTTTCGGTCCGACTTCCCGGAACCGGGCGATTTCGCCACCTCGACATTCACGGTCGCGCGGCAGACGTCCGGCGGGATCGAAGTGACCGACCGGCCGGTCCTGTTCACCCATGTGAAGCCCGGCGAGACGGTTTTGCGCGACGCAGCCGAATAGAGGCGATCATGATTCCGTTGTCCTCCATCCAACGCACCGCCGAGGATTTGATGGCGAAGGCCGCCATCGAAATCCCCGACGATTATCTCGCCGGCTTGCGCCGTTGCGCCGACACCGAAAAAGGTGATCTGTCGTCGTTCGTCATCAAAGCCATGCTGGAAAACTACGAAGCCGCGAAGGAAGACCGCCGCGCCATGTGCGGCGATACCGGGCTGCCGCGCTGGTACGTCAAGATCGGCAACGAGGCGCGCATCGAAGGCGGCCCGATCGCGCTCGAGACGGCGCTGCGCCGCGCCACCGCACACGCAACAACGTCGGTGCCGCTGCGCCCCAACCGCGTACATCCGCTGTGGCGTACCGATCACAACAACAATGTCGGCATCGGCGCGCCGGAAATCGAATATTCGTTTCATCCCGACGCCGATTGGATCGAACTCACCACCGTGCACAAAGGGGGCTTGTTCGGTTCGGATTACCGCATGCTGTTTCCCGGCGATGGTATCGACGGCATCAAGCGGTTTTATCTCGACACGCTGATCGGCTTCGGCAAGCGCGGGCTCGCCTGCCAACCGGCCATCGTCGGCATCGGGCTTGGCGGCTCCAAGGATACCAGCGTGGTTTTGGGCAAGCAGGCATCGTGCCTGCGCATCGTCGGCTCGCGCAATCCCGATCCGCGGATTGCCGCGCTCGAGGAAGAGTTCAAGGAGCTCGGCAATTCCATCGGCATGGGCGCCATGGGCTTTGTCGGCTCCTCGATGGTGATCGATTGTCATATCGAGGTCGGCTATTGCCACACCGGCGGCATGCCGATGTCGGTGCACATGTTTTGCCTGTCCTCCCGCCGCGCCTGCGCGCGTATTGCCACCGACGGCAAAGCGACGTTCCGCACCGACCCGATGTGGTTCACCGATTACATGCGGCGCGAAACCGTCGAATGGGGTCAGCAGGCGGCGGAAGCGGCGGAATAGACCATGACCGACCTGAAAACCGTTCACCTCGATCTTCCGGTGCGCACGGAGGATCTGCGCAAACTGGAGATTGGCTCGGTCGCTTATCTCACCGGCCGCGTCTTCACCGCGCGGGAAGGCGTTTATAAGCGGGCGATTGCCGACGGCTTCGGCATGCCGGCCGGCAAGAACGTGCTCGGCATCACCAATTTCCATTGTTCGCCGGCGGCCAGCATCAATCCGGACGGCAGCTATACGGTCGGCGCGGTGACCGCGACCGCGTCGTTCCGCTTCGCGCAATGGCTCGACGGCTGGTTCAAGATGTCGGGCTGCAACATCATTATCGGCAAAGGCGGCATGACCTCGCAGACCTATCGCGAGCAATTCGTTCCCAACAACGCCGTCTATCTGACCACGGTCGGCTATGGCACCGGCGCGCTCCTCGGCCGCGGCATCAAGCGCGTCGCCGGCGTCTATTGGCTCGAAGAACTGGGGCTGGCACAGGCGGTGTGGGTGCTCGACGTCGAAAAATTCGGCCCGTTCCTGGTCGAGAGCGATCTCGACGGCAACTCGCTGTTCGAGCGCGAGAACGCCAAGATCGCGCCGGGTTTGGAGAAGCTCTATGCCGGCACCAAGTCGGCCACGCTTCGCCGCTACGGCGAGACCGACGATAAGACCAAAGAAGTGATTTGACGCCGCGGGTTTGAATTATCCAGCTGCGTCATGCGACGAGATCGCGATCCGGCACGGGGCGTCCGACCGGTTGCTCCATGCATGGTTGGTGCCGCGCTGCACGACGGTATCGCCAGCCTTGAGATTGACTTCCTCGGTATCGAGCACCAGCGTGATTTCGCCTTCGAGAATGAGACAGAAGTCGAGCGTCTGCGTCTTCTGCATGTAGGGATGCGGCGCGGCACTTGAATAGGTCGAGGCGGCCGGCGAGCCCGTCGCACGAAAATAATTTTCGACCTCCGCCGCGCCAATTTGAACGCCAGCGTCCGCCGGAAACGTCATGACCCGGCAGACCGATCCGCCGCGCGGCGGATCGAGGCTGCGCGGATAAGCGAGCACGGCATCGCGAAATGCGCCGATCCGCACCGGCGAAGAATCGGTGACCCAGATTCGTTCGGCCGAGAAACCCGGACGTGCCGGATCGGTCTGCACATCCGGCGTTGCGCCGTCGGCGATGGCGACCGATTTTCCCTCGGCATCATCGATGGTGACGATCCGGCGCACCGGTTTGACGGCATAATTCATATTGCGCTCTTGGCTCATCGGACCTCAGACCTTTGGTTCAGTGTCGAAGGCCGCGCCCATCATGACGAACGCCATGAGACTGCCGGTCCTGAGATTGGTCCAACCGTGCCAATTGCCGAGCTGAACCACGATGTCGCCCGCCTTCATCGTAACATCGCCGCGATCGAGCAGAAGCGTCCGCTCGCCTTCGAGCAGGACGCCGTAGTCGACCGTTGCCGACTTGTGCACCGGCGAACTGAAAAAATTCTGACCGCCACGATCCCACACGCCGTCGGGACGGAGCCGCGTCGGCGTCAGCGGCTTGTGAGCCGGATCTTTCGCCGGGTCGTAGCCGGCGGGCTTACCGTTCGATTGCACGATGCGGAGATGACCGCCGGCTGCCGGCGGTTCGAAATGGAACGGTAGATTGCCGTCGTCGCGCGTACCCGAAATGATCGCGGGCGTGTGCTGATAAACCCAGATATCGGTCATACAGGTGCCGCGACTGATCGCGCCGGGATTCACATTGGGCGCCGCGCTGTCATACAGAACGCGCGATCTTCCTTGCGCATCGTTGCCGGTCACAACGCGCCGGATGGGTTTGGGTTCGTCCGCCATCGTTTATCTCCGCGATCGATAGGCAGCGAAACCTAGAGAGATCGAACCGCATTGTCATCCGTCCGATACGATCTATCATGGCTGCCGCGCCGCGACGATAATAGGCGCGCTGTGGGAGGATGAGTTTGCCACGAACATGCAGCACGTCGTATCGAGCGTTATTGGTGGCGGGGCTTGGCTTGATCCTGCCTATGCTGTGGACCGAGATCGCGGCGGCGCAAGCGGACGACTTTCCCAATCGTCCGATCAGGATCATCGTCGGCCCAAGTCCTGACGTCTTCTCCCGTATCATTGCCGAAGATCTGAAAGAGACGTGGGGCCAGGCGGTCGTGGTCGAACCGCGTCCGGGCGCGGGCGGAAAGATCGCCGCCAATGACGTCCTCGCCGCAGCCGCTGACGGTTATACGCTGCTGTTTGCCACGCCGACTTATACGCTCAACACCGCGATGCAAGTGGCCTCGTATGACCTGCTGAAGGAGTTCACTCCGGTCGCGATGGCTGGCCTTATCTCTTACGCACTTGTCGTCAACCCGAGCGTGCCGGCGAAGTCCGTCGCGGAACTCGTGGCCTACGCCAAGCAAAACCCCGGCAAGCTCAATTGCGCCTCGGCGGGTATCGGCACCGTTCCGCATATCGCCTGCGAATATCTCAACAAGGTGGCGGCCACTGAGATCGTCCATGTGCCGTATAAAGACGTCAATTCCGGCATGATGGCGACGGTCAGCAACGTAACGCAGATGTTTTTCGGGGTTGCCACGAACGCCAAGCCGCAGATCGAGACCGGCGCTTTGCGCGGGCTTGCCGTGAGCACGCCGCAGCGCTCGCTCCTCTTGCCCGCTCTGCCGACGATGATCGAAGCGGGCTATCCGACATTCAATATGCCCGGCTGGGGTGGCTTCATCGCGCGGGCCGGCACACCGCCTGACGTCGTCGCCAAGCTCAATGCCGAGGTGCAACGCGCTGTTCGCCGGCCGGATGTGAAGGAACGCCTCCTTACGGCGGGGCTCGAGCCGCCGCCGTCCTATACGCCCGCAGAGTTCGGCAGTTTTATCGCCGCCGACATCGCGCGTTGGAAGGAATTCGTTGCCGACGTCGGCATCGAAAAACTCGACGCCAATCGGCACCCCTAGATTCACACCACCCGGATAAACGGCCGCTCCGCGCTCGGATCGACCTCGACCTCGGCGCCGTTCGGGATCGCCTTGGTGATATCGACATCGAACCCGGAAATCATCGTGAAGTCGGCGAGCGCCGCGCCCTGCACCATGATCGGATTGGCGCGGTTCAAAACAAGCGCGGCCGGCACAACCCCGCGCGCGCTCATTTCGTGCAGCATCCAGGCGGTGGCGACACCGCCCTTCGCGGCGTCGAGCACCAGCACGCGGCCGCGATAGCTCTCGCCGGCGAGCTTGTGCTCGGGACGCGAGAACACCCCGCGGATGCGATCGAGATCGTAGCGCGCCGAAAAGCCGTCGCTCGCGACCAGCGCCTGCGCTTTGACTTTGCGGCCCATGCCGGCGGCGGCGTAAAAAATCTTTCCGCTCATCGGAGTTTTCCGCCGGCGCAGGCCGCGTTCACGCAGTCCTCCATCGACAGCAGCACCGGCCGATAGCCATAGCCGCCGAGGATATTGGTGAGTTTCGCCGAGTTGGTGGCGAGGGAGCGCCAGCCGTTGGCCTCCGCCATTTCGCGCGCATAGCTTTGGTAGAAGCACATGCCGGAAAGAACCGTGCCGCCCGCCCCCTCGATCCGCGCGGTCAGGCCCATGCGGTCGGCGTCGGGCTTGACCTGCGGGCTGGTCACGGCAAACAGCGGAATGTCGGCACGATGGCCGTCGAGCATGGCCGCGAGGCTCTGCATCTCCACGAGACTGAGCTGCGGCGCCGAAAACACCACCACATCGACCGCGCCGATGTCCTTGGCATAGCGCGCCTGCAGCGCGCGGATATCGCTCTCGCCGATCTCATGCGTGCGCAGCGTGACGCCGGCAGGTACGACGTCGTCGATCCGCATTGCTTCCGGCGTGATGCCGGCCATGTGGAACAGCGCCACCGATCCGAAGCTCGCCAGCGCCGCGCCGAAATGCTTCATTTCGTCGGACTGCGGCACGCGGTCGAGGCCGATCAGCGCCGGCACTTGCGAATAGTCGCCGGCGAGCCGCCCGACGATGCCGCCGAGCGCGCCCCAGTCACTCAAATCGCGCGGCGTGAACGAGGTTTCGACCAGAAACGTCGCCTGGCGTGCTTCGTCGAGGTGAAAGCCGTAGCGCGGCGTGCGGCCGGTGAGGCCGGCGCTCAAGGCCGACGGTCCGCCCTCGAAATTCGAGCGCGCGCCGCAGACGCTGTTGGAATAGATCACCACGCCGGTGTCGCCATAGGCCATGTGCTCGCCACGCACCGGGGGCATGATGGTCTGATAATTGATGCAGGTGTCGGTCATCAGCACACCGAGCGCCTCGAACGCCGCAATGGCGCGGTGTTCGAGATCCAGCATCCAGGGCTGCTGTTTCAGCCGCGCGGATTGCGCGAAGTCGGTGCCGCGCGGATCGGTGATGGTCGGGATGCGAACCCGGCGCTGATCGAGAGGGAGCGCCGCCCAATGTTCGAGCCATTCGACGCCCGCCGGACCGAGCGATTCCGTGTCGGCCATGATGTGGGCCTGACCGACGCCGACGAAATCCTCGGCGCCCAGATAAGTTCCGACCTTGATCTGATGCTCGATCGCCCATTGCCGCAGCGGGCCGAACTCGCCCGCGCGCATCGCCGTCTCTTGGTCGGTGAGCTTCACGGTGATCTTATTGCGCGACCACGCCGGCGTCCTTGATCAGCGGCACCCATTTGTCGACTTCGGATTTGACGAGGGTGCCGAGCGCCTGCGGCGAGCGGTCGGCCGGCGCCGGAAGATCGGCGCCGATTTCGCTAAGCCGCTTTTCGATCGCCGGATCAGCCATGGCTTTTTGTACGGCGCCGTTGACGCGCGCCACGATGGCCGGCGGCGTGCCCTTGGGCATGAACAAAGCCGTCCAAGCGACGGTCTGGAGCGCCGGCAAGCCGGCTTCTTTCGCCGACGGGACATTCGGGATCGCCGGCGCACGCTGCGGAATGGTCACCACGATGGCGTTTTCCTGATCGCCCAGAATATGCGGCGTCGCCGTGACGACCTGGTCGAACAGCAAATCGATCTGGCCGCCGAGCAGATCATTGATCGCTTCCGACAGTCCCCGATAGGGAACATGCACGACGTCGGCGCCGGTCAGATGATTGAACAACAGCAGCGTGAGATGGGAGATCGAGCCGACACCCGCGCTGCCCATGGTGGTCTTGCCTTGGTGCGCTTTGGCGTAGGCGACGACCTCATCGAGCGTGTGCAGCGGCAAACTCTTGCGCGTTACCAGCACCATCGGTGTCGAGGCCACAAGGATCACCGGCTCGAAATCGGTGCGCGGGTCGTAGGGCAGGTCCTTGTAGATGCCGAGGCTCGCCGCGTGGGTGCCGAGATTGCCCATCACCATGATGTAGCCGTCGGGCGCGGCGCGCGCCGCCTTGGTGGCGCCGATCGTGCCGCCGGCGCCGGTCACGTCCTCGACCACGACCTGCTGCCCGAGCGCCGGACCGATCGCTTGCGCGACGACGCGGCCGAGGATGTCGGTCGGTCCACCGGCCGCAAACGGCACAATCATGGTGATCGGGCGGCTTGGATATTGGTCTTCGGCTTTGGCACCCAAAGCCGCGCCGGCCGCCACGATGAAGACCAAGATTCCGGCCGCGATGACGCGGCAAAGCGAACGCAAACCGGGCATTTTCCCCCCGACTGGCCAAACGGCGCCTGCACGGGCGCCTTGTTCTAGATGTGGAGCCTCAACAGGTTATTCCCGGACAGACCGAGTCTACTGATGGGTGTTTTAGCACCGATTCCGGTGTGCGGCCTGTGCCAATTGTAGCGGTGTAGCCAATACGGCAGCTGTTCGGTT
>JBAPUM010000099.1:0-48468 GCA_049282655.1 Xanthobacteraceae bacterium
CGCCCCCGCCTGTCCCAGTCCAGCGGCAAAGCCGCAGACCGGTCATGATGCCGGCCGGGCGTATCCCCGGAACCGCCCGGGAGCGGAGGTGACAAGCCTCCGCCCGCGGGAACCGCTCGCGCTCCCCACTGGCCGTGTCACCGGCCGGCGTTCCTTACGGAGCGTGATTCGTCAGGATGTCACTTAAATGGAGACAAAGGTCAAGCGATTGTCGCAATAATAGTGACAGCGCTTTGGATCGGCCTCAGCCCGGCGAACGGCCGCTGAACCAGTGCAGCAGGCAATAGACCAGCGCGGCGACGACGATGCCGGCGATGGCCGCGGTCACGACGCTCTGCAGCTCGATAAGCGGCGACCGCCACAACATGCCGGTCATCCACAGCACGGCGAAGACGGCCGCCGTCAGGATGCGATTGGTACGAGGGCTCATGGCGATGCCTCCCGCGAATGAGGGGCTGTTGGCTATTCAGGCTCGCGCGATACGCCGGGGTCCAGCTTTTCGTGCAAGCGCTCGGCGTCCGTCAGCGTGTCGAGGATCGCGGTGAACTCGCCTTCGATTTTGTGCAGCAGGCTCTCCGGCGGCGGCTTGCGGGCGGCCGGCTTCTCGGCGACGGGCATCTTGGCGATCGGCTTCTTGCGCGCGGCAGGTTTGGATTTCTTCGGCACAGCGGATTTGCGGCGCTTTTTTACAACCGCGATTGTCTTCTTGGCGGCCTTCTTGGCGCCTTTCTTGGCGCCTTTTTTGGCGGCCTTCTTCTTGGTCACGGCTTTTGGCTTCTTGGTTGCTTTTGCAGCCGCCTTGTTGCGTGATTTTTTCGCCATGGCCGACCCCCGATGTTTCCTGCAGGTTTTTTGTTCCGTGGCATGAGAATAGGCGGAGCAGGGCCGCCGCGCTAGGGGCGGTGGCGATTGGCCACGCTTAGCGCAGACCGTAAAGCCGCCCCGCCGTCTCCGCCAAGATCTGCCGCTGCTCGTGCGGCGGCAGATGCGCGACGGCCTCGCGGCTAATCTTCACCAGCGTTGCGTAATCGGTCCACAGCTTTTCGATCGGAAAATTCGAGCCCCACAGGCAGCGTTCGGCGCCGAACAGCGTGACGGTGTCGCTGACGATCGGCTGAATATCGGCGAGCGTTGCGCGATGCACGAAGGTGCCGAGCGCGGAAAGTTTTACGAACATGTTCGGACACGCGGCGAGTGCGCGCATGCCGGCGCGCCAGGCGGCGCGGCCCGGCTCGCTCAAGTCCTCCAGCATGCCGGCGTGTTCGAGCACGAAAGTCGTGTCCGGAAAGGCGCGGGCAAGCGCCGTGCCCGCCGCCATTTGCGAGGTGAAGATCTGCAGCTCGAACAGCAGGCCGCGTGGCGCAAGCTGCGCGAGGCCCGCGCGCCAAGTTTCGTCGGCGATGACGTCGGGGCGCTGGGCGAAGCGGTATTGTGGATTGTCGTGCCAGTGCACCTGCTGGCGCACGCCCTTGAGGCGGGGATAGGTCTGCATGGCGTCGAGACCGGCGGAGAGCGCGGGCGACGCCAGATCGGCAAAGCCGACAATGGCGTGCGGGAAGCCGTGCGTGTCGCCGATCTCCTGCACCCAGGCGACTTCCTCGATGGCGCGGCGCGGCTCCCAATTGGTCTGCACATAGACCGAGGCGACGACGCCTGAATTTTTGATGTCGTCGAGATATTCGCCGATCAGGTAATCGCGCCGGATCGCCTCATAGGGCCCGAAGATGCGCGGCACCATCGGGCCGTTCAGCCACGGCTGATCGGCTTGCCGCCAGATGTGATGATGGGCGTCGATGATGTCGGGGAGGGGCATCTTTCATTCGTCACCACCGGGCTCGACCCGGTGGTCCATGGTGAAGTGCCGCGAAGGAACCCGTTTGGGGAGTCTGAACGAGCGTGTGCTCAGCATGGATTGCCGGATCAAGTCCGGCAATGACGATCAAAATGACCTTTGCGGAATTCCTCGAGGGCGTGATCGGCCATCCGATCGAGCTTGCCCGCCTTAGCGTCACGCTCGATCTTCTGATCGAAGCGTGCGGCGTCGAACTCCTCGAACCAGACGCGGAATTCCGCAAGCTGGTCCGGGGGCAGCTCGGCGACGGCCTTGGCGATGTCATCTACGCTCATAAAGTGAATGTAGCAGCAAATTTGCAGACTGTGGAGTACTTGGCGCCCCCACGGTTTTTGCCGACTTCCTCACCGCGCCTTGCGGTAGGCGAGAAGCGCATCGCGAAACGCCTCGAACAGCGCGCGGTTGATCGGGTTGCGGCTTGAGTCATGCTCGGCATGCCATTGCACGCCGAGCGCAAAGCCGGGCGCGTCGGCGATGCGGATTGCCTCCATGGTGCCGTCCTCGGCCACGCCCTCGACAACGACGCGCGGGCCGGGCTCGAGGATGCCCTGGCCGTGCAGCGAATTGACCCGGATGCAGTCGGTGCCGAACAGTTTTGCGAACACGCCGCCCGGCGTCAGGCGGACCTCGTGGCGCTCGGCGAAGATGACTTCGGGATCGGGGTGGATGTCGCCGTTCGGCAGCCGCGGCATGCGATGGTTCATGCGGCCCGGCAATTCGCGGATCTCCGGATGCAGCGAGCCGCCGAAGGCGACATTCATCTCCTGAAAGCCGCGGCAGATGCCGAACAGCGGCACGCCGCGCGCGACGCAGGTCTCGATCAGCGGCAGCGCGAGCGCGTCGCGCGGCTCGTCATAGGGCTCGTGGCGCGGATCGGCGTCCTGGCCGAAGCGGCTCGGGTGCACATTGGCGCGGCCGCCGGTCAAGAGCACGCCGTCGACCACTTCGAGCAGCGCCTCCATATCGGTGAGTTCCGGCGAGCCCGGAAAGATCAGCGGCAGCGCGCCCGCGGTCTCGGCGACCGCACGCAGATTGCGCTCGCCGACGCGCTGCGCGAGGAATTTGCCCTCGACCAGATGCGCACTGCCGATGACGCCGACGACGGGGAGTTTTGAGAGGGACACCGGAAGGTTTCAACTCCGAATCCGCGAGGATTTGGGCATATCATCTCTGCCCGCGCGCGGGGAGAGGCGCGATTGCATGGGTGCGTATCGGGGCTTTGCGGGCCTCAGCCCGGCGGCGGGTAGTCCGGATATTGCGGCAGATCGTCGGTGATCTCGAACCACGGCGCCTTGCTGGCGACGAAGCAGTGGCTGGCCGGCCGCGCCGGCGGATCGTCGAGGATGGCGAGCGCCACGCCGTATTGCGGCGGCCCGTCAGGGAACGCCGCGGGAGCCCGCCAGTTCGGCCCGGTTTTGTTGATGATCGGCGATCCGCAATCGCTACAGAAGCCGCGCAGATAGCCGCGCGGGCTTTCGTAATATTTGACCAGATGCTCGCCCGAGAGCCAGCGGAAATCGCTCGCCGCCACCCGGACGCGGCTGCGAAACACCGCGCCATGCTGCTTGCGGCATTGCGAGCAATGGCAGTTCAGCGGGCTTTGGAGCGGGCCTACGATTTCGAATGTGATGCCGCCGCAGAGGCAGCTGCCGCGAATGGGGCGCATGGTTGTCTCCGTTGGCGCGAAGCCACTCAGCCTCGTCACTGCCGGACTTGATCCGGCAATCCATACGGCCCGGTAGTCAGCATAGACCACCGGGTCAAGCCCGGTGGCGACGAGATCGCGAAATGGGCTACCGAATTTGACGCTGCGCGAGCGCGAGACTAGCTTCGGTGTGTGCTTTCACAACGCCATTGGAGGTTGCGTCATGAGAACCCTGGTCAGGGCGTCGTTGAAAGCCGCCGCGGTGGCCACCGCGCTCTTGGTCCTGTCGTTTGCCGGTCCGGCGCCGGGCGCCATGGCGGCCCAATTCTCGGTTGGCGTCATCGAATATAACGCCAAGGCGAGCCAAGGCGGCTGGACCACCGACTACGGCAATGTTCTGGAAAAGCAGATCAAGCTCATCCTCGACAAGATCCGCGACAAATCCATTCCAAGCCCGGTGCAGTTCATCGCGCTCGACCAGGCCAGCGTCCGTTCGCGAACCTGCACCGCCAAGAACGATTTCCTCATTTCCTGCGCGCTCGAGCACAACCAGCTGCCGGGATGGACGACGATCATCAGCGATTGCGATCCCGAACAGATCGAGCTTGCTTATTCGAAGGACTGGAAATTGGTCGCCGCCCCGAACACGACGAATCCTCTGGTCGACGGCTACCACAAGGACGACCCAAAGAAATTCAGGAGCGTTTGCTGGGCGGAGAAAACACCGGGCGACAGGGGCCGGCCTTACAACATCGCCTATTTCGAGAACGTCGCCAGCAAGGAGACCGTGCTGTTCGTGATCGTGCACATGCCGCATGGATATCCGGATTGCCCCGGCGCGAACTGCACCTATGGGGGCAAGTATTATTGGGATATCCCGCAATTCAAAAGCGACGTCCGAACCGTCGTCGGCGCCAACGCCGATCTGACAAAGATACATCTCATCGCCGCTGGAGACATGAACGATCTCGGCAACGACAACGCTCCGGCGAAATTCGTCTCGATCCTGGGCGACTTCGGCGCCGTCAAGATCAGCCAGCAAATCGTACTCCCGACCTATATCACCTGTTGCGCGAACGACGGCTACACGGCGGGCCTTTACGACAGGATCGTCACCAACAGCACGGTTCCGCCGGAATATTCGGTGATCGATCCAAATATTTATCCGCTGAACAAGACCCAGCAATTCCCGAACGGCAGGGTCAACAAAGAGCACAAGGCGACCTATGGCGAGGCGATTTTTCCATAGGTAGCGGGGTGGGATCGAGCGCGGCTGTAGGGTGGGTAGAGCGAAGCGAAACCCACCGTAGGACAGCGAGGTAAGTGTTGGGTCCAGGCAGATTTTCGGTTCACCGTTTCACGTAGTATATTTATGCCATGATCCGGTCGTGGCGCAACTCCGTGACCCGCAAGGTCTGGGACGGCGAACGGCCCAACCAGTGCCGTGGGCTCGATTTTGAAGCGGCCGTCGACCTGTTATTGGCGTTGAATGTCGCCAAGGCGTTGACCGATTTGAGCCCGCTTAAAAGCGTCGGGCTGCACAAGCTGAAGGGCGAGCGGAGAAATCAGTGGGCGATGACCGTGAATGCCCGTTGGCGCATCTGCTTCGAATTCCGCAAAGGTGATGCCTACGACGTTGAAATTGTCGATTACCACAAGGGATAAAGACAATGCCTCCTGCTGTGCACCCCGGCCGTCTGCTCAAGCGTGAGCTGACTGCGCGTGAACTGAGCGCCAACCGCGTCGCGCTCGACATCGGCGTGCCGTCCGGGCGGATCACCGATATTCTCAATGGTCGCCGCTCGATCACCGCCGACACCGCCGTCCGTCTCGGCCGCTATTTCGGCAACAGCGCGCAGTTCTGGCTCGACCTGCAAAGCCAATACGATATCGCGATGGTCGAGCGCGAGCACGGTGCGGAAATCAGGCGGCGCGTACGGCCGGCGGATGCGGCGTGAAGCGCGCGCAGGGTGGGTAGAGCGAAGCGAAACCCACCGTGGGGCCGCGAGGCAGATGATGGGTATCGCTGCGCTCCACCCATCCTACAGGCTTACGCGACCAAGTCGCCGAACTCCGGATGCTTGGCCAAATAGGCGCTCACGAACGGGCAGCGCGGCACCACCTTGAGCCCGCGCGCCCGCGCGATCTCCAGCACGCCTTTGACAAGCTCCGAAGCAATCCCGCGTCCGCGCGCGGCCACCGGCGTCTCGGTGTGATCGAGCGACATGACACCGCCGGCCAGTCGATAATTCATAAACGCCATCACGCCGCCGGCATCGAGCTCGAAGCGGGAGCGGGCGGTGTTGTCGCGGATCGGGGAGGGCATGGTGGGTATGTGTGGAGAGAGCGGTTTGGCTTCCGAAGCTTACGGCAAGCGGAAGCGGAAGCGGAAGCGGAAGCGGAGGCGAAGCCCATGGCGGGCCGCAGGGGTCAGGCGGCTGGCAACGCCGTACGGCCGAAGGAAAACAACGAAATTCAAAGTCCCCGGTGGTTTTTTGACTTATGCACCCAATCCACAGATTTCACAGACGCCAGTTACCTTAAGTCTATGAAAAACCGATGGAAAAAACTGTGAAGAAAACTGTGAAGAAAACTGTGTAAGAAGCTTGACGCTTTTCACTAGGGTAGCCTCTTTTGATATTATGGTGCAAATCGGATGAGGAGAGCGGAGGTGATAAAGGCTCGCGGCGATCCCAAATTAAAAATACGATTGTTTCCCCCGTCCGTCGATGCGGAGGGGAGTGAGGCGATTCAGACTCTCGCAAGGCCAATGGTTCTTTTGCCGATTGCCATCACCATGATTGTCCTAGGGCTGGCCGTCACAGTATTTGGCGGCGGTTCGATTGTGACGTATTGGCCGCACTTAATCGCTCGCTGGTTTGGTTGATTGGAATGGCGGGACCTTCAAGAACGGCGGTGCATATATTTTTGGATACGAACGCCCTCTTTACGGAAGCGGCGGATCGCCTCATCGCTGTTGATCTAAGCGAGTTTATATCGAAATCATTCGATAATGATCCAAAACCACAGTGGTATATCCCAGCTGTGGTGACCGGAGAGCGTCGCTTTCAGATGATCGAGCGGGCCAATCGTTTATTGCCACAACTCGACAAAGTTGAAAAGCTTTTGGGACATAATCTAGGAATCACTGGAGACGTCCTTTCCACTCGAGTTGATGAAGCGATTAAACGTCAGATCGACGCGCACAATCTACATGAAGTTGGATTCGACCAATCTCTGGTCGATTGGCAGGAGATGGTCCGCCGATCGGTATTGCGGCAGCCGCCGTTCGGGACGGGCGAAAGTGAAAAGGGTTTTCGCGACGCAGTTGTGCTAGAGACGTTTTGTCAAATTGTCTCTGAGTTACCCAAATCATCGCAAGCTTGCCGGGTCGTATTGCTGTCGAACGACGAGCGATTGGTCGAGGCAGCCCAAGAAAGAATGGCGGAACGAAGTAACGTCACCTTTGCGAGGGATTTGGATACTGTCAAAACCATATTGAATGCACTTGCGTCGGAGATTACCCAGGACGCTGTGAACGAGCTGTTACCGCATGCGAGCGACCTCTTTTTCAAGGTAGACGAGAAAAAGGCTCTTTATTATTCAGCCGAGGTTGGAGAAAAAATAAGATCTACATTCGGAGATGTGCTGAAAAAAATACCTCAAGATTCGGACAATACATCGACAAAAATTATAAACATAACTTCGCCGCCGACTTTTTTAGTGAAAGAGGGCCAGCGCCTAACTTTCTCGAGTCGGGTGATATTTCGAATGGAGGCGATAAAATATATCCCGCGACCAACAACAGAACGTGCTCCTTCGCCGGCCGGGTTGGCTGGATTGATTGGGATCACGCAGCCTGCGCTATCAACCACCTCTGTATCGACCGGTAGCCCCCTCAGTTCCGGCTTAAATTTTTCTGGTTTAGGAGTGAATCCAAGTTTTCTTGGGAGCTTGGCCCCTCAGTATGACGAGGTTAAACGCGAAGGTGAAATAATATTTGAAGTGCGGTGGAGTGCAACTCTCACGGCCCGAGGAAAATTGACGAGGCCGCAAATCCTCAAAATCGAATACAAGGCAACTAATTGGAAGGAATAAAGCTAATAATTTCGTGCCTACGTGCAAATGACTCCACTGCCTCAACCCGCTTCCCGCGATCCACGCGGCGCTGTGTCAGCAGCAGCTTCAGAAGCAACCCGTTTGGCTCCGCTCGACCCGCGCGGCGAACGCCTCACTTGCGAAACTCGCGATCGGCCGCCCGGCAATACGGCTGAGCTTGGCGGCGGCCGGTTCGGGCGGATTCGGTGAGCCTTGCCGGACACAAATTCGGCGAGCCGGCGGACGATAGCAATATGTATATTGCGGTGCACTTCGGTGTGGGAATTCGTCAGTAATTCTGACACAAAACCTTCAAAAAACAGCTATTTGACGGCGCATCCCCGGAATCGCTACAATCCACTTTAGTAGGCAAAGCCCCCAGAGCGCGAACTCCGGGGGCTCGTGTAGCGAGAGCATTCTCACTACAATGGTCCTGACAGACTGCCTACTCCTTCACTTCACGAGGTGCTGTCCAAGTGTGGATTGCACCTCGTGTCGCTTTTGCGGCGCCGTAAATGGCGTTAGCCGCCATGATGATAGCCGCGACTGCCAAGACCACCTTGACGAATAGTAGCCAGTTCATGGCCCTCTCCGTTGGTTGGTGGTTTGACCTACAATGAGAGTCTGTTGCTTTCATATCTCAATTGTGTGACGGTCCCCGAAATTACTCACGGTCTACGGTCGCGCTCTCTCAACTATTTGATTTTGTTATTGTATTGTATGGGGGGCAGCGAACGGGTTTTCCTGATCAAAGTTCACAGTTGATCAGATTGATGTTGCTCCTCAACTGCCAATTAAAAGACCGCGCAGAACCTCGGCGATGAGCCGCTTGATCTCTTCGTTCGTTAAAAGAGCTGCGTGGGTCTCGCGGCACTCGGCCCCACTCTACGGTGCTGAAATTTCTTTGCTGACGCCGAGCCTCACGTCTCCCGCGACCGCTTCCTAAACTCCGCAATCGCCCGCCCGGCAATGCGGCCGAGCTTGGCGGCCGCCGGTTCCGGAGGTCGCGGCGCGCCCATGCCGGATTCGAATTCGGCGAACCAGAGGCGCAGTCGGGCGAGATCCTCGGGCTTAAGTTTGAGGATGGCTTCTTCGATGTCTTCGACCTTCATGGGTCGCAGGATAGCACAAGGTGAGCCGCCGCGAGAGAGGCCTAGCTTTGATTGTCGCTGATCTTCACCAGCGCGCCATGCAGCGTCAGGATGCCCGATGTCGTGACCTCGGCCTGGGCGTTGCCCTGGGCGGAGAATTTGCCCTGCGCGTATTGTGAAATCTCCAAGGCCCGCATCGACACGTTGAATCCCGCTTCGAGGTTGAGACTTCCCTTGGGGGCGATCGTGACGTTGCCCTCTGCGATGATCGTCACGCCGGTCGTACTGGCGAGCACGATACCGTTTTTCGACAGCACGATGGCGTTGCCGTTCTTGTCCTCGAGCGAGACCGAGGCGCCGCTGTCGTCGAGCGTGACGCGTTGTCCGCCCGGCGTCTTGATGGCGACGGTTTTACGCTCGTCGTCGAAAGCGAGTTCGAGCTTGCCGCGCGTCACGAGCGACCTGGCATCGTTGCCGGGCTCGGGCGCGGCCGGCGGCGGGCGTTGTTTGCCATAGAGGCTGCCGAGGATCACCGGATCGTCCGGGTCGCCGCCGACGAAGCCTAGGATCACTTCGTCGCCGACCGCGGGATAAAACCCGCCGCCGTTCGCGGCGTAAACACCGGCGAGCCGGGCCCAGATGTCGTTGCCCGGCAAACTCACCAGCACGCGAAACTCTTGCTGCGGATCGACGACGTCTTTGACGATGCCGGTTTGCAGGCCGGCCATGAGGGCGGGTGCGGTCATGATGCTGAAGCTCGGCGGCTGAGTTGGTGCTGGGGCAGGGCGACCCCGATACCCTAGCACAACTCAGCGATTGGTGCAGCGAACCTGCAACCGGCGGCGGCTGGCGAGGCAAGTAGCCCGGATGGAGCGAAGCGTAATCCGGGGTGGGCGTGCAAGTGTCGCCATTGTCCCCGGATTTCGCTGCGCTCCATCCGGGCTACGGTCGCCTCACAGCCCCGCGAGATATTTCGCGATGGCGTGGCGCTCGTCCTGGGTCAGCGCTTTCATGAAGCCGGGCATGTCGAGATTGTTGGTGCGCTGGCCGTTGGCGAAGTCGTCCATGGTCTTGGCGAGATATTTTTCGTTCAACCCGGCGAGCCGCGGCCCCTGGTCGCCGCCGAGGAAGCCCGGCTGATGGCAGGCTTGGCATTGCTCGAGCTTGTCGGTGATGGAGGGGTCGGGGCCGGCGGAGGAGGGCGTTCCTTTCGGCCAAGTTTTTGCGGCAAAATAGGCGCCGATCGGGCGGGTGTCTTCCTGCGCGATGCCGTGGGCGACGGCCGCCATCAGGGCGTTGTAGCGGTCGCCGGCGCGGTAATCGTGAATTTCCTTGACCAGAAAGTTCTGCTTCTGGCCCCAGATCACCGGGATTTCCGGGCCGACCGGACGGCCATCCGTGCCGTGGCACAGCCCGCAGGCCCCGACCTTGGCCTCGATATCGTCGGCCGCAGCCGGCGAGGCCGCGCCTACGATAACGATGGCCGCCCCCGCGATAACGACCGCGGCGGCAAAAATAATCGACAAGTTGCGTGCGAACATGCCCTCAGTCCTCCCGGTAGCTTTTTGTCGTTTATGGTTTTAACGGGCGGGAGCGTAATGCGGTAAGCGGCGCGCGTCGAGACCGTTTGCGTTTGGAGATTACTCCGCCGCCTCGACCCGCTTCTTCCTGCCGCGCTCAACCCCGCGCCGCGCCAGCACCGGCTTGAGGAAGGCGCCGGTGTAGCTGCGCTTTTCGCGCGCGATGTCTTCGGGCGTGCCGGCCGCGACGATCTCGCCGCCGCCGTCGCCGCCTTCGGGGCCGAGATCGATGACCCAGTCGGCGGTCTTGATGACTTCGAGATTGTGCTCGATGACGACGACCGAATTGCCGGTCTCGACCAGCTCATGCAGCACTTCGAGAAGCTTTGCCACGTCGTGGAAATGCAGCCCCGTGGTGGGCTCGTCGAGAATGTAGAGCGTGCGGCCGGTGGCGCGCTTGGCCAATTCCTTGGCGAGCTTGACCCGCTGCGCCTCGCCGCCCGACAGCGTCGTCGCCTGCTGGCCGACATGGATGTAGTCGAGGCCGACGCGGTGCAACAGCGCCAAGGGCTCGCGCACCCGCGGTACCGCCTTGAAGAAATCGAGCGCCTCCTCGACCGTCATGTCGAGCACGTCGGCGATAGATTTGCCCTTGAACAGCACTTCCAGCGTTTCGCGGTTGTAGCGCTTGCCCTTGCAGACATCGCAGGTGACATAGACGTCGGGCAGAAAGTGCATCTCGATCTTGATGACGCCGTCGCCTTGGCAGGCTTCGCAGCGGCCGCCTTTGACGTTGAACGAGAAGCGGCCGGGCTCGTAGCCGCGCGCGCGGCTTTCCGGCAGCGCCGCGAACCATTCGCGGATCGGCGTGAACGCGCCCGTATAGGTCGCCGGGTTCGAGCGCGGCGTGCGGCCGATCGGCGACTGGTCGATGTCGATGATCTTGTCGAGATGCTCGACGCCTTCGATGCGGTCGTGCGGGGCAGGGGCCTCGCTCGCATTGTTGAGCCGCCGCGCCAGCGCCTTGTAGAGCGTGTCGACGAGCAGCGTCGACTTGCCGCCGCCCGAGACGCCGGTGACGCAGGTGAATAGGCCGAGCGGGATTTCGGCGGTGATGTTTTTCAGATTATTGCCGCGGGCGCCGACGATTTTCAGGGTGCGGGCCGGATTGCGGGCGCGGCGTTCCTCGACCGGCACCATGAGCTCGCCGGAGAGATATTTGCCGGTCCAGGAATTTTCCGCGGCGATGAGGTCGGCGAGCTGGCCCTGCGCCACCACATGGCCGCCGTGGATGCCGGCGCCGGGGCCGATGTCGAAGACGTAGTCGGCGGTGCGGATGGCGTCCTCGTCGTGCTCGACGACGATCACGGTATTGCCGAGGTCGCGCAGCCGCTTCAGCGTCTCCAGAAGCCGCGCATTGTCGCGCTGGTGCAGGCCGATCGAGGGCTCGTCGAGCACATAGAGCACGCCGGTGAGGCCGGAGCCGATCTGCGAGGCGAGCCGAATGCGCTGGCTCTCGCCGCCCGACAGCGTGCCCGAAGCGCGGGCAAGCGTGAGATATTCGAGCCCGACATCGACCAGGAAGCGCAGCCGGTCGCGGATTTCCTTGAGCACGCGGACGGCGATTTCGTTCTGCTTTGGGGTCAGCCGCTGGGGTAGCTCAGTGAACCATTCGGCTGCGCCTTTGACCGACATTTCGGAGACTTCGCCGATATGCAGCCCGCCGATCTTCACGCACAGCGCTTCGGGCTTGAGCCGATAGCCGTTGCAGGCCGCGCAGGGCACGTCGGTGAAATAGCGGGCGAGCTCCTCGCGCGCCCAGTCGCTCTCGGTTTCCTTGAAGCGGCGCTCGAGATTGGTGACGACGCCTTCGAAGGCGCGCTTGGTCTCGTAGGCGCGCATGCCGTCGTCATAGGAAAAACGAATCTCGGTCTCGCCGGAGCCGTAGAGGATCGCCTCCTGCGTCTTCTTCGGCAGATCCTTCCATTTGGTGTCGAGGGTGAATTTGAAATGCTTGCCGAGCGCGGTCAGCGTCTGGGTGTAATAGGGCGACGATGATTTCGCCCAGGGCGCGATGGCGCCCTTGCGCAGCGAGCGCTCCTTGTCGGGAATGACAAGGTCGGCGTCGATGTGCTGCTCGACGCCGAGCCCGCCGCATTTCGGGCAGGCGCCGAACGGATTGTTGAACGAGAACAGCCGCGGCTCGATCTCCGGAATGGTGAAGCCGGACACCGGGCAGGCGAATTTTTCCGAAAACGTAAGCCGCTCAGCGGTCTCGTTGCGCTGCTTGTTGGCCTTGCTGTTGGTGGTGCTTTGTCCGGCCGGCGCGGTGTCGGCGAGCTCCGCGACGGCGAGCCCCTCGGCGAGCTTCAGCGCCTGTTCGAGCGAGTCCGCCAAGCGCGCCGCAATATCCGGCCGCACCACGACGCGATCGACGACGACGTCGATGTCGTGGGTGAATTTCTTGTCGAGCGCGGGGGCTTCGGCGATCTCGTAGAACTTGCCGTCGATTTTGACGCGCTGGTAGCCCTTCTTCATGAAGTCGGCGAGTTCCTTGCGGTACTCGCCCTTCCTGCCGCGCACGACGGGAGCCAAGAGGTAGAGCCGCGTGCCCTCGGGCAGCGCCAGGATGCGGTCGACCATCTGCGACACGGTCTGGCTTTCGATCGGCAGTCCCGTGGCCGGCGAATAGGGGACGCCGACCCGCGCCCAGAGGAGCCGCATATAGTCGTAGATCTCGGTGACGGTGCCGACGGTCGAGCGCGGATTGCGCGAGGTGGTCTTCTGCTCGATGGAAATGGCCGGCGACAACCCATCGATCTGGTCGACGTCCGGCTTCTGCATCATTTCCAAAAACTGCCGCGCATAGGCCGACAGGCTTTCGACATAGCGGCGCTGGCCCTCGGCATAGATGGTGTCGAAGGCGAGGGAGGATTTGCCGGAACCGGACAGGCCGGTGAAAACCACAAGCTGGTCGCGCGGAATCTCGAGATCGACGTTCTTGAGGTTGTGCTCGCGCGCGCCGCGGATCGAAATCACGCGGCTGCTATCGGATTTTGGGCCGGCTGAATGTTTGGCGGCGGGGTGTTTGGCGGGAGGCTCGCTCATGCCCAGCGAACGTAGTGAGAACGTGGGCTTTTTTCCAGGGTGCGCGGCGGGTATTCCCCGAAATCAGTTTCCCCGAAATCAGTGGCCCCCGTTGAAGCGATAATTCAGCCCGAACTCGAGGACGTGCAGATCGGAGCGGATCGACACCGGCGTGACCGCAAAATTGTAGTTCTTGGTGCCGAAGTCGTAGAGATCGTATTCGAGCTTGGCCGAAAAGCTCTCCGTGAGGCCGTATTCGACGCCGAAGCCGCCGGTGAAGCCGGTGCGGGTGTCCTTGATTTCCTGGGTGGCTGTGGTGCCAGCGAGGAGCGTGTCCTGCGTGTAATGGACCTGCATGGAACCGACGCCGGCCTTCACATAGGGCAATAGCGTATTGAAGGCGTAGCCGATCCGCCCGGTGACGGCGCCGAAATCCATCGGCGCCGACGTCATGCGCAGCGTGTTGTTGGCCGACGTGGGTCCCGTGGCCGAGCCGCTGAGGTTGGTCGCCGATACCGAGAGTTCGGCGCCCACCACCCACGCGGCAAACTGGTAGTTGAGCCCGACTTGTCCGCCACCGATAAAGCCGGCCTTCGCATTGTCGATTGCGCTGGGGAGGTTGGTGGCGGGCGCGGTGGTTGACGCACCATTCTGGGTATTTGTGTCCGACAACAAGTCGGCCCCGAGATGGCCGCCGGTGTAGAAGCCGGTCCAGTCGTAGAGCGCCGGCGCATAGGCGGGGGCGGGCGGGTAATAGCTAGACGCAGGCGTCGGCAAGTCCGCGGCGCGCGCCGGCGCCGCGGCAACACTTGCCGCAATAGCCAGCATTCCAAGCGTCGTCACGCCCGGACCAAGACGCTTCATAAGCCACCCGCAAACGATCATTCGCGGGAGGCAGTACAATGCCTTCGCCAAAGCTTGAATAGTGCAAAAAAACAACAATCCAGGGGAATCGGCTTAGCCGCTGCGGTAAGGCCATAAATGGCGCGGCGGTCGGCCGATACGCCTGTGGGAAAGCCGCGGCTCGGCCGTTGCGCGCGCGGTCGAAACACGTGCGGGGCCCGCAGGCCCCGCAACCGAACCCGGAAAAATCAATCAGCGGAACTTATAGTCGATGCCGACCCGGATCAGGCTCATGTCGAGCTTGACGGTATCATTACCCGCAAGAGCGGGCGGAACCGTGGAGAAGGTGCCGTTCTGCAGATCGACGAAGAGGTATTCGATGCGCGCGGTCCAATTGTCGGCGAACGCCGTTTCGATGCCGGCACCCGCCGTCCAGCCGGCCTTGTTTACGCTCTGAAAGGTGGTGCCGGCGGTGTTGGCGTGGATATTGCCGTAGGCGCCGCCGGCGGTGCCGTAGACCAGCACGCGATCGGCCGCGTAACCGACGCGCCCCCGCAAGGTGCCGAGCCAAGTGTCCTGCGTTTCGCAATTTGCCGGGACGCAAGTCGTGGAGCCTTTGAGACCCATGGCGTCAAAATCGCCCTCGACGCCGAACACGAAAGCATCGGCCTGAAGATTTGCTCCGAACGTGCCGCCGACGGCCCAGCCTGAAACATTGAAGTTGTTGGTGCTGGCGTTGTTGGGAAAAGTCCATTCGCTCTTGCCGAAGCCGTAGCCGCCGTTGACGCCGTAATAGAGGCCGCCCCAGTTGTAGACCGGCGCAACCGTCGGCATGTACATGGCAGGCGCACGCGGCGGCGGCGGAGCCGGCTCCGGAAGATCCGCCGCCCATGTTTGTCCGGCAGTTGCAACAACAACTGCGCCAGCAACGAGCCAGTGCTTCATGTAACGCTCCCCGAGCGAATCTCTTTGCACAGGATACACAAGTCGTCGCCGACTGCTCGCGTCATTCGAGCTTGACAATCAGAAAAGAAAATTGCGACGGGATCTGATTCGAAAATTACGCAAATTGGTCGCGTGTCGCGTCGATCACAAACGCATCGCGTTACAAACAAGCCTTACAGATAAAAGCAGGCGCAGAGCGTTTATCTGCTCACGGGTCGGCGCTTGCACGCGCGCGGTATCGGCCATTGGCCGATGGACTTGCAATAGCAGCGCGCCGATCAAAAACGAAGACGGGGCCCGAAGGCCCCGCTTTTATCTCACGCTGTCGCGATGACTCAGCGGAATTTGTAATCGACACCCAGCCGGATCACGCTGGCGTCGAACTTGACGGTGATAGGTCCGTTGGCCGGCGAGCTGAACGAACCGTTTTGCAAATCGACGAAGAGATATTCGATGCGCGCCGTCCAGTTGTCGGCGAGAGCGGCCTCGACGCCGCCGCCAGCCGTCCAGCCGGCCTTGGTCGTGGACTGGAACGTCGTCAAGTTCGCGGTATTGGCTTGGATATTGCCGAAGGCGCCGCCAGCGGTGCCGTAGAACAGCACGCGATCCACGGCGTAACCGGCGCGCGCGCGGGCGGTCGCAAGCCAAGTGTCCCGCGTCTCGCAATTCGTCGGTAGGCAGGTAGCGGTGCCATCCAAGCCCATGGCGTCGAAGTCGGCTTCGACGCCGAACACAAACGCATCGGACTGGAAATTGGCGCCGGCCCCTCCACCGAAGGCGTAGCCCGAGGTGTTGAAGGTGCCGGTAGAGGCGGCAGCCTGGGTCCACTCGCTCTTGCCGAAGCCGTATCCGCCATTAACCCCAAAGTAGATTCCGCCCCAGTTGTAAACGGGCGCGACGGTCGGGATGTAAGTGGCGGGAGCGCGCGGTGGGGGCGCTGCCGGTTCCGGAAGATCAGCGGCGAGGGCGTGCCCGACAATGCCCGGCATCAAGCCGGCGAATCCCAACGCTACAGCAACTACAAATCGCGTCATGCGGCACTCCAGTGCTCTACGCTCGAAGGCAGGTTATTGTTGATGGATCAGTGGTTTCGAGACAAATCTTGCCGTCATCCCCGGGCCGATAAGTAGCGGATCGACGACACAAAGGATGTCACCGAAAAGCAACAGCCCGGAACTTTCAGCGGCAGTCTTCTCGTTGCCTGATCCCCAACGTCCCCACGCCGGACCATAGCCCTTTTATAGACCAGATTTTGCCGCGCCGGATCACGAAATTTGTCGGTGGCTAGTCTTAAAGTCTTGCTTTTGGTTAATCGAGCGATTAGAACAAATAAGGAACATTTGTCCCTTGCCGCGATGGCGCGGTCGGACGTGTGGATAACGCCTAAGAACCGCGCTGCATCCTTGCGGGGGCCGCATGCGGCACTACTACTGTTCGCGGAGCCGTCGGTTCGTCCGGCGCCTATCTCGTTCGGTAGATGTTTCGTCTGAAGCCGAGTTGCGCAGCAATAGTCGGCGAATGGCGTCATCCGGCGCCGGCATCCTGCGCCGGTATCCGGACCGACAATCTGGTGACAAGTTCGCGCGGTCGCGAACGAGAGCACACGGGAGCAGGAGCAGAGTAGGAGCATTCCATGGCTGGCAGCGTGAACAAAGTAATACTGGTCGGCAATCTGGGCGCCGACCCCGAAATCCGGCGCACCCAGGACGGCCGGCCGGTCGCCAATCTGCGTCTGGCGACGTCGGAATCCTGGAAGGATAAGACTACCGGCGAGCGCAAAGAAAAGACCGAGTGGCACCGCGTCGTCATCTTCAACGAAAACCTGTGCCGGATCGCCGAGCAATACCTCAAAAAGGGCTCGAAGGTTTTCATCGAAGGCGCTCTGCAAACACGCAAATGGCAGGATCAGTCCGGCCAGGAACGCTATTCGACCGAAGTGGTCTTGCAGGGCTTTCGCGGCGAGCTGACGTTGCTCGACCGTGCTGGCGGCTCGGGCGGCGATATGGCCGCGGGCGATGGCGGCGGCGAGTTCGGTTCGCCGGGGCCGACCCGCAAGGTCGCTGCCGCCGCTGGCGCGTCGCGCGGCGGCGCCAGTGCCGATATGGATGACGAGATCCCGTTCTGAGTGGCGCCTGCCTCGGCGATGGGCCCGTCCACTCCCGCTCATACCCGCGCAAGCGGGAATCCAGGAAAGTTTTGACTGCCGCCGTCTGGGTCCCCGCCGGCGCGGGGACGAACGGCTGATGCCGGCCGAGCGATGATCGACGCCATCTTCGCCATCAAATTCGTCCATGTGTTGGCCGCCAGCGTCATGTTCGGCGCCTGGCTGTGCGTGGCCGTGTTCATGGTGCTCGCGCACCGCTCCGGCAATACCGCGGTGGTCGCTTTGACGTCGCAGTTCGTCGTTACGGCCGAGAAATGTGTGGTGGCGGCGGCTTTCGCGCTTCAGGGCGTCAGCGGGTTTCCGCTGGCCTGGGCAATCGGGCTTTCGCCGCTGAACGAATTGTGGATCGAGGTTTCGCTCGGGCTATTCGCTGTTGTCGTCATCTGCTGGATCGCGGCCGTGCGGATGGAGATGCGTATCCGCGCTTTGAGTCGGCAGGCGGCGCTCAACGCCGTGCCGTTGCCCGCCGCCTATAAACGGCTATTCCGGCTGTGGAGCACGTTCGCGCTGCCGATCCTTCTCGGCATGGTCGCGATCTACGCATTGATGATCTGGCAGCCCCGTTGGGGCGAGCCTTGAGGGCATAATTCCGAAAAGTGGCAACCGGTTTTCGGACAAGATCATCCTGCCAATGGCTGCAAAGCAAACTGTCATCAAATTGCGATAGGCTTCCCTGGCACCGTGGAGAAACTTACCGCGATGACCACCCAGGACGCCGAATTCAACCTTGAACTCAGCCGTCGCAGGCTGCTCGCCGCCGCAGGCATCGGAGGAGGGGCCGTCATGGCGTCCTTCATCGGCACCGCAGACGCGGCCGCAGCCGCATCATCGCCGCCGCCCGATCCGGTAGCGACCCCTCCGGTCGCCGGACTGCATCTGCAGTTCGGCGCGGATGCCTCCTCGGAGATGGTGGTGTCGTGGCACACGCTGCAAGCCGTTCGCAATCCGCGCGTCGTGCTCGGGCGTCTCGACGGCAAGTTCGAGCAAACAGTCGCGGCCAAAGCGACGAGTTACACCGATGCCAAGTCCGGCCAGGTCGTCTACGCCTATCATGCGAAGCTCGATCGGCTGCAGGCCGACTTCTCTTATCTGTACGGAGCGATGCACGACGGCGCCGAGCCGGAGTTCGCGACGTTCCACACCTCTCCGCGCGGTCGCGCGCCTTTCACGTTCACCAGTTTCGGCGACCAGGGCACGCCGACACTTGGCAAGCAATTCGTGCCGCCCGCGGGCGTGACGATACCGAAGCCGCCCTTTGTGAATGACAATCTCGGCTCGCCGGCGGCCGGCGATACCACGCTTGGTGTCGAGCGGTTGCAGCCTTTGTTCCACCTGTTCAACGGCGATCTCTGTTACGCCAATCTGGCCCAGGATCGGGTGCGAACCTGGTGGGATTTCTGGGAGAACAACAGCCGCAGCGCCCGCAAGCGGCCCTGGATGCCTTCTGCCGGCAATCACGAAAACGAACTGGGTAACGGACCGATCGGCTATCAGGCCTATCAGACCTATTTCTCGGTGCCTGAATCGTCTGGCCAGACCGATGTGACGCGCGGGCTTTGGTACGCCTTCACGGCCGGCTCGGTGCGCGTGATCAGCATCGCCAATGACGACGTCGCCTACCAGGACGGCGGCAACTCCTATGTCCGAGGCTATTCATCCGGCGCGCAGAAGGCCTGGTTGGAAAACGAATTAGCCGCGGCCCGCAGCGATCATGATGTCGACTGGGTCGTCGTGTGCATGCATCAGGTCGCCATCTCGACGGCTGACATGTTCAACGGCGCAGACCTTGGCATCCGCGAGGAATGGGTGCCGTTGTTCGACAAATACGGCGTCGACCTCGTGGTGTGCGGGCACGAGCACCACTACGAGCGCTCGCATCCGATCCGCGGCCAGGAATCGAATGCCACCCTGACGCCGGTGCCCGTGGCCACCGCCACCGACGCGATCGACACCAGCAAGGGCACGGTGCACATGGTCATCGGCGGTGGCGGAACGTCCGTCCCATCGAACCAGTTGTTCTTCAACCCGCCGCAGTGTCGGGTGATCACCGCCGTCGGGGTTCCCGACCCGGCGACAGGCAAGCGTCCGCCTGTCTATGTGAAGGAGCAAGCGCCCTGGTCGGCGGTGCGCAACGCCGCGCATTCCTACGGCTTCGCGGCATTCGCCGTCGATCCGGGGGCGGATCGCGGCGGCGTCACGACGATCAAAGTCACTTACTATGATGTGGTGGGCCCGGACGGTCGGCTGGCTCCGTTCGAAACCTTCACGCTGCGCCGACCCCGCCGCGATTGAAAGTCCGCGCTTCCGCTAATCGGTCTTCAAGCCGGGGACACTCTCACCTAATTCAGAAAGGCGTCTCTCACGGTCTCCGATCTGCCACTCTAACAACTCGGCATCGCTGCACGGCCTCGGACGCACGTTGGGATAGTAGAAATAAGGGTTGTAGACGTCGGGGCCAAGAAGGATGCTGTGAAAGCCAAAATACGACACGACGTCAATCCAACGATCGTCGAAACGGCTGATTACCGCGACGTATAGGAGCACCGCGCCAACAAAAAACAAACTATAGAGCGTGTCGAACAGGAACAGCTTGATAGCCAAGACCAAGGCCAATCCCGGCACAAAGGCCAGGCAAAAGCCTTTCAACATCTGAGCAGATCGACGATACCGCGCATAGCGCGCCTGCAAGATTTCAAGCTCCCGTTTGAGCTGAGCGATTTCCGCGTCGCGTTCCACAGCTGTTTCGCCGGATGCCTGTTGGGCTTTGGAGACCGCAAAGCGCGCCGAGTTCATCGACGCATCGCTCGCCTCTGTTGGCTCTTTTATATCAAACCGACGGTGGGATGTCGCCGTGTCCCATAGCGGCGGTGTCTGCCGGCGATAGCCGTGGCGGCTTTTGGGGTCAAGCGGGCATCGTAGTTTCAGAGCTTTGCGGATCGTGCGCCAAGTCTCAGCCCGCCAGCGCCAGCGCCGCCTTGTCCTGCTCAGCGAGCGCGGCCAGCGCCGGCCCGGCGAGCACGTATGTGAGGCACTGCGGCAGCGGCTGGAAGCCGGTGCGCTGATAGAAGGCTTGCGCCGGATTGTCGGAGCGCACCGTGAGCTCGACGATCGGGCTGCCAATGTCGCGGGCCAGCGCAGCGATGCGGGCAACCAGGGCCCGCGCCACCCCGTGTTCGCGGAAGCCGGCATCAACATACAGGTCTTGCAGGAACAGCACCGGGCCGTTCCAGCCGGTCAGCTTGCGCCGGCTGCAGGTTGCCATGCCGACGATGCCGTCCCCTGGTTTGCCGGAGCCCATATTGGAGAGTTGGGCGACGAAAGAAAGGAAGCCAGCCTCGGCGCCAAAGCCATCGCGCAACCAGTCCGCCTCGGTTGCGGAAATGGCGTGCAACGAATCCTCGTCTTGCGCCAACAGCCGCTTGAGCCGCATCAGCGCCGGAATGTCGCGCGGCTCGGCCGCGCGGATGGTGAAGGAGGGCATCGCGCGTTATTCCGTTTACGCCCTGACGTCGACCCTGCTGCCGACACGGCCGGTCGATTTGGTCGAAGCCGCAACACTCGAGCTTTGCGCGTCGATATCGCTGACGGACGGCGCGTGCGTGCGGTTGCGGTGCTGACCGCTGTGCTGCGCGGCTTGCGCATGCGCGGCGCCGGCCGCAGCGTTAATTCCAGAAGCCGACATGACATTTTCTCCAGCCGAGTATTCCTAAGCGATCGTGAACTTCTATGGTTAACGAAAGCTTAGGAGGCGGGAGCCTGCCGATCGAATACCAGGCGGCTTCGCAGTTCTCAGCCGCCCGTATAGCCGCCGATGATCGGCAGGATTTCGCCGGTGATGTAGCTTGAGCAGCAGGGCGCGGCGAGAAAGACGTAAGCCGGCGCGATCTCCTCCGGCTGCGCGGCGCGCTTCATCGGCGTTTCGCTGCCGAACTTGGCGACCGCTTCGGGCGGTTTGTCGGCGGGGTTGAGCGGCGTCCACACCGGGCCGGGCGCCACCGCATTGACGCGGATGCCGCGGTCGACGAGATGCGTCGCGAGCGACCGCGTGAAAGCGTGGATGCCGCCTTTGGTCATCGAATAATCGAGCAGATCCTTATTGCCGAGAAGACCGGTCACCGAACCGGTCATGACGATGGCGCCTCCCTGCGGCAAATGCGGCACCGCGGCCTTGGCCATGTGAAAGTAGCCGTAGAGATTGGTCTTCAAGGTACGATCGAAATGCTCTTCGGTCAGATCCTCGAATGACGCATGCTGCTGGAAGGCGGCGTTATTGACCAGAATGTCTATTTTGCCGAAGGCCTCGATGGTCTTCTGCACCGCCGCCTGGCAAAATTTTGGATCGGCGACGTCGCCGGCGAGAGTGATGCAGCGGCGGCCCTCGGCCTCGACCGCGCGTTTGGTTTTTTCGGCGTCGTCATGCTCGTCGAGATAAGCGATCGCGACGTCGGCGCCTTCGCGCGCGTAGAGGACCGCGACGGCGCGACCGATGCCGGAATCGCCGCCGGTCACCAGCGCGACGCTGTCCTTGAGTTTGTCCGAGCCTTTATAATCCGGCGCTTGGTATTTTGGCGCAAGTTTCAGTTCGGCCTCGACGCCCGGCTTGGTCACGTGCTGCGCGGGAAACTTCGAAGGGTAGGTGCGCTGGCCCGCCTGCATCGGCGCGTCGGATTCGGATTTTTTCCGGCCGGCCTCCAGACGATCGATGTTGGACTGGATGGCGCGTCCGCGCGCGGCGGCGCTTTTCGCCGCGGTGGCGAAGGATTGTTTGGCGGCGGATCGTTTGGTCATGGAGGAACTGTTCCGTGATGCGGCGGGCGAGACGCCATATTAAGGCCCGGCGGCACATGTGGTTCCGCGCCACCCGCAAAATCCGATCCTAAAGCGCACGCCTCACGTCAACTTCGTATCGGGCGCCGGCCGTTGCGCCTGAAAATTGGCTCGCTCGAAAACTCTGCCGGTTGGCGGATTCATTTATGCTGAAATGCGTTGGAAATCGCGCTGAACCTGCTCTCTGAATGGCTTTCCCCACCCGGACAGGGCGTCATTCCGGTCGTGGTGACGCCGGCTGTGGCGTTGTCGAATTTCAAATGAAGGCAATCGCCGCTCAACCACTCGCGACGTCCCGGCAGAAGTCGACCAGTGGTTTGCCGGGCACGGATATCCTCGGAATTCAGATATGGACGCCCTCGCCGATGACGCTGCGGATGCCGTCGACGACATATTGGACCGCTAACGCGGCGAGCAGCACGCCGAGGAGTCGCGACAGCACGATGTTCCCGGTCATGCCGAGAAGGCCGCTGATGCGTTCGGCGCCGAGGAAGGTCACAAGGCACGAGGCGGCGACCAACAGCACCACCACGACGAGGATGCCGACGCGGAGCCAATCGCCGTCGGCTTGGCCGGCGAGCAGCACGGTCGCGGTGATTGCGCCCGGGCCGGCGAGGAGCGGGATCGCGAGCGGGAAGGCTGCGACATTGCGCACGCGCTCTTCCATGGCCTGCTCGGCGGCTTCGCCTTCGTGGCGGCTTCTCACCCCGAACACCATTTCGGCCGCGATCCAGAACAATAAGAGACCGCCGGCGATGCGAAACGCCGGCAGCGAGATTTCGAGTACCCCGAGCAGCCGGTCGCCGACCAGCGCCACGCCGGTGAGGATGCCGGCGGCGATAACACTCGCGCGGATGGCGACGCTCCTTCGCGCCGCGCGCGGCATGCCTTCGGTCACCACCAAAAAAGTCGGCGCCATGGCGATCGGGTCGACCACGACGAACACGGTGACGAAGGCGTAGACGGCAAAATCGAGCAGCATTTTCGCTTTCCGGTGGGCGCGCAGAACGCAGTTTGCCAGCTTCTTGTGTCAGGGTCTTGCAACGGGATTGCGATAGCCCCGCAGACGGTCCCGATCGTCACAATAAGGCCTTGAAAATAAAGCGAAAAAACCCATCTATCCAGCGCCGATAAAGGTGGCGCTACAAGCCTCGATCGGCTATGAAATCTATTCGATTCGAGCAGGATTCTTAGAGCTTGTCAGACCAGGAAAATCCGCCCCCGACCGACGTCGGGCCCTCCGACATTCGCCCGGTGTCCATCACCGAGGAGATGAAGAAGAGCTACCTCGATTACGCCATGAGCGTGATCGTGGCGCGCGCGTTGCCGGACGCCCGCGACGGTCTAAAACCCGTGCATCGGCGCATCCTCTATTCGATGCACGAGAACGGCTACGAGTGGAACAAGCCCTATCGTAAATCCGCGCGCGTGGTCGGCGACGTCATCGGTAAATATCATCCGCACGGCGATCAATCGATCTATGACGCGCTGGTGCGCATGGCGCAGGATTTTTCCATGCGGCTGCCGCTGATCGACGGTCAGGGCAATTTCGGCTCGGTCGACGGCGACGCGCCGGCGGCCATGCGCTACACCGAAGTGCGGCTGGAGAAGGTCGCGCAGGCGCTGGTCGACGATCTCGACAAGGACACCGTCGACTTCCAGGAGAACTACGACAATACCGAGCGCGAGCCGGTGGCGCTGCCGGCGCGATTCCCCAATCTTCTAGTCAACGGCGCCGGCGGCATCGCCGTCGGCATGGCGACCAATATCCCGCCGCACAATCTGGGCGAGGTGATCGACGCCTGCGTGGCGCTGATCGACAATCCGGCGCTCAGCATCGAAGATCTGATCGCGATCGTTCCTGGCCCGGATTTTCCGACCGGCGGCATCATTCTGGGCCGGCAGGGCATTCGCTCCGCCTATCATCTCGGCCGCGGTTCCATCGTGATGCGCGGCAAGGTCGAGTTCGAGACGCTGCGCGGCGAGCGCGAGGCGATCGTCATTTCCGAAATTCCCTATCAGGTGAACAAGGCGCATCTCGTCGAGCGCATCGGCGAGCTGGTGCGCGACAAGAAACTCGAAGGCATCTCGGCGCTGCGCGACGAGTCCGACCGCGACGGCTTCCGCGTCGTGATCGAGATGCGGCGCGACGCGGTGCCCGACGTCGTCCTCAATCAGCTCTATCGCTTTACCGCGCTGCAATCCTCGTTCGGCGCCAACATGGTCGCGCTCGATAACGGCCGGCCGCTGGTGATGAACTTAAAAGACCTGCTGACGCTGTTCCTTTCGTTCCGCGAGCAGGTGATCTATCGGCGCACCAAATTTCTCTTGGGCAAGGCCCGCGACCGCGCCCATATCCTCGTCGGGCTGGCGATCGCGGTCGCCAATATCGACGAAATGATCAGGCTTATTCGCGCCGCCAAGGACGCCAACGAAGCGCGCGAACAGTTGATGGCCCGCGATTGGCCGGCGACCGCGGTTGCCGCCATGGTCACGCTAATCGACGATCCGCGCCACAGCGTGTCGCCGGAAGGCACGACGAAACTGTCGGCCGAGCAGGCCAAGGCCATCCTCGATCTGCGCCTGCAGCGGCTGACCGCGCTCGGCCGCGACGAGATCAAGGCCGAGCTCGACAAGCTCGCCGACGAGATCGCCGATTATCTCGATATCTTGCGTTCCCGTGCCCGCATCCAGACCATCGTCAAGGACGAACTTGCCGCGATCAAGGCTGAGTTCGCCACGCCTCGCCGCACCGTGATCATCGATCAGGAAGGCGAGATGGAGGACGAAGACCTGATCCAGCGGGAGGACATGGTCGTCACCGTTTCGCACGCCGGCTACGTCAAGCGCGTGCCGCTGTCGACCTATCGCGCGCAGCGGCGCGGCGGCAAGGGCCGTGCCGGCATGCAGACGCGCGAGGAGGATTTCGTCACCCGGCTGTTCGTCGCCTCGACGCACACGCCGGTGCTGTTCTTCTCGTCGCGCGGCCAGGTTTACAAGGAAAAAGTCTGGCGGCTGCCGCTGGCGGCGCCGCAGGCGCGCGGCAAGGCGCTGATCAACATCCTGCCGCTCGAACAGGGCGAGAACATCACCACCATCATGCCGCTGCCCGAGGACGAAAAATCCTGGGACAAGCTCGACGTGATGTTCGCCACGACGCGCGGCACGGTGCGGCGCAACAAGCTGTCGGATTTCTCAGACGTGCGGCGCTCCGGCATCATCGCCATGAAGCTCGACGAGGGCGATGCCATCGTCGACGTGCAGATTTGCAAGGAGGACGACGACGTCCTCCTCACCTCGGCGGCCGGGCAGTGCATCCGCTTTGCCGTCAACGACGTCCGTGTGTTCCAGGGCCGCACCTCGATGGGCGTGCGCGGCATCGCGCTCGCGGATGGCGACAAGCTGATCTCGCAGTCGATCCTGCGCCATGTCGAGGCGTCGGCCGAGGAGCGCGCCGCCTATCTCAAACGTGCCAATGCGGTGCGGCGCGGTTCCAACGGCGATGCCGAGGAGAACGGCGCCACCGATGCCGAGGAGGCCGACGGCTCGATCGAGCTCGGCGAAAGCCGTTACGTCATCATGTCGGCGTCGGAACAATTCGTGCTGACGATTTCCGAAAAGGGTTTTGGCAAGCGCACCTCGTCCTACGAGTACCGCACCACCGGCCGCGGCGGCAAAGGCATCGTCGCCATGGCCATTACCGAAAAGAACGGCCGCCTGGTGGCGTCGTTCCCGATCGAGGAGACCGACCAGATCATGCTGGTCACCGATGGCGGCCAGCTGATCCGCTGCCCGGTCGATGGCATCCGCATCGCCGGCCGCTCGACCCAGGGCGTCATCGTGTTCTCGACCGCCGAAGGCGAGCGCGTGGTGTCGGTGGAGCGGCTCTCCGAAGAGGGCGGCGAGGAGAACGGCGGGGAGTGAGCCGCGGCTGCGTTCTGAGTTCCGCAGCGGAACATTTTTGTTTCGTCGATGTATTAAGTTTTAATTAATCTTTACCGACCAGCCTCGACGTGGGGGAGCTAGAGGAGAAAAAGTCCCATGCTCCAGATCATGTTCGCGTGTAGGCAGACCGGTCAATTTGTTCCCACCGGAATTGAAACCGACCTCGACACCTTCGTGGCGATGCCCGAGGTTCTTTCCATGAACAAATGTCCGGCCTGCGGCCGAAGCCATTATTGGACCAAGAGCGAGACGTGGATTTCGGATTCGCTCCACCGCTGCGGCTCTACACTCCCGGCGGAAACCTTTCTGCCGCGGCAGTGACCGGCAGAGGTTCGGTTCGGAAATGCCTGTTCGAAGAATGGGACGAAGCGAACGCCAGGGATTGATGCGCGCGGTCGTGCTCGCTCGGCGGCGCCGCGTTTGTCCTGAATCACAAGGGGCCCCGTAACGGGACCCCTCGCTTCGACAAGCGCAAAAGTCAGTTTTCGTCGGCGAAGCCGTCGCGCATCAACTGGAAGCGGATGCTCTCGTCGGGGTCGGCGCCGACGACGTGACCATCCCACCTGACGACGGACTGGGCGCCGTTTTGGTCGATGAAGGAATAGGCTTCGGGCGCCGGCGCCACTCGGTCGACGAGCGGGCGAGCGAGACTTGGTGTGACGAAGAGAGCCGAGATCGCGAGGGAAGCCGAAATGACGATCATTGTTCGCGCTGTCATTGAGTGCCTCGTCTGAATGCCCCGTCCGGGCATCCCGTCTAGGCGTATCCTCTTAATGGCAAATTAGGCTCGCGATAGCGTTTATGATCTTTGTTTTATCTAAATTAGCTCCGGCCGCGGTTGAACTTCGACGGCACACGATCACGGCACTTACTCGGATTTGATATCCGCAGTCTGCATCAGCTTCGACCACTTCTCGGAATCGCCGACAAACAATTTGTTGAAATCGGCCGCGGAGCCTTTGAGCGGCGTACCGCCGACATCGGCGAGGCGGTTACTGAAGGCCGGATCGACGAGCGCGGCATTGATCGCTTTATTGAGCAGGTCGACGATGTCGGGCGGGGTCTGGCGGCGTGCGGCAACGCCGAACCAGACGCTGGCGTCATAGCCCGGCACGAATTCGCCGATGCTCGGCATATCGGGAAACACCGGCGACCGGGCCGCCGTAGTGACGGCGAGCGCGCGTAATTTGCCCGAGTTTATGTAGCCGACGAGTGTCGGCATCGCTTCGAACATGACCTGCGCGCGCCCGCCCAAGAGATCGGTCAGCGCCGGCGCGGCGCCCTGGTAGGGCACATGCAGGAGATCGACATCGGCCATCAGTTTGAACAGCTCGCCGGCCATTTGCGGCGTGGTGCCGTTGCCGACCGATGCCATGACGAGCTTGCCGGGATTGGCTTTCGCTTCGGCGATGAAATCGGGAACGGTTTTGGCGGCGACCGAGGGATGGACCACCATCACCATCGGTTCTAGCGAGACGCCGCAGACCGGCGCGATGTCGCGGACCAGATCGAAGCTGAGCTTGCGATAATAGGACGCGCTGATCACGGCCGACGTGCTGATCAGGAAGAGCGTGTAGCCGTCGGCCGGAGCGCTGATGACGGCCTCGATTCCGATCGTGCTGCCGGCGCCCGGCCGGTTCTCGACCAGGAACGGCTGCCCGAGCCGCTTCGACAGCCAGTCGGCGATGAGGCGGGCGAAAATATCGGTCGGCCCGCCGGGCGGAAAGCCCACGATCAGACGCACCGGCCGCGCCGGATAATCGAGCGCCGATGCGATGCCAGACATCGCCGGCAGCGCCGCGGCGCCGGCCACGACCTGCAAGAATAATCTGCGGGGAAGTCTCATGGCGTTGCTCCACGGTTGCGCGGATCGGCACTTCCCACCTGTGACCGAAAATCTACTCCTATTTACAGCGCGCTTGGAAGGGCGGGGGTGCAGCGGCTAAACTGCCGTAAACATGGTATCAGACCGCATGACCGAACCGCACGATCACACCCATTCCCATCCCGTCGCCGACCGCTGGAAGCACGACGGCGTGCGCGTCATTCCCGGCGCCGAACTCGACCCCAATGTGCCGTCGACGCCGGGCATGGACCGCAAGGCCGCGATCAATTTTGCCCGTGTCGGCGCGCAGAAATTATGGGCCGGCACGGTGACGATCAAACCGGACGCGAAAACCGGCGCGCATCATCACGGCCATCTCGAAAGCATCATCTATGTGGTGCGCGGCAAGGCCCGCATGCGCTGGGGCGAGCATTTGCAATTCACCGCCGAGGCCAATCCCGGAGATTTCATCTTTATCCCGCCTTATGTGCCGCATCAGGAGATCAATGCCAGTCCGGATCAGATTCTGGAATGCGTGCTGGTGCGCAGCGACGGCGAGGCGATTGCGATCAATCTCGACATCGAGCCGGTGGAAAAGCCGGAGACGGTGTTGTGGGTCGACCCGATCCATCGCGATCCCGCAGCGAAGTAATAAAGGTGTGCCATGACGATTGCACTCAAGGACATCACCATTCATCCGGTCGTCGAGCAGCCGCGCTGCACCGATTTCGGCGTGATGGGATTTTTCCCGGCGCTGACCAAGGAACTGCTCGACGAAAACCGCTCCTGGCTCGAGCCTCACTTTATCGATCCCAGCAATAACGGCCTCGTGCTCTGCATCCAGAGTTTTGTCATCAAGACGCCGCACCACAATATCCTGATCGATGCCTGCGTCGGCAATCACAAGCCGCGGCCGTCAAGGCCGTTCTGGAACATGTTGAATGGCGACCGTTTCCAGAAGGGGCTTGCGGCCGTGGGCCTCACCGTGAACGACATCGACTACGTGATGTGCACGCACCTGCACGGCGATCATGTCGGCTGGAATACAAGGCTCGACAATGGCCGCTGGGTGCCGACCTTTCCCAAGGCGAAATACATCATGGCCGATCGCGAGCTTGCCTATTGGACCCAGCGCGAGAAGGACAATCCAGCGAGCGCGCCGTGGGTGACGGATTCGGTGCTGCCGATCGTCGCCGCCAAGCGCGAGCACATCGTGAAAAGCGATTTTGCCTTCAATGAGGAGCTGCAATTCATCCCGACGCCGGGCCATACCATCGATCATTTCTCGGTGCTGGTCGGCCGCAGCGGCGACGACGTGCTCATCACCGGCGACATGATCCATTCGCCGCTGCAGGGCAAATATCCCGAACTCGGCATGATGTCGGATTACGACCCCAAAGAGGCCGAAGCGACGCGACGCAAGATCTTCGACCGCTTTTGCGAGGCGCCGACGATCCTGTGCGGCAGTCATTTCCCCGAACCCTCGACCGCGCGGGTGCGGCGTTGGGGCAATGGCTATAAATTCGTCGCGGTTGGCGGCTGAGCCGCGCCGTTACACCAGCCCATTGCCCCTGATCACTTCGGCATAATACGCCGCGCTCAGCTTGGGGGAGCGCCGCTGGTTCGCGAAGTCGACACGGATCAGTCCGAAACGGGTAGCGTAGCCCGACGTCCATTCGAAATTATCGAACAGGCTCCACAGGAAATAGCCGCGCACCGGCACGCCCTCGGCCGTCGCGCGCTGCAGCGTTGCGAGATAGCTGCGCAAGAACATCACGCGGTCGGTGTCGTCAATGTCGCCGTCCACCACCGCGTCGTCCGTCGTGCCGCAGCCGTTTTCGGTAATGTAGATGTCTTTCACGTTCCAGATCTTTTGCAGATGGCGGGGCGCCCAATAGAGCGCCTCGGGAGCGAAGAATTGCCAGGAGGACGCCATGCGCGGATGCGATTTCGGGAACGGTAAAAGCTCATAGCCGGGCGACGCGGCGACCGCGCGCACGTAGCGCGCCGTGTAGACATTGATGCCGACGAAGTCGAGCGGACTTGCGATCGCCCGCAACTCCTCGGGCGTGAATTTCGGCGCGTCGGCGCCGGCCGCTTGCAGGAACGCATCCGTATAGCGCCCCTCCAGGATCACGGTCAGATAGCCGGCGTTGAGTTCGCGCGTGGCGGTTTCGGCGGCGGCGATGTTGTCGGCGGTCTCGATTACCGGCACGGCCGTCGCGATATTCTCCGCAAGGCCGACTTTGACCGAAGACTTTGTCCGCGCGCGGATTGCCTGCACGGCAAGGCCGTGGCCGAGCACCGCATGGTGGCGGACCTGATTGAGCCGTGCCGGCGCAAGTCGCAGGCCGGGCGCGAACAACCCGGTGCCGTAGCCGAGTTCGACAAAAGTGTTGAGCTCGTTGATCGTGAAGTAGTGCTTGACCCGGTCGCTCAGTTTCTCAGCGACGTAACCGGCATAATCGGCAAAAGCCTTCGCAGTGTCGGCGGATTCCCAGCCGCCAAGACTGTCCTGCAGTGCCTGCGGTAGGTCCCAGTGATAGAGCGTCGCATAGGGCTCTATGCCATTGGCGAGCAGCTCGTCGGTCAGGCGCTGATAGAAATCCAAGCCCTTGGCGTTCGGCTGCCCGGCGCCGTCCGGAAAGATGCGCGGCCAGGAGATCGAGAACCGGTAGGACCGCCCGCCCAGCGCCTTCATGTGCTGCACGTCTTCTTTGTAGCGGTGGTAGTGGTCGAGCGCGACATCGCCGGTGTCGTCGTTGAGGATCTTGCCGGGCGTATGGGCGAAGCGATCCCAGATCGATGGGCCCTTGCCGTCTTCCTGCCAGGCGCCTTCGATCTGATAGGACGAGGTTGCGGTGCCCCACAGAAAATCCGGCGGTAGACTGCGCGGGCTTGGCGCGCTGGTTGGCTCCGCCGCCAGGGGCGTGCCGGGGCTTGCGGCAAGCGCTCCTGCGCCCGCTAATTTGATCAACTCGCGGCGCGATGGGATGGACTTCGCAGCACCTTTCGACGACGGGGATTTACGTGAAGACATTGGTGTCCTGGCCGACTGCGGCGATCATAGCGGCGAGTGGGAGGCAACAACAGTGCCGCTGGATTACGCGGCGGGGCGGATTACGCGACCAGTAAAGATAAAATAAGCAACGCCGCGGCGGCGATCAGGCCCTGCAGCAGCGTGCCGAGGCTGAGCGTGGTCAGTCCGTGCAGCGGCTTGAGCCCGGCGCGGTCCGCCACCAGCCAAAAATATTCGTCGTTGACGTGCGAGATGGTCATCGCGCCGGCGCCGATCGCGAGCGCAGCCAGCGCCCTGCCGTCGCCACCGCCGAGCCCGAGCGGCACCAGCATCGGCTGCATCATGCCGGCCGCGGTGATCGCCGCCACCAGGGATGAGCCCTGAAGAGTCTTGATGACCGCTGCGATCAGGAACGGCAGCAAGATGCCGCCGGCCGCCTCGACATGCCAGCCGATCAACCGCTCGCCGAACATTTCCGCCATGCCGGTTTCCTGGCAGAGATGCTGGAGGCCGCCGGCGGCGCAAACGATCAAGAGGATATTGCCGACATTGCCGAGTACGCGACCGGTCCAGCCGGAATCGGCGAGAAGATCAAAACTTTGTCGTGGCCGGCCGGCGATCATGACGCCGACGCCGACCAGAAAAAGAATGAGCGGCCGGCCGGCGGCCAGAACGCGTTCGCGCGCCGGTCCGCCGCCGAGCGGTTCGCTCGGAATGTCGCCGAGCGATTGCATAATCAACAGCACGAGCGGGATGGTGACGGCGAGAATCAGCACGATCGTCGGCCAGTTATTTGGCTTTGCCGTGCTCGACGCGGGCTGATCGTTCGCGGGTTGTGGAACGAGGCTGTTGGTTGCCGTCATTTTCGCAAAGATCGCGGCGAAACCCGCGAGCAGAGCCGCGAGCGGCAGGCCGAACAGCGCAACTCGGCTCCATTCGGCGCCGAGGATGGCGGCGGCCGCGATCGGCACCGGTGTGAATACCGCGAGACCGTGACTTCCGGAAAGGGCGAGCGCAAGCGCGATGGTGCTGCCGTTGCGCGCCTTAGCCGGCTCGCCGCGGAACGCCGGAAGGAGCGGCGAGAGGACCGCGAACGCCGCCGCGGGCGACGCGCCGAGACCGGCGATCAGGCCAAGGCCCGCGGCGACGCCATTGCCTTTCAACCAGCGCCAGCGCTCGATGGCGCTGCGCAGCCGATCCGTCGCAGCCGTGCCGTCGACGAGGCCGCCGATGAAGGCGGCGGCGATAATCACCAGGCCGGGCGCATAGATCTTTTCGGAAAAACCGGTGCCGAAGACGCTGGCGAGATAGGACGTGGGGAAGCCGGCGACAAAGCCGAACACCGCGGCGACGACCACGAGGGCGAGAAACGGGTGAATATGCCGCCACTGCGTGGCCAGGATGATAACGATGACAGCCGCTAGAAAAACGAGCGCCTGGGAAAGCGGCATGCCGTACATCGAAATTTTTACCTCGCGGTTATGGAGGAGGAGAGCGGTTGTGCTTATTGGAGTCAGTTAGAGCATGATCGTAAAAGCAGGTCACCGGTTTACGCAAAACTTTGTACGCCAAGACGTTTACGCAAAGACCTTATACGCCAAGGCCTTATACGCGATGGCTCGTCACACGCCGCTGGCACGATTTTGGCATTGGGCAGGCCCAGGAAGGACTGGGCCGATGCGGGGTGCCGACAATCGTTGCTCAGAGCGGGACGGCCGGTTTGCCGCCGGGCTCTGCATTGCAATTTCCGTGCTCGTTCTGCTCGCCGGCATCAGCCCTGGGCGCGCCGCCCCGGCCGACTTCATCCACGCCGAGGGGACCCGGCTGGTCGACGGCCACGGCGAGAATTTTGCCGTCAAAGGCATCAATCTCGGCAATTGGCTGGTGCCCGAAGGCTATATGTTCAAGTTCAAAACCGCGCGCAGCCCGTCGGAGATTGCGGGTGTCATCGACGCGCTGATCGGCCCCGAACAAGCGGCGCATTTCTGGGCGGCGTTTCGCGACGCCTATGTCGGCAAGGACGATATCGATTTCATCAAGGCCGCGGGCTTCAACACCGTGCGCGTGCCGCTGAATTGGCGGCTGTTCGTCGAGCCCGCCGCGGCGGGTCAGGCCGGGTCGGAGAACCGTTTCGAAGGACCGGGCTGGGCGCTGCTCGACCGCGTCGTGCAATGGTGCCGCGACGCCGGCCTCCACGCCATCATCGATTTACACGCCGCGCCCGGCGGTCAAACCGGCGTCAATCACGACGACGGGCCGGGCTTTCCGCTGACCTTTTACGTGCCGCAGTACCGGCAGCTCACCATTGCGCTGTGGCAGAAGCTTGCCGCGCGCTACCACGACGAGACGGCGGTCCTCGGCTACGACCTGCTCAACGAGCCGATCTCGCCCTACAACGATGTGGCTTATCTCAATCCGGAGCTCGAGCCGCTATACCGCGATATCGTCGGCGCGATCCGTCAAGTCGATGCGAGCCATGTGGTGCTGCTCGGCGGCGGCCAATGGGACACCAATTTTGCCGTTTTCGGCCGGCCCTTCGATAACAACGCCGTCTACACCTATCACAAATTCTGGGCCAACCCGACCCGCGACGCGGTGCAGGATTATCTGAATTTCAGCAACCGCTGGAATGTGCCGGTGATGATCGGCGAGACCGGCGAATATAACGACGGCTGGAATGCGAAATGGCGCGCGCTGCACGAGCGCTTCGGCATCGGCTGGGTATTCTGGCCGTACAAGAATCTCGAATCGAAACTCGCCGTGACGACTATTCAGAAACCCGAAGGCTGGGACCTGATCGCCGCCGCCGGCAGCTCGGACGATCCGGTGTTGCCGGCGCGCGACCAAGCGCAAGCGGTGTTGAATTCCTATCTGGAGGCCGTGAAATTTCGTAACGTCAAGGTCAACGCGAGTTATCTCAACTCGCTCGGACTGACCGTGCCGTAATTCACTCGCCCTTCCACTGCGGCGGCCGCTTGTTCAAAAACGCATCGAGACCCTCGCGGAAATCCTGGCTCATGTAGCACTGCAGGATCAGATCCTGACCGTCTTCGCGGCTCAGCCGGGGCTGCAGCCGCGCCAGAGCCTGCTTGGTGGCGTTCAGCGTCAACGGCGCGTTGCCGGCGATGAGGACGGCCAGTTCGTCGGCCCGGCGTTGCAGCGCCGGAAGGTCCTCGAGCACCTCGCTGAGCAAGCCGACTTGCGCCGCCTCCTCGGCACCGACGAGGCGCGCCGTGAAAATGATATCCTTTACCCGTGCCGGCCCGATCAGCGCGTTGAGACGGCTGATATTCGACGTCGACAGGCAATTGCCGAGCGTGCGCGCGATCGGAAATCCCATTTTCACCGACTTGGTGCCGATGCGGATATCGCAACAGGCCGCGATGCCGGCACCGCCGCCGGTGCAGGCGCCGTTGATTGCCGCGATGGTCGGCACCCGGCAGCGCTCGAGCTTGGTGAGCACACGGTCGATGCGCGATTCATAGTCGAGGGCATGTTGCGGGGTGGTGAAGGCGCGGAACTGATTAATGTCGGTGCCGGAGGCGAAGGCCTTGTCGCCGGCGCCCTGGAACACCAGGACCTTGATCGCGCGGTCGTTGTCGGCCTCTTCGCAGATCGCCGCCAGCCGCTCATACATCGCGAATGTGAAGGCGTTGCGCGCCTGCGGGCGGTTGAACGTCACGCGGCCGATGCCGTCGCGGATGTCGTAAAGGAGGTCGTTGGACGGCGGCGATTGTTCGTTCATAATCGATTATTCCTTGCGCGCGAAACTCGCTAGGTTCTGAAGCCTGCGTGAGCAAAAAGCAAGCTGCGCAGGGCCTTCCGCGCCGGTAGCGCCGCACCGCCGGTGAGCAGCGCTGGCGTGCTAGCTTCCGTCACCATCGCGTCACCGCATATTGACCAAGATCAACGCCGTGACCACCGCGCGCAGCGATATTCCCGCGACTTGAGATTCCAGCCCGCAAGGAGACTGCTGTGAACGCAACCTTTCGTCGGCGCGAATTCGGGATATTGGCCGTTGCCGCGATGGCGGCGGGCTTGTTGCTCAGCGGTCCGGCCCGAGCGGAGGAAAAGCCGGAGCAGGGGCCTAAGCTCGAGTTCTGGAAGGGCCATTTCGATCGCAATGCCGAGGCCTTCCATGACTGGGACAAGGAGAAGGCGATCTTCGCGGTCTGCGCGCGCTGCCATAGCGCGACCGGCGTTCCGGAATATCTTGCGACCGGAAAGAACGAGCCGGCGCCACAGGTCAAGAACGGATTGGCCTGCGCCGACTGCCACGCCGATATGCTGACCTATGCGCGCCACACCGTCGCCAAGGTCACGTTCCCTAGCGGCGTGACGGTCGACAGCGGCAATAACGATTCCAATCTGTGCATGACGTGCCATCAAGGCCGCGAGTCGACGGCGAGTGTGAACAAGGCGATCGCCGGACTTCCCTTGGACACGCCGGACCCGAAACTGAATTTCATTCATGTCCACTTCTTCGGCGCCGGCGCGACGCGCTACGGCACGCAGGCGAAGGTGGGCTACGAATATGACGGCAAGAAATATGTCGGCCTGTTCGAGCACATGCCGAATGTGAGCACCTGCACCGGTTGCCACCAGCCGCATACCGGCGAAGTCAAGATCGATCGCTGCGGCGGCTGCCACGACGGCGTCAAGACGCTTGCCGATCTCGCCAACATTCGGATGTCGACGAAGGGCGATTTCGACGGCAACGGCAAAGAGGAAGGTCTGGCCAAGGAAATCCTCGGCCTGCAGTCGCAGCTTTATGTCGCCATCCAGACTTACGCGAAGAATGTCGGCGGTGTCGGCATCGGCTTCACCGAAGCGGACTACCCGCATTGGTTCGCGGACAAGAACGGCAACGGCCGGATCGATCCCGAGGAAGTGTCGATGGCCAACAAATATCCGGCTTACACCCCGCGTCTGCTGCAGGCGGTCTATAACTACACATACTCGGTGCGCGACCCGGGCGGCGCCTACCACAACGGCAAATACGTTCTGCAGTTGCTGTATGACTCGCTCGACAGCCTCGCGGCGAGTGGCAAGGCCGGCGTGACCATGGCCGGCAAGGTCCGGCCGGACGTAAATTGAGGTTTTGTCGGATTAAGGCTCGGCCAATTGACGCCGATCAATCCGGCCGCGCGCATGGCATGACACCCTCGCATTCACGGCCCGCCAAACCGGCGGGCCGTGTAATGGTGGGGAGCGCCCAATGCAGAATCCGGTTTCTCCCGCAAAAGCGTGGCTGATGGTCGCGCTCTGCGGCGTCATGATGGGGCTGAATTACGCGGACAAGGGCATTCTCGGCTTCGCCGCGCAGCCGATCATGCAGGAACTGAAGCTCAGCCCTGTCGAGTTCGGCTATCTGGGATCGAGCTTCTTCACGCTGTTCGCGATCTCCGGCATAGCCGTCGGCTTCCTCGCCGACCGCTGGCCGAGCAAACATGTCATGACCATTATGGCGGTCGGTTGGGCGGCGTGCCTGTTGCCGGTCGCCATCCCGATCGGGTTCACGACGCTGTTGGCTACCCGTGTTTTGCTGGGGGCCACGCAAGGGCCGGCGACCGGCGTGACCCATCACTTTCTCTTCAAGTGGTTTCCCCAGGAGAACCGCGCCTTTCCGGCTGGCGTCGTGCATATCGGAATTACCGGCGCGATCTTTCTGTCCGCGCCGGCGCTGACCTGGATCATCCACACTTACGACTGGCACATGGCGTTCCTGGCGCTCGGGATCGTCGCGGTCGCCGTCATCCCGCTGTGGATGTGGCTTGCCGAGGAGGGCCCGATTACCGACCACATCGTCGACGCCAAGCCCGGCGCCGTCGAGGAACCGCTGCCGTCTTACTGGCGGCTGATGACGACGCCGACGATGCTCGGACTGATCGCGACGAATTTCGTCCTCTATTGGGATTTGTCGCTGATCGTGGCCTGGCTGCCGTCGTACTTCACCAAGGGCATGGGTTTCACGCCGGCGAATGCGGCTTGGCTCGTGTCCTTGATCTGGATGACCAGCGGCATCTGCAGTCCATTGGTCGGCTTCAGCTCGCAAAAGCTGCTGAAGCGCGGCATTCCGAGCCGATGGGCGAGGGGTCTTTACGGCTCGCTGTCGACCGCGCTCGGCGGGATACTGATCGCGGTGATGGCCATTCAGCCGGTCGGCCTTGCCAAAACAGCCTTGCTCCTGGTCGGCTATGTGCTGTCGCAGAACACCGCGCCGCTCAATTTTGCGATGCTGTCGGAGATCACGCCGAGCAAACGGCGCGGCGCCGTCATCACCATGTACACCGCGCTATTGACGACGGCCGGATTCATCGCGCCGGCCGCCATGGGCTATTCCCTGCAAGCCGCGGCGACGCCCGCCGACGGCTTCCGCGAGGGTTTTGTGATCGTCGGTATCGTCACCCTGATCGGCGGTTTGCTCGGCGTATGGCTGATCAACCCGAAGGCCGATCGCGAACGGCTGGCGAGGTCGGTGGCCGAGCCGGTGCTCGTCGCCGCGAAGGCGCCGGCTTAGGCAGATTTCCGCGTCGCGCGAACTCGCAGGTCCCACAATCGAAAGGGGGCTCACTGGCTGTGCATTTAGGTATTACTGCTTACATCTCCGGATTTCGTCCGCAGGCTACCGCAAAATCGTTTGGGGCAGAGCGATTCCATGCTTGGCACCAACGAACAGTCACATCGCGTGTTGTCGCAAGCGTTGTCAGAGCGTGACGACGGTTACTCCCGCTGGATGCGGCCTTCCGATATCATAGAGAAAAATGCGATCGAGCGGCATCCGCGAAGGCCGGCGCGGCTTGCCGAGGCCTGGCAAAGATTCCTGCAGCGCATCCGCGAAGTCTGAAGGAATTCCGCGCCGTCGGGTGCTGCAATGGCAATCACAGCGCCCTGTTCGGGTTGTCGGCTGCCAAAAGCCGGGAGTTATCCACAGGCGGATTCGCTGCCGGCGGGGACATTGACCGCTCGGCGCTGACGCGGGCAGAGTCATCTCCGGAAGAGTATGTGAGTGAGCGTGTAATGGCAGATCATCTGGCGAGAGCGAGAGCGCTTCGCCGCCGCGCGGCCGAATGCCAGTTGGCGGCCCAGAATTCCGGATCAGCTAAGTTTGGCGAGTGCTACCGGCTCCTCGAAAAGCACTACTATTTGCTCGCCAAGCTCGAGGAAGATTTTTTTGACAGGCAAGACGCGGTGCTGACGGCTGCAACACTCATCGCCGCCGAGTAGCGGACCCGTCACGGCATCCAGAACGGCCGCGGCGCGTTGCGATCGCCCCGCCGCGGCAAGCCCATGTCTTCCAGGCATCGGTCGCTGAGGTCATTGAGCTCGCTGTCGGGGGCGACGCGATGACCGCCAACCTGGATTTGCGGCGCGCCGGTAAAGCGAAGGAAGCTTGGAACCTTCAGGGTCAACGTCGTCATGGCTCTCTCCCATCTCTCACCCGCAAAATTACGCTGCTACGAAAACGGGCGATGTGACCGAAAGCACAGAATTTTGCTTTAATTCACTCTGAAAAAATGTGAAATATTGGGGTACGAAGGATAAAAGCGCTGGCCACTCAAACTGTTAGCGAGTCACTCGCGGCCGCAGCCGTTTCACTGTTCGACGTGGATGTCGTTGGCGCGGATGACCTCGCCCCAGCGGTCGATCTCGCTGCGCAGGAACGCAGCGCCCGCGGTCGGCGTGCGGTCGCGCTCCGGGAACGGTGATACGTCCTGGGCCGCCCATGTCTTGACGATGGCGGGATCGGAGACCGTCTCCTGCAGCGCCTTATTGAGCGTCCTGATGACCGCCTCCGGCGTGCCCGCGGGAGCGTACAGCGCCTGCCAATAGACGATGTCGAGCTTCGGTCCGAGCGATGACACCAGGCTTTCCATATCCGGCAGGTCCGGCAATCTGTCGCGCGAGGTGACGCCGAAGCCTTTCACCTTTCCGGTCGCGACCTGCTGCACCAGTTGCTGCGGTGTACCGAAAAACAGATCGACATGGCCGCCCATGAGATCGGTCAGGGCCGGGGCCGCGCCGCGATAGGGGATGAGATCGACTTTGGCGCCGGCTTCCTGCGCGAATAGCGCCGTCGCCAAGTGCCCGGTGGCGCCGAAGCCGGGGATCGCGGCCTTCAATCGTTCGGTCTTCATCAGGGCCACGAGATCTTTCAGCGTCGCCGGTGCAAGCGTCGTGCGACCGACCAGCACCAGAGGATTGCGATTGATCAGCATCACCGAGGTGAAGTCTTTCAAGGTGTCGAACGGCAGGGTCTTGAACAACGACACGTTGGCGGAGATTTGCAGGTTGTGCAGGAGGAGCGTGTAGCCGTCGGGCGCGGCGCGTGCGACCTTCTCCATGCCGATGATGGTGTTGCCGCCGCTGACGTCCTCGACGATGAAGCTTTGTTTGAGCTTGTCCGACAGCGATTGGGCGACGACGCGCGCGGTTTCATCGACCGGGCCGCCGGCCGGGTAGGGCACGATGATGGTGACGGGACGGCCGGGATATTGCTGAGCCGCTGCCGACGCGGCAACGGCGAATACTCCGAGCAAGGCCGCCCCGAGCAAAACGACACGGCGCATCATGAATTTCCTCCCGGTCTTTTGAATTTTGTCCGAACCCTACGCCGCGGGAATGACCGGCAACAAGAGATAAGGCCAACGGCCTTCGGCAAAATGCAGGGTATTGCGAGTGGCGAAAATCGCGGCCGGACGATCATCGCTGTCGATGTGCAGGAACGGACCGACGCCTTTCATCGGATAGGGCGCGTTCGGCAGCGCGATGTCGCTTCCGTCGACCTCGTAGTCCTTGCCGCTGACAGTGAGCGCGAGCCGGTAGCCGGGCGGCACCACGATCGAGGTTGGCCAGATTTCGATGTCGAGCTCGACCGGCTCGCCGGGCCGCAACGGCCATTCCTCGTCGTGCGTATGCCAGGGTCGGTGCGGCTTCGAACGCGCCGGGTCGAGCTTGCGCTGCGAGGCCCGCAGCCAGCCGAGCCCTACCGGCACGCGCGGATCATTCGAGCCGATAAAGGTAACCTCCCGCCCGGCCGGGTCGAACAGGCGCAGCGACAAGAAGAGATCGGCATCTGTGGTCGGCGACGACAGCCATAATTTGGCGGCGACCGGACCGGTGATTTCAAGGCTTTCCGCCATGACCGGCGTGTGGAAGGTGAGCCCATTGCCCGTCGTGTCGTAGTCGAGCGCCGTGGCAGCCCTTGGCGGCTGCGGCGAAAGCGCGCCTTCATCCGGGTGCAAATAGTATTTGGTCCATTGCGTTCGCGCGAGCGGCCATTCGTTCTCGGCGCGCAGGACGAAGGTTTCGTGCGGATGCCGGATGTTCAGCGACACGCGCGGCTGCCTGCTCCAGCCGGTCTCCTCGCCTTTGAGGAAATGTCCAAAAAAGCGCTTCTGCAGCGTCTCGCCGTAATTGCTGTAGAAGTGGGTGAAGTGAGTGTCGCCGTGAACCTCGAGCCATTTTTGCTCGGAGCCGGCGCCGAGATAGCCCTCGAAATTGCCCCTGGTGTGCAGGCCCATGCCGCCCCAATTTGCAGCCGAGAGAAGCGGCGCCTCGATGGCGGCGAAGTCGGCGGTGCGGCTCGCATAGTAATCGTCGTAATGTTTGCGCCGTTTCGCTTCGCCGGGTGAATCGGCGCAGCGTTTGGCGAGTTCCGCCTCAGGCAGCGTGTCAGGACCCGCCACCAGTTCGCCGGTCACGGCGCTTTTCGCGCCGCGGCTGCCGACGCCGTGCTGCACGCTGCCGACCTGGCGCGGATGCCAGCTGTTCAAAAAGTCGCAAAGGATGCCGCCGTGGCGGGCGAGCTCGCGATAATAGTCGGACGAGCCTTCCCAAATGCACAGCGCGGCAAGGTGCGGCGGCTTCAGCGCGCCGACCGTCCATTGATTCATGGCGTAATAGGAAATGCCGTTGATGCCGACTTTGCCGTTGCTCCAGGGCTGCGTGCCGGCCCATTCGATGCAGTGATAAAGATCGAGCGTTTCGCGCGGCGACCATACGTCGAGGATTCCCGGCGAGCGTCCCGCGCCGCGCGAGTCGACGCGGACGCAGACATAGCCGTCCGGCACCCACTTCTCCGGATCGATCAATTCCCAGTTCTGGTATTTGTTGCTCGACCCCTGCAGCACTTCCGGCGCGGCTTTGGTCAGTCGCGCCCAGTTGCCTTTGTAGCCTTCCTGGAACGACAGTCCTTTGGCATAAGGGCCGTAGCTGAGAACGACAGGGTAATGGCTGTCATCGATCGGACGAAAGACATCGGCGCGCAATACGATGCCGTCGTCCATTTCGATGGGAGCGTCCCAGTCGACGCGCATGCCGTCGCGAATTTCGGATTTCATGTCGGTCATGCGCCGCGCTTTCTCGATGCCGCAATTTCAGGGATGGAGCAGAAGCTTCTGCGCGCGCCAGTTCAGAAGCTCGCCGGCCCAGATCACGTTTTCTGAGGGGCAGGCGAGTTCGTGAATCCAGCCGAATTGCTTGAGCTGTTTGCCGCTCTCGCCGAGCACGCCCAGCACCTTGCCGTCGAGCGAGAGCTTGTAGATGCGTCCCGGCCAGGCGTCGGCGCTGTAGAGCACCTGGTTCGGGCCCGGCGTGATGCAGATCGTCCACGGCGAGCCCGGCGCGAAAGTGCCGCCGCCGATCAACGCCTCGCTCGGAATGTCGCCGATGGCGGGCTTGCTGTTCGGCGGCACCGGCACGTCGATGACGATCTGGCGCTCGAACTTGCCGTCTGAGTCGAACACCTGGATGCGATGGTTGCCGCGGTCCGCCACATAGACGTTGTTCTTGGCGTCGACCGCGATCGAATGTGGCGTCTTGAATTGGCCGGGGCCAGAGCCGCGGTCGCCCCATGACTTCAGCCAATTGCCGTCCTTGTCCGCCTTGGCGACCCGCGAATTGATGTAGCCGTCGCTGATATAGGTGTTGTCGTCGCTGTCGAAGGCGATGTCGGTCACCTGGCGGAAGCGGCCGGGCTCGGCGGCAAGCGGCGGGTTCGGATGCTTCAGCGGGCCGGTCTCCTCGTCGGAGGCTTCCTGCTTGCGGCCGAACACCATGGCGACGCGGCCTTCGGGCGTGAATTTGATCACCATGTCGGAGCCCTTGTCGGTGACCCAGATATTGTCGTGGCGGTCGATCTTGACCATGTGGGCGAACGACCAGGCGTAGAGATTATGACCGATCTCACGCACAAACTTGCCGCCGGCATCGAACTCAAGAAGCTGCGCCGCCGCTGCCGCATAGGCCGGGCCAGTGGTGTTGCCGCGGGTGAGCACGAAGACGTGGCTCTTGGAATTGACCGCGATGCCGCTGACTTCGCCGAGATACATATTATCCGGCAGCTTCAGCGGATCGGGAATCGAATCGAATTTGATGACCGGCGGCATCTGCTGCTGCGCAAAGGCTTGGGGGCAGAACAGCATGAAAAGCGCGATGAGCCAAAATCGCATGACTTCCTCCCTCGGCGCGCCGCGTTATGCCCGCGGTCGCGTCGCATCATAGATCAGCCGGATGGGATAGAGAACGGGTGTAGCGGCTCCGAATGTTCTCAGCTTGAGTTGATGCGGCCTAGCGGTCTGGCCCAACGGAACCTAATATTACGCTATGGCTGCCCACTTTACCGCAGAACGGTGGCGCGCTTACCACGAGCGCGAGAAGGCCTATTACCGAAATCCGATGATCCAATGGTTTTCGGCAGGGGAAATGATTGCTACTGCCAGTCCTAATGAGCCTGGCTACTATGTGCTCCATAGCTGCGGAGAGCCCGGCTGCTGCCTCCCGGCTGGTCCTTTTGCAACACCTGAGCAAGCCCTTGAATATTCGCGCGTCCAGCTGATGGCCAAGGAGGAAGAGAGAGCACAGCGACGGGAAGCAAGCAGCTTGAACGGACGATGGACCGCCACTGCCGATCTTTACCTTTATCCGACCGAGCAAAACGGCAGAAAGAGCGCAGCGCGCGGATCGTATCGGCCTATCGGGTTTCTGCGGAAGGACCCTACGTTCGGCTTAAACGGCGATCAGGCTTACGGAATCTTCTTTGAGCTTGGAGACACGTTCGTTGCACCGGGTGAAACGAAGCGAGTGAACTGCTTTTTCATCTATGGGCCGTCGTTCGACGTCTTTATAAACGCCAAAAAATTCTACATCTGGGATGGGAGAATAGTTGGCGAAGCTACGTTGGTTGATTCCGAAACTCAAACTGAAACATTACCGGCGCTTACTGCCCCCGCCGCGCCGCGCTGGCAAACCGCTTGGCTTCCTCCGCCGCGCGGAACAAAGCCTTCGCCTTGTTGATGCATTCCTGCTGCTCGGAACCGGGGTCTGAGTCGGCGACGATGCCGGCGCCGGCCTGCACATACATGGTGCCGTCCTTGATCAACGCGGTGCGCAGCACGATGCAGGTATCCATGTCCTCGCCGGCGGAGAAATAGCCGACGCAGCCGGCATAGAGCGAGCGCTTGTCGTTTTCCAATTCGTCGATGATCTGCATGGCGCGAACTTTCGGCGCGCCCGAGACCGTGCCAGCGGGAAAGCCTGCGGCAAGCGCGTCGATCGAGTCGCGGTCGCGCCGCAATTTTCCCTCGACATTGGAGACGATGTGCATGACCTGGCTGTAGCGCTCGACAAAGAATTGATCGGTCACCTTGACGGTGCCGATCTCGGCGACACGGCCGACATCGTTGCGGCCGAGATCGAGCAGCATCAGATGCTCGGCGCGTTCCTTCGGGTCGGCGAGGAGCTCGGCCTCGAGTGCCACGTCTTCGTGCGGGGTCGCGCCGCGAGGCCGGGTGCCGGCGATCGGCCGGATCGTGACCGTGCCGCCCGACGTCTTGACCATGGTTTCGGGCGACGATCCGGCGATGGCAAAACCGCCGAAATCGAGGAAATAGAGATAGGGCGATGGATTGACCCGTCGCAGCGCGCGGTAGAGCGAAAACGGCGGCAGCGCGAACGGCGCTTCGAAGCGCTGCGACAGCACGACCTGAAAAATATCGCCGGCGGCGATGTATTCCTTGGCGCGCAGCACCTTCGATTTGAAATCGTCGGGCGTGGTGTTCGAATGTGCCGCGACCTGGAGCGGCCCGGTATCAAGATCGGTCGCCGCCTTGTCGAGCGGCTTGTCGAGCGCGTCGACGACGGCGGCGAGGCGCTCGGTGGCGCGCGCGAGCGCTATCTTCGCCGGCACGCCGGGCTCGGCCCGCACCGGCGTGACGATCGTAATCGCATCTTTGACGGCATCGAAAACGACGACCAGCGTGGGGCGAATAAGGATCGCATCGGGGATGCCGATCGGGTCGCGCTCCGGCTGCGGCAAATCCTCCATCAGCCGCACCATGTCGTAACCGAGATAGCCGAATACACCGGCGGCCATTGGCGGCAAGCCGTCCGGGAGCGCGATACGGCTCTCGTCGAGAAGGCCGCGCAGCGCCGCAAGCGGCGCATCCTGAGCCGGCGCAAAAGTGGTCGGATCGGCCTCCGCCCGGCGGTTGATCTCGGCGCGATCGCCGGTCACGCGCAAAACGAGATCGGGCTCGAGTCCGATGATCGAGTAGCGCCCGCGCACCGCGCCGCCCTCGACCGACTCGAGCAGAAAGCTCATCGCCGGCCGGGAGCCCGCGATCTTCAGATAAGCCGAGACCGGCGTTTCAAGATCCGCAACCAGCGTCGTCCATACCACTTGCGGCTCGCCGGCCGCATAGCGTGCGGCGAAGGCTTCTGCCGCAGGCTCGATCTGCATTTAGTTGGTGTCCGGCGTGCCGTTGCCCATCGCCGATGCCAAGGCCGCCGCGTTCACGCTGGTCCCGAGATCGTCTTCGACCCGAATGATGAATTGGCTCATCAGGTCGTCGGACAATTGGTGCTCGATGGTCGAGGCATTCTGTTTGGCGTCGGCCGAACTCGGATCGAGGTTCGGCGTCTTGATGTCGGTCACGCGAAATACGATCCATTGCGTCGGATCGTCGCCGCGCGCGACCCCGAAGGCGTCCTTCGCCGTGTGAAAGATCGCGTCGGTCATGCGCGCGGAAATCGCGGGCGTCGTGCCGCCGCGCTTGAGATCGGCCGCATTCTCGATCTTGAGGCCGTTCGACGAAGCGACCGCCTCCATCGCGGTGCCGCTCTTGAGCTTGTCGAGCAGGTCGACGGCTTTGGTCTTCAGGAGCGACGCGACTTCGTCGTTGCGCCAGTGCTGTTCGACATCGGCTTTGACCTCGTCGAAGCTGCGGTCATGGGCCGGTGTGATTGCGGCGACCGCGTACCAAACATAGCCGCCATCCGCATTGAGCGGATCGTTGTCGACGCCGACGTCGCTGGCAAACCCGGCGGCCACGACCTCGCCGCCGTGCGGAATATTGACCACCGGCTTGCCGTCGGCATCGTGCCCGGACCGGTCGACCGTGAAACTTACGACCGGCAGCTTTTCCTTCGCCGCCGCTTCCTCGAGCGTGCTGCCGCCGGCGCGATCGTCCTCGACCTTGTCGTGGAGGTCCTGCACCTGGGTTCTGGCGCGGTCGACCGCGATGGCATTGCGCAGGTCCGCCGCGACCGCGGCGTACGGCTTGGTGACTTCCGGCTCGATCTTGAGCACGGTGACGATGGCCGCGCCGAACTGGCCCTGCACCGGCGCGCTGGTCTCGCCTTCCTTGAGCGAGAAGGCTGCATCCGCGACCGTCGGATCGACAATGCCCGATCTAGCCACTGTCCCTAGGTCGATGTCCTTTTCCTTGAGCCCGCGCTCGGTGGCGAGCGCCGTGAACGCCGTGCCGCTCTTGAGCTTGTCGGCTCCGGCTTGCGCCTCCGTCATGGTGGGAAACAAGATCTGCTCGATATGCCGGCGTTCCGGCGTGGTGAAACTTGCGATTCTCTCCGCGTAGGCCTTTTTCACCTCGTCGTCGGAAATCTCCATCCATTTCGCGAGCTCGGTCGGCGTCACGGCGACGGCGTCGATCTTGCGATACTCCTGCGCGCGGAACAGGAATTTATGATCGTCGTAATATTTGCTGAGTTGTTCCGGCGTCGGCTGTGGAACGTCGCCGGCTTGCGCCGGTCCGAGCGCTACATAATCGACGCTCCGCTGTTGGCTCTGGAACTGATTGATGGCGTCGAGCCAGGATTTCGGCGGCGTGACCGAGCCGGATACGGCGTCGGCGATTTCGCGGCGCACGATCGTCTGCCGTTCCTCGGCGAGGAAGCGATCCTCGGTCAGTCCCATGTTCTGCAAGGTGCCGCGGAAGCGCGCGGCGTCAAAATGGCCGCTGGTATCCTGAAGGTTCGGATCGGACGTGATGTGGCGGATGATTTCGGCATCCGGAATGCCGAGCCGCATCTGCCGTGCGCGCTGATCGATCGCGGACTGTGCCATCATTTCGCCGATCACCTGCCGGTCGAGGCCGAGAGCCGCGGCCTGATCGGGCGGCAGCGGATGGCCGAGGTCGCGCGAGATCTGCTGCAGGCGGTCCTGGTAGGTCTGTCGGAAACGCTCCACCGGAATTTCGACGCCGCCGACCTTGGCCAGCGACGAACGGCCAAAACCGTTGAAAATGTCGTTGATCCCCCAGATGCCGAAACTGGCGACGAGCACCATCATGACCGCCCCCATGATGGTGCGGCCGATCCAGTTTTCGGAAGCCTTGCGGATGCCTCGGAGCATAGGTGCAACGTCTGCTGGGGTTGATCGTCGGCTTGCGTCAGTCGTCTGCTTGATGCCGGGTGGATCTGCCGCCGGCCCAATTGTGCCGATCGATGGTCCGGCGCGGGCGGCGCACTATAGGGAGAGGGGCTTTGCGCCGCAACCGACGCGTCTTACAGCTAAAACGGCCCTTTCCGGCACGCACCCCTTCTGCTAACGGCTCCTTGTCGCAACAGGTTTGAGCCGAAATGATGGCGCGCCGCCCGCTGGTCGCTGGCAATTGGAAGATGAACGGGCTTCGGGCCTCGATCGGCGAATTGGAAAAGATTGTCGCGGGCGCCGCACGGCTCGGCAATGTCGACATGATGGTATGCCCGCCGGCGACGCTGATCGCGAGTTTTGCCGCTGCGGCGCGCGGCTCGGCGGTCGCGATCGGCGGCCAGGATTGCCATGCGCTCGCCTCCGGCGCTTGCACCGGCGACGTTTCCGCCGAAATGCTGCGCGACGCCGGCGCCCAGGCCGTCATCGTCGGCCATTCGGAGCGGCGGCAATATCACAGCGAGACCGATGCCGCGGTGCGCGCCAAGGCCATGGCCGCCAAGCGTGCCGGACTTCTCGCCATCGTCTGTGTCGGTGAGACGCGCGCCGAGCGCGATGCCGGGCGGGCGAATGCCGTGGTGCAAGCGCAACTCGACGGCTCGCTGCCCGATCACGATGATTTTGCCGTGGCCTATGAGCCGGTTTGGGCGATCGGCACCGGGCTCACGCCGACCGTGCAAGATGTCGGCGAGATTCATGGCTTCATCCGCGAACGGCTCGCTGCGCGCTATGGCGACGGCGGCGCGCGGACGCGGCTGCTATATGGCGGCTCGGTGAAGCCCGGTAACGCCAAGGAATTGATGGCCGTGGCAAATGTCGACGGCGCGCTGGTTGGCGGTGCGAGCCTCGAGGCGAGCGAGTTTCTGGCGATTGCCGGGGTTTACCGCTAATATCCTTGCAGCGCCGGTGTGAAAAGCGGCGATCGGGGAGGATTTTATGGCAATTCATCGCGTCGTCGCGGCCGTGGCCGCATTGCTCTTGCCGCTGATGGCGGCACAGGCGCAAGCCGCTGAAATCAAAGTTGTCAGTTCGACGGCGCTGAAGGCGGTGCTTGAAGAGCTCTGCCCGCAATTCGAGAAAGCGACCGAGAACAAGGTCGTGCTCACACTCGCCCCGGCCGCGGTGCTGAAGGCGCAGATCGATCAGGGTGCGGCATTCGATGTCGCCATCCTCACCGCCGGCCTCAATGACAGCCTCGCCGGCTCCGGCAAGATCGTCAGCGCGCCCCGCGTGACGGTCGCGCGCGCCGGCATGGGTGTCGCGGTCCGCAAGGGCGCGGCGAAGCCCGACATTTCCACCACCGAGGCGCTCAAACGCGCGCTGCTGAATGCGAAGTCGATCGGCTTCAACGGTCAGGGCGCCAGCCGCTCGACCTTCGAAGCGCTCTTCACCAAGCTTGGCATCGCCGACGCGTTGAAATCGAAGATCACGCTATTGACGACTGGCGCGCCCGAAGGCGTTGCCAAGGGCGTGGTCGAGATCGGGCTTGGTCCGATAAGCGAAACCTTGGCCGAGCCCGACGCCGATCTGGTCGGACCTTTGCCTGCCGATATCCAATCCTACCTCGTCTTCACCGCGGGAGTGTCGGCTGGAAGCAAAGACGCCGACGCGGCGAATGCGCTGATCAAATTCCTCGCCGCGCCGGCGGCAGCGTCCGTGCTCAAGGCCAAGGGAATGGAGCCAGGCTGAGCAAAAGGGCCGCCGCTCTTTCCGCGATGCCTCGGTTCGGTCTATTCTGACGACAACGAATGATAAGCGCCGCGCGCCCAGCGCGGACGAGGGAGGACGCGATGACCGACGAAACGATTCCGCGCCGCAAATTTCTGTTGGGAGCCGGTGTCGCCGGCACCGCGGTCGCCGCCGGCTTGGCGCCGCAG
>JBAPUM010000100.1:0-27896 GCA_049282655.1 Xanthobacteraceae bacterium
AGCGCCGCCTCGAGTTCCTTGATCTGCATCGACAGCGCCGGCTGCGAGATGGCGCAGGCAGCGGCGGCGTGGCCGAAATGGCTGTGGCGCGCCAGCGCATCGAAATAACGTAGCTGCCGCAATGACATTGGGATCATAAGAATACCTTATCGCTGCCATCATGAAAGTCAATTTTACCTGATGGATGCCGTTGCGTAAGACATAAAAACGATGGAGTGCGCCCGATAAGAAAGTGGTGCACAGAACAGTTCGGAAACCCCAGACATTCGGAGAGAAAAAAATGGACGCAAAAACCGACGACAAGAGCGCGGGCCAGTGCCCTTTCATGCATGCGGGCACCCACACCAATCGCGACTGGTGGCCGAACACGCTGAACATTTCGGTGCTGCACCACAATTCGTCGAAATCCGATCCGATGGGGGCTTCGTTCAACTACGCCAAGGAATTCGACAGCCTCGACCTCGATGCGGTGATCAAGGATCTCCGCGCGCTGATGACGGACTCGCAGGAATGGTGGCCGGCCGACTTCGGTCACTACGGCGGACTGTTCATTCGGCTGGCCTGGCACGCGGCTGGCACCTACCGCATCGCCGACGGCCGCGGTGGCGCCGGCGCAGGCCAGCAGCGTTTCGCGCCGCTCAACTCGTGGCCGGACAATGCCAACCTCGACAAAGCGCGTCGGCTGTTGTGGCCGATCAAACAGAAATACGGCAGCAAATTGTCCTGGGCCGATTTGATGGTCCTTGTCGGCAATGTCGCGCTGGAGTCGATGGATTTTAAAACCTTCGGCTTTGGCGGTGGCCGCGTCGATGTATGGGAGCCCGAGGAACTCTATTGGGGCCCCGAGGGTACTTGGCTCGGCGACGAGCGCTATAGCGGCGAACGTGAGCTGGCGAACCCGCTCGGCGCGGTGCAGATGGGCCTAATCTATGTCAATCCGGAAGGCCCGAACGGCAATCCCGATCCGGTCGCCGCCGCGAAGGATATTCGCGAAACCTTCTTTCGCATGGCGATGAACGACGAAGAGACCGTGGCGCTGATTGCCGGCGGCCACACTTTCGGCAAGACCCACGGCGCCGGCGATCCGTCGCTGATCGGGGCTGAGCCGGAAGGCGGCGCGATCGAGGATCAGGGTCTTGGCTGGATGAGCAAGCACGGCACCGGCATCGGCCCCGACGCCATCACCGGCGGTCCGGAAGTCACCTGGTCGCAGACCCCGACCAAGTGGAGCAACCACTTCTTCGACAATCTGTTCAACAACGAGTGGGAGCTGACCAAGAGCCCGGCCGGCGCCAAGCAGTGGAAGGCGAAAGGCGCCGCCGCCACGATCCCGGACGCGTTCGACAAAGCGAAGAAGCATGTGCCGACCATGCTGACCACGGATCTCGCGCTGCGCTTCGATCCGGCCTACGAAAAAATCTCGCGGCGTTTCTTTGAGCATCCGGACCAGTTCGCCGACGCCTTTGCGCGGGCCTGGTACAAGCTCACCCATCGCGACATGGGCCCGATCGTGCGCTACCACGGCAAGCTCGTGCCGAAGGAAATCCTGCCGTGGCAGGACCCGATCCCGGCAGTGAACCATCCGCTGATCGGGGAAGCCGAGATCACGGCGCTGAAGGCAAAAATCCTCGGCTCCGGGCTTTCGGTGTCGCAGCTTGTTTCGACGGCTTGGGCATCGGCCTCGACCTTCCGCGGCTCCGACAAGCGCGGCGGCGCCAACGGCGCGCGCATCCGCCTTGCGCCGCAGAAGGACTGGGCCGTCAACCAGCCGGCGCAACTCGCTTCGGTGCTTGGCAAGCTCGAAACGATCCAGAAGGAGTTCAACGCAGCGGCCGCGGGCGGCAAGAAAGTCTCGCTCGCCGACCTCATCGTTCTCGGCGGCAGCGCCGCGGTCGAGAAGGCCGCGAAAGCGGCCGGTCAGGACGTGAAGGTCCCCTTTACACCGGGCCGCATGGACGCCTCGCAGGAACAGACCGACGCGCCGTCGTTTGCGCCGCTTGAGCCTGCCGCCGACGGTTTCCGCAACTATCTCGGCGGCAAACAGTTCATGGCGCCCGAGGAGGCCTTGGTCGACAAGGCGCAATTGCTGACGCTGACGGGACCCGAAATGACGGTGCTGCTCGGCGGCTTGCGCGTTCTCGGGGCGAACGCCGGCGGCTCGAAGCACGGCGTCTTCACCAAACAGCCGGAGACGCTGTCGAACGACTTCTTCGTCAACCTGCTCGACATGAGCACCGAGTGGCAGCCGGCAAGCACCGACGGCGTCTACGAGGGCCGCGATCGCAAGACCAAAGCGGTGAAGTGGACCGGCACTCGCGTCGATCTGATCTTCGGCTCGCACTCGCAGCTGCGCGCTTTCGCCGAAGTCTATGCCTGCGCCGACGCCAAGGCGAAGTTCGCCAAGGATTTTGTGGCGGCTTGGACCAAGGTGATGAACGCCGACCGCTTCGATCTGCATTGATCTGAGAGACAAACTGCCAGGGCGGCTTATGCCGCCTTGGCACTTCTCTTCCCGGCCCCGCCCGCATCCAATAGCCTGCCGTCCCCGCCCAATTGATGTCTCGGCGACCGTATCGCCGCGCTCCTTCAGCCCGCACCGCAAGCCGCCGTTGCGGCTTAAGAGCGCCAGCACGCGGTCGAGGCACACGACGTAAGGGCCAGCGGAGGATGGTCGCACGGCCGGGAAATGCCGCCCCGAGCGAACCAAAGTAGCAGTGTATTGACACGTATCATTCTAGTTGTATGCTGGGCTGGCAAGGCTGATAAATCTTCGAATGGCTTCTGGTTCGCCAAGTTGACGACGCGTTGGCGAAGACCAAGGACAAGGCCACGGTTGGGAACGCCGAAGGCCTGTCGCCGCCGATGACGAGCTTGCGATCAGGAATCCGCTCGATTGGTCGGAGGCGAGCCCATGGAATCTCTCAACGCGGCGCGCGGACGCGTCACGAGCGCGTTTGGCATCCTTTTCGTTGTGGGTCTGCTGTCGGGACTTCTGCTGAGCAGAGCGATCGCGGCGGAGCCCGCATCTCCGGTCGCCAAGGAGCCCGCGCTCCCGGCGGCGGTCGCCAAAGAGCCGACCGCGGCCGAGCTCGAGGCCTGGCGTCAGAAGATCATGAGTACCCCGCAGCCGAAGCAGGGCTGCTTCACGGCGGTCTATCCGGACGCGCAATGGCGCGAAACGGCCTGCGCGACGCCGTCCCACACGCCCTATTTCCCGCGGCATAGCGGGGGAAACCCGCCTCAACAAGTCAGCGGCTTCATCGGTGGCGTGTCCGGCCCGGATTTCATGGCCACGGTGACCGCGCACATCAAGAAAGCCGAAGGGTCGTTCGATCCGGGATCGACGGTGACGAGCGAATGCGATGTCCCCTGCCCGGTCGTGAGCGGACAGATTGCCTGCCCGGTCAATCCGACATGCGGCGCCGCCAATGCGGTAGCGAACCTCTATTCGCTGCAGCTCAATACTGAATTCTTCACCACCCAGGTCTGCAACAATGCTCCCGACAAGAGTAATTGCCGCGGCTTTGCGCAGTTCGTGTTTCCCTCCGGCGGCGGCGGCTCGATCCAGTATTGGCTGATCGACTGGGGCGCGCCGGGTTCGAGCTGCCCGGTCCCGCAATCCGCGAACTGCGCGTTGGGCGGCGTCTGGTCCGACGGATGGTGTCCGTTCCCGATCCCAGGCCAGACCGATATCGATTGCGCAATCAATGCGGCGAAGGCCACCATGGCGCCGGCCGTCGCGGGCACTTCGATTCCGGAAGTCATCGTCACCGCGACCACCGAGGGCTTTAACGGCGCGGCCAGTGATGGAATCGCCGTGACGGTGAACAACGTGAACAACGGCCAACCCTTCACGGCTTCGGGCGCCAATATTTTCCCCGATCTCGGCAGCCAGTGGCAGCAAGCCGAATTCAATGTCTTCGGCAACGGCAACGGATCGCAAGCCGTGCTCGGGGCCGGAACGAACCTCATCGTGCGCAATGCGGTGGATTCCGGAGTGAGCACCGGGCCCGGCTGCACCATCGCGACCTTTACCGCCGAGTCGAACAGCCTGACCCTTGCCGACAGCCCGCCGGCTGCGGCGACAGGGTCGCTGCCGGCGCTGGTGTTCTCGGAGAATCCCACCGCCGCTGCCGGCGCGAACTGCATGGACGCCACCAGCCTCGGCGATACCCATCTGACCACCTTCGACGGCCTGAAATACGACTTTCAGGGCTCCGGCGATTTCCTGCTGGCGCAGGACGGCCCGGATTTCATCGTGCAGACGCGGCAGGCCTTGGCGGCGACGGAAGCGAACTGGATCAAGAACGCGACCATCAACAAGGCGGTCGCTGCGCAAATCGGCAAAACCCGCGTTGTGCTCTCGGTCTGGCCGCCGCGCCTCGTCATCGACGGCAAGGTCAACGATCTCGCCGAGGGCAAGACGGTGGCGCTCGATGGCGGCGTCGTGGTCGCGCTGCGCGACGGTGTCTACACGATCCTGGCCCCGAACCGCGACAACCTGCGCGCGGCGGTGAACAACAACGGCATCAACAGCTGGATCAACGTCACCGTCGGGCTCGGCGCGACGCCGCATCCGCAGGCCCGTGGCCTTCTCGGCAATCCGAGCGGCAACGCCCGCGATCTGAAAACGGCCGACGGCCGCGTGCTGACGGCGATCTCGTTTGTGGATCTCTACCACAGCTATGCCGACGGCTGGCGCGTGCCGGCAAACGAGTCGCTGTTCGAGGCGGACCCGGCAGTGACGGCCGGCATTCCCGACAAGCCGTTTTATGCAAGCGACCTCGATGCACAGACGGCGGAACGCGTGCGCGCGCTGTGCACGCGGGCCGGCGTCACCGCGCCGGCACTGCTCGATGACTGCATGCTCGACGCCGCCGTGCTCGGCGGCGCCGACGACACGGCGGCCAGAATCTATGTCCGCCTGCCTGTTCCGCGCGCGGTGTTGCCGCGTCTTGTCGTTCGTTGAGGCGGCGCTAATGCGCGCCGCTTTGCAGCTTGGCGATTTCCGCCCGGCCGCGTTCGGCGTGGTAAACCACGCTACCCGCTCTAGCGCGGTTCGCTCGGCGTGTGCGGATAGGCGGGAGGAGGTCCAACTGGTGGCGGCAGCGGCACCAGCCGGGATGAGGCCGGTCCGCCGGTGATGCAGGCAAATTGGAAGGGCGCAGGAGGCCCTGCCAATTTTCGCGTGGTGCTGCAAAGGGGAAGCAGAGCGCACATGTCATCCGCTGCTTGTTGGGCGAGGAATGCATCGTGGCCGGGGTTGGTCGGCTTCGTTGCCGTGGACCAAACGTAAAACGGCTGGTCACAGGCGAGCGCGGTTCCCCACGGCGACACCGCCTTCACGCCCGGCTGCCGGCGGTAGCAATCAAAATCAGCAACGGCAACTGCGGACGCGCCCCAGGTCTGCATGTTGATCTGCGAACTGATGATTTTCTTCAGCCGAACTTCGACGTCCCGGCATGCCGGCATTGATTTGACGCTGCATTGGTCCGCGGCATCAGTGCCAGCCGCCGACAGCGCACCCGCGAGCGCGCGCGGATAGCCGATGCGGCCAACTGAATCTTGCCCGGTGCCCTGCCATGTACCGCAAAATTGTGCCTGGGCGTGCGATGCACTCACGGTGAATAGCGAAAGGAGAACCCATACGCACAGGCCCACCGCGATTAATCGAATTTGCTCTGCGTTTCGCACGACAGCCCCCCATCCGTGCCAGACCAGCGGACATACAACGCTAGATTGACCAAGCGGCGCAAGGGGGCTGCGAAACTTGGCAGTCCGGACGTGGATCAGTTTAAGTTGTGGCGGAGCGGGTTACTTTGACCAAGCAACGACCAAACGGGATCATGGTCGGGCCGATAAAAGCCCGCACTCGAATGCAGCGAAAAACAGACCCCGAGCGCTATCCGCGTCGGCCCGGGCTAGCGGCGATCTAAATTGTCACTTTCCCGCAGAGACCATCTGCTCCACGAGTGCCAACACCGAACGCCGCGTCCCTTTATCGCGAATCTTCGAAAATTCCTTGAGCACCTGCAAGGTCAGTGGCTCCGCAAGCATGGCAAAAGGCGATGCGTGCCCGGTTCGCGGTGCTTTTTCGCCTTCGAAAAAGGCCGTTACCGGCACCTCTAGAAATTCGGCAATCTCATACAAACGCCCACTCCCGACACGGTTAGTGCCCTTCTCGTATTTTTGAACTTGCTGAAAGGTAACTCCCAACTCTGCGCCCAATTGCGACTGCGACAGCCCTTTGGACATCCGGTGTACGCGCATAATTTGTCCAATGCGCTCGTCCGTCTTCGTCGTCGACTTATTTGATTTCTTAGCCATTCTTTTAGCTCCTCAATGTGAGACCGCTACGTGAGATTGAGGAGTAAGGCAAATTGTGACCGTGCGGTGTCCACTTCGGAACACTGTATGGCCAGAAACTATCAATGCGAGGGCTTATTTCTGAAACGTCAGGAAGGGCTTTTTCCGCCGCTTTTCTTGCAGCTAGACCGAAACTTCTTACGTTCTTTGCCTTTCAGGCCCTTCGCGTCAGCCTGCTGACTACAGTCCTTAGAGATGGCCTTCTTGTCGACCGCAGCTCCGGCCGCAGGCGCCGCGGATTGAGTCGCGGGCGGTGGCGCGGGAGGTGGAGTTTGCGCAAGTGCGCCTACAGTTCCTATCGTCAGCGCTAACAGAACCATACTGATTGCGAGCTTCATAAAGATCTCCCATTTTAACCGCCGCCCCCGCAGACAGCGCGCGCGAACCTACCCTCATTTATCGGCAGAGTCCTTTCGATCTTAGCGATCGGTATCATGGGGAATGAATAGGTGCGCCTTGATCACGGGCGCATGAAGAATCTGAAGTAGAACGCTGCGAACACAGCGACAATGCCCACATTCACGATCAGGCGTTCCCAAAATCGGTTTTTGAAGAACAGGATATCGACGCCGACGATGATGGCTACCATCGCCACAACGTAAAGCACGGTCGCAACCTGTCTGTTCATTTTCAGCTCCCCGCGACTCGCCCCCATGCCTACGAGTGGCACACCGTCGGGCAGTTCCACGATCTCATCGACCAGCCCGCCTAACCGGGGCATCCGTAAATCGGACCATTGCGGATTCAATGAATAATCGAAACCCAGTGTCGATAGCTTAAACGATCTTGTTAAACTGGAATTATCCGGCTGCACTCCACTCTCGGAGTCCACGCTCGGTTAGTCCGGGCGAGCAAGCGATGCCTGATTGATGATCAAGGCGCAGCGTCAGGCAGCAGGCCGAGCCGCCGCTGCGCTGGAAGGCGTCGAGCGGTGTCTTGGCAACCGTATAGCCGCGCCCTTCCAGTTCGTGCCGCAAGGCGTCGCTGCAGCTTGACAGCACCAGCACGCGGTCGAAGCACACGGCATTGGCGGCAAAGCGCTCGGCGTCGTCCGCGCCGAGCGCGATGCGCTGCGCCGGCGCCACATGGTCGTGGATGGTATCGAGCGCGGCCGGCGTGAAGGCTTGCGGATAATAGAGCACACCGCCGCACGGCAGCGCGCAGAACGCGGTGTCGAGGTGATAAAAGCGCGGGTCGGCGAGCCCGAGCGGCAGACAGCGCACGCCGAACTGCTCCTCAATCACTGGGCTCGCGGCGGCATCGGAGCGGAAGCCGCAGCCCAACCAGAACAGGCTGCGGCTCGCGTCCCAGATGCAATCGCCGGCGCCTTCGAGCGCCACGCCTCCGGGCAGTTCCACGATCTCGTCGATCAGTCCGCGCGCCTGCAAGGCGCGGAAGCCCGCCGTGAAGATCGGCTCCTCACGCCGGCGTTCGCGGTGGCGGAAGCGCGCCGGCATGGCCTTGCCGTCGAGCACGACCGCGGCATTGGCCGTGAACACGAGATCGGGCAGTGCCGGCTCCGGCGCGATGGCCTCGATGGTGGCGCCTTGCGCCAGCAGCGTGCGGTGCAGACCCGCCCATTGCCGCGCCGCCGTGGCATACAGCGCCGCGCCTGAGTCCGCCCAGGTCTTCGGATCCATCCAAGGATTGATGCTGTAGGTGACAGCAAAATGCTGCGGCTGGCACATCAGAAAACGCGGCGGCGAAGGCTGAACGGGCGTCGCGTGTTCGTTCATCGCGGTTGAACAGTGTCCTCTGCCGATGGAACCAACGCGGCGAATCGGGACGTGTAGCGAATGGTAGCATGACGGGGGAGATAACACGTCGGCATGTAGGATGGGTTGAGCGCAGCGAAACCCATCATCGGGCATCGGTGACCTCGCACCATCGCGACCCATCGCCTCGACTATTTTGTTATGCTTTGCCCATGACCAATTACAGGCGCAATTTTCTCTCCGGCGGCTCTTTCTTCTTCACGGTGAACCTAGCCGAACGGCGGCTTCGTCTGCTTACCGACCACATCGACCTGCTGCGCCAAGCATTCCGCGATGTAAGGCGGCGGCATCCGTTCGATATCGAGGCGATCGTCGTCCTCCCCGATCATCTGCATGCCGTGTGGACCTTGGCCGAAGGTGACGCCGATTTTGCGCTGCGCTGGCGCTTGATCAAAACGATCTTCTCGCGCGGCTTGCCTGCCAGCGAGCGGATTTCGGCGAGCCGCGCCGGCAAAGCCGAACGCGGGATTTGGCAGCGGCGCTATTGGGAGCACACCCTGCGCGATGAAGGCGACTTCGCGCGGCATGTCGATTACATTCATTTCAACCCGGTGAAGCACGGTCACGTCACGCGAGTAAAAGATTGGCCGTATTCATCCTTCCATCGCATGGTCAAGCTCGGTATTTATCCGGATGACTGGACGGGTGATATCGCGAACAATGCGCTCTCGTTCGGGGAAAGATGATGGGTATCGCTCCGCTCCACCCATCCTACGGGCTGCTCCCGGTTTGCCCCTATTATGGCGGGGTCGGCATCGCCCGGTCGACCGGCTTTCTCTTTTCGTTCGCATGGCGTGACCGAGAGACCTCACGCCGCTTTCGCGCTCTTCTCCGCGAGCCCGGCCAGCGTCCGTAAAATCCCGGTCGCGCCCTTCAGCCGCTCCTTCGGTCCTTCCCACTCGTCGAAGAACACCACCTTCATGTCCGGCCGCACCCGCGCGCCTTCGGGGTGCTTGGCGATGTATTTGATCAGGCCCTCGGGGTTGGCGAAGATGTTGTCGCGGAAGGCGAGCACGGCGCCTTTGGGGCCGACTTCGATCTTCTCGACATTGGCGCGCCGGCACAGCGATTTGATGGCGACGATCTGGAGGAGATAATCGACCTCCTCCGGCAGCGGACCGAAGCGATCGACGAGCTCGGCGCCAAAGCTTTCGATGTCGCGGTCGTCTTCGATCTCGGAGAGCCTGCGGTAAAGGCCCAGCCGCACCGGCAGATCGGTGACGTAGTCTTCGGGGATGAGCACCGCGGTGCCGATGGTGATTTGCGGCGACCATTTGTCGGCGACCGGGGCGGCAATGCCGGCCTTCATGGAAATCACGGCCTCCTCTAGCATCTGCTGGTAAAGCTCGAAGCCGACTTCTTTGATGTGGCCGGACTGCTCGTCGCCCAAGAGATTGCCGGCGCCGCGGATGTCGAGATCGTGCGAGGCGAGCTGGAAGCCCGCGCCCAGCGTATCGAGCGATTGCAAAACTTTCAGCCGGCGCTCGGCCTGCGGCGTGATCTTGCGTTTGGCGGGCAGCGTCAAGAGCGCGTAAGCGCGCAATTTCGCCCGCCCGACGCGGCCCCGGAGCTGATAGATTTGCGCGAGCCCGAACATGTCGGCGCGATGCACAATAAGAGTATTGGCGTTCGGGATATCGAGGCCGGATTCGACGATCGTGGTCGAGAGCAACACATCGTATTTGCCGTCGTAGAACGCCGCCATGATGTCCTCGAGCACGGTCGGCGGCATCTGGCCGTGGGCGACCGCGACGCGCACCTCCGGCACGTTCTTGTCGAGAAAGCTTTTGGTCTCGGCCAGGTCCTCGATGCGCGGGCAGACGTAGAAGGCCTGTCCGCCGCGATAGCGCTCGCGCAACAGCGCCTCGCGCACGGTCACCGGATCGAACGGCGAGACGAAAGTGCGCACGGTGAGCCGATCGACCGGGGGCGTCGCGATGATCGACATTTCGCGGACGCCGGAGAGCGCAAGCTGCAGCGTGCGCGGGATCGGCGTCGCGGTCAGCGTCAGCACATGGACTTCGGCGCGGAGCTGCTTGAGCTTCTCCTTGTGGCCGACGCCAAAGTGCTGCTCTTCATCAACAACAATCAGTCCGAGATCCTTGAACTTGATGGCCTTGCCCAGCAGCGCGTGCGTGCCGATGACGATGTCGACGGTGCCCTCGGCGAGGCCCTTTTTGGTCTTGGCGAGGTCGGCTGCGGACACAAGCCGCGAGGCTTGCGCGATATGCATCGGATAATCGCGCAGCCGGTCGGTGAAGGTCTTGAAATGCTGGCGGCACAACAGCGTCGTCGGCACCACCACGGCGACCTGCTTGCCGTTCATTGCCGCGACGAAGGCCGCGCGCAACGCCACTTCGGTCTTGCCGAAGCCGACATCGCCGCAGACGAGGCGATCCATCGGCCGGCCGGAATTGAGATCGTCGAGGACCGAGCCGATCGCCGCCAATTGGTCGTCGGTCTCCTCATAGGGGAAGCGGGCGCAGAACTCGTCATAGAGGCCTGCGCCGACCTCAAGACGGGGTGCTTCACGAAGTTGCCGCTCGGCCGCGACCTTGATCAGTTCGCTCGCGATCTCGCGGATGCGGTTTTTCATCCGCGCCTTGCGCGATTGCCAGGCGCCGGAGCCGAGCCGGTCGAGCTCGGCGCCGGCTTCATCGGAGCCGTAGCGCGAGAGGAGCTCGATATTCTCGACCGGCAGGAAGAGCTTGTCGCCGCCGGCATAATGAATCTCGAGGCAATCGTGCGGGGCGCCAGCCGCCTCGATGGCGCGAAGCCCGATGAAACGGCCGATGCCGTGATCGACATGGACGACGAGATCGCCGGCGGAGAGGCTCGTCACCTCGGCGATGAAATTTTCCGCGCGCTTCGACGCCCGCCGCGCCCGGACGAGGCGCTCGCCGAGAATGTCTTCTTCGCTGATCAGCGCGATGTCGGAGGTCTCGAAACCTGCTTCGACGCCGAGCACGGCGAGTGCGGTCTGATGTTTCGGCAAAGCGAGCGCCTGCGGCCAGGACGCGACATTCGTGAGATTGTGCAGCCCGTGCTCGGCGAGCACATGCGCCATGCGCTCGCGCGAGCCTTCGCTCCACAGCGCGATCACGGTGCGCTTGCCTTTTTCTTGCAGCTTGTTGACGTGCGCCGTTACCGCCTCGAACACATTGGTGTCGGGCGTGGCGCGCTCGGCGGAAAAATTGTGGCCGGCATGCGCGCCGATATCGATGGAATCGGGGGTCTCTTCCGGCGTTGCGAAGGCCGTGAAGCGGGCCACCGCCGAATTTTCGATGCGGGTGCGCCATTCAGTTTCGGCGAGGTAAAGTTTTTCCGGCGGCAAAGGCTTGTAGGGCGCACCGCCCCCCGCCTGATCGACGGTCTCTTTGCGCGCCTGATAATAATCGGCGATCTGCGCCAGCCGCTCGTGCGCCGCTTCTTCGGCCAAAGGCTCAATGGCGATCGGGCTTGCCGCCACATAATCGAACAGCGTGTCCATGCGCTGATGGAAGAGCGGCAGCCAATGCTCCATGCCGGCGTAGCGGCGGCCTTCGCTGACGGCTTCGTAGAGCACGTCGTCGGGAGCCGCGGCGCCGAAGGCCGCGACGTAACCGGTGCGGAACATGCGGATGGTGTCGGAGGTGAGCTGGAATTCGGCCATCGGCACGAGATCGAGCGCGCGCAGGTCGGCGTAAGTGCGCTGGCTTTCCGGATCGAAGCTGCGGATCGATTCGAGCGTGTCGCCGAAGAAATCGAGCCGGACCGGCGCATCCATGCCGGGCGCGAACAGATCGACGATGCCGCCGCGGACCGCGTAATCGCCGGGCTCGCGCACCGTCGAGGCGCGATTAAAACCATTGAGATCGAGCCAGGCGGTGATGCCCGCCATCGGCAACACATTGCCCGGCGCGGCCGAGAGCGATTGCTTGCCGAGAAGCTCGCGCGGCGGCACGCGCTGGAGCGCGGCATTGACGGTGGTGAGAAGGATGGCGGGATGTTGCCGGCCGGTGACGCGGGCCAACCGCGCCAGTGTCATCATGCGCTGGGCCACGATTCCCGCATGCGGCGACACCCGGTCGTAAGGCAGGCAGTCCCAGGCCGGGAATTCCAACACCTCGACGTCGGGGGCGAAGAAGCCTAGCGCGCGCGCGAGCGCCGCCATTTTCGAGCCGTCGCGGCACATCACGGCGACGCTGATGGCCGGCGGCTTTGGTCCCGACGCGACGGCGCGGGCGAGATCGGCGAGAACGAGACCTTCAGCGCCGTCGGCAATGCCGGACAGCGTCAGCGGCCGGCCCAGCGCGAGCCGCGCCGCCGGTGACTGCGCTAGCAATGCGGAGGATCGGGACGCCGCCACTATTCCGCCTCGGCCTGTTCGTGGAAGGCGATGAGCTTTCGTAGCACCGTGGTTTCGTAGTCCGCGGGAACGGCTTCGGAGCCGACCACCCAGGCGTAAAGCTCGGCGTTCGACACTTCGATCAGCCGCTCGAAATCGCCGAGCTGCGACTCGTCGAATTTGTCGATAAAAGCGTCGGCGAAGCGGCCGACGATGAGGTCGGTCTCGCGCACGCCGCGTCGCCAGGCCCGGAATAAAAGCTTGCGGCGGCGCTCATCCAACCCGTGGCTCGATCGCTCGGTCATGCAAAACTCCAAACGCCGAAAGCCCGGACGCGGCCGGGCGACGGGTATATAGAGGGCGGCGCGACGAATGTCAGCCGTGTGCCTGCCGAAATAACATGCGCCCGCCGGTCCTTAATCCGCTGTTCGCTTCACTGTCCGCGTTGCCGGGCATCGGGCCGAAGCTCGAAAAGCTGTTCGCGCGGCTGTTCGGTCGCGACGGCGAGCCGCCGCGCGTCATCGACCTCCTGTTTCACCTGCCGGCAGGCTTTGTCGACCGCCGCAATCAGCCGAAATTGTCCGAAGTGACGCCCGATAGCGTGGTGACCGTGAAGGTCAAGGTCGACGGCCATCGGCCGCCGCCGCCGAACCGGGCGCGCGCTCCCTACAATATCGATGCGAGCGACGATACCAACACGCTGACCATCACCTATTTCAACGCGCGCCGGGATTATCTGGAGAAGCTCTTGCCGGAGGGCGAACAACGCTACGTCTCCGGCACCGCGACCTTCTACGACGGCCATCTGCAGATGCTGCATCCCGACCGCGTGGTCGATGCCGCGGGCTTTGCAAAATTGCCGCTGATCGATCCGGTCTATCCGTTGACCGAAGGGCTGCATGCGAACCAGGTCAGCAAGGCGGTCGCCCTTGCGCTCGAACGGCTGCCGGCGCTGCCGGAATGGCAGGACGCCGCCTGGCTCGAGAAGAACCGCTATCCGGGCTTTGCCGAGGCGCTGCGCAGCATTCATCGTCCCGCCGCGCCGGAGGATATCGCACCCGAAAGCGCGGCCTGGTCGCGGCTTGCCTATGACGAATTGCTGGCGAGCCAGCTCGCGCTCGCATTGCTGCGCGCCCATATGCGCACGCGCGCCGGCCGCGGCACCTCGGCCGAAGGGCGGCTGCGCGCGCGCATCCTCGCGGCGCTCCCCTATTCGCTGACGCCGTCGCAGGACCGCGCCGTCACCGAGATCGTCGCCGATCTGGCGCAGCCCGAGCGCATGCTGCGGCTTCTGCACGGCGACGTCGGCTCCGGCAAGACCGTGGTGGCGCTGATTGCGGCGGCGCATGTGATCGAGGCCGGCCGGCAGGCGGCCTTCATGGCGCCGACTGAAATTCTGGCGCGCCAGCATCTGGCGACGATTACGCCGCTCGCCGCCGCCGCCGGCATCCGCGTCGCCATCCTCACCGGACGGGACCGCGGCCGCGAGCGCGAGGACATTCTCGAAAAGCTGGCTTCGGGCGAGATCGATCTGATCGTCGGCACGCATGCGCTATTCCAGGATGAAGTGGCGTTTCGCGATCTCGCTTTGGCGATCGTCGACGAGCAGCATCGCTTCGGCGTGCATCAGCGGCTCGCGCTCACCAAAAAGGGCGAGGCGGTCGATCTGTTGGTGCTGACCGCGACGCCGATCCCGCGCACCCTGGTGCTCACCTATTTCGGCGACATGGACGTCTCGGAATTGCGCGAGAAGCCGGCCGGCCGGCAAAAGATCGATACCCGCGCCGTTCCGCTCGAGCGCCTCAACGACGTGATCGAGGCCGTGGCGCGCGCGCTCGACGAAGGCCGCCGCGTCTATTGGGTCTGCCCGCTGGTCGAGGAATCCGAAAGCGTCGATCTCGCCGCGGCGGAGGATCGCTATAAACACCTGCAGAAACGTTTCGGCGGCCTCGTCGATATCGTGCACGGCAAGATGCGCGGGGCCGACAAGGATCGCGCCATGGAGCGGTTCGGTAAAGGCGAGACGCGGCTCTTGGTGGCGACGACAGTGATCGAAGTCGGCGTCGACGTGCCGGAAGCAAGCGTGATGGTGATCGAGCACGCCGAACGTTTTGGGCTTGCGCAACTGCACCAATTGCGCGGCCGCATCGGCCGCGGCGCCGAGCGGTCGACCTGTCTCCTCCTCTACCGCGCGCCGCTCGGCGTTACCGCCAAGGCACGGCTTGCGATATTGCGGGAGACCGACGACGGTTTTCGTATCGCGGAGGAGGATCTCAAGCTGCGCGGCGAAGGCGATGTGCTGGGCACGCGGCAAAGCGGCATGCCGGGTTTTCACCTCGCCCGCATCGAGGTGCACGGCAAGCTATTGCAGGCCGCGCGCGATGACGCGGCCCTCATCCTGGCGCGCGATCCAAAACTTCGCTCGCCGCGCGGCGAGGCTCTCGTCAATCTGCTTTATCTGTTTGCGCGCGATGAAGCGATCGGCCTGCTCCGTGCCGGCTGACTTCGACGGGCCGTGGATCGGCGCCGAACCTGTTGTAGCCGCGGCTGCCCTTGATGCACCACCAGTAGAGCAGCACGACTACGCCCAGGAGCGGCACCAGAACCAGCAAGAACCACCAGCCGGTGCGGTCGATGTCGTGCAGACGGCGGACCCCGACCGCAATTCCCGGCAGGAAGGTAGCGACCTCGAACACGCCGCTGAAGGGCGAATACGGCACCCAACTCGGGATCAGGACAAAGTCGAGGATCTCGGCGCCTAGTCCGCCGACGATTGTGAAGAGGATCCAGAACCAGAATTCCGAGCGGACGGCGCGCCCGGAAAAATTCACGTAATTGCGAAATCCTGACTGGACCGCTTCCTGGAAATTCATGCTCCCCCGCATACCACGTTGCCGACGAGCGGCAACGGTTAGTCGCCGATAGGGAGGCTTGGGTTCATTCCACTGCGGTCGGCGCCGGCTGGCGCGCGGCTTGCGCGGCACGGGCGGTTTCGGCGAGCGCCGCGAGCTTGCCCGAGCTGTCGCCACCGGGCTGCACGATGCCGGCCGACATGATCACCGTCATCGCCTGCTCGACCGTGATGTCGAGATCGATCACATCGCGCTTCGGCACATAGAAGAAGAACCCGGTGGTTGGGTTCGGCGTGCATGGCATGAAGGCCGAGACATAGTCCGTATCCGGCAGCCGGTCGGAGATCTGGGCGTTCGGCGCCTGCGTCAGAAATACCAGCGACCACATGCCGGGCGACGGGAATTCGACCAAGCCGACGCGCCGGAAGCTCGATTCCGATTTCGAAAACAGCGTCTGAAAGATCTGCTTCGCGGTACGATAGATCGGCCGCACGATCGGCATGCGGTTTAAAAGGCTCTCGCCGAAGTCGACGAGCTTGCGACCGATCAGATTGGCGGTGAGGAAGCCGAGAAGCGTCAGCGCGAAAAATGCGGTGATCAGGCCGGTGCCCGGAATCTGGATCGGCAGATAGGTTTCCGGCCGATAGACGCTCGGAATGAACGGCCGCACCAGATTGTCGACCCAGGTGACGAACCACCAGATCAGCCACAACGTGACCGCAACCGGCCCGGCGACGATCAGGCCGGTCAAAAAATAATTGCGGATCCGGCTCATCGCGCCAGGCTGCTTGACCGCACTTCCCGGCGTTCGGCTATCGCTGTCAGTCATCGTTCCGTCCGCCCCGCCGTCAAAGCTATATAGGAACAACGCCCGTCATTGCACGGCTGTCGCCCGACTCAAGGCCTATTTTACGGCCGCCGCACTATTCGACCGTCACCGACTATTCAACCGTAACAGACTTGGCAAGATTGCGCGGCTGATCGACATCCGTGCCCATGATGACAGCGGTGTGATAGGCCAAAAGCTGCACCGGCACCGCGTAGACGAGCGGCGCCACCGCCGGGTGCACCGTCGGCAGAGTGAGGGTCATCTCCGACTGCGTTGCGGCGGCGCGCGCACCTTCGGCATCGGTCATCAGGATCAGCCTGCCGCCACGGGCCGCGACTTCCTGCATATTGGAAACGGTCTTTTCGAACACCCTGTCGTGCGGCGCGATCACGATCACCGGCATGTTCTCGTCAATGAGCGCAATCGGACCGTGCTTGAGTTCGCCCGCCGCATAGCCTTCGGCGTGAATATAGGAAATTTCCTTGAGTTTTAGCGCGCCCTCGAGCGCCAGCGGGAAGCTCGTCCCGCGGCCGAGATAGAGCACGTCGCGGCTTTTCGCGAGATCGCGCGCCAGATGCTCGATCTGCGGTTCGAGCGCCAAAGCCTCGTTGAGATGGCGGGGTATTTCGACGAGCGCATGCACCAGCGTCTTCTCGTCGCTCTCGCTCAGCACGCCGCGCGCCCGGCCGGCGGCGATCGCGAGCGCCGCGAGCGCCGCGAGCTGGCAGGTGAAGGCTTTGGTCGAGGCGACGCCGATTTCCGGTCCGGCGAGCGTCGGCATCACGACGTTGCTTTCGCGCGCGATGCTCGAGCTCGGTACATTGACCACCGAAAGCACATGCTGCTGATGGGCGCGCGCATAGCGGAGCGACGCCAGCGTGTCCGCTGTTTCGCCCGACTGCGACACGAAGATCGCAAGATTGCCGGGTTTCAGCGGCACATCGCGGTAGCGGAACTCGGACGCGATATCGACCTCGACCGGCAGATGCGCGAAGAGCTCGAACCAGTACCGCGCCACCATGCCGGCGTAATAGGCCGTGCCGCAGGCGGCGATTGAAATCCGGTCGAGCGCGCGAAAGTCGAACGGCAAGGCAAACGGCAGCTCGACGCGCTCCGACGCCATGTCGATGTAATTGGCGAGCGTATGGCCGACGACCTCGGGCTGCTCGAAAATTTCCTTCGCCATGAAGTGGCGATGATTGCCCTTGTCGATCAGCATGACCGAAGCTTGCGACTTCAGCACGGCGCGGCGCACGATCTTGCCGTCGGCATCATGAATCTCGGCGCCGCTGCGCGTCACGACCACCCAGTCGCCGTCTTCCAGATAGCTCACCATGTCGGTGAACGGCGCAAGCGCAATGGCATCGGAGCCGACATACATCGCGCCGTCGCCGAATCCGATCGCCAGCGGCGAGCCGCGCCGCGCGCCGATCAGAAGATTGTCCTCGCCGGCAAACAGGAAAGCGAGCGCGAAAGCGCCGCGCAGCCGCGGTAGCGCCGCTTTGACGGCCGCGACCGGCGTCGCACCACGATTCATCTCATCGGAAACCAGATGCGCGATCACCTCGGTGTCGGTATCGGTCGAGAATTTTACGCCCTTTTTCTCGAGTTCGCGCCGAAGCTCGCTGAAATTCTCGATGATGCCGTTGTGCACAACCGCGAGTTTCTCGGTGGCATGCGGATGCGCATTGTTTTCCGTCGGCCTGCCGTGGGTGGCCCAACGGGTGTGGCCGATGCCGATGGTGCCTGCGAGCGGTTCGCGCAACAATCTCTGCTCGAGATTTTTGAGCTTGCCTTCGGCGCGGCGCCGCGTCAGCGCGCCGTGTTCGAGGGTGGCGACGCCCGCGGAATCGTAGCCGCGATATTCGAGGCGCTTGAGCGCATCGATCAGCTGCGGCGCCGCGGGCTCCGTCCCGATGATTCCGATAATGCCGCACATTCCGGTCGAAAATCCCCTCCGCCGCAACAGCGGCGCGCCGTTAATCCTTAAAGCGGAACCATTTAAATCGCGATAATCAAAATAGTTTTCCGTTCGTGACGAGGCCCGCCGCAGCCCCATTTAGTCACGCGAATGGGTCTTTTTCTTGCTGAGCGACTTCAGGCCGCGCAAGCGCGTCGCCCCACCTTCCTTAACGACTTGGCGCCCACGCCCGAGCGCCAAGGCGTCGGCCGGCACATTGCCGGTGATCACCGATCCGGAACCCACATAGGCGCCCTCCCCGATTTCGACCGGCGCGACCAGCGCCGAATTCGAGCCGATGAAAGCGTCCTTGCCGATCACGGTGCGGTGCTTGTCTGAGCCGTCGTAATTGCAGGTGATCGTGCCGGCGCCGATATTGGCGTTGGCGCCGACATAAGCGTCGCCGATATAGCTCAAGTGATTGGCCTTGGCGCCGGCTTCGATCACGGCCTCTTTGACCTCAACAAAATTGCCGATGCGTGAACCGTCGCCGAGCTTGGAGCCCGGCCGCAGCCGCGCAAACGGTCCGACCGAAACATTCTTGCCGACGTGCGCACCGACAAGATGGGAGAAGGAATGAATGACGGCGCCGTCCTCGACCACCACCTTTTCGCCGAACACCACATAGGGTTCCACCACCACGTCGCGCCCGAATTTGGTGTCGGCCGCTAGATGGACGGTTTCCGGCGCGATCAGCGTGACGCCGGCCTCGAGCGCGCTTTGCCGCAGACGCTGCTGCGCCACGGCTTCGGCTTCGGCGAGTTGGGCCTTGGTGTTGATGCCGCGCACGTCGTCCTCCTCCGTTTCGATCGCAACGCTGCGCAATGTCATGCCGCGCGCGATCGCAACAGCGTCTGTGAGATAAAACTCGCCTTTGCGATTGTCGTTGCCGATGCGCTCGAGGATGGCGAGCGCCGTAGCGCCGGCCATCGCCATGATGCCGCCGTTGCAGAGCGTGATCTTGCGCTCGTCCGTGGTGGCGTCCGCCTCCTCGCGAATAGCCACGAGTTCGCCGTCCGCCATGATGAGCCGCCCATATCCCGCCGGATCGGCTGGCCGGAAGCCGAGCACGGCGAGCGCCGCCTTTTCCGCGAGCGGCAGCCGCAATCGCGACAGGGTCTCGGACCGTATGAGCGGAGTGTCGCCGTAGACCACCAGAACATCGTCAAAGCCTTGCTCGATAGCCGCTTTGGCGGTGAGCACGGCGTGCGCTGTGCCGCGCCGTTCCTGCTGCACAAAAATCTTGGTATCCGGCAGGACGTGGATGGCCTCGGCGGCGACTTCGTCCTGTTCGGGCCCGATCACAACCGCAGCCGTTGCGACACCGGCCTGGGCTACTGCATCGAGCACATGAGCCAGCAGCGACCGGCCGGCCACGCGGTGCAGCACCTTGGGCTTTGTCGAACGCATGCGGGTGCCCTCGCCGGCCGCGAGCACAATCGCCAGGCAGCTTCGAGGTTTCATGGTCATCTCCGCGGCGCTCTCATAGCCGAGCGGTCGAGCGCCCGAAAGCCGCGAATTCGGCAGCGGTAAACGCCGTAAATTCGGCAAAGCTACCCAAAGCGAGGTCTCAAGCGGCAGAATCTGCTAGTTTTTTAGCATTGATTCGCCGCGAACATCGCGCCGGGAGCGCACCATGCTGGACCTCGCGCAGGGTGTGAGGGAACAAATCATCAAGGAAACGGCGCCCAAGGTCGTCGCGCCGAGACGGTTCACCATGCGGACGCTGCGCCGCATGGTGATATGGGCCGGCGTCGCGGCCGGGACCGTGCTGCTTGCAGTCTTGTCGAGCCGCGACGAACTGGCCGCCGGGCGGTTGGCGGGCGTGTTTCAAACAGTACGCACGCCATCGAGCCGTCCGCAGGCCGCCGATGCCGCGCCGAAATTCGACGCGCAGACCGAAACCCAACGGCTTGCCGATGCCGTCCGCAGCCTCGCCGCGCAAGACGAAGAGATGAAATCGCGGCTGGCGGCGGTCGAGCACGACGTGGACGACGTGACCGGATCAGTCACCAAGCAGATCGAAGATGCCGCCGCGGCGCACCGGGCCGAAGACGGCCCCTCCGTGGCCGCGACAGCAAGCATCAGCGCAACCATGACACCCTTTTCGGCATCGCCGCCGCCAGGCAATTTCGCCGCGCCGGCCACGATCCAGGCCCGTGTGATGGGCGGGGTGCCGGCGCCGCCGGAGATCGCCTACGGGGTCGATATCGCGAGCGGGGTGAGCTTGGAAGAATTGCGGACGCGATGGACGGCCATCCGCAACGCCCATCCGCAGCTCTTCGCAGGGCTTGCGCCGATCGCGACCGTGAAAGAGTCCCCGCGCGGCAACCGGCTGGAACTGCGGCTCGTGGTCGGACCGCTCGCCGAAGCCGGTGACGCGGCGCAGCTCTGCACGTCGCTCGCCGCATTCGGTCTGTTCTGCCAGCCGGCGATGTTTGACGGTCAGCGGCTCGCGCTGCGTTGATCCGAGGTGACAAGTCCCCGGGTTCTGTGATTATGGGTTCGGGGCTCTGCTTTGACCGCAGCCCGGAACGACAGAGTTGCGATGCGCCGCCCGCTGTTCCTGCCGACCGCACGCCAGACCAATTGGCTCCTGATCGTCGCCTTCCTGTCGGTCGGCGAGGGTTTTTACATCCGCTATATGGCGTTCGAGAATTTGAATGTGGAACTGGCCTGCCAGGCCGGGCTGCAGAGCTGGCTGTGCAGCACCTTTCGCCTGACGCTGGTGCTGTTCAATCACGAAGTCTTCGGCGCGGTGGCGCTCGCGGTGGCGCTCCTTAATTTGCTGCGGCCGTCGATCGTCTTGATGGCCGTGACGCTCGCTGCGGCGGGGTTCGGCATCGTGCTTCACAACACCGATCTTTCGGCGCTTGCCGCCGGCGTCCTTATCCTGAGCCTAGCTCGTCCCGCGCCCGCACCAGAATAAGGGCGAGTGCGAGGAAACCGCCGCACAGCCAGATCGCCTGCCAATTGGCAAAAGTCTCATTGATCGCGATGTAGCCGGCCGACAGCGCGAGCACGGCCGCCGCTACCCTCTCCGCGGCGGCGCGCGGACCGGCCGGCCGCGCGGTGGACAGCATCAGCACGAGAAACGCCGCGACGCCTCCGCTCTGCGGCGCGAAGGGAATGTCGCGATAGCGTGGATCGAAGACGAGCCCGAGCGCGGTCTCGATCGACAGTATAACGAGCATGATGAAGACGGCGCCGAGCGCGATGCTCCATCGATCGCGCGCCTGTCCCGAACGGGCGAACACGGCGGCAAATGTCGGGCGCGGTCGTCCGGCCGCGCAGGCTGCCGCGCACAGGATCGGCGCGGCCGCGGCAGTGACCGCAAACGCGAGCGAACGGACCCAGGTTCCGGCCGTATAGCTGTCGACCGGCACCGCTTCGAGCGTCCAGCCGAACAAAATGCCGGGCAGGAAGCCCTGTATCGCGACCCAGGTCCACAACAGCGGCGGTCCAGCCGTGCCGCGGAGCCCATACCAGGCCGCGGCGAAAACGAGGCCGGCCAGAACAATGCCGGCCAAGGCTTGCAACGGCCACTGTGGGTGATCCGATACCAGGCCGCTGAAGCTGAATTTCGGCTTGCCGGTGTGGCGATCGAAGATGCCCCAATAGCGGCCGCTGGGACCCTCGAGCCAGCGCTTCCAGGGCTGGTCGAACGCCTCGATGACGTTGACGCGGAAATTCTCGCGCTGCGCCAGCGTCAGCGTCTCGCCAATGACCCGGGCCTGGTTGGATGGTGACGGCCGCGCCCCTTCGCGCATGCGGCCGGCGCTCGGCCAGCCGACCTCGCCGATCATGATCTCCTTGTCGGGGATGGCGGCGGCGATCCGATGGCGAATGGAGTCGACATGGGCGGCGGCCACCGCCGCCGGCAAGGGAAAATCCTCCCAATAAGGCAGGATATGGATGGTGACGAAATCGACCGCGTAACGCAGGTCGCTATAGCGCAGCCAGAACTCCCAGACATCCGCATAGGTGACCGGTACCGAAACCTGGGTCTTCACCTCACGAATTCTGGCGGCGAGATCGGTGGAGGAGAGTTCGCCGCGCAACAGCGTCTCGTTGCCGACCACCACGGAGCGGACGACATCCGGGAACTGGTTGGCAAGCGCGATGCCGGTGGTGATCTGCTGGCTGTTCTTTACCGGGTCGTTCGACAGCCAGATGCCCAGCATCATCTTCAAGCCGTGCCGCTGCGCGATGGCCGGAATCTGGTCGAGGCCGTGATCGACCGAATAGGTGCGGATGCAATCGGTGTAACGCGACAGGATCGTGAGATCCTCCTCGATCTGCGCCGCCGTTACGGTTGTGCTTTCCACGAGCGGATCCTGCTGGCCGCGGAACGGCGCATAGGAGACGCAATAGAGCTTGCCGCCGTTGGCCAAGGGCGACGGCGGCAGCTCGACCGGCGCGCCGAGCCACCACCAGGCCACGCCGATCGCCAGCGCCGTGAGCGCGAAATGCGCAAGCGCGGAAGCTTTTGAATTTCGACCCGCGGGGTTCGCCACGGTTCCGGATTAACCTTAGCCGAAGGCTCTGCCAAGCTTCGGCCACGAAGTCCGCTGCGCGTCATGGCGTGCGCTGGACAAATGTCCGGACTTGGGCTGTTGTCGCGGCGGCGGGTTCCGGGCCGGTTGCCGCAATACCGGCATAATCCGGTGGCCAACCACTGCGGCGGTCAGTGCGGTCAGTTAAAAGTTCCGCGTCGGCAGCCAATTGAACGTTCGGAAAATAAATCGGTCGGGAAACGTCCCTCTGTCCGGCTTTCACTTAAAGCCCAGCCAATTAAGCGAACCATGTCCCAGCGAGTGTTGAGCGTTGTCAGCCGATTGCTGATGGGTCTCGTCGCGGCAGCCATCATTACAGTACCGGTTGGTCCGGTTTTGGCGCAGCAGACCTCCGACAAACCGGCAGCCGACCAACAGCAACCGTCCGCGGCCAGCCGCGATGCCGCCAAGGTCGAGGAATTCGTCGAAGCCCAGCACGAGCTGACCGGGCCTGCGGGCAATCCGGAATGCGTGCGGCTCGGCCGCCAGGTCGTCGCGCTGCTGTGGAACAACGATATCGATACCGCTTTCCGTCACCTCGATCTCTACGATCGCTTCGGCTGCCCGGCGGCTCACATCCAGGCCGCTTTCCGCTGCATTCTGCTGCATCCGCCCGCGAGCGATCCGAAGCCGACCGATCCCAACCTTCTGGAGGGCCGAGCGCACGCCTGCTGGGTCAATCCGTCGCTGGCGTCGGCGCCGACGCCCGCGGTGGCGCCGGCCGCCGCAGCCCCGAGCGCGACCACGACCCACTGACGTCGCTGCCTGGGATCTGACGCACCACCACCCAACGTCCAACACTTGGCGCTCGAAGAGGTGCCGCTCTAACAAAAATTATTGTCGCGGTGTCGCCGCTCGCGGCTTGTTGTCTTGAAATTGCCATTGCGGTTCGTTAGCTTAGCTACTGCCGCTCGCAAGGTTGCCTCATCCTTACGACCATCGTCGAACCTGGGGGCAGGTTCGGGCCTGTGTGGTTCCGCCCCGCTTGGTAGTAAGTTCATGCGCACCGTCGCTGCCGTGCTCGCGCTCGTTGCGTGCGTGCAGGCCGGCATGTGGGCTTTGTCGAGGCCGGAAGCGACAGCTCCGGACTTCACCGGTCAACTGGCCAGCGTCTCCTACTCACCCTTCGCCGACTCCTCGCATCCCGATACCGGAGTCCGGCCAACCCCCGAACAAATCCGCGCCGACCTGAAAGCGATCGCGCCTTATACGCGCGCGATCCGCACTTATTCGGCGACCGGCGGTGCCGAGCTCGTGCCGCCGATCGCGGCCGAATTCGGTCTCAAAGTCACCGTCGGCGCCTGGATCGGCAAAGACAATGTCCGCAATGAGCGGGAAATCAATTCCGCTCTCGACCTCGCCCGCCGCTACAGCAACGTCAACGCCATCGTGGTCGGTAACGAAGCGGTCGGCGTCCGCGCCGAGATCAGCGCGGGCGATCTTATCAAGCTCATACAAAGGGTGAAGCGATCGAGCCCGGTTCCTGTCACCACAGGTGAAATCTGGACCACCTGGATCGACCACCCGGAACTGGTTTCGGCCGTCGATTTCATCGCCGCGCATATCCTGCCCTATTGGGAAGGTTCCGACGCGACGCGCGCGGTCGATCAAACCATCGAGTTCTACGACCGGCTGCGGCAGCGGTTCCCGGGCAAGCGCATCGTCATCGCCGAATTCGGCTGGCCGAGCGCCGGCTACAATTTCCATGACGCCAATCCGGGCCGGATCGAGCAGGCCATGGTCATCCGCGATTTTGCCAATTGGGCGCAGGCCTATGGCATCGACTACAATATCGTCGAAGGCATCGATCAGCCCTGGAAGACGGCCGAAGGCGGCGTCGGACCCTATTGGGGCCTGTTCGACGCCTCCCGCCAGGCCAAATTCTCCTGGACCGGGCCGATCAGCGATCCCGATTATCTCAAGCGCGCCGGCCTTGCGGTGGCGCTCGGCTTCCTGTTGTCGCTGCCGATCCTCGGCATTGCGGGCGTGACCTTCAGCCAGGCGCTGATGCTGGCCTCATCGGCCAATGTGGTCGGGGTCTGGTTTGCCCTCATCGTCGCCTTCTGGAAGGGCCATTATTTCGTGCCGGGAGCAGCCTTTGCGCTTGGCCTCGGCATTGTGCTCCTGGTGCCGCTTGCCGCCATCGCGCTGTCGCGCCTCGATGAGATCGCGGCCGTTGCCTTCGGCCGTGGCCCGCGCCGGCTGGCGAGCGCGCCGCCGCTCGTCCCTGAGGGTTTTGCGCCGAAAGTCTCGATCCATATTCCGGCCTGCAGCGAGCCGCCGGAGATGTTGAAAGAGACGCTCGATGCCGTGGCGCGCCTCGATTATCCCAACCTCGAATGCATCGTCATCATCAATAACACGCCCGATCCGGCGCTCTGGCGTCCGGTCGAAGAGCATTGCCGCATGCTCGGCGACCGCTTCAAATTCCTCCAGGTCGACAAGCTCTCGGGCTACAAAGCCGGCGCGCTGCGGCTTGCCTTGACGCACACCGCCCCGGACGCGGAGATCATCGGCAGCATCGATGCCGACTATGTGGTCGCGCCCGATTGGTTGAAGGATCTGGTGCCGCTGTTCGCCGATCCGCAGGTCGGCTTCATCCAGTCGCCGCAGGATCACCGCGACGGCACCCGCTCGCTGATGCATTACGCGATGAATGCCGAATATGCCGGCTTCTTCGACATCGGCATGGTGCAGCGGAACGAGGTCAACGCCATCGTCATGCACGGCACGATGTGCCTGATCCGCCGGGCAGCGATCGCGGATGCCGGCGGCTGGTCGAGCGACACCATCGTCGAGGACACCGATCTCGGGCTCGTCATGCTTGAAAACGGCTGGATCGCCCATTACAGCAACCGCCGCTATGGCCACGGGCTCCTGCCCGACACCTTCGAAGCCTACAAGAAACAGCGGCACCGCTGGGCCTTCGGGGGCTTGCAACTGGTGCGCAAGCATTGGCGCCACATGCTGCCGGGCGCCTTGGGCCTCGCGTCCGAACAGAAGCGCGAATACGGCATCGGCTGGCTGAACTGGCTCGGCTCCGATTCGATCGGCGTCGTCGTTGCGCTGTTGAATATCCTGTGGGTCCCGGTGGTCGCCTTCGCCAATATCGCGGTGCCTGACCAGATCCTGACCATCCCGATCATCGCGGCCTTCGTGGTTTCGGTCGCGCATTTCGTCACGATGTATCAGTTGCGGGTGCGGGCCTCGGCCGGCGAAATGCTGGGCGCGGTGTTCGCCGCCATGGCGGTGCAGTGGACGGTGGCACGGGCTGTCGCCATCGGCATCGTCAAAGAGCGCGTGCCGTTCCTGCGCACCGCCAAAGGCGGGTTGTCGTGCAAGGGCCCTGACTTCCCGGCGTTCTGGGAGGCGGTGATCGCTATGCTTCTTCTCATCGGCGCCGTGACGCTGGTGGTCACCAATTACAAGCAGGTCCGCGAGATCAATATTTTCGCTTGGGTTCTGGTGGTGCAGAGCCTGCCTTTCATCGCCGCCGTCGGGCTCGCGGTGCTCGAGGGTACACCGCTGAACAGCTTTGCCTTCTGGCAGGGCCTTGAGGCCCGGATCGGCACCCGGATCGCCGCCAAGGCGGCCGGTCTCCTGCCGCAACCGCCCCAGGTTGTCACCCAGATGGCCGAGCCGCCGAAGCTGCCCGCCGAGACCGCGGAAACCGTGCAGTAATTGTCATTCCGGGGCGCCGCAGAGCGGCGAGCCCGCAATCCATAAACACAGATAGTGCGGCGAAGGCTCCGGCTCTTTCCTCTTGGGCAGTGAGTATGGACTCCGGGCCCCTCGCTGACGCTCGGCCCCGGAACGACGCCAGTCACCCGGCGAGCGCTGTCTCCGCGAGCCGCACCCAATACGACGTCCCGAGCGGAATCACCTCGTCATTGAAGTCGTAAGCCGGGTGATGCAGTCCCGCGCTGTCGCCATTGCCGACGAAGATGAAGGCGCCCGGCCGTTCGTTGACCATGTAGGAAAAGTCCTCGGCCCCCATCATCGGCACCATCTGGGCATCGACCTTGCCCGCGCCCGCGATTTCGCGTGCGACGTCGGCTGCAAACGCGGTCTGGCGTTCGTGGTTCACCAGGACCGGATAGCCTCTCCGATAGGTGATCTTGGCCGTGGCGCCGTAAAGCTTCGCCGTACCCTCGACCACCTCGGCAACGCGTTTCTCCAGGAAATCACGGACCTCGGCGGTCAGGCTGCGCACCGTGCCGGAAAGCCGCGCGTGCTGCGGCAGGACGTTATTGGCGGTGCCGGCCTGGAACACGCAGATCGAGACCACCGCGGAGTCGAGCGGGTTGACGTTGCGCGACACGATGGATTGCAGCTGATTGACGATCTGGGCGCCGACCAGAACCGCGTCGATGGTCAGATGCGGCCGCGCCGCGTGCCCGCCGCGGCCTTCGATCTCGATATCGACATAGTCGGCCGACGCCATGATGGGGCCGGGACAGATGGCGAATTCGCCGAGCGGCACCCCCGGATAATTGTGCATGCCGAAGACTTCCTCGATGCCGAAGCGGGTCATCAGCCCGTCTTTGACCATGGCGAGCCCGCCAGCGCCGCCCTCCTCGGCCGGCTGGAAAATCAGGACGGCGGTGCCGGCGAAATTGCGGGTCTCGGCGAGGTATTTGGCGGCGCCGAGCAGCATGGCGGTGTGGCCGTCATGGCCGCAGGCGTGCATCTTGCCAGGCTCGGTCGACTGATAGGCAAGCCCGGTTTCTTCCGTGAGCGGCAGCGCGTCCATGTCGGCGCGGAGCCCGATCACCCGGTTGCCGGGCTTCCGGCCGCGAATGACGCCGACAACCCCGGTCCGCCCGATGCCGGGCACGACATCGTCGCAACCGAAACTCTTGAGCTTTTCGGCGACCGAAGCCGCCGTGCGGTGGACGTCGTATTGCAGCTCGGGATGGGCGTGCAGATCCCGCCGCCAGGCGGTAATCTCGCCATGCAGGTCGGCGATCCGGTTGACGATAGGCATCGGCAATGTCCTTGAGTGCAGTGGCTCACCCGGCGGCTTAATCTAGTCTAGCAAAGCCCGGCGCGCTGCTATAGACACCCCCATCGATCCGGCCGGGCTGCCCTCTTCCGATCAGGCGCCGCATGGCTGGAAATCGCGAGCGGGTTTGCGCTATCGAACCCGCGGCGAGCGCGTAGCTCAGTCGGTAGAGCACGTGACTTTTAATCACGGGGTCCTGGGTTCGAGTCCCAGCGCGCTCACCAAA
>JBAPUM010000101.1:0-24180 GCA_049282655.1 Xanthobacteraceae bacterium
GTTTGTACCGACTAATCCCCCCGCCCCCCCAAAGAATGATCCGACCATGTTGATCGCGCCAACCGCCGCTTCCGATTGAGTAATCGTGCCATCATTTTCCCCAACCAAACCGCCCAAAGATTGAGACTCGCTCGTCCCGCTAACCGCGCCTATTGCATATGATCCTGAAACAACGCCACTGCTTGCGTTATTCCCGACCAGTCCACCTACTGCGCCGCCGCTGCCAGCAACCGTGCCAGTCGCGGTTGAGTATAACACCGTGCCGTGGTTCAAGCCGACCAAGCCACCGATGTCACTGACGCCGGCGACTGGATTGGTCGCGATGGAAGAAGTGATGGTGCCGTCATTTTCTCCCGCCAATGCGCCGACGTAGGTATTCCCAGTGACATTTATGTTTCCCGTTCCATTGGTGCTTTCCAAATCAATATTTTGAATTGTGCCGTTTATGCCGACATAGCCAAAGAGGCCTGTATAGTTGCCAGCCGAGCCGTTGGTTGGTCGGCTGATCATGAGATTGCTAATCGCATTCGACAGGACGATGCCAATTTCACCACCATTCCCGGTGAAGGGTTGGCCGCTGAACGTGCCGTTGAAACTCGAGTTGTTATTCCCGATTGGGACGAACCCGGCTTCGCCCCACATTCCAGGATAATTTCCATTAACCAGTGCCAACGCGGGTCCGAGGTCGATGCTGTTGCCCAGCGTGTAGTGGGCGCCTAAGTCGAGTTCCATCAACTGGAGCTGATGTACATTGTTGATGTTGGTCGAATATTCGCTGAGCAAGAACGGCCGCGTTGCGCCACCGGCACCACCGGCATTGTTGAGGCTACCGTCCGCGTCGACAATGACCCAGCAGCCTGCGATGCCCGACGCGCAGCTGGAGGCATTCGGCGAGGTGCCGAAGCTGAAGCCAGAGAACTTGCTTGCGGTTGCGAATTGCGAGGTTGTCAGTCCGGTCATGCCGGACGTCGGGCCGCTCCCAGCGCCGCTGCTCTGGCCGCTAGTCTGCGTGTCCCAGTAGGATATTGTAATGCTGCCGTTTGTCGCGTTGAACCCGACCAGTCCGCCAATAAAGTTGGCACCAGTCACCCCGCCGGTCGCGTACGATTGCGATATGCCGCCGAAATTATAGCCGACGAGACCGCCCACAGCGGATGCGCTCCCGCCGCTCACGGCACCCGTGGCGTAAGATTGCGTGACGTTGCCCCAGTAGTTGTTCCCGACCAGCCCGCCAACGTAGGAATCGATCCCGCCGCTTACCGCGCCTGTTGCGTAGGACTGGGAGACCGTACCATCATTCATTCCGACCAGTCCGCCGACACCGCCCTCAATAGTTCCACTACCAGTCACCGGAGCGGTCGCGTATGACTGAGTCACATGGCCCACGTTGATCCCGACAAGTGCGCCGTCATAGCCGCCACCGCTAATGCTACCGCCGGTCACGCCAACATTTTCGATCACGCCGTTGGTGCCAACATAAGTAAATAGTCCGACGTAATTGTTAGTTGGGTTATTGATGACGAGATTGCCGATAGTATTCCCCTGGCCATTGAATGTGCCGGTAAATCCGCTGCCTATCGGTAAAAAGGTAATTGGCGAGAAGCCAGTAATAATTCCAATCGGTACGAATCCTCCAGAGCCATTCGGTCCCCATAAATCTGACGAAGGGGCGACCGAGTAAAACTCAAGATCGCTATTAAGTGTATAGTTGGCGCTCAGATTGAGGGCCATCAATTGGAGCTGATGCGTATTGGTGATGTTTGTTGAATATTCGCTGAGCAGAATAGGCCGCGTTGCGCCAGTCGCGCCGCTGGCGTTGTTGAGACTGCCGTCCGCATCAACGATGACCCAGCAGGCTGCGGTGGCCGCCGCGCAGCCGGAGGCGTTCGGCGATGTGCCGAAGCTAAAGCCAGATAACTTGCTGGTGTTTGCGAATTGCGCGGTTGTCAGTCCAGTCATTCCTGACGTCGAGCCGCTCCCAGCCGCGGTGTTCTGGCCGCTGGTCTGCGTGTCCCAGTAGGACTGGCTGACGGTGGCGTTGTTCTCTCCCACTAGGCCGCCGACGTCGGACGTCACAAAACTCGTGCCGGGCAGCGCCGAGATACTACCGGTGATGGCGCCCGATCCATAGGACTGAGCGAGAGCGCCGTCGTTTTCTCCAACTAGGCCGCCCAGTTCGAGGAATGTCAGTGGGCCACTTGCCCCAGTATTGGGAATAGTGCCGGTTACAATGCCGGTTGCGTAGGATTGTCCAATCGTGCCCCAATTAACGCCGGCAACGCCTCCTTCGGCGAGTCCAAGAATATCGGTGGAGCTTCCCGCATTTGCGGGGTTACCGGTTAAATTCCCAATGACGCTGCCGCTCGCATAGGATTGGTTGATCGTGCCGTCGTTTTCTCCCACGAGCCCACCGATTTCGGGGAAAACAACAGCTGCGGAAGTTCCTGCGACTGTAGGAATGCCGCTAATGGTTACGGTGACGAGGCTCGTCGCGTAAGATTGCGAGATCGTGCCGGTCAAGGTGGCCCCAGCGAGGGCAGGCAAACCGATGGAATGTGCCTGCGAGGAGCTTACCACGCCTACGGCGTTGAGCCCCGCCAAGCCGCCCACATCAACACTAATCGCGTTGCGATTGGGGCTGGAAACGGGCGCAATCGAAGCGGGGCTGCTTACCGTGACCGCGGTCGAGCCGGTCGCGTAGGATTGAGCGATAGTGCCGCCGTTGAACCCCGCCAGGCCGCCTACCATCAGCGTGATGCCCATCGAGCCGGCGGTGCCTGGACCGCCTAGGCCACCGAACGTCACACCGCTGGCGTAGGATTGATTGATCGTGCCGGTGTTAACGCCAACTAACCCCCCCACGATAGCTTCCGCTTCTGCGGAACCGCTGCCGCCGCTCACCAAACCTATCGCGTAAGACTGGCTGATGCTTCCGCTGTTAATTCCCGCAAGCTCGCCCACGAGCGAACCGCCTGTAACGCTGCCGTTGGCGAGGCCGATGTTCTGCACCAAGCCGCCCGTGCCGACGTCGCTGAAGAAGCCGACGGGATTAGAAGACGCAAGATCGATCGTAAGGTTTGATATCGTATTGCCGAGCCCTTGGAAGGCCCCGCTAAAGGTCCCGATCGGTGTCCAACTGGCCACCATCGTTGCATCGAGCGGTCGCGCCAGCGCGTAATTTCCTGACAGGTTTGTGTTGATGTTCTGCACGCCGCTCATCGAATAGAGCAGCGTGTAGCTTGTCCCGTCGATGCTGAGCGACTGGCCGGTATTCGGCGTGCCGGTGAACTGGGCGCTGGCGCCGTTGCCGAAGGAGATCAACGGCGCGGCCGGTGCGAGCGGATTGTTGGCTGCGATGAGCGCGAGCCCGCCGGCGCCCCCGATGGTGATCGGGGCGTTGATGGTGATCGCGTTATACGCATTCAGCGTCAGCGTCGTCGCGGTCGTCCATGACAGCGGCGAGTCGACGATGATGTCGCCGGCCCCACTGCTTGCATTGCCCGGCCCGCTGGTGGTGCCGTCGGCGTTGGTCTGCAGCGTGACATTGTTGTTGGCAAGATTGCCCTCAATCGTCGCAGCAGCAGTGGCGTCGATGGTGAGATCGGTCGGATCTACCAGCCAATTGCCGGTCTTGCCTGCCGGCGCCGAGGCGTCGACGCGGACGCCGGCGAAATTGACTGTACCGCCCGAAGTCTCGACAAATCCACCATTGCCGCCGGCCGCTCCGCCCTCCGCCAAAATGGTACCGTAGAAGGTCGTCGCCTGGTTCGACCAGACGACGATTTTGCCACCATTGCCGTGTCCGGTCGCCGAGGCGTTGATTACCGAGGCGGCATCGACGCTCACGGTCGTGGCGGTCGGGATCGCGAAAGATTCGAGCGCGGCGCCGGGGATCGTGGCTGCAAGCGCGCTCGGATGGCCGCCGCCGGTGTCGCCGCCGATCAGCACTTTGCCGCCGCCGGCTTTGCCGGAGGCGTTGATCTTGGCGCCCGCGACCTGGATGTTCGCGCCGGTTACCACCACGGTGCCGCCGGTCGTGCCGTTCTTCTTGCCGGCAGCCGACAGCGTGCCCGACACGTTAACAAGCTGCATCGGCGCGCCCACAGGCGCAGTCGCTGCGGTCACGGCGCCGAGCACGATCATGCCGTCATGGGTGCCGACGCTGTCGGCTTCGATCACGCCCGAATTGTTGATCACGGAATCGACGACCTGGCGCGCCGCGACGGCGGTCAGTTCCACCCGCCCGCCATTGACTTTGATGGTACCTTCGTTGCTGACCAGCGATTTGAGCGGCTGCCCGGTCGAGACGTCGATCACCTGCGAGGAAATGGAATCGCCGACGTTGAGCTGGATCAGATGATCGCCGTAGAAGTCGAGCGCAAAGGCGTTGGCGGAGGCGAGGCCGACTTGGCCGAGCCATGCGGTGATAGTGCCGGTGTTGCGCACGCCCGGCGCCACCAGCGCGGCGAAGCCGCCGGTCCGCGCGGTGATGGTGCCTTGATTGACGATCGACGCGGACGGATTGCCGGGCCCGGTGAAATTATAGCGCCCGGCCATGAAATCGGCGTTGGCGATGTCGTGCGTGGTCGCCAACAATCCGGCGGCGTCGACTTTCGAATTCGGCCCGAACAGAATGCCGTCGGGATTGACCAGGAATAGTTTTCCGTTCGAGGTGAGAGAGCCGAAGATCTGCGACGGGCCCTGGTTGCCGGTGACGCGATCGAGTTCGGTCGAGCTCGCGCTCGGCATCAGGATCTTGGTCGTCTCGCCGGGTCCGATATTGAAAGTCTGCCAATTGATGATAGCGTTCTGGGTCGTCTGATTGACGATGACGGAAGCCGTGCCCTGACCCTGGACGGTGGCGGCACCGCCGACGACACTGGCGCCGTTCGGCCCGGCCGAGGCCGATGTGAGGCCGATCGGCGCAAGCGCCGCGGCGATCAACATCGTCCTCCAGAGGCGCATCGGCCGCGCTCCTAATACCGCGCCGAAGCGATGAAGAAGAACCGCCAATCGTCGCGCGGCCCTTCGATCGCTTTGGCGACCGTGAGATCGGTATCGAAGTGATTGAACAGGCCGAGCCGGACGCCGGCGCCGGCGGAAGCCGCGTCGACGTCGGCCGGCGTGCCGACGGCGGCATCGAGCGTCGTGAGATGTCCCCAATCGGTGAAGGCATAGAGCTCGGCCTGGGAGATTTGCGGCGGCAGACCCGGCCAATCGAAGCGCAATTCGCCGCTCGCTTCGGCGCATGAATCGCCCAAGATCTGTGACGGGTCGAAGGCGCGGCCGAAGAACCGGCCGCCGAAGCCGCATTGCTCCGGCACCAGAAGCGGCGTCGCGGCGTATTGCCCGTAGATCGCGCCATAGGCCGAGAAATTCGCGAACAGCGGCTGCACGCGGCCGGCGAAGGCTTCGAATTTGGTGAAATCCACGCGGCCGGCCGCGCGCGAGGCGAGCGGATTGCCGTTATCGGTTGAGCCGAGGCCTTGGATGCCCTGGCTGACGACGGCGTAGATCTGAGTAACGCCCAAAAGCGCGTCGGCGAAATCGGCGTCGGCCCGGCCGCGAAAGCCACGCAATTTATCGTCATTGAACTTCGCGCCCAACACGTCGCTCTCGTTATTGCTGGCGAAGAACAGGCCGGAGAATTTCAGATTGGTTTCGCGCGTCCGGATGAACGGATAGGACAGGCCGGCGTCGAGGTAGGGACCAAAGGTGCGGTACTGCAGGTCTTCGAGCTGCACCGTGCCGGGCTTGCCCCAGGCGTCGCTGAAATCGACGAAAGCCGCGAGCCCTTCGCTGGTCAGCACCTGTTTGTAGTTCGCCGCGGCGTAGTTGAGCTCTTGCAGCGGCACCACGCCCGCGTAGCTGAACGTGAAGGCTTCGTGCCATTTGAACAGATTATTGGCGGTCGCGGAGCCATAATATTCGAACGGGCCGCGCGCCTGCGTGCCTCGATTATCGACATGCGCATTGGCGTCGACCGGTTTCTCGATGACCTCGACGACCAGCGTCGCGGCGCCGGTCTGGCCGCCTGACGGCCGCAGCGTATTGGAGAATTTCAAGCCCGGCAGATCGCCGGCGAGCAGCATATAGCGTTCGATGGTGCGGATATTGATCGGCCGCTGCGCGGTGATCTTGGCCGCATAGCTGGTGAAAAAGTCACGATAGCGCGAAAGCTGCGGCGGCCACTCGACCTTGTCGATATAGCCCTCGACGATTTCGATGCGAACCACGGCGCCATGCGGATTGAGCTGTTGCGGCGGCACGATGGCGCGCGTCAGCACATAGCCGTCGTTGCCGTATTTCGTGGTTATGCGCTGGGCAAGTTCATAGATCGATTTCAGCGACCATTCATGGCCGATCATGTCCTGATAAAGAACGGCCAATTGGTCCGGACTATAAACGGTCGAGCCGACGATCTGAATTCCGCTGATCAGCAGCGAAATATTTTCGGCGCCGGGAGGCGCCGTCGTGCTTGGCAACGAGATGCCTTCGCCGCCGGGCTGCGCCAGCGGAGCCGGAGGCTGAGTAAATCGCTCCCGCTCCCGCCCGGGCTGCTCGCTCGGCGGAATGACCTGTGCCCGCGCGGTTGTCGCAAGCAACAACATCGCAAAGACCAAAATAAGGAGCGCCCGAAGGCAGCCCATCCCCTGCCCCCCAGCAGAAGTCGCGGTTTTTTTGTAGCCGGCTCATTCAACCTTTGCGGGGACGAAGAGTCAATTACACACTTACCAAGGGGCGAAAGTTGGTTAATTGTCAGGTTTTGTACGACAACCGGGCCGTGTGATCTCGCGCGTTCAGTGCCGGATTTTCACTGCTTGCGCGGCACGCCGATGGTGACAGCCGCCACCGCGCTTTTTCCCAAAAGCTCATTGACGTGAAACAAGACGTGGTCGGCAACGATGGCATGACCTTCTGCGGTCGGATGGTAGGCGCCGCTATAAAGCGCCGCATACGGCGGCTGCAAATCGTCGAACGGCGAAATGCCTTCGCGATGCGTATTCGCGGCCAGGAAGGCATCGTTGGGATCGCGGACGAGCCGCCAGCGATGCGCATAAGGCAAGACGCCGGCGGGTGAATAAGGCGAAAAGTCGCCGGTCGCACTCGACACCCTCGGCATCGCCATATTGCGCTGATCGAGCAATGCTTTTTGCGGATCGCGCGCGCACACCCCGCGCCGCGCAAACTCGGCAACATGATCGGTAATGAAATGGAACCCGGTGCCGGCGCCGGTTGCAAGGCCGGCCGGACAGCCGGACCGGCGGGCATCGGCCATGCATTCCAGCCGGTTTTGCAATTCGCGGACGAAATTCGAGACTTCCTGGGTGCGAGTAGTGTCGTATCTGAATTTGGGGAAGACATCGACGCCGAGTGTCGGCTGGGCGCCGCATACATTTCCCGTTTCGTCGAACTGAATAGGCTCATACGCGTTCTGCAGCACGCGTGAGGGATCGACACCGAAACCGTCTTTCAATGCCGCCTTGACGGCCTGCATGCGCTGGTCGAGCACCTGCAGATACGCTTCCGAAACCGCAGGCGAAAAGCGAAGCTGCTGGCCGACCAGCCCGGCAATCGGCGCGATATCGGATGCGCTGCCCGTGAGCCCATAGGCCACCAGGCCCCCAAAGCCGACGTCATTACCGCCTACGGACAGCAGCACGACGTCGATCGGACGCTTGCGGCTTTGCGGCGGACACCAGCGCTTGGTGACCGGCTGCTCGCTGATGCTCGTGCTGCCCGCCGTATAGAACGGGAGTCGATAGGTCGCGGAATCGCTCCGCTCGGCATCGCTCCGGCAAATAAGATCGGCCAACTGGTCGAACTGGGCGGGAGTTTTCTTTTGCGCGTTGGGCCCGCTTATTTCGTCGCGCGCATCGCGCTCCGAGAACAAGCCCTCGGCGATGTCGGCGCCCGAGCAGGCCAGGCTGACAAATGTCACCGCGCGATGACGGTCTTCAAGCGCCAGCCCCATGCTGACGCGAAACGGATAACCGTATTGCGAACGGTGACAGTCCGCGCTCAGCCACTGCGCGTCACGATGTTCAAAGGCGGTCAGAAATTCGCGAGAGGACGGATTGTAGAGCAGCCCCTTCTCCTCATCCTCCATCAGACGCTTGGGCAGGGATTTGGGATTCGTTTCATCCTCGGCGGATGCGACTTCGTAATTCGTGCGCTTTTTGTCGGGAGCGCGGCTCGCCATGTTCTTGTGTTCGCTCTCGACATTGACCGGGTCGTAGAGCATTTCCCGCGTGGCGCTGAAGGTCACCGGGCGATCCGGGTTGCTTTCGCCGGAAGCAAAGCTGTCGCCGAGCGCGACGACGAATAAGTCCTCGACAATGACATCGGGATCGGCGAGCTCGGTTCCGTTGGGCAATCGCACTTTGACGGCAACGCCGGACAAATTGCGGTCCAATGAGAACGGCACTCGTTTGATGACGAGCTTGGCGCTGCAGGGCTGCGTCCGGGTGTCGATGACTGCGCCGGATTGGCGGCTCTGCCAGGTCCATAAACAGTCGCCTGTTCCGGCCGCGGCGAGATCCTCGGGCGCGATATGCACGTCGACGGTGTGAGCGTCCGGAAGCACATAGTCTTCCTTCGCGGTGCCCCACGAATACTGCCGTTCGCAGGTGGTGAGGTAGTGGCGCGGCCGGGCGTTGCGGTCGTAGCAAGTGAAATCGACGGTTTGCGCGGCCCAACCGAGCCGGCTGCGCTGAAAGCCGGCCCGCGCCGTTTCCAGGCAGGACTCCGGCGTCGAGCCATCCTTGCAATCGGGATCGTTGAGACGGCGCTCGAGCCGCCACATTATATTATTGGGGACAGGCTGGCTCGGCGCGCCGCGGACTGCGTCGAATGCCTTCTCCTGCATCTCGAAGGCGGACTCGCGTTTGAAAAAACGGTAGGGATTTTCAACTTCCCAGAGCAGTCCTGTGGCCCGGACTTCGGTTATCCCGGACAGGAACTGCACCGCTAAGAACAATGCCGTCGCTAGAAAGGCCTGCCGTCGCATCGTCGCCCCCTCGTGCCCCGATAAGGCAAACTACAATCTGGCCGCGCACAACCGTAGGCAAGACACCCGCCGTCCGCAACTGGGTTGTCCCGGCTCACTCGACCCGAGGCGGCCCCGTCGCCCGCCAAGTCCGGCTGGCTTTCTCATCGAAGATCCGCCGATACGATCCGCACCTCGCGGGCCTGACCAAATGGATTGCGTGCATCGCGCAAGCAGGCCGATTCGACATAGGGCCACGCGCGCCGCGAACACGCCGTCCCGAGCGGTCGCGCGTCGGCGCGATCGGACTTGGCGCCCGGAACCGGCGAGCGCGCTTCGACCTGGGGTGACAGGCTGGGAAACGTAACCAGCGCGGCCGCTACGATTGCAGCCGCCGTGACGGCATAAACGGATTTGAGCATGACAGCGGTCCCTGTATCAGCGTCCCCTGTCGGGACATCGTTTGAAGGTTCGCGGTATTCGCCGAATTAGCTCACCTTCTGGAACCTGAGACCGGTGCTGCTTGGAAAAGTTCCCGAGGCCCGCAGGAATTTTCAACCGCCGCGGCCGTCCGCAAAAGTCAGGCTACGCTGGGGCGAAGAGTTTGAAGCGGGGATCGTCCTTGCGGCGCGCCAGCGGGACCGGGGGACAGACGCCGGTTTCGCGGCCGAGACCTGCCATCACCGCAAAACCGCAAGCTAACGGTTCTGCGTGCTCGCCGAAGCCGGACCCGCAAAACGCTGGTCCGAAACATAGGCCGGCGGACCGTCCTGAGGCTGCTCGTACCAATACCCGGCGCCGCTTACGTCCCACCACGCGCCGTCGCGCCCGAAGCGGCGCTCGTGGTGCCAGGTACCACGCTTCCAGGCGAGGCGCTCTCTGCCGTCGAACGTGGCGACGTCGCGGCGGCCGTGATTCTTCGGGTCGCGAAAATCGTAGCCGGCCTGCGCCGGATCGCCTGTCGATTGGGAATCGGCCGGCACACTGGACAAACGATATGGATCCGGCGCCGCGGCGGTTTGCGTCGGCGGGGCGGAATCCGTCGTATTTGGCCGCAGTTCCATTCGGCCGACGAAAATAGCGATGATGAGCGCAGCCGCGAGCGCCATGGCCCCGACGCCTGCCCGCGAAAAGAACGGCTCGAACAGCCGCCGGCGTAACCATCCAATCCCCGTGCCGTCTCCTTTTCGCGGCATCTGACGCACGAGGCGCATGGCGGCATCGGTCACATAAGGCGGGGCTTGCACGGCGGGAAGGTCTCGCAACAGCGCCGAATTCCCCTGAAATTGTCGCAGCAACGCGCTGCATTCGCCGCAGGTTTGCAGATGCGACGTCAACCGCGCATGGTCAACATCGTTCAATTCGCCATCGACCCAGGCCGACAAATCCGCCTCGAACTCTTCGCAGGCCATCAACGAAACTCCACCAGTTGCTGCTGCAGCTTTGCGCGGGCGCGATGAATGCGCGTCTTTACGGTATTGACCGAGGCGCCCACCACTCCGGCGATCTCCTCGTAGGATAAATCTTCGACTTCCCGGAGCAGCAGAACCTCTCGAAAAACCGGATCAAGTTCGCTGACCGCAAGCTCGATGGCATTGCGCAACTCGCCGCTCGCCATTGCCGCGTCACCGCTCGGACCGCCATCGGTCACCTCGCTGAGCCAGATCAGATCCGAGCTTTGTTCCGACCGCTTTTTCGCGGCAGCCAACCGGGTAAGACACAAATTATGGGCGATTTGGTGCAGCCAAGTCTTAATCGACGACTCGCCGCGAAACGCGCCGATGGCCCGCACGGCGCGCAAAAATACCTCCTGGCTCACATCCTCTGCTTCCTCCCGGTTCCTCATCATGCGCAGACAAAAGCCGTAAATCCTGTCGCGATTGGCGCTAAAGACTTGGCCCCATGCCAGTTCGTCCCCGCGCGCCAATCGCTCAAGGAGTAACTGCTCCGAGCTCTCCCCGATGGCCATTTAGACTGCGCCTCTGGCAAAATGTTCCCGGCATGTCCCCAGTGTTGGCAAAATAGCAAGCAGTTCCGCCGATTGCGATTACTTCCGTTGGGCGGTCGAGAGCTTGATTGAGCTGGAAGCCGCCCCGGCGGGCTTCCACTGACTGTCAGGCTCAAAACGCTAGGCAGCCGGACCGCGCGCATTTCCGTTGCGTAATCCGTCCTATTGCGAATCCACTCTATCGGCTGATTTCAGCGGCGGAGACAAGCGACGCCAAACCGCTGCGCGTCGGCACTGTTCTTAGGCTGTACTGAACGTGCCGCGGCCGAGTGCGATGGTCCTGCTCTGCGTATCGAGAATTTCAATGTCAACGCGCGCCACCGTGCGGCCGGTCTTGAGCAGCTTGGCATGGGCAATCAGCGCGTCGCCGTCGGCGGGACGCAAATAGTCGATGCGCAGGTCGATGGTCGGCGCCATGCGGCCTATCTTCACCGCGACCGCCGCGTGTCCGGCGAGATCGATCAGCGAGGCGATGACGCCGCCGTGAAAGGCCTTCTCGCCCTTTGCGCGCGCCAGTTCATCGCGAAAGGCAAGCCTTATCGTGACGCTGCCGTTCTCGGCATCCGCGTCAATCGCTTCGGGCCGCAGCACATGATGGAACGGCGGCCCGTCCATCTCTTCGCGCAGCCGCGCGAGCGCTTGGCGGTGATTGTTGCTCATCCGGCTTTGGCTCGGAAACGTACGGCCTCCGGCTTTACGCGCCCGTCGGCGATCCAATCGACCACGTCGCGCTTACGTATCTTGCCGCTGGCGGTGAGGGGAATTTCATCGACGCGCAAGAAGAACTCCGGCATGTCGTATTTCGACAGGCCAGCATCGTCGAGATGCCTCAGGATCTCCTCGGCCTCGACCGATTTTCCGGGACGAACCATGACGGCAAGGCACACCCGCTCGCCGAGACGCTGATCGGGCACCGGTACGGCGGCGACGCGATGCACCGCGTCATGCATGGCGGCCAACGCCTCGATCTTCGCCGGATAGATATTGTGGCCGCCCCGAATGATGACATCTTTTTTACGACCGGTGATGCGCAGGTAGCCGTTCTCATCGACCCAGCCGAGATCACCGGTCATGAACCAACCATTGCGGTTGAACGAGTCTTCGGTCGATTTTTGATCGTCGAAATAGCCGAGCATCAGGCTAGCGCCGCGGCCGCCGATCTGACCGATCTCGCCGGCCTTTAGCTCGCAGTTCGGATCTTCGCGATCGAAGATTCGGATTTCATAACCGGGGCAAGCTCGGCCGCAGCTTTCGACGATCAGGCGAGGATCGTCATTCGGCAGGGTATATTGGTGGGAGCAGGTCTCGGTCATGCCGTAGCCGCTTTGCGGGATAATGCCGCGCGCGATCAGCCCGGCGACTGTTTCCTGCGGCGCTTGCGCGCCGGAAATGCGGAAGCCCTGCAACTTTCCGATGCCCGAGAGATTGCGCGCTTTCACTTCCGCAAGAAGGTCGATCGCATGCGTCGGCACGCCGACCAGGAATGTCGCGCCGGTTTCGATCAGTCGATCGACGAGGCTCGCGCCGCGCGGCAGATCATGAATAACGATCTGTCCCCCCATGGCGAGAGCCATGATCATCGCACCGAAGCCGAGATTGTGACTAAGTGGGCTCAGCGAATAGACCACCGCGCTTTCGTCGATGCTCCAATCGGCGGCGAGCGCACGCGCATTGGCGAGCAGCGTATTGTCACTGTGCATCACGCCTTTCGGCACGCCCGTAGTGCCCGACGTGAAGGCGAGATAGAGAACGGTATTGGAATCGCCTTTCGGAGCCGGCATCACTGCGCCGCGGGGGGTAACGACGCTCTGTGCGCAGGCGGCCGCGCTCTTTTCCAGGCGATAGACCTTGCGCAGCGTCTCGACGTCACCAAGCTTCGCGAACAAGTCATGCCTATCGGCGTCGGCGCCATAGCCCGCCTCGGCGACGACGGCCGCCGCCCGCATGCGCTTCAACAAATCGACGATATCGCCGACGGTGTGGTCGCGATGGAGCGAGGGGCAGCAGATATAGCCATTGCGGCTGCAGGCGAGCAGCGCAACGATCGTCTCCGGCCGGCTCGGCAGCCACACCGCGACCCGCTGACCCTGTATCAAGCCCGCCGCATCGAGATCGGCGGCGAAGGCATCGACCAGTCCAAGGAGCGCTTCGTAGGTGATATCGCCGTTAAAGTTCCGCACCGCGACCCGGTCCGGGGCGCGCTCGGCCCAACCGCGCACCAGGTCATAGAAAGTGTCGTCACGCCAAAACCCGGCACGGGTGAATTCGTGAAGACGATCGGTGTCAAAGAGCGTCAACAAAGTATTCATGCGCACGACTTTCGCGCGTCGAGGATCGCCTTGATCGTCTGCGGTTTGATCGGAATCTGCGTGATCAGACCCGTGCCGCCGAGCGCATCGTCGACGGCGGACGCTATGGCTGCGCCCACGCCGGCGACGCCGCCCTCGCCCGCCCCCTTGATACCGAGCGGATTGCAGGTGCTGGGCGCATCCTCCAGCATCAGCACATCGACGGCCGGGATTTCGTGCGCCGTCGGGATCAGATAATCGGCGAATGTGACGGAGAGCGGCTGGCCGCGCTCGTCGTATTGGAATTCCTCGAACAGCGCGCCCCCGAGCCCCTGCGCAAAGCCGCCGACAAGCTGGCCGCGCACCAGCATCGGGTTGATGGCGCGGCCGACATCGAAAGCAATCAGCATTTTCTCGATCGTCACGCCGCCGGTGCCGGGGTCAATCCGCAGCAGCGCGAGCTGCGCCCCATAGGGATAAGTCATGTGCGCGGTCGTGAACCAGCCGTCGGACGCGAGAGCGGGTTCGCGCTCGCCGCGCGTCGGCGACGCCGGGCGCAAATGATGCGCCAACTGACCGAGCTCGATGCTGGCGCCGCTGCCATCGGCGCGCGAGACCACGCCGTCGATGATGGTCAGCGCCGCAGCCTCCGCCTGCAAAAGTTGCGCCGCCATGTCGAGTGCCTTGGCGCGCACTTTCTCGGCGGCGACCACGGTCGCATTCGCCGTCATGACGGTTGCGCGCGTCGCATGCGCGCCGAGGCCGTATTCGATGCGATCGGTGCGGCCGTGGACGACGCGGACTTTGCGATAATCGACGCCGAGCGTCTCGGCTGCGACCTGAGCGATCACCGTCTCGAAACCTTGCCCCACCGACGCGCCGCCGGTGATGACCTCGACCTCGCCGCCTGTGTGCACATGGACACGCACACCGTCGATCGGGCCGAGGCCGCTCTTTTCCACATACATCGCAAGCCCGAGACCGACGAGCTCGCCGGCCGCGCGCCGCCTCTTCACCTGCGTTTCGAGTTTGTCCCACGCGAAACGCCGAAGCGCCTTATCGAGCAATTCTTCGTAACATCCGGAATCGTGAACCACCTCATCCCCGAGCGCGACGAGCGGACGCGCATAGGGCATCTCTTCCGGCGCAAGCAGATTGCGCCGCCGGACTTCGGTTCGCGACAGGCCAAGCTTGCGCGCGATCGCATCCATCAGACGCTCGCGAACGAAATTCGTCTCGTAGCGGCCGGGCGCGCGATAGGTTGCCGCCGGCGTCTTGTTGGTGAGACGGAAATGAGCGTTGACGCGGAAGTGCGGCAGGCGATACGGCCCCGGCAGAATACCGCACGCCGTATCGGCGACGCGGGTGCCGTGGGTGCGAATATAGGCGCCCTGATCGTGAAAGAAATCGTCGTCGATGCCGATCAAGCGGCCGTCTTTGTCGACCGCCGCGCGAATCCGATGCCGTTGTTGGCGCGAATGATTGGCCGCAATCATGTGCTCGCGGCGATCTTCCAACCATTTCACCGGACGGCGCAGGCGCATCGCCGCTGCCAACACGAGAATATCTTCGGGATAGATTTCGCCGCGAATCCCGAAGCCGCCGCCGACGTGACCTTCGTATAGATGTATTCCGGCGGGGCTGCGGTTGAGCATAAGCGCCAGCGACTCGCGGTTTCGATGCGGAACCTTCGCCGCACCGTGCAGCTCAAGCACGTCGCGCGCGGCGTCGTAACGGCCGATCGCGCCGCGCGTTTCGAGCGGCACGCCGGAGTGGCGGCCGACCGATAGATCGAGCTCGATGACGTGGGCTGCCTGTTTGAAGGCCTGCGCGACATCCCCATAGCCCTGCCGGCAGACCGTGGGCTCGGTGGTCAAACCCGGCGCGAAGGCCGTGGCCGGCAGCACGGCATCGATCACCGCTTCCGTTTCCTCGATGTCGAGCGCGACGAGCTCGGCGGCATCTTCGCCGACATAAGGATCGGTCGCGAACACGGCCGCGACCGGCTCACCGACGTAGCGCACAATGCCCTCGGCCAATACCGGCTGGCGGAACGGCGCAAGCTTCTCGTTCGGGCCTTCGCGAAAGTCGATCGGCGGCAGATCGGCGATATCGTCCGCCGTCCAGATCGCCACTACCCCGCGCAGCGCCCGCGCTTCTCTGGCGTCTATGCCATTCAGTTTGCCGTGTGCGTAAGGCGAGCGCACGATGCGCATGTGCAGTTGATGCGGGAACGCAACGTCGCCGGCGTAACGGCCCTGCCCCGTCAGCAGCGGCCGATCTTCCAGCCGCTCGACCGAGGCGCCGATCCACGCCTTTGGCGCGGCCGTCACGCCCGCGCTTTCATCGCTGTCGCCGCAGCCTTCACGGCCTTGACGATGTTCTCGTAACCGGTGCAACGGCAGAGATTGGACGAGAGAATATCGACGATCTCTTCGTCGTTCAGATCCGGCTTTTTTTCCAGCACGCCGATCGCGAGCATCAGAAAGCCTGGCGTGCAGAAGCCGCATTGCAGCGCGTGATGCTGCATGAAGGCTTCCTGCATCGGATGCAGCTTTTCGCCGTCGGCCAAGCCCTCCACGGTCCGAATGCGCCGGCCGTCCGCCTGCACGGCAAACATCAGACAAGCGCGCACCGGTTCCCCATCGACAAGCACGGTGCAAGTACCGCAGACGCCATGCTCGCAGCCGATATGCGTGCCGGTCTGACCGCAATCGTCCCGGATCACATCGACCAGTGTGCGGCGCGGTTCGACCGAGACGGTATGGTCCGCACCGTTTACGTTCAATGTGATGTCGCGCCGCTCGCTCATGCCGCGCCCTCAAGCGCACGCTCCACCAGAGTGCGCACCAGGCCGCGTCGATAGTCGGCGGTGTTATTGAAGTCTTCCATTGGATCGCAAGACGCCGCCGCTCTTTCCGCCGCCGCGACGAAAACGGCTTTGTCCGGCGTCCCGTGGACGAGCGCCAATTCAGCATCCGGAACACGCCGCGCATGCGTCTCCGCGCCGCCGATGGCGACACGCGGCTCGACGATCTTGCCGTCTTCAGTCCGATAAGTGGCGAGCGCCATCGCGATGGCGAAATCCCCCTTACGCCGGCTGAATTCGACAAAGCCGGAGCGTGCATCCGCCGGCAGCATTGGAAGCTCACAACCGATCAACAATTCGTCCTCTTCGAGCGCAGTCGACATCACGCCCCGATAAAAGTCGGCGGCCGCAACGCGGCGTGTGCCGCGCTTGCTTTGCAGCACGGCAACTCCGTCGAGCGCGGCCATCACACAGCACCATTCCGACGCCGGATCGGCGTTGGCGACGCTGCCGCAGAAGGTGCCGCGCGTACGGATCGGATAATGCGCGATGTTCTGCACCACCCTGCGCAGCAACGTTCCGGTTGCGCCCGGCACAGCATCGCTGTCGAAGGCCATATGGCGCACGCAGGCGCCGATTTTGAGCGTCTCGTTCTCGATCTTCAGGATCGCGAGCTCGGCAATCCCGTTGATGTCGATCAGATGGGCGGGCCGCGCCATGCGGAAGGCCATCGTCGGCACCAGGCTCTGCCCGCCGGCAAGCACCCGGCCATCCTGCGGCGCCAATTCCGCCAACAGCGCCACCGCCTCGCTCACCGAGCGCGGTGCGTGATAGCTGAAGGAAGCCGGCTTCATTCCGTGTACACTTATTGCTACAGTTTTAGAACGGCGAGTGTACACGCCGGAAAGGACGATTTACAAGCCATTTATGGCGATACACCGCTGGCCGCCGGTTGTGCGCCATGGCCTGATGTAATAAAAATGAGATGGCCGGTGCTTGTTCATATATGGTTGTTCAATGGGAGATCGTCCGATGCGCGCCGCCATCGTCCACGAATTTGGTCCGATCGCGAGCCATACCGTCGGCGAACTCCCTGATCCGACGCAGCGCGCCGGCGAAGTTATCGTCACCATCAAGGCCACGGCGGTCAATTTCGTCGACAGCCTCGTCGTCACCGGCAAATACCAGTTCCTGCCGCAGCGCCCATTCGCCCCAGGCAAGATGCCGGTCGGAGTGATCACCGCACTGGGCACCGGCGTCACCGACGTCAAAGTCGGCGACCGCGTGCTGACATTGGCCGAACAGGGCGGCTACGCGCAGAAGGTGGCCGTCGATGCCAAGCAGTGCTTCAAGCTGCCGGAGGCGATGAGCTTCGGCGAAGCCGCGTCGATGGCGCTGGTCTACGATACATCGTGGTTTGCACTGCGTGAGCGTGCGCGCATCCAGCCCGGCGACAGCGTGCTGGTGCTGGGCTCGACCGGCGGCGTTGGCCTCGCCGCCGTGCAACTCGCCAAGGCCATGGGCGCAAAGGTCCTCGCCGGCGTATCAAGCGCCGCCAAGGCTCCGTCGGTGCTGGCCGCCGGCGCCGACGGCATCATCGACCTCTCGCAGCCGGACCTGCGTGACTCGCTCCGTGAGCAGGTTTTCGCCAAGAACAACGGCAAAGGCGTCGATATCGTCATCGATCCGATCGGCGGCGACGCCTTCGACGCCGCGCTGCGCGCGCTGGCTTGGCGTGGGCGGCTCGTCGTCATCGGCTTTGCCTCCGGCCGCATTCCGGAGGTCAAGGCGAATTATCTTTTGGTGAAGAACATCGAGGTCACCGGCCTTCAGGTCAGCGACTATCGCAAGCGCATGCCGGAGATGATGGTGGAATGCATGCGCGAAATCTTCGCGCTCTACGAGAAGGGCAAGCTCAAGCCCGCTCCCTTCCAAAGCCGGCCGCTCGACTCCTTCGCGACGTCCTTGCAGGAAATTGTCGACAGGCGCGCCAGCGGTCGTATCGTGCTCGAGCCCAACCCGTGATTCATCGGAGAGAGGCGTGACCTTTCGCTACGACGAGATCGGCAACCGGCTCAAAGCCTACCGGCTGGGCTCGAACCTGAGCGCAGACGAGATCGCCAACCAGCTCGGCATTTCGCGTACCGCGCTTTATCGGTTCGAGAAGGGCGAGCTTGCCAAGATCGAGACGCTCGAGCGACTCGCCGAGCTGCTCGGCGTATCGATCCCCACGCTGCTCGGCGTCGGCATCGAATATATTCCTTCCGCGGTAAGCTATTTCGAGCGCATGCGGCAGATCGAGGAATCGAGCGACCAGATCATGGTTCTGTCCGGCCCGATTTCGCTACTGCTTGCTTCGGATAATTTCATGATCACGCTTCAGGAAGTGCTGACCGAGAACGTGACCAAGAACGTCGCCAATCGCGAGCGCGCGCTCAGCGACATTCCGAAGCTCATGGATATTCTGCGCGCGCGCAAAGAGAACTTTCGTCGCCGCAGGCCCGCCATCGTCAACCTGATGTCGGCCATGGAAATCGAGCGCTTCCTGCATCACGGATTGATCGGCCGTAGCGGTCTCCCGGAAGCCACGGTGGAACAGCGCAAGGTGCTGGCGCGCAAGGAGATCGAGCACTTCGCCCAGCTTTTGGAGAACCCGCCGATCGGCGTCCAGATCGGCGTCGTCACCGACACGCTTCCCCACACCGGATTTCAGATTTTCCGTCAGCCGGATCGCAAGATCCTGGTGCTGAGCCCGTTTCGTCTCGGCGGCGAGCCGAATATCCGTGTCGGCGTCGCGATGATTACCTCGGCGCCCGACGCGCTTGCCTTCCATGAAGCCTCGATCGACGAGATGTGGGGCCGCGCGCTGAAAGGCCAGGCCGCTGCCAGTCTTGTGCGTCATCTTCTGACCAGCAAGCATCTGCCCGCCGACGAGGAATACCTCACGCCGAGCGGGACGCAGAAACGCAGGCCGCGTACCAAACCGCCAGCCTTGATGTAACAGCCGGCCCCCGCCCCGCGAGGATGTGTGAAAAAGGTCTTCGGGACATCGACCGGGCGCGTTGAAGACCGAGCCCTCTTGTGCGGCGGCGCGCGCTTCGTCGCTGACCTTCGCCTGCCCGGTATGCTGTGTGCTGCTTTCGTGCGTAGCCCGCATGCGCATGCGCGCATCTTAGCGGTCAGCAAAAACGCCGCATTAGCGCTGCCCGGCGTTGCCGCCGTGCTCACTGCCGACGATCTCAAAATGCTGACGAGGACTAACCGGCTCGTTGTCGCGCTTCCCGACAAGACATACAGGCAACAACGCGACCGCTTTATCCTTGCCGACGGCGAAACTGTCCATGTCGGCGAGGCCATTGCGATGGTGATCGCATCCGACGCCTATATCGCGGAAGATGCCGCGGGGCTGGTCGAGATCGAGTACGAATTGCTGCCTGCCGCCGGCGACTGCCGCGCAGCCCTGCAAGCCAACGCACCGCCCGTGCACGGCGACGGCTCGGATAATCTGATCGCCACCTTCACCAGCACTTATGGTGATGTCGACACTGCCTTCGCACGCGCCGATCACGTGGTCGAGGACAGCTTCTGGACCCATCGCGGCGTCGCGCATTCGATGGAATGCCGCGGCTGTTTGGCGAGCTACGATAGCGCCGACGACAAGATCACGTTGTGGAGTTCGACACAGACGCCGCTCGTCGCCGCTCGCGTGCTTGCCGATCTGTTTGGCCGCGAGGAATCGGCCGTACGCGTGGTTGCACCCGATGTCGGTGGTGGCTTTGGACCGAAGCTTGTTTTTTATCCGGAGGAAGCCGCCGTCGCCGCGGCGGCGCTGAAGCTCGGCCGGCCGGTGAATTGGATCGAGGATCGCCGCGAGCATTTCGTTGCGACAACGCAGGAACGCGACCAGTACTGGACCGCGTCTCTCGCGCTCGCTGCCGACGGCAAGATTCTCGGGCTGCGCGGCACGCTCATCCACGATCACGGCGCCTATACGGCCCGCGGGCTGACGGTGCCGCAAGGCGCGGTCGCGGCGATGTCGCTCGCCTATGTGGTGCCCGCTTACGCCATGGACGTGAAAGTCGCGCTGACCAATAAGGTGCCGGTGACGCCGATCCGCGGCGCCGGCCAACCGCAAGGTGTCTTCGTGATGGAGCGCCTGATGGATCGCGCCGCCGCAACGCTAAAGCTCGATCGCGCGGAAATCCGCCGCCGCAATCTCGTGCCGGCGGAAGCGATGCCGTTCAGGAAGGATTTTGTGACCCGAGGCGGCGTCCCAGTCGTGCTCGATTCCGGCGACTATCCGGCCTGCCAAGCCGATGCTTTGCGTAAGTCGCAGTGGGACGACTTCCCGCGCCGCCAGCGTGAGGCGCGGGCTCTGGGCCGGTATATCGGCATCGGGCTTGCTAATTTCGTCGAAGCCACCGGTCGCGGGCCTTACGAGCAAGCGCAGGTTCGCATTACGTCTTCTGGCAAGATCGAAGTCGCGACCGGCGCGGCAGCGATGGGGCAAAGCACCAAGACCATGATTGCGCAGATCGTTGCCGAGCAATTAGGCGGCGATATTACCAGCGTCGTCGTTACGGCCGGGGACTCCGGCAAGGTGTCGATGGGCTTCGGTGGTTTCAACAGCCGGCAGACCGTGATGGCCGGCTCGTCGGCCCATGTCGCTGCGGTGAAGGTTCGCGAAAAGACGCTGCTCGTTGCCAGCCATCTGCTCGAAGCCGATGTGTCGGATCTCGATATTGATGGAGAGGATGTCGTCGTTAAGGGCGTGCCGGGAATGAGGCTCTCGCTCGGCGCTATCGCGCGCACCATGGCGGGCGCGCCGGGCTTTATGTTGCCAGGCGGTCTGCCGCCGGGTCTCGAAGCGATCGAAACCGTCGTCATCGACGCCATGACTTATGGCAATGGCACCGCAGTCGCCGAAGTCGAGGTTGATATTCACACCGCCGCGGTGAAGGTGACACGCGTCACGTTCATCCATGATGCGGGCAGGCTCATCAATCCGACCATCGCCGAAGGCCAAATCGTCGGCGCCATAGCGCATGGCATCAGCAACACACTTTATGAGTGGATGGCCTATGACGACGACGCGCAGCCGATGACGACGACGCTCGCCGATTACCTGCTGATCACCGCCGCCGAAATGCCGGAGCTCGTGCTCGGCCATCGCGAGACGCCAACCACGCTTAATCCGCTCGGCGTCAAGGGGATAGGTGAGTCTGGCGTGTTGCCGATGCCCGCCTGCATCGCCTCGGCAATCGAGGATGCGCTGTCGCCCTTCGGCGTGCGGCTCAATCAGTTTCCGATCCGGCCGCGCGATCTAACCGAAATGCTGGACAAGGCTCGGGCAAGCCGTGAGGGAGCCAGTGATGCAACTGAAAAAACATAATCGCTACACCTATTCGCCGATCACCGAGCGGCAGGATTTCACCTGGCCGGACGGCAAACGCCTCGCCTTCTACGTCGCGCTCAATGTCGAGCATTTCAGCTTCGGCGAGGGTTTGGGCCACACGCCGACGACGCCAGGACCGCAGCCCGACGTGCGCAATTTCGGCTGGCGCGACTACGGCCTGCGCGTCGGCATCTGGCGCATCTTCGACCTCATGGACGAGATGAAGCTTCCGATGTGCCATCTCTTGAATGCCGCGGTGTGTGAAGAGATGCCGCAAATCCCGGCGCGCATGCGGCAGCGCGGCGATGAGGTCATCGGCCACGGCTTCACCAACTCGGAACGCCAGTCCGACATGGACGCGGCAACCGAAGGCGACATGATCCGCCATGCGACGGAGACGCTTGCGAAGCATTGCGGACGACGGCCATACGGCTGGATGGGCCCATGGATCTCCGAGACGCCGGTGACGCCCGATCTGTTGCAGGAGAATGGCTACACCTTCTTGATGGATTGGCCCGCCGACGATCAGCCGTTCTGGATGAAGACGCGTAGCGGACGGATCATGTCGGTGCCCTATCCGATCGAAATCAACGATACGCCGACCATGCTGAGCCGGGCCCAACCGGCGACGGATTTCCATCGTATGATTCTCGACCAGTTCGAGGAAATGCTGCGCTTGTCGAAAAAACAACCGCTCGTGTTTGGTATCTCCCTGCATACGTTCTGTACTGGGCAGCCGTTCCGCCTGCTTCAGGTGCGGCAGGCCCTGCAGAGTTTGATGCAGCATCCGGGCTTTGCGACGGTCTGGGTGACGACTCCGGGCGGCATCGCCGAGTATGCGGCAAAACTGCCGGCTGCCTGCGTGCCGTAAGGAAGCGTCAAACCTTGATCTGCGGGCCGCGGCCGAGCACAGCGAAAACGCGTTGCGCGATCGCCAGCAGGCGATCGTCGGAATAGCGCGGGCCGATGAGCTGGATGCCGATCGGCATGCCATTCGGCCCGGCATGGGTCGGCAGAGTAACGGCCGGCGTGCGCAACTGCGTCCAGATGCTTTGAAAGCGATGATCGCCGGTATTTGCCAGGCCGATTGGCGCCTCGCCGTTCACCGTCGGCGTCAGCAAGACATCAACATCGCGGAAAGCTTCGACTAAACCTTGACGGCAGGTCTCGACGAGTTCGAGCGCTCCGACATAGCGCGTAAGCGGCATGGCCAGTCCGTTACGGATCGATTTCGCGAGCGCAACGCTGATCGCTTCGCGCCGCGTTTCCCACTCCCAGGCCATGCCGCGGGCGCGCTCGAAATCATTGATGATCTCGCGCGTCTTTGGCAGTTCCTCGCATGGTGACGGCAGCGCTACGTCGCGCAGGCCGAAGCCAGCCTTCTCCAGCCGGCGCGCGGCATCCTCAACCGCGCTGCGCGTCGAATGATCCGCACTATCCCACGCATAAGTGCGACAGAGACCGATGCGGATCGGCACGTCGCTCCCGAGCCATTGCACCGGCTCGTTATTGGTCAGTACGCGCATGAACAAGGCGGCGTCCTCGACCGTCCGTACCAGCAGGCCGACAGTGTCGAGACTTTTGGCCGCGGGCTTCACGCCCTGCGAATTGATCAGCCCGAAGCTCGGCTTATAACCGACGATGCCGCAGAATGAGGCCGGCCGCTGCACCGAGCCACCCGTCTGGGTACCGAGGCCAAGCGGGATCATATGATCGGCAACCGCCGCGGCCGAGCCGCTCGAGGAACCTCCCGGCGTCCGTTCAGGATCATGCGGATTGGTGGTGCATCCCGCCGTCGGACCGGCGAACTCACACGTCACCGTCTTGCCAAATATCAGCGCACCCGCCGCGCGCAAGAGCGCGACACAGGACGCATCCGAAAGCGTGCGATGGCCGCGATAGATCGGCGAACCCATCTGGGTCGGCATATCGGCCGTTTCGATGATGTCTTTGACGCCCACCGGCACGCCGTGAAGCGGCCCGCGCGTCGTGCGCGCATCAAGGGCTTTTGCTTCACGGAGAACGTGCTCGGGATCGATGAACGCAAACGCCTTGACCACCGGCTCCCGGGCCTCGAGCCGAGCGAGGCAATCGCGCGCGACCGCCTCGCAGGTCGCGGCGCCCGAAGCCGTCTTCGACACAATCTCGGTGGCCGGAACCGTATTAAGACAAACAGCCATCTCATGAGTCTCCGACGGTAGCATTCGCGATAGCGGCGAACGGGTCGGATAGCCACGCTTTCATTCAAATAGCGTTCGGGAGCAAGGCGACAGAGGTCAAGCCGCGCTCGGACGACTGTCCGACGCTGAATGCCGTGAAGCGCTCCATTATCAATATTTGCATAAGTACCAAATTGTTGACCAGGTGCCAAAAGTTGTACAAAGTGAATTGGCTTTGGGAAGTCACAGGGCAAGGAATTTGGCGCGATATCCCCTTTTGACATGCCTCCTCGTCGGCCTGGCGCTGACAGTTCTGTCGCCGCTGTCCCCTTCGCCCGGATTGGCCGATGGCTGGCCTGAGCATCCCGTGCGGATCATTGTCCCGTTCGGCGCAGGCGGCGCCGGCGACACTCTAGCTGTGAGCTTTCAATAGGTTGTCCATCCGGTTCTGACCGAGGAGACTGAGGTTGCTGAGACTTCAGTATTCCAAGGGAGAACCGGATGAACGTGCACAAGAATGCCCGTCTGACGC
>JBAPUM010000102.1:0-2913 GCA_049282655.1 Xanthobacteraceae bacterium
ACGCCGACAGGCGAGCTGCCCCAAAAGGGCAGAGCCGCACCCGATGGTGCGGAGGATACGGATCAGCGTTTGTCGGCGTTCCGCTTCCTTTTTTTCCTTCTTCGTAGCCCGGATGGAGCGAAGCGTAATCCGGGAAGGGCGTAAAAGCTTAGAGTTCGTCCCCGGATTTCGCTGCGCTCCATCCGGGCTACGGTGTTTGGTTCGGCGAAGCGGGCGTAGCGAAGAGCGATAACGAGGCGCCACCCCTCGAAATCCTTTTCCGCCCCGGCCTTCGCGCTTCACGTGGCTGGAATTTGCCAAACTCGGGCGCGCCTGCGCCGCGAGAACGATGGTCGCTGTTTGAAATTACAACGCCGCGGTGTGGCCCGCGGCCGTTGGCGGCAGAGCCGCGGGCCGCGTGTCGGGCGGCTGGCCCGAGGCCGATGGCCCGCTGGGCTGCATGGTCGCGGGCGGCGGCTCGCTCGCCGGCACCGCGCCGCCTTCCGGATAGCGCGCCTTCATGTCGCGGAGAAAACTGTCGAGCGTATCGACGGAGGCTGCCGCATGCGCGATCGTGGCGAAGGCGTCGCCGCTGGTGCCGAGCGGCTGCGAGACGACTTCGAAATCGTGCGCGTCCGGCGTCTCCGCCATCTTCGCGGCATATTTTTCGCGAAACCGACCGAGCCCGAGCTTGTCGTCGCTCAGTGCATAGCCAATCTCGGCGCGCAAAATGTCCTGCTGCTCGACATCGGTGAGCGGCTCGAAATCCTTGTAGCGGTCGCCATACATCAATTCGATCTGCTCGGCGGCCTCGCCGTAACGGCGCGCCGCCCACAGGATATCGGAGCGCAGCCGCGTGGCTTCCCGCGTCTCGACATTGCCGATCACTTCAAGCGCGACGTCGTGGCGGCCGAGATCGGACAGCGCGCGGCCTTCGAGCAACAGCCGCTGGTTACGCAGATCGTTGGAGAGATCGGCCGTGCGCGTGCCGCGCAGCGCCGCGAGCGCGCGGTCGGCCTTGCGGTCCATCAAATAAATGACGGCAAGCCGGGTCGCCACCTGCGCCCGCGCGGCGCCCTGCAGCCGGTGGTCGACCTGATACTGCAACAGATCGGCGGCCTGGTCGAGCAGATCGACCGAGATCAGCCGGTCGGCGAGCCGCCTTATCATCTCGTCGCCGCGGCCGCCGATCGGCGTCAATTCGCGGAAGTCGTAGAACAAAGCGAGCGCGTCAATCGCCGGCATGCCGTCGCCCTTGCCGCTGAGGAACAGCGAATCGAAGGTCGTCGCCGCTTCGTCCTGGATCTGGCGCGTCATCGCCGAATCCGGATGCGCCGCCATGGCGCTGCGCATCACATAGAAGGCGTCGCGATAGCGGCCGTCTTGGGTGTAGAGATGGGCGAGATCCTTCAGCGCTTCGATCTCGGTCTCGTCGCCGCGCCAGATGGTGGTGAGCGTTTCGAGCTGAGCAACCACGGCGTCGCGCTTGAGGTCGCCCGTCGCATAGCGCAACAAGGTTTCGCGCAACAGGCCCTGCGCGGCCGCCGGACGATCCCAGGAATCGGCCGCGGTGCGATAGGCCGCGAGCGCATCCTCGATATGGCCCATGCCCTCGGCAAGGCGGCCCATCAGCACGGCGATCGTCGGTTCCATGCTGCGCGGCACGCCGACCGTCTGGAAATCGTTGAGATCGTTCGAAGCGCCGTCGAAATCGCCGACCTCGATCGCCGAGCGCATTTCATCCTTGAGCGCGAGACGCTGCAGCTCGATCGGCAGCGTGGCGACGGCGGCTTCCGCGGTCTTGAAGCCGGCGCGCGCCTGCACCCATTTGCCCTGGCGGGCAAAGGCCAAAGCGCGCCACAGCGGCGCATCGTGCTGGTCGCCGATGCCGGGCTGCGCCAGATCCTTCAGCGCCTCCTCGGGCCGGTTCATCATCACCTCCGCGACCGAACGCAACACCGTCGCGGACGCCACTCCCGCCGGCGGCCGGTCGTCCTTGAGCGCCACATCGAGAACGCCCTTGGCCTCCGGGTACAATTCGCGGGCAAGATAAAAACGCGCGAGATCGACCCGCGGCGCAAAGCGCTTGTTCTCCGGCGCGGCGGCGGCGGCGGCGATCAGATTGGTCTGCCGCTCCCAATAAGACGACTCGCGATCGACGCCCCAGATTTGCGAATCGAACATCTCCGAGCGCATTCCCGAGCCGTGAAACAGGGACTGCATCGCCGTCGACAAGGTCAGGCCGGACGGCCGGCTGACGACGACTTTGTCGGGGGCCATCTCGACATCGACGTCGTCGGCGAGCGGCTCGATCACCACGCCCTGCGTCGAGGCCAGCACCCGGAACTCGATGAAATCCTGCTCGTTGATGAAACCGCGCGCCGGCGGGAGCGCGGTGGCGACCACGAGATTATCGCCGGCATCGGGATCGACAATGCGATGCAATTGCTGCGGCTCTTCGAAGGGAATGCTGATATTGGCGCGATTGGGTCCGATCATGTTGCGACTGATTTCGAGCCCGCGCGTCGGCTCGACGACACTGTCGCCGATATTCACCGTCCACACCGAGCCGTTCATAGAAACGCTGGCCAATTGCGGACGGCCGAGCCGCAGCCGCACGATGCCGGCGTCGTAGGTGCGGGTGACGTCGTAGCCGCGGATGGTGTGGCTCGGTTCGCCGTCGAGCGCGGTGAGGTCGAAATCGGCCTTGGTGTCGAAGACGAGCCAGAGCGCATCGGCGCGGCGGAACACCGCCGCCGCAACCGGCGCAGCGAACGGAAACGACAATTTCAGCATCGAGCCGTCACGCTGGAGTTCGACGGCGATCTTGCCGCCACCTGCCCCGTCACCTGCCCCGCCACGCGGCTTCGCCGCGTCCGGCGGCGGCACCGATTGCGACACCGCGGCGGCAGGCGGCGCCGCAACGGCAGACGC
>JBAPUM010000103.1:0-1762 GCA_049282655.1 Xanthobacteraceae bacterium
GCTCCGGTTACCTATAGCGTTTTCGAGCGAAGTGGCGTCCGGTTCGCGTAAAGAAAACGCGTCAAAACATAAAGCTAGAGCCCGGTTCTGATTCAATCAGAACCGAAACGGCTCTAGTACTACTGCGTCACAAATTTCTGCGTGGTATGTTTCTGTGTATTGGAGTTGCGCAGCATGGGCATCGCGATAATCTGCTGGCGAGGGCGACGCTGAGGCGTGTGCGCAGTGTCGCGATCGAGTTCGGGACGTGTCGTTGGGTTCGCAGCGGCGGAGCCTCTGGGTCGGTAACCGTTGGGAACCGCAAGTTTCTCGAACGGCCTGGCGGAACGAGATCCACAGGGGGGAATCGTCTCCCTCTCGGAGACCAGGAATCCGTAGGCGGCGATGCACAGCGTGGCGTGGTGGTGGAAGCCGCGCCACCCTCTGCCCTCGAAATGCCCAAGCCCGACCTCCTGCTTGAGTTCCTGATAGTCGCGCTCGATGCGCCAGCGCAGCTTGGTGAGGTCGACCAGCGCGCGGAACGTGATATGCTTGGGAAGGGTCGAGAGCCAGTATTTGGCCGGCTCTTTCTCGCCTTCGGGCCACTCGATCAACAGCCACTCTTGCGCTCGGCTCTCGGTGAGCTTGTAGTCATGATGCGCGGCACGAACGCGCACGCGGGCAAAGCGCGAGGACAATTGCCCGGCCGAGCCTTCGCGCCACGCGATCGTGCGCCAGGCGCGCTTGGGCAAATTGAGCGCAAGCTCCTTGACCGGGACCGGTCGATGCTTGTCGTCGCGGCGAATGAGCTTCGGTTGTCGCCCGCGCCCCGACCACTTCTTCGGCGGCAGCGGTCCTGTACCTGGCGCCCACACCGAAGTGTTCGGCAGGATGCCGGCGACATAGCGCAATCCGAGTGCGCTCACGCCGGTGCGCAGGTCTGTGTTGCAGCCATAGCCCGCATCCATCGCCACCACACCGCGCGGCAGACCAGCCGCACAGGCCGCCTCGATCTGCTTGAGCGCGATCTCCGGCTTGGTCTTAAAGTCGACCTCCTCGGGAACACCCACCTTACGCAGGCGTTTGCGATCCTTCGTCCAGTCTTCCGGCAAATACAGCCGATAGGCCACCGGCAGGCTGGCGTGATGGTTGGCAATCGACAGCGATACCGCGACCTGACAGTTGTCCTGCTTGCCGAGTTGACCGCAGTATTGCCGCGCTACCCCGACCGAATGCTTCCCTTTCTTCGGAAAACCAGTGTCGTCGATGATCCATGCCTCGATCGGTCCGTGGCACTCTATCTTCGGCAACACCATCTCACGGACTTTGGCCAACACCTTCGCGTCCGACCAGGCCGACTGACCGATAAAATGCAGCAGCGACTGATGCTGCGCCGCCGTCCGCGCCGGAGCGGTCACCGCCGCCATCGGTTCCACGCTCTTGCGCTCGCCCGGCATCATCAGCCCGGTGCAATAGTCACTCAGCGGACCAGCGCGATCCGCATGACCAATCACTTCCACAATCCCCTCGACATACGACGCAAATCGCGATTCACTGTCGCCTGAAATCCGCCGACCCATCCCGGCCTCCCGCCGCCGTAACATGAATCTCACAAAATAACCGAGTCTCTCAATTATCGCCTGCGACTTTCTGACTCAGTAGTATTAGCCGGGCATCTTTTTCAAAACTACGATTCGAATGCCGATCTCATTAGTTATCCAAGAAACTCCGCAGCTTCCTGCTTCGCGACGGATGCTTCAGCTTGCGCAGCGCCTTGGCCTCG
>JBAPUM010000104.1:0-45203 GCA_049282655.1 Xanthobacteraceae bacterium
GTGTACCTGTCCTGAGCTGCAAGGGCGATACCGCCCAAAACGACGCTGCCGACGACGGCGAGCAAAGGGGCGGAGATTAAGAACGCCGGGATGCTTTTATTGTTGAGTACACGGATTATCGAAATGCGCGACATGATCAGCCTCCATATCCGGGGCCAAGAGCCTTCCCGGCCCGATTTTAAATTGACTTTGAAACTGACGAGATTGTTCGAACAATCAGTCCGATGAAGTTGAGGCGGGCTATGCTTCTTATTTCAATAACTTCAGGAAATCCCGACCGCGCTCCAGCCCGTAGGCAGCGCGGCGCATGTGTATTTTCTCGGCGACGTTCTTTGGCGATATCCTAATGCTTCTTCTTGATGGTATCATAACACTTCCGGTGAGGCTATGTTCTATCCGCCGCGCGCATCTGTGTTGACGAGGGCGCATTACTACGCGGCTATCGTCCCCAGTACGGGAAGATGCCGGTTGCTCGCTCCTCTAGCCGATCGCGCGCCGAACCATCGGCGCGACCTGCGTTGCGACGAGCTCGATCACCCGCGCCACACTCGCGAACGACAAACCGCCGATATCGATCTGCGCGAGGAAGCGCTGGTGGCCGAATAATTCGTGCTCGTAGAGGATCTTGTCGACGATCTGCTGCGGGCTGCCGACGAATAGCGCGCCTTGCGGGCCGGCCAGCGCCTCATAGTCGGCCCGTGTTATGTCGCGGGCGCGGTATTGCGACGGCGTGTGATCGCGGAAATAGCCGGCGTAATGCGGATAGAAGGTGTCGAGCGCGTCTTGCGAATTTTCCGCAACATGCAGATGGCTTGCGATGCTGATTTTCAGCGCGCTTGCGTCATGCCCGGCCTGCGTGCCGGTGCGACGGTAAAGCCCGGCGAGCGGCGCAAGCTTCGCCGGCGGGACGCTGATATTGGCGAGCGCGAGCGGCAGGCCGAGGAGCGCCGTGCGTTCGACGCTGCTTGGCGTGCCGCCGGTGCCGACCCAGATCGGCAGATGGTTTTGCACCGGGCGTGGAGCGATCGGCGCGTCCTTCAGGCCTGAGCGAAAGCGGCCCTGCCAAGTGACGCGTTCCTCGGCGTTGAGCTTCATGAGAAGTTCGAGCTTCTCGGCAAACAGCGCGTCGTAGTCGGCGAGATCGTAACCGAACAGCGGGAAGGATTCCGTGAACACGCCGCGTCCGGCGATGATCTCGGCGCGTCCGCCCGAAATCAGATCGACGGTGGCGAACTCCTCGAAGACGCGCACCGGATCGGCGGTGCTCAAGATGGTGACGGCGCTGGCGAGACGAATATTTTTTGTCTGCGCCGCGATCGCCGCCAAGACCACCGCCGTGGCGGCGATCGGCATGTCGAGCCGGTGATGCTCGCCGATGGCGAAGACATCGAAGCCGGCGTCGTCGGCAAGTTTTGCGGCGGCGAGGATTTCGGCAAGCCGCTGCTGGGCGCCGGCGGGCGTGCCAGCCTGGGCGGGCGTGAGGTCGCCGAAACTGTAGAGCCCGAATTCAAACATTCGCTGCATCCGAACTGTATGCTCCTATCGCGCGCCGGCGAACAGCGTCACTCCGCAGGCGCCACCATGGCATCGGCCTGACCGGCGCGGTCGAGCGACTGCCGCACAAAACCCGACGACTTCATTTCTTCGACGAAGCTCCGCAGATAGCGCAATCCCGATGTTGCAGGCCCGATGTCGCGGCCGAGCGGCGTGCCCATCGCCTCCCGGATCTCCTGAAAATGATCCGGCATCACCCGCATCGTCGGATTGGTATTGGCATAGTGCACCAGGAATTGCCTGACACCGGCCGCGGCATCGAGCTTGTCGGCCATAAAGCCAGCGAGCGCGAGCGGCGGGCTCGGATAGCGCAAGAGCGTCGCGTGCTGCAGCGTGCGCGACAGATAAAGATCATAGGCCGAGCCTTTGGCGACCGCGATCCGGACGCCGTCGCGATCGACGTCCGCCGTGGTTTTCAGCGGCGAATCCGCGCCCACCATGTAGGTGCCTTCGATGATCACATAGGGCGCGGTGAAGCCGATCAGCTTGGCGCGCACCGGTTCGATGGCGATAAAGCCGACATCCCAGGCGCCCGCCGTCGCCGCGTCCGTCACCTTGCCGGCGGTCTCATAGACGATGAGATCGGCCGGCACGCCGAGCCGCCTCGCCAATTCGCGCGCCAGATCGACCGTGATGCCGTGGACCTCACCGGCCGCGTCCTTCTGCACCAGGACGACATTGCCGGCATTGATCGCGGCGCGGAGCTTGCCGGTCGGGGCGAGCTCTTTGACCGCGTCCGGCGGAGCGGATTGCGCCTTCACGGGTGAACACGCCAAGGCCAACAAGAGCGTAGCGCAAACAGTCACCCGCATGGGAATTGTCCCCCGTCAGGCGGGCTTTTGCCGCTGTCCCGCTCCCGCCCACATTAGCAAGCGGCGCCGGTTTCGGCACCGCTTTCGTCAAGTCAATTGCTTGATCCGTCCGACGGCCGGCGATAGCCTCTTAAAAAACTCCGGGTGGAACGCAGCGCCGGTGTGCTCATGAAAACCTACGAGGGCAAGCGCACCATCGACGGCATCGTCGTTACGGTCGACGGGCGTCGTTTGTCCGAGCATTACGAGGTGAAGCAATTCACCAAATACGGCTTCGAATGGACCTATGTGGGCGACAGCCCGCGGCAGCTGGCGCTGGCGATTCTGTTCGATCATCTCGGCGACAAAGATCGCGCCATCGCGCTGGCGACGCCGTATATGCAGGACGTGATCGCCAATCTCGATAATGATTGGGCGCTGACCGGCGGCGACGTCGAAGCCTATCTGCGCCGGCACGACAACCACGCCACGCTTGAAGGAGAATGAAAATGATCCGGCAGCGTCAGATCGACTTTCGCACCGAATACCGCTCCCGCATCAGGGGCTGGTACGACGGCTATTTTCATTTCCTCATCATCTACGCGATGGGCGCGGCCGCGTTTTACATCTATGTGGCGCACATCCATGCCGTCACCGCGCTCGAATGGCTGACAGTGCCGGCGACTTTTCTGTTCACCAATATTTTCGAATGGGCCGTGCACAAATACGTCATGCACCGCCCGGTCAATATCAAAGGCTTGCGCGCGATCTATGAGCGGCACACGCTCAACCACCATCAGTTCTTCACCGACGACGAAATGCGCTTCCGCGATCCCAAGGATTGGCGAGTGACTCTGTTCCCGCCCTATGCGCTGGTCGTTTTCATCCTGATGTCGATCCCGCCCGCGGCGCTGCTCGGCACGTGGCTCACGCCCAATGTCGGCTGGCTGTTCATGGCGACGACGACCGGCATGTATCTGGTCTATGAGTTCATGCATTTCTGCTGTCACGTCGATGAGAATGCCTTCGTGCGTCATTGTCCCTTCGTCAACACGCTGCGCCGGCACCACACCGCGCACCACAACGCGCGGCTGATGATGGAGGTCAACATGAACCTGACCTTTCCGATCGCCGATTGGCTTCTGGGCACGTCCGATCTCGATCGTGGCCTTATCGGCACGCTGCTTAACGGCTATGACACGCGGCATCTGAAGAAAAATCTGCGCGGGGCGCCGCGCCGCCCGGATGAGGCGGCAGCGGCGCCGTTGGGCGCGAATTAGCAGATGTTCGCGCCGACCCTGGGAGCGATCGATGCCGAATGACGTCAAAGCCGCGGTCTCGGCGATCACGCTCGCGGTCGCGCTCGTTCTGGCCTTTTGGAGCGGATCGCCGATCCGTCACGACTTCGCGAGCTTTGTCGTCATCGTCGCCGTGTTTATGATCGCGGCGATGTGGGTTTTTCCCGAAGCCGGCGGCAAGAAGCGCAATCCAAAAGTGTCCGGCCCGAACGGGACCAAGGCTGCGCCATGACGGTGACGATGACCGTGACGATCCTGATCGCGCTCGCCGGCCTGATGGGCGCAGGTGGCGTTGTTCTGGCCGCTGCCGCGGCCCATGTGGCGCCCGGCTCAGGCCTCGACAGCGCCGCCTATATGCTCTTGTTCCACGCTGCAGCGGTCATGGGCGGCGCCGCGCTCTTGCAGCAGGGCGCGCTGTGGCGGCCGCTGGCGCTCGTCGTGCTCGCCGCTTGGGTGCTGGGCGCCGCGCTGTTCTCAGGCGATATCGCGATGCGCGCCTTCGCCGCCCACCGCCTCTTTCCGATGGCCGCGCCGTCCGGCGGTTTCATTCTCATTGCCGCATGGCTCGCGCTGGCAGCGGCTGCGATCGTGGGGCTATCGCGGGGCTGATTTCGAATTAAGCCGCCGCTCCTCTGGCGTCACCGAAATCGTCAGCCGCTCAACCCCGCGTAACACATCGAGCGCGACGTTCTGCCCGATTTTGTCGCCGGTGAGTGCACGCACCAGGTCGTCGGCGCCGGCGATCATTGCGCCGTCGAGGCCGACAATGATGTCGCCTGATTTGAGGCCGCCGCGCGCAGCCGCGCTGTCTGGCTCGACCGTGTCGACCATGACGGCGCCATCTTGCGTAAGCCCTACGGCGCGGCGGCGGCGCTGTGGGATCGCGGTCTGTTGCGCGGCGATGCCGATGAAGGCGCGGCGTACGCGGCCGTGGCGTACAAGCTCGCCGAGCACGAAGCTTGCGGTATTGGCGGCAACCGCAAAGCAGATGCCTTGCGCGCCCATGATCACCGCGGTGTTGATGCCGATCACTTCGCCGCGCGACGACACCAGGGGGCCGCCGGAATTGCCGGGGTTCAGCGCGGCGTCGGTCTGGATCACGTCGTCGATCAGCCGGCCGCTGCGCGCGCGCAATGAGCGGCCGAGCGCCGAGACGACGCCCGTCGTGACGGTGGATTCGAAGCCGAGCGGATTGCCGATGGCGATCACCAACTGGCCGCGTTTGAGGCGCTTGGAATCGCCCAGCGCCGCCGCGGGAAGCGTCACCGCCTCGTCGACGCGGATAAGCGCGAGATCGGTGTCGGGGTCGTTGCCGACAAGGCGTGCCCGCAATTCCTGGCCGTCGGCGGTCGTCACCTCGATGCGGGAAGCGCCGCCCGCGACATGGCTATTGGTCAGGATGAGCCCGTCCGGCGCTACGATGACGCCCGAGCCCGTGCCGCCGCGACCCTTTTCGGCGGAAGAACGGACGGCCAGGCGAACGACCGCCGGGCCGACCCGATCGACCACATCGATTACCGCGCGCGAATAGGCATCGAGCAGGGCGGAATCGTCGGCCGGAACCGGCTCGGGCGCGGGCGGATTGTGGCGGCCGCGCAGCGCGTCGTTCAGAGGAATAATTGTCATGTTGCTTCAAGCCTTTAGACAAGCCCGGGCCGGCCGGGTTGGGGGATGCGAGGATTGGGCGCAGATATGGGGAGCCCTACGGGCTTGAAAAAGAGCGGCGATCCGCGCAGTGACCATGCGCGGACGGGGCGCGATTATTGCAGGCGTAATTCGACCCGGCTGGCCGCGCATTCACGACCGCGCGGCCTCGGAATGAGGGAAAAGGCATGAAGTTTGGCAATGCGGCGCGTTTCGCCGTCCTGGCATTGGCGGCGATCGCGCTGCCGATGACGCTTGTGGGCTGCGGCCAGGGCCAGCAGCAAAGCGGCGGACCGCCGCCGCCGACCGTGACCGTCGCCAACCCGGTCGAGCGCACGGTCGTCGATCAGGACGAATATGTCGGCCGCTTTGCCGCGGTGAATTCGGTCGAGATCCGCTCGCGGCTGTCCGGCTATCTGGCGGAGATTCATTTCAAAGACGGCCAGGAGGTGAAAAAGGGCGATCCGCTCTTCACCATCGACCGCAGGCCATTCGAGATCGCGCTCGAGCAGATGCGCGCCAATCTCGCCCAGGCGCGCGCCAATCTCGCCTTCACCCAGGCCGATCTCGAACGCGGCCAAGCCTTGTTGCAAAACAAGACCATCACCGATCAGGTCTTCGGCCAGCGCACCCAGGCCAAAGCGGTGGCGGAAGCCGCGGTTGGCGCCCAGGAGGCGATGGTACATTCGGCCGAGCTCGACCTCGATCAATATTCGGAACTGCGCTCGCCGATCGATGGCCGCATCGGCGACCGCCGCGTCGCCGTCGGCAATCTGGTCACCGGCGGCACCGGGGGCAACACCACGCTGTTGGCAACCGTGGTCTCGGTCGATCCGATCTGGTTCGAGTTCTCCTTCGACGAGGCCGCCTATCTCCGCTACGTGCGCTTTGCCACCGCGAGCAAGGATGTGGCGGCGCTCAACGGCAATGTCCCGGTGACGCTGAAGCTGATCGACGAGAAGGATTTCGTCCATACCGGCAAAATCGATTTCATCGACAACGCCATCAATCAATCCTCGGGGACGATCCGCGGCCGTGCCGTGTTCGACAATGGCGACGGCATTTTCACGCCCGGCATGTTCGGCCGGTTGCGCGTTCCAGGCTCGCCGCCTTATGCGGCACTGCTCGTTCCGGATGCCGCGATCGGCTCCGAGCAGGTGCGCAAATACGTGCTGGTCGTCGATGCCGACGGCACGGTGCGGCAGAAATACGTCACGCCGGGCCAACTCGACGGCGGCTTGCGCGTCATCAAGGACGGGCTTCTCGCCAGCGACCGCGTGATCGTCAACGGACTGATGCGCGCGCGCGCGGGCATCAAGGTGAAGGCCGAGCCGCAAGGGGCGCCGCCGCCGCCGGCCGCCGGCGATCAGGCCAAAGCGGGTTGATGCCCTAACATGCGCCTTTCGCATTTTTTCATCGACCGGCCGATTTTCGCCGCCGTGGTCTCGATCGTGTTCGTGATCCTCGGCGGCGTGTCGTTTTCGCGGCTGCCGGTCGCGCAATATCCCGAAATCGCGCCGCCGGTCGTCGTCGTCTCCGGCCAATATCCCGGCGCCAGCGCCGATGTCGTCGCCTCGACCGTGGTCACGCCGGTCGAGGAGCAGATCAACGGCGTCGAGAACATGCTCTATATGTCGTCCAATTCGACGGCGGACGGGCGGTTCTCGATCCAGGTCACTTTCGACCTCGGCACCAATCTCGACATCGCCCAGGTCCAGGTGCAAAACCGCGTCGCCATCGCCCAGCCGCGGCTGCCGGCCGACGTCCGCAATATCGGCGTCACGGTCAACAAAGCCTCGCCCGATCTGATGATGGTCGTGCATCTTTATTCGCCCGACAAATCGCGCAATGCTCTGTTCGTCTCCAACTACGCCACGCTGGAAGTGACCGATCCGCTGACCCGGGTCGACGGCGTCGGCTCGATCACCGTGTTCGGCAGCCGCGATTACTCGATGCGGATCTGGCTCGATCCGGACCGCCTGCAATCGCTCGGCCTGACCGCAAACGACGTCACCAATGCGTTGCAGGCCCAGAACATCCAGGTCGCATCCGGCGTGCTCAATGCGCCGCCGATCAGTAATCCCGGCGCGTTCCAGATCGCGGTGCAAACGCTCGGCCGGCTCGACGATCCGAACGAGTTCGGCTCGATCGTCGTCAAGCAGACGCCGGACGCCGTGGTGCGGCTCAAGGACGTCGCCGACATCAAGCTCGACGCGCTCGACTATTCGTCGAACTCCTATCTCGACCACGACCCCGCGGTGGCGCTCGCGATCTTCCAGCGCCCGGGCTCGAATGCGCTGGCCACCGCCAAGGGCGTCAACGACCTGATGGCCAAACTCGCCAAACGCTTTCCGCCGGGCGTCGCCTACGCCATCGTCTACAATCCGACGCAGTTCATTCAGGAATCGGTCGACGCCGTGATCGATACCATCGGCGAAGCGGTCGTGCTCGTCGTGCTGGTGGTGATCCTGTTCCTGCAGACCTGGCGCGCGGCGATCATTCCGCTGGTCGCCATCCCGGTGTCGCTCGTCGGCAGCTTTTTCTTCATGACGGCGTTCGGCTTCACGCTGAACAATCTCACTTTGTTCGGGCTCGTTCTCGCCATCGGCATCGTCGTCGACGACGCTATCGTCGTCGTCGAGAACGTCGAACGCAATATCGCGGCGGGCCTCGCGCCGCGCGAGGCCGCCAAGCAGAGCATGGACGAAGTCGGCTCGGCGCTGATCGCCATCGCGCTTGTGCTCTGCGCCGTGTTCGTGCCGTCGATGTTCATCACCGGCATATCCGGCCAGTTCTACCGGCAATTCGCCTTGACCATCGCCGGCGCGACCGTCATCTCGCTGATCGTGTCGTTGACGCTGTCACCGGCAATGTGCGCGCTGTTGCTCAAGCCGCACGAGGCCAATCATCGCGATACCTGGTGGGAGCGGCCGATCCACGGCTTCTTCGGCTATTTCAACCGCGGCTTCGACAAGATCGGCGGCGGAATTTCCTGGCTTGCCACGCGGACTGTGCGCCGCGCCGTCGTCATGGTGGCGATCTATCTGGTCGTTATCGGGCTCGGCTTGAATGCGTTTCGCACAACGCCCGTCGGCTTTATCGCGCAAGTCGACGCCGGCTATATCATCACGGTGGTGCAATTGCCGCCGGGCGCCTCGTTGGCGCGTACCGACGAGGTGCAGCAGCGCGTGCTGGACATCGCCAAAAGCGTTCCCGGCGTTGCGCACGCCGTGAACATCGTCGGTTTCTCCGGGGCGACATTCACCAACGCGCCCAATTCCGGAGCGCTGTTCCTGGTGCTCGATCCGTTCGAGAAACGGGCGCACGAAGCCAACCAGTCGGCCTCGGCGATTCAAGCCGAGTTGAACAAGCGGCTGTCGAAGATCCAGGAAGCCTTCATCGTTTCGGTGCTGCCGCCGCCGGTCCGGGGCATCGGCACCGCCGGCGGCTTCCGCATGATGGTCGAGGACCGCGCCGGCGCCGGCCCGGCGGCGCTGCGCAACGCAGCAACCGCCTTGATGGCGCGTGCCAATCAGACGCCCGGCCTGAGCCAGGTCTTCTCGCTGTTCGAAACCTCGACGCCCGAGGTCTATCTCAATATCGACCGCACCAAGGCGCAGCTGCTCGGCATCAATGTGCAGGACGTGTTCAACGCGCTGCAGATCTACATCGGCTCGTCCTATGTCAACGACTTCAACCTGTTCGGCCGCACCTTTCGCGTCACCGCACAGGCCCGGGACGAGGATCGCCGCGACACCGCCGACGTGTTGAAGATCAGGGTGCGCAATTCCAACGGCGACACGGTGCCGCTCGGCTCTTTCACGACCGTGGACAATATTTCCGGTCCCTACCGGGTGCCGCGCTACAACCTCTATCCCGCGGCCGAGCTCGACGGCGCCGCCGCGCCCGGCTACTCGCAGGGTCAGGCGATCGCGATCATGGACAAGCTCGCGGCGGAATCTCTGCCCGAAGGATTCGCGACCGAATGGACCACGCTCGCCTACCAGCAGATCAGGGCCGGCTCCACGGCGATGTTCGCCTTCTTGCTGGCGGTGGTGTTCGTGTTCCTGGTGCTGGCGGCGCAATATGAGAGCCTGACGCTGCCGCTTGCGGTGATCATGATCGTGCCGATGTGTCTGGTTGCGGCGATTATCGGCGTCATCATCCGCGGCCAGGACAACAACATCCTCACTCAAGTCGGCTTCGTGGTGCTGATCGGACTTGCCGCGAAGAACGCGATTCTGATTGTCGAGTTCGCGCGCCAGCTCGAGGATCAGGGCCGCAGCCGCTGGGAGGCGGCCGTGGAAGCGACGCGGTTGCGCTTGCGTCCGATCCTGATGACGTCGCTTGCCTTCATCCTCGGCGTCACACCGCTGGTCTGGGCGATCGGCGCCGGCGCGGAGCTGCGTCAGGCGCTCGGTACGGCGGTGTTCTCCGGCATGATCGGCGTCACCGCCTTCGGGCTGATCTTCACGCCGGTGTTCTATGTGGTGGCGCGCTGGATCGCAGGCCTTGCCGAGCAGCGCCGCAAATCCCGCGCGGCCACGCCCCAGCCGGCGGAATAGCCGCACGAATTGGCTGCACGCTGGAAATTTCCTGGGCTATGATCGCCCGTACCGGAATAATGAGCGGCTTCGGGTGTTTGTCGTCCGGAAGCCAATAAGGGGAGCTGAAGAAATGAAACGCACCATACTGATTGCCGCGGCCGTCGTGCTGGGCGTCTGCGCCGCCGCCGCCCAGCAGGATCCGATCGCCGCGCGCAAGGCGTTGATGAAAGCCAATGGCGATGCGGCCAAGACCGCCGGCGCCATGTTGAAGGGCGATGCGCCGTTCGATCTGGCGGCCGCACAGAAGATTCTCGCGACCTTCCAGGATGCGGCGGCCAAAATGCCGGCGCTGTTCCCCGACAGCTCCAAGCCGGGAGATGGTTTCGCGGCCAATGACGATTTCAAAGCGGGCCCCAAAATCTGGGAAAACATGGACGACTTCAAAGCCAAATTTGCCAAATTCGGCGAGGACGCCAAGGCCGCCCAGGCATCGGTGAAGGACCTCGACAGCTTCAAGGCTGCGATGGGCAATATCGGCAAGAACGATTGCGGCGCTTGCCACGAGACCTATCGTCTCAAGAAGAGCTGAGCGAAACGAGCGAAGACTGTAACGAGCCAAGACTGTAACGAGCCAAGACTGTAACGAGCCAAGACTGAAACGATTAAGACGCCTGAGGGCGGGCGCCGCAGCCGGCGGCCCGCCCTTCGCTTTTTTGCTGAAGTTCGATATGTCTCCCGTGGGGACGAAAAGGCAGATGCGCCGGAGACTGCGGCATGCCGACATTGCGAACGCTCGCGCTCACGGGCGCGGCCGGCGTCACCATCGGCCTCGCTGCATTCTGGATTCTGACATTGCCGGCGGTCGTTCCCGCCACGGCGCTGGCGCCGCACACGGCCAATCTCGACAACGGCAAGACCATGTTCGAGATCGGCGGCTGCGCGTCATGCCATGCCGTGCCGGATGCCGATCCCGCTAAAGTCGACCGCACGCGGCTCGGCGGCGGCCTCGCGCTGAATTCGCCATTCGGCACTTTCTACGTGCCGAATATCTCGCCCGATCCGAAGAACGGCATCGGCAATTGGACCGAGGCCAATTTCGTCGCCGCGCTATGGAACGGAACGTCGGAGCGCGGCGCCAACCTCTATCCCGCCTTCCCCTATACGTCGTACCGGCACATGCAACTCGACGACGTGCGCGATCTTTACGCCTATCTGAAAACCCTGCCGCCGGTCCGGGGCAAGGCGCGCCGGCATGATCTTTCGTTTCCGTTCAATGTGCGAAGGCTGCTCGGCGGCTGGAAGCTTCTGTTCCTGCACGGTGGTCCTTACGAGCCCGATGCGTCGAAATCGGCGCAATGGAATCGCGGCGCCTATCTGGTGAACGGTCCGGGCCATTGCGCGGAGTGCCATAGTCCGCGCAACGCGCTTGGCGGCATCATCGACAGCGAACGCTTTGCGGGAGGACCTGCGCCCGACGGCAAGGGCTGGGTGCCGAACATCACGCCGGTCGGGCTTCAACACGGCAAGGATGTCTGGTCGGAGAAGGACATCGCGAGCTTTCTCGACGATGGCATGACGCCGTCGGGCGACTACGCCGGCGGCGCCATGGCCGAGGTGATCCGCAACACGTCGCTACTCGGCGCCGACGACCGCGCCGCGATCGCGGCCTATGTGGTTTCGCTGCCGCCGGTGCAAGGACCGACGCCGCCGCCGAAGAAATAACGGTGCCGCGCTAGGCCTTTGATTTGAGCATGATCTGATCCGAAAACCGGCTTCCACTTTTCGGGATCATGCTCCTACGACGGCCCGAAAGCCTTGAAGGTGATGATGGTGTGGGTATTGGCGATGCCGGGAATGGTCTGCACTTTCTCGGCGATGAAATGGCCGATATCGGTGTCCGGGTCGACGTAGAATTTCACCAAGAGATCAAAATCGCCGGCGGTCGAATAGATTTCCGATGCGATCTCGGCATCCGCGAGCTTATTGGCGACCTCGTAGGATTTGCCGAGCTGGCATTTGATCTGCACGAAAAATGGAACCATGCGCACCTCCGTCGCGACACCATATACCAGGGTCGGATACCAAGCCCAGACCTGCGTCATTCGGTGTCTCTCGTCCGGCACCCCGGAATGACGCCTCGCGGGCGGCGTAGTATCCTGAGCAGGCGCTGGAAAGACCGCGATATGCATGCACCTTTAGAGCTTGCCGACAGTGTCGCCGACCTGTTCGCGCGCATTCGTTCGCGCGCGCCGCGCGTGCATTGCATCACCAATTCGGTAGCCCAGCAGTATACCGCGAACATGCTGCTCGCCGCCGGCGCGGTGCCGTCGATGACGTTGGCGCCGGACGAAATCGGCGGTTTCGTCGCCGGCGCCGATGCGCTGCTGGTCAATCTGGGCACCTTCGACGCCGAGCGAAAATCGGCGATTGGCGCGGCGCTGTCTGCCGCGGCCGAGCACGGCGTGCCTTGGTTGCTCGATCCGGTCTTCGTCGAGCGTTCGCCCGGGCGCGCGCAGTTCGCGCGCGACCTCGTCGGCCGCGGTCCCGCGGTTGTGCGGCTCAATGGCGCGGAATTCGCGGCCTTGACCGGCGGCGAGCCCACAGCCGACGCGCCGGCGCGTTTCGCGCGAACCCACGGCACCATCGTGGCGCTGACCGGCGCGACGGACGTCGTCGCCGACGGCGAGCGCCGGACGGAGATCGGTAACGGTCACGCGCTGATGAGCCGCGTCACCGCCATGGGCTGCGCCGGCTCGGCGCTGGTTTGCGCGGCCTTGGTGGTCGAAGCGGATGCCTATGCGGCGACCGTCGCCGCGCTCGCCGGTTTCGGTGTCGCGGGCGAAATAGCAGCGCAGAGCGCCAATGGCCCCGGCAGCTTCGCCTTTGCCATCATCGACGCACTGCACAATCTCGATCGCGCCGACTTGGCCGCGCGACTGAAGGTCTCATGATGCGAAATCCCCAAACAACCGTCGATCTCCGCCTCAATGCCATCGTCGATCCCGAGCGCGCCGGCGGGCGCGGGCTTGCTGAACTGGCGCGGCTTTGCGCCTCGGGCGGCGCGACGCTCATTCAATTGCGCGACAAGAAGAACGAAACCCGCGCCATGGTCGAGGAGGCGCGGGCGATCAAAGCGGCGCTCAAGCCGTTCAGCGTGCCGTTCGTCGTCAATGACCGTGTCGACGTGGCGCTTGCCGCAGGAGCCGACGGCGTTCATCTCGGCCCGGACGATATGGCGGTCGAGGATGCACGGCGGCTGCTCGGCCCGGATGCGCTCATCGGCCTGTCGATCAAATCCTTGGCGGAGGCCGAGGCCGCGCCTGTCGATCTGATCGACTATGTGGGTTCCGGCGGCGTCTATGTGACGCTGTCGAAGGAGCAGAAGAACGCCCCGATCGGGCCGGAGGGTCTCGCCCGCATCGTCGAGGCCTTGCACCGGCGCGCGCCCAAAATGCCGCTCTGCGGCATCGCCGGCATCGACGCCGGCAATGCAGCCGCGGTCATCGGCGCCGGCGCCGACGGTATCGCGGTTATCTCGGCGCTGTCGCTTACGCCGGATCCGGCCGCCGCAGCGCGCGCGCTGCGCGGCATCGTCGATGCGATGCTGGCGAAGCGAGGCTTGTGATGAGCGTGCCGATCGCGCTCACGATCGCCGGCTCGGATTCGGGCGGCGGGGCGGGTGTGCAAGCCGATCTGAAAACCTTCGCGGCGTTCGGGGTGTACGGCGCTTGTGCGATTACGGCGCTCACCGCGCAGAACACCCGGGGCGTCTTCGGCATTCACGAGGTGCCAGCAGATTTCATCACGGCACAACTCGATGCGGTGTTTTCAGATCTCGACGTTGCTGCGGTGAAAATCGGCATGATCGGGAATGCGGCGGCGATCGAGGCCGTCGTCGCGGCACTCGACCGGCACCGGGCGCGCAATGTGGTGCTCGACCCGGTAATGGTGGCGAGTTCGGGCGAAGATCTTTTGCGCGCCGATGCGATCGGCGGATTGCGCAAACTGATTGTCTGTTCACGCGTCGTGACGCCCAATTTGTTCGAGGCTTCTACGCTTCTCGACATGCCGCTGGCGCGTGACGAAAACGAAATGCGCGTCCAGGCGCGAACGCTGCTCGCGCTCGGCGCCGGCGCGGTGCTGATCAAGGGCGGCCACGCGGGAGGGCCGGAGAGCGTCGATTTTCTGGCCGAGGGTGGCGATTGCCTGCGCCTCGCCGCGCCGCGGATCGATACCCGCAACACCCACGGCACCGGCTGCACCTTGTCTTCAGCCATCGCCGCGGGTCTGGCGAAGGGACAGGAGCTCGGCGAAGCGGTACGCGATGCCAAGGCTTACGTCAGCGCGGCGATCGCGGCGGCCGACCGGCTTGGGGTCGGCACCGGCCGCGGTCCGCTGCATCATTTTGCCAAATGGTGGTGAGCGGCTTTAGGCCGCCGCCGGCGCTCCCGGCTGCTTGAGCGGATGGGCGCGGGCGAAGGCGTCGATCTGCGACAGGGAATTGGCGATCCGCGCAAAAGTCGGAAACTGCGCGGTATCGACATTGAAGAATTTCGCGCCGGCCGCCTGGCTCGCGAGACAAATGTCGGCGAGCGTGACCGCGTCGCCATGACAGTAGCGGCCGGTGGCGGGGTCCTGCAGATGGGCTTCGAGCGCGGTCAGCGCCGCCCGATGCCAATGCTGGCACCATTGGGTGCGGGTCGCTTCATCGAGCTTGAATTCGTGCTCGAGATATTCGCGCACCCGCGGCACGATCAGCGGATGGGAATCGCAGGCGACGATCTGGGCGAGCCCGCGCACGCGAGCGCGCCCACGCGGATCGCGCGGCAGTAGCGGCGGATTGGGATGGGTCTCGTCGAGATATTCGACGATGGCCAAGGATTCGAACAAGGCCGGTCCATCGCCGTCGATCAGCGCCGGCAGCGCCATCATCGGATTGACCGCCCTGTAGCTCGCCTCGCGCTGCGCGCCCTTCATCAGGTTGACGTCGATCACCTCGTCGGGCGTGAGCCCCTTGAGATTGAGCGCGATGCGCACCCGATAGGTCGCGAGCGAGCGCCAGAACGAAAAGAGTTTCATGGAGTTTCTCCTTGCGTTGTTATCCTCCCCCGCTTGCGGGGGAGGGGAGGGTGGGGGCCGGCTTGCTCCGTGCGAATAGCACTTGCCCCTCCCGCCCCGCTTTGCGCCCTCCCGCGTAAACGGGGGAGGAATGAAATGTCAGTCGGCGCCCGGATCGGCCTTCAGCCCCGCCGCCTCGATGCCGGCGATGGCGCACATTTCGTCCTTGTCCGAGGTGTCGCCCGAAATGCCGCAGGCGCCGACGACATTGCCCGCGCCGTCGCGGATCAACACGCCGCCGGGATTCGAAACCACACGGCCGTCGCTCGCCGCCGCCAGCATGGTGAAAAATTGCGGCGTCTTCGCCGCCCGGCTCGCCAGCGTGCGCGAGCCGAAGCCCATGCCGAGCGCGCCCCAGGCTTTGCCGAAGGCGATATCGAAACGCAGGATGCCGGATTTGTCTTCGCGCTTGAAAGCGACGAGATGGCCGCCGGCGTCGAGCACGGCGACCGTGAGCGGCGCGAGATTGGTTTCGCGCGCCTTCTTCAGCGCGACATCGACAATGGTGGAAGCTTGCGCAAGCGAAATCACAGACATGTTGGCTCCGATTTTTTGGATGAAATCAAACGAAGATGAGTGCTAGCCCTTGGCGCGCCCCGCCCAATAGACCGATTGGCGCGAACCGTCACCGCCGCCAAGGCCTTTCTTGTTCGCTTCTTCGAAGGCCGCAAGGGCGGCTTTGGTGGCCGGCATATCGGCGCCCTTGGCGGCGCCGGCGTCGACCATCGTCCGCAGATCCTTGACCGCATTGGCGATGCTGAAGGTGGTCGGACCGGGATCGCGGTTTTCCATCATGGCGACGATCATGTCGGCGCGCATCTTCAACCCGTTATTGGCGCCATTGCTCTCGACGAAGAGATCGAGCAGGCGCTTCGGCTCCCAGCCGACGTCGCGCGCGATGGCAAAAGCCTCGCCATAAGCCTGCCATGCCACCATCAGCGGCAGATTGATCGCGAGCTTCATCGACGAGCCGGCGCCGACCGGGCCGCAATGTTCGACCTTGCGGCAGAGTTGATCGAGGATCGGCCGCGCGCGTTCGGCTGCTGCGGCGTCGCCGCCCATGAGGCCGAGAAGCTTGCCTTGCCGCGCCGGCGCGGTCGAGCCGCCGACCGGGCACTCGACGAAGTCGGCACCTGCACCGCGTACCTTCGACGCCAAGGCAAGTTCGACTTTTGGCGGCACGGTGCTCATCTCGATGAAGAGCTTGCCTTTCACGTTGCCGGACAAGAGGCCCGAAGCGCCGCCATAGACTTCGTCGATCGCCGCGCCATCGGTGAGGATGGTAATGACGGCGTCGCTCGCGCCGGCGACGGCGGCGGGATTGGCGGCAACGGTCGCGCCGGCCTCGGCCAGCGATTTGGTTTTCGCCGGCGTGCGATTCCAGACGGTCACCTCGTGTCCCGCTTCCAGCAGGCGGGCCGCAATGGCACTGCCCATGGCGCCAAGGCCCGCTATTCCGATTTTCATCCGGCACACTCCTCGCGTCTTCCCCAGCGCCGACGATAGGCGATCGCGGTCGCGCGAGAAAGCCGCTTGCGCCCATGGAGCGAAAGCGACTTGCGCCCATGGGAGCGAAAGCGACTTGCGCCAATGGGAGCGAATGCCATAGCGTCGCGGACTTTGAAAAGAGGGAACGAGGAGCGGCATGGTTTCGAATAAGAAAATGGCTTCAGGCAAGAAAACGGCTTCGGCAAAAAAAGGTGTCGTCGGCGTCATTGGCCTTGGCATCATGGGCGGCGCCTTTGCCAAAAATCTCGTAGCCTCCGGCTGGCGGGTGATCGGTTACGATCTGGCGCCGGCCCGCCGCAAGGCGCTGGCCAAGCTCGGCGCCGAGATCGCGGCTGACGCCGTCGACGTCGCGCGCCAGGTGAAAACCGTCATCACCAGCCTGCCGAAGCCCGAGGCGCTCGCCGCGACCGCGGCTGCCATTGCGGACGCCGGCCTGTCGCGCCGCGTCATCGTCGAGATGTCGACGTTCACGCTCGAAGACAAAACCAAGGCGGAAGGCCTGCTGCGCAAGGCGGGCCATCTGATGCTCGACTGTCCGGTGAGCGGCACCGGCGCGCAGGCGGCGACCAAGGACCTCGTGGTCTATGCCTCGGGCGGCACCGCCGAGATCAAGAAATTGCGGCCGCTGTTCGCGGGCTTTACGCGGGCGGTGCATGACGTCGGCGCCTTCGGCAACGGCAGCCGCATGAAATACGTCGCCAATCTTCTGGTCGCGATCCACAATGTGGCGAGCGCCGAGGCGATGGTGCTGGGCATGAAGTCCGGATTGCCGCCGCAGCTTATTTTCGATCTGGTCAAAACTGGCGCCGGCAATTCGCGGATCTTCGAATTGCGCGCGCCGATGATGGTGAAGGACGATTACAGCGTGCCGACGATGAAGATTTCCGTCTGGCAGAAGGACATGGACGTCATCGGCGGCTACGCCCGCCAGATCAAAGTGCCGACGCCGATGTTCGACGCCTCGAGCGCGATCTACGAGAAGGCGCTCGCGAGCGGTCACGGACCCGAAGACACCGCCGCGGTCTGCGCCGTGCTCGAGAAAATGGCGGGAGTGAAGCGGGGGCGCAAAAAGCGCTGAACGTCATTCCGGGGCCGAGCCAACGGGTCCGGCCCGAAGTGGCTGGCCCGATGACAAGCGAGGAGCCCGGAATCCATAACCACGGTGCAAGCGGTATCGCGATGGTCTAAAACTTCCTTCTAAATCTGTGTCTATGGATTCCGGGCTCGCGGGCTCCGCCCGCGCCCCGGAATGACAATCCCGGAGGAAACCCATGTCATCGCTCGAAGGCGAAGCCCGCATGGCGGCGGCTGCCGGCGCCAAGATGGAACACACCACCCACCAGCAGCGCGGCGAAACGCGCGATGGCATGCGCATCGAATGGGACGTGCCGATCACGATGGACGATGGGCTGGTGCTGCGCGCCGACGTGTTTCGCCCGATCGCCGAAGGCCGCTACCCGGTGATCCTGAGCTACGGTCCCTACGCCAAAGGGCTCGCCTTCCAGGATGGCTATCCGAGCGCCTGGGAGCGCATGGTGGACAAGCATCCCGACGTGTCGGCGGGTTCGAGCAATCTTTATCAGAGCTGGGAGGTGGTCGACCCCGAGAAATGGGTGCCGCACGATTACGCGTGCGTGCGGGTGGATTCCCGCGGCTGCGGCGTGTCGCCGGGCTTCATCGATCATTTCTCGCCGCGCGAGACCCAAGACTTCTACGACTGCATCGAATGGGCGGGCGTGCAGGCCTGGTCGAACGGCAAAGTAGGGCTGAACGGCATTTCCTATTACGGCATCAATCAATGGCATGTGGCGAGCCGCGAGCCGCCGCACCTCGCCGCGATGTGCATCTGGGAGGGCGCCGCCGACTGGTATCGCGACATGACCCACCACGGCGGCATTCTCTGCACGTTCTGGGAGAACTGGTACGACATGCAGGTCAAGACCGTGCAATACGGTGCCGGCGAACGCGGCCGACGAAGCCGCGTGCATGGCGAACTTGTCTGCGGGCCCGAGTTTCTGTCCGACGAAGAACTGGCGAAGAACCGCAGCAATTTCGGCGGCGATATCGTCGCCCATCCGCTCGACGACGAGTATCACCGCGCCCGCTCGCCGGTCTGGTCGAAGGTCAAGGTGCCGTTTTTGTCGGCGGCCAATTGGGGCGGCCAGCCCTTGCACCCGCGCGGCAATTTCGAAGGCTTTGTGCGCGCGGCATCGAAGCACAAATGGCTCGAAGTGCACGGCATCGAGCACTGGACGCATTTCTACACCGATTACGGCCGCGAGCTGCAGCTGCGCTTCTTCGACTACTTTCTGCACGGCAAGAAGAACGGCTGGGACAAGCAACCGCCGGTGCAGCTGCAGGTGCGTCACGTCGACGGCTTTGTCGAGCGCACCGAAAAGGAATGGCCGCTCAAGCGCACCAAATGGACCAAGCTCTATCTCGACCCGGCCGAAGGCACGCTCGCGCCGAAGCCGGGCAAGAACGCTCAGAAGAAATCGGCCATCCAGTTTGAAGCCATGGGCGATGGCGTCACTTTCATGACGCCGCCGGTCAGAGCGGACACCGAGATCACCGGGCCGTCGGCGCTAAAGCTTTTCGTCTCGTCGTCCACCAGCGATGCCGATATTTTTGCGGTGCTGCGCGTGTTCTCGCCCGATCTGAAAGAAATCGTGTTCCAGGGCGCGATCGATCCGCACGCGCCGGTCGGGCAGGGGTGGCTGCGCGCCTCGCATCGCGCGCTCGACAAGAAGCTCACCAAGCCGTATCGGCCCTATCACACCCACACCAAGAAAGCGCCGCTCAAGCCGGGCGAGATCGTCGAGCTCGACGTCGAAATCTGGCCGACCTCGATCGTGGTGCCGGCCGGGCACCGCATCGCTCTGACCATCCGTGGCAAGGACTATGTCTATGGCGGTCCGAGCGGTGGCAAGTTGTCCAACTTCAAGAACGAGCTCACCGGCTGCGGTCCGTTCCTGCACGACGACGTGCGCGACCGTCCGCCGCAGATTTTCGGCGGTGTGACCGGCTTGCATTTCGGCGGCAAGACGCGACCCTATCTGCTGCTGCCTGTCATTCCACCGCAGAGGAAATGATCGTATAAACGCCGTCGGACAGCCAAGCGCCACTAAGAGAGCGATAGCTCCGGCGCGTTTCCAGGGGAGGATACCGTGTCTCGTAAAGGCAATTCACATAAAGTTACCCGCCGCGGGCTTCTTGCCGGCGGCGCGACCGGCGCCGCCGCCGTTGCGCTCGGGCACTTTCCGGCGCCGGCCATCGCGCAAGCAGCGTCGATCAAGATCGGCCTGCTCACGGTGAAGACCGGGCCGCTCGCTCAAGGCGGCGTCCAGATGGAACAGGGCGTTCAGACCTTTCTGAAGGAAACCGATAATATGATGGCCGGCCGCAAGGTCGAGCTCGTCGTCGGCGACACCGGCGGCGCTCCGGCGGGCGCCAAGACCAAAGCCCAGGAATTGATCGAGCGCGATAAGGTCGACGTTATTCTCGGTCCGCTTGCCGCGTTCGAACTTTATGCGATCAACGAATATATCCAGCAACAAAAGACACCGACGCTCAGCCTGGCCGCGGCCGACAATCTGACCCAACGGCAGCCCAATCCATTTCTATTGCGGGCGTCGGCGACGTCGTCGCAGGCGATGCAGCCGATGGGCCATTATGCGGCGACCGAGATGAAGCTCAAGCGCGTCTTTTGCGTCGTCGAGGATCTGTCCTTCGGTTACGAGCAGATCGGCGGCTTTCAGGCCGCGTTCGAAAAAGACGGCGGTTGCGTCGTCAACAAACTGTGGCCGCCTTTGGTCACGCCGGACTATACGCCCTACATTGCGCAAATCGCCGATTGCGATGGTGTTTGCCAGGGCTTTGCCGGCTCGAACCCGCTGCGCTTCATGAAGGCCTATGCGGGAGCCGGACTGAAATATCCCGTGGTGGCCGGCGAGACCGGCGGCGACGATGCCTTGCTCAAGAGCTTCGGTGACGAGGCCGTCGGCCTGACGTCTTGCTGCCCCTATTCGCTCGACCTCGAGAACGACGCCAATAAGCGCTTCGTCGACGGCATGATGAAGAACTTCAATGTGCTGCCTGGATTTTATGCAGCGGGTCTTTACGTCAATTGTCAGGTCGTCGAAGCGGCGCTGAAGGCCGGCGGCGATTCCGCCGACAAGGAGAAATTCATGACGGCGCTGCGCGCGGTGAGCCTTGCCGAAACGCCGCGCGGGCCGATCAAATTCGATCATTTCGGCAATGTGGTCGGGACCTTCTGCATCCGCCGTTGCGGCCCCGAGGGCGCCAAATACGGGCTCAAGCTGTGGAATAAAATCATCAAGACCTATGACAACGTCAGCCAGTTCTGGACCTGGCCGGAGCAGGAATTCCTCGCCCATCCGGTTTATTCGCGCGACTATCCGCCGCCGACGAAATGCTGAAACGAGCGCGACAACAGTAGCCTTTACACGTAACAATAGCTTCGCCAATGATAGCGCCGGCGCGGCGGGGACGTGCCGGCAACAAGGGCGCCTCGCCATCAATAAGGCGCTGCAGGGAGGATCGTCATGTCTCGCAAGCTCATGTCCGGAAAAGTAAGCCGCCGCACGCTGCTGGCGGGTACCGCCGCGGGTGCCGCGGCAGCCGTCGCCCGATTTCCGACGCCCGCGATCGCGCAAGCAGCACCCTTCAAGCTCGGTCTTCTTACGGTGAAAACCGGCCCGCTGGCGCAGGGCGGCATCCAGATGGAACAGGGCGTTCTGACCTATCTCAAGGAAACGAATTATACGATGGGCGGCCGCAAGGTCGACTTCATCTCCGCCGATACCGGCGGCAATCCGGCAGGCACCAAGACCAAGGCCCAGGAGCTGGTCGAGCGCGACAAGGTCGATGCCATCCTCGGCCCGTTGGCGGCGTTCGAGCTGCTGGCCATCACCGATTATGTCCGCGAGCAAAAAACGCCGACGCTCAGCCTCGCAGGCGCCGACGACATGACGCAGCGCCGGCCCAATCCGTATTTCTTGCGGGCATCGGCAGCCTCCTCGCAATTCATGCATCCGATGGGGCACTATGCGGCGACCGAACTGAAGCTCAAGCGGGTGGTCACGATCTCCGAGGACTTCGCTTTCGGCTATGAGCAGATGGGCGGCTTCCAGTCCACCTTTCAGGCCAACGGCGGCTGCGTCGTCAACAAACTATGGCCGCCTTTGGTCACGCCCGACTACACGCCCTATGTGGCGCAGATCAGCGATTGCGACGGCGTCTGTGAGGGGTTTGCCGGCTCGAATCCGCTGCGGTTCATGAAAGCCTATGCCAGCGCCGGACTCAAATATCAGGTCGTGACCGGCGAAACCGGCGGCGACGATGCCTTGCTCAAGAGCTTCGGCGAGGAGGCGATCGGCCTTGTCAGCTGCACGCCCTATTCGCTCGATCTCGACAATGGCGGCAACAACCGCTTCGTCGAGGGCATGCTGAAAAATTACGACACCGTGCCGGGCCAATATGCGGCCCTGCTCTATGTCAGCTGCCAGGTCGTCGACGCCGGCCTCAAGGCGGTCGGCGGTGACGCGAGCGACAAAGAAAAGTTCATGGCCGCCTTGCGCGCCGTCAATCTCACCGACACGCCGCGCGGGCCGGTCAAGTTCGATCACTTCGGCAATATCGTCGGCACCTTCTACGTCCGGCGCTGTGGCACCGAGGGCGCCAAATACGGCCTGAAACTCTGGAACAAGACGATCAAGACTTATGAGAACGTCAGCCAGTTCTGGACCTGGCCGGAGCAGGAATTCCTCGCGCATCCGGTCTATTCGCGCGATTATCCGCCGCTGGCTAAGTGCTGACGGCGCATAGCCCGGATTGACCAACCCGCCCCGCTCGCCCTGCGAGCCGCGGCGGGCTAGACTCCACCGAAGCGCTGAGCGCATCGGTTGAAGCGAGACGAAGGCGCAGCGTGTGGGAATCCCGGATCGCGCGTTGCGCAATCCAGGCTATAAAAACCGGGTTCGGCGGATATGACGTTCTGGGTGCTGCTCACCGTCAACAGTGTGACGTTCGGCGGCCTGTTGTTCCTGCTGTCGGCGGGATTTTCCCTGATCTTCGGGCTGATGCGGATTCCCAATCTGACGCACGGCTCGATGTTCATGATCGGCGCCTATCTGGGCACGACGCTGCTCTCCGGCGCGCTCGGCTTTACGCTCAATTTCTGGCTGGCGGCAGTGATCGCGGGCCTCGAGGTGGCGGTTCTCGGCGCCTTGATGGAGCGGTTGCTGCTGCGGCGGCTCGCCGGTCAGCAATTGGCGCAGGTGCTGGTGACGCTCGGCGTCTCCTTCATGGTCGCCGATCTCTGCCTGATGGCATGGGGCGGCGATCCGATTTCGGTGGCGACGCCGCAAAGCCTCACCGGCTTCGTTCGCGCCGCCGGCGCCGTCTTTCCGCTCTACCGGGTCGCCGTGATCATGATCGCCGTCGTCTTCGCCATCGCGCTGTGGCTGATGCTCGAACGCACCAGGCTCGGCGCCATGATCCGCGCCGGCGTCGACGATCCGCAGATGGCGCGCGTCGTCGGCATCCGGGTGTCGCAGCTCTTCACCATCGTGTTCGGACTCGGTGCGGGCTTGGCCGGATTTGCCGGCATGATCGGCGGCCCCATTCTTTCGGTCTATCCCGGGCTCGACCAGGACATGCTGCCGCTGGCGCTGGTGGTCGTGATACTCGGCGGCACCGGCAGCCTGCTCGGCTCCTTCGTCGGCAGCATCATCGTCGGCTTCATCTATAATTTCGGCCAGGCGCTGTTGCCGGAGCTCGCTTATTTCATTCTGTTTCTGCCGATGGTGCTGGTCCTGGTGTTGCGGCCGCAAGGACTGTTCGGAGGCCAGGTTCTGTGAGCGGTCCAGAGAGCAGCGTTGCGAACAGTCCTGCGAACAGCCTCGTCACCGCCGGACGCCTTGCTGTCGCGATTGCGATCATCGCGCTGATCGCGGTGCCATTCGTGGTCAGCGAGGTTTATTACGTCAACATCGCAAGCCAGGTCCTGCTCTACGCGATCTTCGCGCTCGGGCTGAACGTGCTGGTCGGTTATGCGGGCCTCGTGTCGCTCGGTCATGCCAGCCTGTTCGGCGTCGCGGCCTATGTGGCGGCTTATCTGCTCGCCGCCGGCTATGGCCACGGCATCGCCATTCTTGCGGCGCTCGCCGCCGGCCTGGTCGTCACGGCCGGCTTCGCGGCGCTGGCGCTGCGGGCGACCGGCATCAGCTTTATCATGATCACGCTCGCGCTCGGCGAAATCATCTGGGGCTTGGCCTATCGGTGGATCAGCCTCACCAACGGCGACAACGGCATCAGCGTGACGACGCGGCCGGCGCCGTTCGGATTTTCGCTCGCCTCGGCGCGCGGCTTCTACGGCGCCACGCTTGTCATCTTTCTGATCGCGCTTCTCCTCGCGGCGATTTTCGTGCGCTCGCCGTTCGGCGCGGCTTTGTGCGGCACCCGCGACCAGCCGCGCCGCATGAATGCGCTCGGCTACCATGTGTGGATGATCCGGTTCGGCGCTTTCATGTTTTCCGGCCTCTTGACCGCCGTCGCCGGAATTCTGTTCGTCTATTACAACGAGTTCATCTCGCCGCAGGCGCTGGCGCTCACCGCATCGGCGGAAGGCCTGTTGATGGTGATCTCGGGCGGCGCCGGGACGCTGCTCGGTCCGGTGGTCGGCGCGGCGCTCGTCGTCATCGTCAAGAACGTGGTGAGCGCCTATATCACGCGCTGGAATTTCATGCTCGGCGCGATCTTCGTCGCCATCGTGATCTTCATGCCGGAAGGCCTGGTGCCGGGCGCCGCACGCTTGACCCGTTCGGCCTGGCGCAGCGGACGGCGGAAGAAGCCGGACTCGCAACCATGAGCGCGCTCGTCATCAACAATTTGAGCAAGTCGTTCGGGGGCTTGCGGGTCACCGCCAATGTCAATCTCAATGTCGACCCCGGCGAGCGCCGACTCATCATCGGCCCGAACGGCGCCGGCAAGACGACGTTGTTCAATCTCATTACCGGCGAACTCGCGCCCGACCGCGGCTCGGTGGCGCTGTTCGGCCGCGACATTACTCGCCTGCCGAGCCGCAAACGGGCGCATCTCGGCATGGCGCGAACTTATCAGATCATCACGCTGTTCGCGCAGGACACCATCGAGCGCAATGTGACGCTCGCTTTGCTCGGACTATCGCCGTTGCGCTGGAATCCGTTCCTGCCGCTCGCCCGCCAGAATCATCTGACGCGGGAGGCGCGCGCGGCGCTCGGCCGCGTCGGTCTCGATCATATCGCCGGGCGGCCGTTGGCGCAGACCTCCTACGGCGAACGGCGTCGGGTCGAGATCGCCATGGCGCTGGCGCAAAATCCCAAAGTGCTGCTGCTCGACGAGCCGTTCGCCGGCCTGTCGATCGACGAGCGGCAGGATGTGCGCAAGCTCCTGCATGCCATTCCGCGCGAGGTAACCATCGTCATGATCGAGCACGATATGGACGTGGCGCTCGACTTCGCCGACCGCATCACGCTTTTGCATTTCGGCGAGGTCATCGTCGAAGGCACCCGCGCCGACGTGGTGGCCGATCCGCGCACGCGGGAGGTCTATCTTGGCGAATAACGCGCTCAGTCTCAGCGAGGTCGATGCCTTCTACGGCGACAGCCATGTGCTGCAGAAGGTGTCGTTCGCGCTCGGCGAGGGCCGGCTGCTCGGCCTCCTCGGCCGCAACGGCGCCGGCAAATCGACCTGCATGAATGTCAGCATCGGGCTGCTGCCGCCGCGCCACGGCAGCGTCGAGCTGTTCGGTACCCCGGTAACGCTGCTGCCGCCGGAAACGATTTCCGCGCGCGGGGTCGCGCTCGTGCCGCAAGGCCGCCGCATGTTCAAGAGTCTCACCGTTCGCGAGAACCTCATGGTCGCGGCGCAGACCGGCTTTACCGGCAAGCACGCGCCATGGACCGAAGCGACCGTGTTCGCGATGTTTCCGCGGCTCGCCGAGCGGCGCAGCCAGCTCGCCGGTTATCTGTCCGGCGGCGAGCAACAAATGCTCGCCATCGGCCGCGCGCTGATGGCCAATCCGCGCGTGTTATTGATGGACGAGCCGTCGGAGGGCCTCGCCCCGCAGATCGTCGCCGAGGTCATGGCGACCATCCGCAAGCTGAAGGAGAGCGGGCTGTCGATCGTGCTGGTCGAGCAGAGCCCGAAGCTCGTGTTCGACATCGCCGACGACATCGTCATTCTCAACTCCGGCCGTGTCGCGATCGTCTCGACGGCCGCCGCGCTGAAGAACGACGGCGTCGACCTGCGTCAGCACCTCGGCGTGTTTTAGCCCGCGACGAGGACCGGGCGTTGCTTCGCTCCCCCGTCATAATAGATGCTCCACAATTGCGTCACGCCTGAGCAGTCTTGAGAAAATCGCGCCCAACAAAAATGCACAATCCTTATTGCAAATTTCGGAACTCACCGTCACCATAGCTGGGGGACGGAGAGGGGGCCTGCCTTGATTACAGTTCCGGAACTGGCGTCGGAGGCTCTGGGGGAATTTCTCGCCGAGCACCTAAAACGCAGGTTCGCGGCTACCCATGCCGGCCTGACCGAGCTCATTCCCTCGGTGGCCCGACTCGCCATCGAATGCATCGGCAATAGCGACGCGCTGTACCATAATGTCGAACATACCATGCTGGTGACGCTCGTCGGCTACGACATCATGAAGGGCCGCGCGCTGTTGACGCCGACCTATCCGGCGGATTTCGCCCATGTTCTGGTGGCGTGTCTGCTGCACGACATCGGCTATGTGCGCGGCGTTCTCAACGGCGACGGCACCGATGGCTATGTCATCGACGCCAAGGGCAGCAAGACCAAGCTCCAGCGCGGCGCCTCCGACGCAGCGCTCTTGCCGCATCACGTCGACCGCTCGAAGCTGTTCGTCCTCGACCGCATCGCCAAGATGGAAGGGCTCGACGCCGACCGCATCGCCCGCGCCATCGAATTCACCCGATTCCCGAATTCGATGGAAGCCGACGAGGACGAAAGCGAAGAAGGCCTCCTCGTCCGCGCTGCCGATCTCATCGGCCAGCTTGGCGATCCGCATTATCTGCGCAAGGCCAATGCGCTTTATTACGAATTCGAAGAAGTCGGCATGAACAAACAGCTCGGCTATACGTCGCCGGCCGATCTCACGGATCTTTATCCGCAGTTCTATTGGAACAGCGTGTCGGCGCACATCCAGACCGCGATCCGCTACCTCAATGTCACATCGAGCGGCCGACAGTGGATCGCAACGCTGTACAGCAACATCTTCCGCGCCGAGAAAGACCTCAGCCTATCCGGGCCGCAGCGCTGATCACGCATGGGCGCTGTCATAAACTTGTCGCGCGCGGCGGTTCATCGTCTGTTATGCCGATGACAGGAACCGGTCGCCGCTTTCTCCGTTGCCTGTGAACCACCGAGTTCCCGATGACCTCAGCCGCGTCCGGTCACATGAGCGAGCCTGCGCAACCCGATCGCGGCCGTGCCGCCTTCGCTCTGGCCGGGCTGTCGGCGCTCGGCATCGTATTCGGCGATATCGGCACCAGTCCGCTCTACACGCTGAAAACCGTATTCGCGTTTCTCGGCGGCGAGGCCACGCCCGACCGCATTCTCGGCGTCTTGTCGCTCGTTGTCTGGACTTTGTTCATCGTGACGTCGGTGAAATACGTTATTGTCGCCATGAGCATCGACAATGACGGCGAGGGCGGCATCCTCGCCTTGATGTCGCTTCTGGGCGTGCAACGGCAGCGCCGGCCGGCGATCGTGCTCGCCGGCTTGCTGGGCGCGGCGCTGATCTACGGCGACGGCGCCATCACGCCGGCGATTTCCGTGTTGTCGGCGCTCGAAGGTTTTGAGATCGCGGCGCCGGGATTGACCGCCTATGTGGTGCCGGCCGCGGTCGCCATTCTGCTCGCTTTGTTCGCGGTGCAGCCGCTCGGCACGTCGCGCATCGGGGCGGCGTTCGGACCGATCATGGCGGTCTGGTTCATTGCGATCGGCGCGCTCGGTGTCTGGGGCGTCGCCCGCGACCCCGCGGTGCTTGCCGCCCTCAATCCCTATTACGGCTTTCGGCTCTTGGCCGATAACGGTTTCGGCGGTTTTTTGGTGCTGGGGGGCGTGTTCCTCTGCGTGACCGGCGCCGAGGCGCTCTATGCCGACATGGGCCACTTCGGCAGGGGACCGATCCGGCTCGCCTGGTCGTGGATCGTGTTTCCGAGCCTGGTGCTCAATTATGCCGGCCAATCGGCGATCGCGCTTCTTGGCGAGCCGGTCGCCAATAACGTGTTCTTCCGGCTCTGCCCGCAAGCGCTGCTCATTCCGCTTATCTGTCTCGCGACCGTCGCCACCATCATCGCCAGCCAGTCGATCATCACCGGCGCATTCTCGATGACCCGGCAGGCGATCCAGCTCGGCTGGCTGCCGCGCCTGCACATCACGCAAACCTCGGACCAGGGCTACGGCCAGATCTATGTCGGCGTCGTCAACTGGCTGTTGATGATCGTCACCGTCGCGCTGACCTTGCTTTTCCGCAAATCCGACAATCTCGCCGCCGCCTACGGCATTGCCGTGTCGCTCACCATGCTGATGACGTCGTTTCTGCTCTTCATCGCCATGCGCGAGATCTGGCAATGGCGGCTGTGGCCGAGCGCGGCGCTGGCCGGTCTGTTCGTCGTGGTCGATGCCGGATTTTTTGCCGCGAACTCGATGAAAATCGCCGAGGGCGGTTACGTGCCGCTCTTGCTCGCGGCTTGCGTTTACGGCGTGATGCTGGTCTGGCATCGCGGCACCGTCGCGGTGACGCATCAGGTTGCGCAGATCCCGGTGCCGGTGGCGGAATTTCTCGCCGATCTGAAGGCGCGCGGCGTGCCGCGGGTTCCTGGCACCGCGGTGTTCCTCACCCGCACCGCGACCGGCGTGCCTCCGGTGATGATCTGGCATCTGCGGCAAAACCGGGCGCTGCATGAATGGGTGGTGGTGCTGCGGGTGCTGACCGAATCTAGGCCGCGGGTGAGCTGGCCGGATCTGATGTCGGTCGTGCCGGAAGGCGATAATTTCTGGCGCGTGACCGCGCATTTCGGCTTCATGCAGCGGCCCGATATTCCCTATCTGTTGACGCAGGCCCAACAGAAAGGCTGCGGCGTTCGGCTCGACGACGTGACTTATTACGTCGGTCACGAGATCATCGTGCACCGCGAAAGCGGCGCCGAACTGCCGCATTGGCAGGAGGCGATGTTTGCCGCCATGGCGCGCAACGCGTCCCACGTCACCGACTATTTCCGGCTGCCGAGCGAGCAGGTCGTCGAGATCGGCCGGCAGATTTCGATTTGAGGCCGTTGAGCGATTACACGCTCTACTAGCCCCTGATCCAATTCAATTGAATCGAATTGGATGAGGGTCTAGAGGCTTGTTTAAGCATGATCTTATCCGAAAACCGGTTTCCACTTTTCGGGATCATGCTTTAGCCACACCGGCCGGTGGAGCGCCGGTCCCTTGATCCGCTTCGTTCCGGCACTCTACACTGAACAGTTTTCCCGTCGGCGGATTTAGCGGGCCATGACCGGCAAAATCTTCATCAACTATCGCCGCGGCGACGATCCCGGCAACACCGGGCGGCTGTTCGATCGATTGCAGGACGTATTCAAACCCCAGCAGCTTTTCATCGATGTCGACAATATCGCTCCCGGTCTCGATTTCGTTCAAGTGTTGGACGAGCATATCGCCCAAAGCGACGTGGTGCTCGCCGTTATCGGCAAGGGGTGGCTCGATGCGCGCGATGCAACGGGCGCGCGTCGGCTCGACAACCCGGACGATTTTGTTCGTATCGAAATTGCTTCGGCACTGAAACAAGGCAAACGGGTCATCCCGGTGCTGGTCGGCGACGCCCAGATGCCACGGTCGGACGAGTTGCCGGAGCCGCTGCGGCCGTTGGCAAGACGCAATGCCGTGCGCCTGACCTACGAACGATTCAGGGCCGATCTTCAAGGTTTTGTCAAAGCGCTCCAATCGGCCCTCGATGAGATCGATGGCAGCCGGAACGCTCAATTGGCGATGGATCGCCGCACGCAAGCCGAGGAGGAAGGCGCTCGGACGGGCGATGCCGCGGCGATCCAGATCGGAACGCCAGGGGCGTTGGTAGGCGACGCCGTTTCGGCACGCGCGGAGCCGCGACCGCTCGATCCGGCGCCAAGACGGCTGCCGTCCAGTCTGGCAATCGCGGCGACCGGCGCCCTCGCCACTTTGGTCGTCGCCCTCGCGGTTCTGTTCTGGATCAAGGCCGCTCCGGCGCCGGTCCCTCGGCCGCAGTCCGTAACGGTGATCGAATCGCCAAAACCCGCGAGCGTAACGCCAGGCACTCCGCCGCCCGTGGCGCCGCCAGCCCCCGCCCCATCGCCCCCGATCAAACCCGCGCCCTCACCCGCGCTCGATCAGGCGGCTTGGTCGGTTCTCAAGGACACGACCGATCCGCAGGCGCTCAAACGGTTTGTTGCGGAGTATCCCGACAGTTCGTTACGTCCGGATGCGGACGCGCGTATTGCCGCCTTGGCGGCGGCGCAGGCGGAAAAAGCCGCGGCGCCAAGCCCGGTCGATGCGCACGAATCGACCCGTCTATTGCAGCTCGAACTCAAGCGCGTGGGTTGCTTCGCGGGCGACGTGAACGGTGAGTTCGACGACGCGACCAAGGCTGCCTGGCAAAGCTTTACCAGGCTGACATCGATTGGCAGACCGGACGACGCCGCGCCCGATGCGATCAAAGCCGTGCGCGGCATGGACAGGCGCGTTTGTCCCCTGGTGTGCCCGGCGGGTGGGCACGCGGAAGGGGATCTATGCGTCGTCGACGCGCCGCTCCCAAAGAGTGTCACGCCGGAGCCTGTCCCCGCACCCGCCCCGCCGCCTCCGAAGAATGCGACGACGGAGCCGGCGCCCGCTCCGGTCGCGCCCGCCCCGAAACGAGCCGCCGCGCCGAGGAGCCACGGCAAATGCTTCAATTTTGAAGGGCGGCAGTTCTGCGAATGATAAGTGCCGTTCCGCGGACGCCAGGGCGCCCGATCAAGACGTCGCCGCGATCCGTGCGCTTTCTCAATGAACCTCGCAGGAGGTTCCCTCGACGCGCGGCCGCCCGCAATACTGAAAACCTGAGCCGTCGAAGATTGTGTATTGGCTCTTTCCGGGCTTCAGTTTCGCTTCGAAGCCGCCGGTGCAAGACTGCCCCGCGACCGTAATTCGCGTGACGAACTGATTGTTCGGCAGATTCCAGATCAGCAACAGAGTATGCGGGCCGGCGACACGGACCTGGGTGGTGCCGCCCGGTGAGGCTGCCGGCTTCGCGCCCAGGCGGCCTTCGAAATGAATCGTCGTTGAGAGCACAAACGCGGTGCCGAGGAGATCGGCGGTTCCGCTGCCATCCGCATTGAGGACGCCGGTTACCTGCCAACTGATGGGAATGTTCTTCAATGGTATGGGCGTCTCGCAATCGACTTGGCCGGTAAAGCGCGTCTGAAAATTGACCGACGAACGCTGGGCCATCGCCACTGTCGAGAGCGCCAGCGCCAAAACAAATGACAGCGCGAGAGCGAACGGCAATCGACAAGCGAATATCCTATTGACGGCCATGTTGTCCCCCCACGCGACCGGCGATAAGGCTTCTTATAAACGCTTGGCTTGAGCCTCCGTGCAGGCTAGCGAACTTCCAGCTTGCCGTGAAGCGATAAAATTGTCAGCGCGCAACGATAGATCATTCTTGTTGCGCGTCGCCTTTCGCTGTGCTTTTCCCGATGCGGGAAACGCTTATTGCAAGGAAAGCCGATGACCGATCTCTGGAATAAATACGCTCCGACCGCGGCGCGCCGCCACGGCAAGCCCGGCCGCGAAACAAGGCCGCAGAGTGTGACGATCGACATCCATTCGCATGTCGCGGTGCCGGAAGCGGCGAAATTCGTCGAGCCCTATCTCGATTGGTCGACCATCCCGCTCGCGCATTTCGCCAATGCGGAAACCAAGGCGCTCACGCAGAAGCAGGAAGCCGACATCCGCGAACGCGCCGGGCATGAGCACAGGCTCGCCGATCTCGACGCCATGGGCATCGACATGCAGCTGATCGCGCCGCCGCCGCCGCAATGTTACTACACCGTGCCGCTCGACATCGCCGTCAAGGCGACGCGCATGGTCAATGACGGCATCGCGGCGTTCTGCGCCAAAAAGCCCGATCGGCTGAAGGGTTTCGGCGCGGTGCCGCTGACCGACGGCAACGAGGCGGCAAAAGAGCTTGAACGCTGCGTGCGCGAGCTTGGCTTCACCGGTGTCGAGATTCTCACCAATGTCGCCGGCAAGGAATTGTCCGATCCGGCTTTCGCGCCGTTCTGGAAAAAGGCCGAAGAGCTCGGCACGCTGGTGATGATCCATCCCAACGGCTTTACCGATGCGTCGCGGCTGCAGCGGTTTTATTTCAACAATGTCATCGGCAATCCGCTGGAGACGACGATTGCGCTGCATTATCTGATATTCGACGGCGTGCTCGAACGCCATCCCAAGCTGAAAATCCTCGCCGTCCATGGCGGCGGTTATCTCGGCGCCTATTCGGGCCGCATCGATCACGCCTGGGGCGCGCGCTCGGACTCACACGGCGCGCTGCCGCAACCGCCGACCAGCTATCTCAAACGCATTTACGTCGACACCGTGGTGTTCACGCCGAACCAGCTCGCCGAACTGGTGCGCGTGTTCGGCGCCGATCACGTGGTGCTCGGTACCGATTATCCCTACGACATGGCCGAATACGATCCGCTCGGTCATATTGCCGGCACCGAAGGTTTCGATGCCGCGACCGTCGCGGCGCTGGCCGGCGGCAACAGCAAGAAGTTGCTGGGGCTATGACAGCGCATCAGCTAACTTGGGCGCGCCAAACCGAGTGAGCCTGGCTGGATGAACCATGACGCTCGCGCCGCTTCTTGAGGCCACGCCGGCGATTCAGATTCACGCCTTCGCCGCCATGTCCGCCTTCGCGCTCGGCCTCGTGCAATTCGCCGCGCCCAAGGGCACGCTGCCGCACCGGACGCTGGGCTGGATTTGGGTGACGCTGATGCTTGTGGTCAGCGCCACCGCCTTTTTCATCCATCAGATACGGCTATGGGGGCAGTGGAGCCCGATCCACTTGCTGGCCATTTTTACTTTGACCATGCTGCCCTTCGGCGTGCTCGCCGCGCACCGTCATAACGTCCCGCGTCATCGCTATACGATGATCGGGCTGTTCCTCGGCGCGCTGGTGATTGCCGGGCTTTTTACCCTGGTGCCCGGCCGCATCATGCACGCGGTGGTGTTCGGGTCGTGAAGGTCGCCCTCTCAATGTCGTGCAGCGCCTGATCGGCCGGTGTACGGCGCAGGCGAATAGCGTTATGTCAGGGGCCGCCGCGAAATAGCCCACCGAAACGATTACATCCTCGAATAATGCGCCGCCGTATCTACAACGAACAGCCGATCTCGCGGCTCGCCATTTGGGCGCGCCGCATCGCGTTCTTTTCGCTGGCCACAACCCTCATCGCCGTCGTCATCGTTCGCTCCGGCGCGCTCGACATCGTGCCGGCGCTGTCGACGCTGGCCGGCGCCCTGGTGCTGGCCTGCGTCGCCATTCTGCTCGCCTTGGGCGCCGTCATCGTCATCTGGCGCGAGGGCACAGGCGGCGGCCGCCATGCGGCCACGGCGGTCTTTATCGGTTTGGCGCTGATCGCCTATCCGCTCTATCTCGGCATCAAGGGTTCCCGCCTGCCGGCGATTTCCGACATCACCACCGACCCGATCGATCCGCCGCAATTCGACGCGATCGCGCGCTTGCGGCCGCGCGATGCCAATCCGGTGGTCTATGCGGGTCTTTACGCCGCCGAGCAGCAGCACGCGGCTTATTCCGACATCGAGCCCGACGACACGACGTCAACGCCGCAGGAAGCATTCGACGCGGCCATGAAAGTGATCGTCAAGCGCCGCTGGCGCATCGTCGATACGAGGCCGCCGCAACCGGGTCCGCCGCTGCGCGCCGGCGCCGCGTCGGGCCGCGACGGCATCATCGAGGCGGTGGCGCGCACGCCGATCCTCGGCTTTCGTGACGATGTGGTGGTGCGGATTCGTCCGACGAGCGACGGCGCCCGCATCGATGTGCGCTCGGCCTCGCGCTACGGCCGCAACGATATCGGCACCAATGCTTCGCGGGTGCGCAATCTGATCGACGATATCGACGACGTGTTGGCGGCGCCGGTGCCGGAAAAGAAAGCGCCGCCGCCGCCGCGTCAGCCGGCGCCCAAGGGCGCGGCCGCCAAGCGGTAGATGCCGTCGATCGACGGCGGCCCGTCGGTGTCGACCACGCCGCGGGCGACGAGATCTTCCATGTGCGCCAGGACCGATAAAGCGGCGGCGCCGGTGAGCCGCGGATCGAGCCCGATATAGACGGCCTTCACCAAAGTCGGGATGTCGGCTGAGCCTTTGCCGAGCCGGTGCAACAGCGACGCTTCGCGCGCCTTCCGATGCCGGATCAGGTGCGCCACATAACGCGGTGCCTCCCGGATCGGCGCGCCATGGCCGGACAAGTAAAGCTCTTCGCTCCGCAGTGCGAGCTTGTCGAGCGAGGCCATGTAATCGCTCATGGCGCCGTCGGGCGGCGCCACGATCGTGGTCGACCAGGCCATCACATGATCGCCGGCGAACAGAAGCTCGGATTCCTTGAACGCAAAGGCCATGTGATTGGCGGTGTGGCCCGGCGTCGTCACCGCTTCGAGCGTCCAGCCGTCGCCCGCCACCACCTCGCCGTCGGCAAGCGCGACGTCGGGCCGAAAATCCATATCGGCCGACGCGTCGAGCCGCCGGGCGGTCTCGCCGATATGCAGCGGCCGCGCCAGCCGGTGCGACCCTTGGGCGAACACTTTTGCGCCGGTCGCCGCCTTGATCTTCGGCACCGCCGGCGAGTGATCGCGATGCGTATGGGTGACGAAAATGTGGGTGACGGTTTCGTTGCGCACGGCATCGAGCAGCGCCGCCACATGGGCGTCATCGTCCGGTCCCGGGTCGAGGATCGCCACTTTGCCGCGGCCGATGATGTAGCTCATCGTGCCCTTGAAGGTGAAAGGGCTCGGATTGTTGGTCAGCACCGCGCGGACGCCCGGCGCGATTTCGCGGACCGTATCGGGCTCGAGGTCGAGGCTCTTATTGAAGGGGATGTCGTCGCTCATGCGGGGCTTATACGACCCGCGCGGCGCTTCCGCCACGCTGGGGGCTAGCCCAAATAATAGAGCCCCGGTGCCGGGAATGCCGGGGCTCCAGCAACCTCAATTTATCACGGTAAGTGAGACCGAGATCGCCGACCATAGCTATGCAAACCGTGGGCCAAGTTCGGCCGGTCGCGACGCATGGAGATTCCGTGAAGATTCCGGCCGTTTCATACATCGCTTCCTTGGCAAAATCCGCATTTGTACGGATTGCGAGCTTTGCCTGGCTAAATTGCGAGCAACGCATCCCGCTGCCTAAAAAGGCGTCCGGCTGCGCATCGCGGCGGCGAGCGTACCTTCGTCGAGATAATCGAGTTCGCCGCCGACCGGCACGCCGTGGGCGAGGCGGGTCACCTTCACTTGTCCTTTTTCTTGGGCGTCGTGCAACAGGTCGGTGATGTAATGCGCGGTGCTCTGGCCGTCGACCGTGGCGCTGAGCGCGATGATCACTTCCTTGACCGCCGGATCGCTCGCCCGCTTCACCAGCGCATCGATGGTCAAATCGTCGGGCCCGACGCCGTCGAGCGGCGACAGCGTGCCGCCGAGCACGTGATAGAGCGCGTTGATGGCATGCGCGCGTTCCAGCGCCCAGAGATCGGCGACATCGGCGACCACGACGATGGCCGAGCCGTCGCGCTTGGGATCGACGCAGACCGTGCAAGGATTTTGCGTGTCGATATTGCCGCAGATCCGGCAGACCTCGATCTTCTCGATCGCGGTCAGGAGCGCCGCCGCCAGCGGCGCCATGATGAGTTCGCGCTTTTTGATCAGGAACAAGGCGGCGCGCCGCGCCGAGCGCGGTCCGAGCCCCGGCAGGCGGGCCAAGAGCTGGATCAGGCGCTCGATTTCGGGACCGGCGGCGATAGCGGGCATTAAAACAGCTTCAGCCCCGGCGGCAGCGGCAACCCGCCGGTCAGCGCCTGCATCTTATCCGCAAGCTGGCTTTCGAGCTTGCGCTTGGCGTCGGCATGCGCCGCGACGATGAGATCTTCGAGGATTTCTTTCTGGTCGGGCTTGAAGAGCGAGTCGTCGATGCTCACCCCGCGCAAGTCGCCTTTGCCGGAGAGTTTCACCGCGACCAGCCCGCCGCCGGCAGCGCCCTCGACCTCGATGCGCTCGAGCTCGGCCTGCATCGCTTCCATTTTCGATTTCAATTCGGTGGCTTGTTTCATCAGGCCGAGAAAATCAGGCATCGAGGTCACTCTCGTTCGGGAGGGCTTCGGGCATATCGGAGGCGTCGGCGGCCGGATCGCCCGGTGGGCGCACATCGACAATTTCGGCGCCCGGAAAGCGTTGCAGCACCGCCTGCACCAAGGGATCGGCGCGCACGGTGTCTTTCAGTTCGGCTTTGCGCTGAGCCGATTGCGCGCGCATCGACGGCATGCCGGCTTCGGCCGAAACGGCGACCATCCAGCGCCGGCCGGTCCACTCCGTAAGCTTCTTTGACAGTTCACCGACCAGCGTCGGCCGTGCGCTCGGTTCCAGCGCGACTTCGAGCGTGCCGTCTTCGAAGCGCACCAGCCGCACGTCGCGCTCCAGCGCGCTCTTGATGCCGATGTCGCGCTTTTCGGTGGCGAGCGCGATCAGTTCCGCAAAATTCTTGATCGTGCGCGCCGGCTCGGCGTTGACATCATCGCGTGCAATCGGCTCCTCGCGCGGCCCAGCCTGCACGGGCACTGCGGCCGCGAGCGGGCCGCGCGACGCTCGGTTCTCCGAGCGTAACTCGGGGCGCGATGGCGCGGCCGGCGCCGCTGAGCCGGAGCTTTGTGCCGCCGCGCCGTTGCCGCGCGTGTCGCCGAGCGAGCGGATCACTTCATCGGGCGTCGGCAGATCGGCCGCATAGGCGATGCGCACCAAAACCATTTCGGCGGCATCGACCGGCCGTCCGGCCGCCTCGACCTCGCCGATGCCCTTGAGCAGCATCTGCCAACAGCGCGCCAGAACCCGCATCGACAATTTGGTGGCGAAGGGGCGGCCGCGCACGCGCTCGGCCTCCATCAGCGACACGTCGTCGGCGAGCGCCGGCACGATCTTCACCCGAGTGACGAAATGGGTGAACTCGGCGAGATCGCCGAGCACCATGGCGGGATCGGCGCCGGAATCGTATTGGCTGCGCAGCTCGGCAAGCGCTGCTGCGATATCGGCGCGCATCAGCGCCTCGAACAGATCGATCACGCGGGTGCGGTCGGCAAGCCCGAGCATCTGCCGCACATCCTCGGCGCGCACTAATCCCGCCGCGTGAGCGATCGCCTGATCGAACAACGACAGCGAATCGCGCACCGAGCCTTCGGCGGCGCGCGCGATGAGGCCTAGCGCTTCGGGCTCCGCCTCGATCGCTTCCTTGCCGGCGATGCCTTGCAGATGCTTCACCAACAGCGCGGCATCGACCCGGCGCAAATCGAAGCGCTGGCAGCGCGACAAGACGGTGATCGGCACTTTGCGGATTTCGGTGGTGGCGAACACGAACTTGGCGTGCGGCGGCGGCTCTTCCAGCGTCTTCAGCAGCGCGTTGAAGGCCTGCGGCGTCAGCATGTGCACTTCGTCGAGGATGTAGACCTTGTAGCGTGCCGACACCGGCGCATAGCGCACCGCTTCGTTGATCTGGCGCACGTCGTCGACGCCGTTATGGGAAGCGGCGTCCATCTCGATGACATCGAGATGGCGGCTTTCCATGATGGCTTCGCAATGCACGCCGAGCACCGGCATCTTGATGGTGGGGCCGGTGATCGAACCGTCCGGCAATTCGTAATTGAGCGCGCGCGCGAGAATCCGCGCCGTCGTGGTTTTGCCGACCCCGCGCACGCCGGTCAGGATCCAGGCCTGCGGGATGCGGCCGGTCTCGAAACCGTTCGAGACGGTCCGCACCATGGCGTCCTGGCCGATCAGGTCGTCGAACGTGGCCGGCCGGTATTTGCGCGCCAGCACACGGTAGGCAGCGGTGGGTGTGGTTGCGTCGTTCATCGCATCAATTTGCGGATACTCGGAACGTAGCCCGGATGGAGCGAAGCGAAATCCGGGGCGGCCCTTCCCGCATTGCGCTGCGCTCCATGCGGGCTACGGGAATGTGAATGGGTGGGAGGCTGACGAGCGACCCGAACCGCGCTCGTTAGGGCTGCTTCCTTCCGGATCTGACCCGGTTGGCGAGTGGCTCGTCCACCGCCAACCTCCCGGCCCCTATATCGGCCGGAGAGGCCGCGAAAGCAAGCTGCCCTTACGGCAAGCTGCCGTTACTGCAAGTTGCCCTGGGCAAGCTGTCCTTACGGTATGGCCCTTATGGATTATTCCCGAATTTCCCGGCGCCGGCCCCTGCCGATAGCCTGATGATTGACGGCGAGTACGAGGAGCCAAAAGGGAGCAAGGCCATGTCGAGAAACATGTCGAGAAACATGTCGAGGAACATGTCGAGAGCGATGCAGACCGAGACCGCGAGGCACGAAACCGAGATGCTGCGTGCGGCGGGCGATGCCGAAAAATTTCTGCAACTTGGCATCAAGTATTCGACCGGCAACAGCGTGCCGGCCGACATGGTGTCCGCCCACAAATGGTTCAACATCGCCGGCATGCACGGCTCGAGCGAGGCGGTCCGCCTGCGCTGCGAGATCGCGAGCGAAATGCGCTCGGCCGATATCGCGGCCGCCCAGCGTGCCGCACGCGTCTGGCTGACGCGCCACTAAATAACCTTCCTCCGGCGTTACATCGTGGCGGCAAAGTGATAGCCTGCGGGAAAATCTCCGTGCCCGTCCGCTGCCCCGAAACAACGATGAGGATTGCCATGCTGCGAGCCCTTGCCATTGCCGCGATGTTGGCGCTCGCCTTGCCGACTTTGGCACTCGCGCAGGAGCATAAGGACGCCCATCACGGCCCGGCGCCGCATGGCGCCCCGCCGCACGGTCCGCCGCCCGGCAGGCCCGCCATGGTGCCGCACGGTCCGCCACCTGGTGCCATGGCGCATCCGCACGGTCCGCCCCCCGGCGCCATGGTGCACCCCGGCGGCCTGCCGCCTGGAGCCATGGGCCATGCCGGCGGTCCGGTTCATGTCGGCGTCCATGCGCCGTGGATGTACCACGGCCATCCTTATGCATGGCACCCGGTCCACTACGCGCGTCCGTGGGCTTACCCGTCCGGCTATGGCTATCGACTCTGGGCCGTGGGCGCGATCCTGCCGCCGATCTTTTGGTCCACGCCGGACTATTACTATTCCGGCTGGGCCGATATGGGCTTGCCGCCGCCCGATCCGGGTTTCCAATATGTGGAATACGGACCGGACCTGCTGTTGGTGGATGTCTCCACCGGCGCGGTCGTCGAAGTGTTTCCGGGAGCGTTCGAGTAAGCTCGCTGGGGAGACGAGTTCACGTGGAATCGTCTCCACCGGCCGCTCATTCCCGCGAAAGCGGGAATCGAGCCGGGCATTCCGGGTCCCCGCTTTCGCGGGGACGAGCGGATTACCTATCGACCTGAAATCAGCGCGCTCACGCGATCTCGCGCCCGGCGTCGTAGTCGTAGAGCCATGCCGCCTGGAACGCGGTGTTGTCGGTGCCGAAGCGTTGGCGCCAGGCGAATTTCACGTCGCGCTTGAGCTGCGCCCAGCGCGAGGCGAGGTGGTTCTCCTTGGCACGCGCCCGCGATCCCATCACGGCCGCCGTCGTGCGCGGCGCCCGCATCCGCTCATAACCGGCAAGCGCCTCGTTGAGATCGTCGCCGTGGCGCGCGATCATCGCGGCGAGCACGCAGCCGTCCTCGATCGCCATGGCGGCGCCTTGGCCGAGATAAGGCAGCATGGCGTGCGCCGAATCGCCGAGCAGCGTCGCCCGGCCTTTGCTCCAATGCGGCAGCGGATCGCGATCGTAGAGCGCCCATTTGTACCAGTGCTCGCTATACGGAAAGAGCCGGGTCAGCGCCGGATTCCAGCCCCTATAGGCCGAAGTAACCTCGCCTAAGTCGCATTCGTGCGTCCAGGATTCTTCGGTCCAGGCCGTGCTGTCGAGATGGGCGACGATGTTGACGAGTTCGCCGCGGCGCACCGGGTAATGCACGACGTGGCCGTGCGGTCCCATCCACAGCGCGCCGTCCGCGATATTGATGTCGCGCGGCACCGCGTCGGCGGGCGCCATGCCGCGCCAGCAGATGCAGCCGGTGAAGCGCGGCGCCTCGGCGCCGAAGAGCGCGTTGCGCACCACCGAATGAATGCCGTCGGCGCCAATGACGATATCGGCTTCGATGTCGCTGCCGTCGGCAAAACGCGCCACCGCGCCGCGGTCTGAGCTTTCGACCGCCACGGCGCGCTTGCCCAGCCGGATGTCGGTTGACTTGAGCGCGCCGCGCAGCACGCCGAGCAGATCGGCGCGATGCGCCGTCAAATTCGGCGCGCCGTAGAGCTTGCGGAATTCGCCGCGCCGGGCGCGCGAGATGACGCGGCCCGATTTCCACGACCGCATCAGCATATATTCCGATCCCGACCCGATCGCCTCGATCTCGGCCCCGATGCCGAGCGCGCGCAGCGCCTTGATGGCGTTCGGCGTCAAATTGAGCCCGGCGCCAAACTCGCTCAGCGCCGGCGCCTGCTCGCAGACGATCGCCTCGACGCCGCGCCGCTCGAGCGCCAGCGCCGCGGCAAGCCCACCGATACCGCCGCCGATGATAGCGACGCGTGGCGCGCGTGGCATGAGGTGGTCCTCCCGGCTGCGCGGGCTTGTGGCGCCCGCTGTCTTCGCCATCCGTGCCGAGGGTCGCCTCCGACGGAGTTGCCGTCAAGTATGGTCCGCGGCGCTAATCCACGCTGCGCCTTGCGTACTTTTCCACATCATCGCGATCGTCATAAGTGCAGCGGTCGCGAACGACCATCTGCGATTGGGTTCCATAGTCATTTTGTGACATTTGAGTCACGCTCCGGTGGCAAGTGCGGCAAAATAGGCTTCATTCCTTCCTTTTGTTTCAAATCGATGCTGTCTTGCCGAAGACGAAGATGGACCGTTTTGAGTCCGCCACGGGGGCGATCATCATGATGAAGATTTCTGGCGCGGGCGCGAACACGGGCGCTTTGCGTAGCGCTCCCTTGATGCTCGGCGTTGCGCTGTCGCTGTTCGCGTCAGCCGCATTGGCGCAGAGCGCGGACGGTGCCTCGCACCCGCCATCGAAAAAGACACATCACGAGAAAAAGAAGCTTCACGAGAGCACGACCCAGCCGAGGCTGGACGCAACGGAGCGTGCTCCGGAGCGTCGCGGGCGAAACGCCGCGGCGCCACCGCGAATGTCTGGCTTCTCAGTCATGGGCAACTTTGGCTTCCTGAACTACCGCGGCAACGGTTCGATGAGCGGCACCGATATTGGCGGCGCTCCCCCGACCGTGACCCAATCGCAATCTCTCAATCACACGACACCCGCCGGCGGCGTAGCAGTTGAATTAGCCCCCACTGTAACCAACGCGTGCATAACGATTTCAGGTGGAGATGATCCGACGGACATTACGAGTGGAAGTCCGCAGGCCTTCAGCCTCTGTGATCTCTTTTTAGCCATCGCGGCCATTGATCCAGGCCGGGCTACGGCTTCGTTCTCGGGCCTCAACGCCGGTCCGGCGGGGACCGGTACTTCATTTCTCAAAGAGACGTGGTCGATACCGATCGCTTTGGGGTATCGCACACCGGCAAGGACCTTCGGTATCAACGTGCCGGGCCTCTCCTTTGACGTCCACGGCGGCTTCGATTTCGACCGCTTCCAGGCGGGCTTCAACCTGACCGAGCCGGGCGCCGGCCCAGGCGCCCCCGCCACGTCCGCCACCAAGACCTGGTGGCAGGCCGATCCCGCGGTCGGCGTCGGTGCGCGCTATCAGCTCTCAGGCGGCTGGTTTGCCGGCGTGGATTCAAACTGGGCCTTCGCACGCTCGCAAAATGTCAGCGCGCCGTCGGCGAATTTCGCGCCGTTCCAGAGTTATAACCTCGCGACCGGGTCGCACACGCTGACCACGGTCATGTTGAACTTGGGCAAATCTTTCTAAGTTCGACGCTCGCGACCCGAACGCGCGGGCGCGCCGCATCGCGCGTCGAAGCAAGCCTAGCCCGGATGCGCGCAGCGCCATCCGGGTTCTGCCTCACCAGCCGTAACCTCGCATGTCGCTATGCTCATGCGGCTACTTGCTTTGCGCGTTTCGTCATTTTGATGCCTCTGATTTTTCCCGCCACCATCGGATATATGTGCATTGACCGGGGAACTGTGTGCCATCCAGCCGATAGTGAGCATCGATTCTGGAAGGACTTATCTTTTCGCCGGGCACTCCGAAGGAGCACCCATACTTAAAATCTGCTGGTGCATGTAATTCAACAACCGGGTTGATGGCGGCATGGTTATGGAACATCCGCAGCGCGTCATTATCCCGGTGAATTTCGCTGCCTTTCATTACGACTTTGTATGTTTGACCTGATTGTATCGAAATATTATCTCGTCTCTTTCCCACTACCGGATCGTCGTGACGTTCGTCGCCGCAATGCTCTGGGCCGTTCCCGATATCAAAGCTACATTCATCGATCTTCGATTGTTGCCCATCAAATCCCCACTCATCGAGTGCAAACATAACCGACGTTATTTCTGTGTGTCGGCTTACATTCTTGACCGTTCGCTCCAAACTCAAATGGACGCGAACCAAGTCTGTTGTGGGGATTGGCTCAATCTTCACAATCATTCTGCTGTCAGTTGACAAAAATTTATAGCCGATAATTCTCTGCACTTCCTCTTTCAGTTCATCAGGCATTACGTATCGAAACGCGGCCAGAAACGCATCGCGCGCGAATTCATGACGGAAGAAGGGCTCTACGAGCGCCGCTAAAATTCCGGCGGTAAAAATACCTGGCCCTAGCTCTTTGACGAAGGGCCACGTCTTATCACCCCATATTGTTGCCGCTCCCCCCCCGATTAATAACGCACCGCAAATCAACCAATATCGAATTTGCGGCCAAGTCAGCCCCTGGTTCGCGTTCATATCCCTCTCCTCGCTGTGCACGCGAGCGTAGTGAGCATACTAACATCGGCATCGCTGTAGCCGGTCATTTTAGAGCCGGCCCCGCCAATCAGGAATTGCGGCGACACCCTACCATTTCGCCAGAATTAGCCGGTAGGATGGGTTTTCTGACGAGACGCAGCGGGCTTTCTTCCATGGCGTATCTTCTCTCGTCGGAGGCTATTTTGTTTTCAGTTGCGGTGGATCATTCAAAATGATCTCGGGCCGCCCACGATACGATTTGATCATTCCGGTGATATCGACCGTTTTGGCTTCCAACGCGTCCACGTTCGGAGACTTGCTTTGATCGTCCGAGAACATGACGATGGCGAGGCAATTGTTCGGATACTGTCCGCCCATATCGAGAAATGTCGCGCGGCCGGAAGCGGCGTGATGGGCCTCGTCGACGGGGCCTTCAACGGGAACGATCTGCCCGATATGTGCTGCTGCATCACACGCCGCGATAGTTTCGGCGAATGCCGCCGGGGCCATCGAAGCAATGCAGATTGCTAGAGCAAGTTCTTTCATTGCCCGTCTCGGTAGCAGCCGCGCGAAGCCGCATCATGGATTGCCGGATCAAGTCCGGCAATAACGAATAAGGAAATCATTGGTCCCTAATGACACGGTGCTGTTCACCCGATTTATCGAACCAAGCCCGACTCGATCGCCTACGCCAACACGCGTCGATGCACGGCGCCCTCCGACGAAGCTGATTGATTCATGTCAATGCTCAACAGAGGCCGTCACTGTAGGTAAGCGCCATGGCCCCTCAAAACACTCTGTCGCGCGCCACTGCCCGACGACCAACCAAATCAAGCCATGGTCAAATCAGCTGTCAAAAAACGCTCCATTGCCCTTCGGGATCGTAAAACAAGCGTCACGCTTGAGAACGAGTTTTGGAAGGCTCTCAAGGAGATCGCAATGGAACGACGAACCACGATAACCGAGCTTGTCAATACGATCGAAGGCCGCCGGCATCCCACGGTGAACTTGTCATCGGCGATCCGCTTGTTCGTTCTCGAACATTATCGCACGATCGCCGGGTCCTGAGCCCCAGCTTGCGAGCCAAAAAGACCGAATCCAGCCTACGGATATTTACGGAATTGAAGCGGTGCCCTGGCCCGATTACCCAAGCCGTATGACACCGTTTCTCTATCGATGCCCGGTGACGGGGCTGAACATCCAGGCGATCTCGGCCGACGAAGCGCCGGCCGGCCACGCCGAGATCTATGAGCCCGTGACATGCGTGGTTTGCACGCGCGTGCATCTCATAAGCCGGTCAACTGGCAGAATGCTCGGGCAAGACCAAGATTAGGGCGAAACAGATGAGGCTGTCCGGTTCCGGACAATGCCATTCATTTGCGACGCTTATTTTCCGCGCCATTACCTCGTTTGCTCGCCCGACGTAGGCGCCGTTTTCTCGCGCGGCTGGCCTGCGCTTGGTAATGTCTGAGAACCAGCAAGCGGATTGCTGAGGACAGGTTCGCGGCTCCTCGCGCTGCGTCAATCCTTCCTATCAGTTCAGTTATCGTAACTTCCTGCAGGCTAGCGATCAGCTTGAACCCCTCCCAAAATTCGTCTTCAAGCGTGATACTGGTATTGCGACCGCGAACGAGAACCGAGCGTTTGATCACGGTCGTTTTCTGGATCATCGGTCGCTCGGCATTTTTTGCGCGTTCGCCGTGCATCTTCCTGACACAAAGTTCGGTCGTTGTGAAATCTGTCGAGCGGGTTCCGTAAGTTTCTCTTTTATGGAGCGGTAACGCAGTACTCTTCAGCGCCAGAAAGGCCACGCCGCACGAAAGGAGAGCGTATGAAGAAGGAAATTTCTAAGCCGCTGACGCGGGCGCAGTCGGCGGAACTGAAGTCACTTGCGGCTCTACCGATGACGCACTCGACAAATCGGACGCGCCCGAGCTGCTCGACTGGTCGGGCGCCAAACGCGGCTTGTTCTATCGGCCCGTCAAACAGCAACTCACGCTTCGTCTGGATTCCGATGTGGTCTCCTGGTTCAAGGGCCACGCCAAGTCCGGCGAAGGCTATCAAACCCGCATCAACCGGGCGCTCCGCGAGTACGTCGCCGGACAGGCCCGAAAGCAGCGGCGAGCCGGCCGGGCTTGAGATTTTAGGCGAAGACTTGGATGGCTCAGATGATTGTACCGTCACCCTGAGGTGCGAGCGCAGCGAGCCTCGAAGGGTGCGGCCGGGGCGCCCGGGCCGTCTCCTTCGAGGCTCGGCCTGCGGCCGAGCACCTCAGGATGACGGAAGAGGGGCGTCGCGGTAACAGAGACGTGATGTGACATTAGTCACCGTAACGGTTACATTGCTTGCCGAATCTCGCTCACCAAGGACGCCGTCGGGGAGGGTACTCCCCGGCGGTCGGGGCGAGTGCGGTGCCTGCGGGCGGGGCCATACACTCTTCCCTCGGGCAGCTTCGGGCATCAGTCCCCCGGCACTATGACCGGGGCGGGGAGTGT
>JBAPUM010000105.1:0-52937 GCA_049282655.1 Xanthobacteraceae bacterium
GGTCGGCGTTGTCCGTCTTGACGCCGGCGAGCGCCTTGCCCGAGCGCAGCAAGGCGACGCCGCCGCCCGGCACGACCCCTTCCTCGACCGCCGCGCGGGTCGCGTGCAGTGCGTCGTCGACGCGGTCCTTCTTCTCCTTGACTTCGACCTCGGTCGCGCCGCCGACATGGATCACCGCCACGCCGCCGGCGAGCTTGGCCAGCCGCTCCTGCAGCTTCTCCTTGTCGTAGTCGGAGGTCGTCTCCTCGATCTGCGCCTTGATCTGGGCGATGCGCGCCTCGATGTCCTTCTTCTTGCCGGCGCCCTCGACGATCGTCGTGTTCTCTTTCTCGATGCGGATCTTCTTCGCGCGTCCGAGCATGTCGAGCGTGACGTTCTCGAGCTTGACGCCGAGGTCTTCGGCGATCATCTGGCCGCTCGTCAGGATGGCGATGTCTTCGAGCATCGCCTTGCGGCGATCGCCGAAGCCCGGCGCCTTGACCGCGGCGATCTTCAGGCCGCCGCGCAGTTTGTTGACGACCAGCGTCGCCAGCGCCTCGCCCTCGACGTCTTCGGCGACGATGAGGAGCGGCTTGCCGGTCTGCACGACCGCTTCGAGAAGCGGCAGGAGCTCGTTGAGCGCCGACAACTTCTTCTCGTTGATGAGGATGTAGGGGTCCTCCATCTCGACGCGCATCTTGTCGGCGTTGGTGATGAAGTAGGGCGAGATGTAGCCGCGGTCGAACTGCATGCCTTCGACGACGTCGAGCTCGGTCTCGAGGCTTTTGGCCTCTTCGACCGTGATTACGCCTTCATTGCCGACCTTTTCCATCGCCTTGGCGAGGTAGTCGCCGATTTCCTTGTCGCCGTTGGCGGAGATCGTTCCGACCTGGGCGATTTCGGCGTTCGAGGTGACCTTCTTCGAGTTCTTCTTGAGCTCCTCGACCACGGTCTCGACCGCGAGGTCGATGCCGCGCTTGAGGTCCATCGGGTTCATGCCGGCGGCAACCGCCTTCGAACCTTCCTTGACGATCGCGGCGGCGAGCACGGTCGCGGTCGTGGTGCCGTCACCGGCGATGTCCGAAGTCTTCGAAGCGACTTCGCGCACCATCTGGGCGCCCATGTTCTCGAACTTGTCCTCGAGTTCGATTTCCTTGGCGACGGTGACGCCGTCCTTGGTGATGCGGGGTGCGCCGAACGACTTGTCGAGCACGACGTTGCGGCCCTTGGGGCCGAGCGTCACTTTCACCGCATTGGCGAGAATGTCGACGCCGCGCAACATCCGGTCGCGCGCATCGACTGCAAATTTGACTTCCTTAGCAGCCATTTGAATTTAACTCCGGTTGATTGGGTTCGTGACGTTCGGGTGCGAACGTTACGCGGCCTTCTTGCGGGCGATCTCGACGTCGAGCACGCCCATGATGTCGGACTCCTTCATGATCAGGAGCTCCTGGCCGTCGATCTTGACCTCGGTGCCCGACCACTTGCCGAACAGCACGCGGTCGCCGACCTTGAGGTCGATCGGGATCAGTTTGCCTGCCTCGTCGCGGCCACCCGGGCCGATGGCGATGACTTCGCCCTGCGAGGGCTTTTCCTTGGCGGTGTCGGGGATAATGATGCCGCCGGTGGTCTTTTCCTCGGCATCGATGCGCTTGACGACGACGCGGTCGTGAAGCGGGCGGAACTTCATGGTGTCCTCCTAGGTTATTGAAAACGCTAGCGTGTTGAGTAGTTCGTTTGGTGGAAGCGATCGCCCGAAAGTCGCGTGGATGAGATCCTGCGGCCGATCGCCTGACGGCGACATGGTGCGCGGTTTTTGAGCCCGCAAGAGGCGCCTGAAAATTATTTAGCACTCACGGTATCGGATTGCCAACAACAGAATTCCAAACGGTTAATGCGGGCGGGTTCCGGCCCCTGGAACAAAATATTCAGGTTCCCACCGAGGAAACTTATCCCAAAGGGTGCGGTTGAAATTCGGTCAGGCTCCCGCGTAGCCGGGCTGTTAGCACGGCTGCGGGGATGCTGCTAGTGCCTTGGAAATAAACAACTTATTTAAATTTGAGGCTTGAAATGAACCGACGAGTCTCGAAACATTCCCTAGCTGGGAATTGGAGGGCATGATGGCTACGCAGGTGTCTTCAAAAGACTTCCGCCGGCAGCTCGAAGGCTACGGGTTGACCACCGCCAATATTCTCTATCGGCGGCCCGATCACCAGTGGTTGCTGCAGACTTACGTCTGGCAGGATTACGATCTGTGCCCGAATTTCCCGGTGCTGAACAAATTCCTCAATTTCTGGCTGGAGAAGCTCGAAGGCCCGCTGCACTCGGTTACCGTCGCGCATGCGCGGCTGATCAAGCCGGCCGAGATCCGCGCGGTGGATGGCGAGTTCCGGCTGCACTGAGCTTGTTCGGAGCCTGGATGGAGCGAAGCGAAATCCAGGGTTCGAGAGGCTCGGGTTCGAGCGGCTTGGCACTTTTGCTCCCGGATTGCGCTTCGCTTCATCCGGGTTACGGTCCTACGGCCCGCCGATGCCGTCGAAGCGGATGAGCGCGTAGCTCATCAGGCCGAGCACGACGAGGGAAGCCGTCACCGCGAGCGTCACCCGCGCGCCGGTCCGCGCCACGACGCGGATGTCGACGCCCAAGCCGAGCGCCGCCATGGCGACGGTGGTGAACAGCGCCGCGGTGCCGGTGATGACGGGCACCAGCGCCTGCGGAATAAGCCCCAGCGAGCGCGCGCCGAGCGTCACCAGAAAGCCGACGATGAACCAGGGCAGCATCTCGTGAAAATGCGGCCGGCTGCGGTTGCGCGGACCTTGGCTCGACGAGGCCCGTAAACCCCCGCCCAGGAGCGAAAAGCCCAGCACCACCGGTCCGAGCATCAAGACGCGCACGAGCTTGATCACGGTGCCGACTTGATTGGACAGCGCGCCGATCGGCAGCGTCGCCGCCAGCACCTGCGGCACCGCATACACGGTGAGGCCCGCGAGCACGCCATATTGCGTCAGCGTGAGTTTGAGGACCGGCACTAGCAGCGGCAGCGTCAACACGACGATGACGCCGAGCACGGCCGTGAACGAGATCGAGGACGCGATGTCGTCACCGTCGGCGCCGATCACCGGCGCCACCGCCGCGATCGCCGAATTGCCGCAGATCGAATTGCCGCAGGCAATCAAAATGGCGAGCCGCTGCGGCAGCTTTAACGCGCGGCAAATGAGATAGCTCGTGCCGATGGCGAGCGACACGATGGCGGCGATGCCGACGATCAACAGCGGTCCGAGCGCCGTGATGGTGGCAAGGCTCACCGAAGCGCCGAGCATCACGATGGCGCATTCGAGAACGAATTTGGCGCTCACATAGATTCCGGGATGAAAGCGCGGCCCCGGCGTCCACACCGCGCGGATGCCGACGCCGAGCAGGATCGCGAGCACCAGCGCCTCGAGATAAGGCTGGCCGACGGCATGCACCTCGGCTGCCTGCAACACCCCCGCCGCCGCCGTGATGGCGATGCAAAGGGCCAAGCCGGGCAGGAGATTTTTCGCATAAGAGATCAAGCCCGGCTCCTCTAGTCTTCGTAGCCTGGATGGAGCGAAGCGAAATCCAGGGCTCCGACAAGTCGGCAATTCTGCTCCCGGATTGCGCTGCGCTCCATCCGGGCTACGGCGGCGACTCCCCGACAATAGCCCCCAACACGCACGCAGTCACCGCGCCCGCGGTCGCCGTTTACGGTTCCTAAACCCACAATCCGAAGATCGGATCGATCGCCGGGGCCGATAACAGCGCGCGAACATTCCTCCCGTGGACGTTTCGCATCATGCGAAGCGGGACAACAATCTAATGCAGCTTCTCGCGGCGTTGATCTATTGGGTGATCGTCGCGTTATGGGCGGGCGTTCTCATCACGGTGCTCGTCTATTACGGCCGTAACCCGCGAATCTTCGGCACCACGCGGCTGTTGTTGCTGGTCGTGGCCTTGGATACCTGCCGCAACATCGTGGAAAATACCTATTTCGGCCTGTTCTTCGGCAGTCGGTACGGATTCTTCCCGGCGTCGATCGGCCGCGTCCTCGGCAACCCGGCACTCCTCATCATTCCCAAGCTCGCTAATGTCGCCGCCGGTCTTTTTGTGATTGTCGTGCTACTCATGCGCTGGCTGCCGACCGCAGTGCGCGAGCGCGGCAACTCGGAACGGCTTTCCGCAGGCCTTGCATTGCTCGCAACCACGGACGGGCTGACCTCGGTCTATAACCGCCGGCACTTCGAGACACTGGCGCGCCTCGAGTGGGGACGTTTTCAACGCTATGGCCGGCCGCTGTCGCTCTTGACGATCGACATCGACAATTTCAAAGCGATCAACGACCGCTTCGGCCACGACGCCGGTGATCTGGTGCTCAAGGCCATCGCCGACGACTGCGCCATGATGCGGCGCGAGACCGATATTGTCGCCCGCACCGGCGGCGAGGAATTTGCGCTGCTGTTGCCGGAAACCTCCGACGGCGCCGCGGAAATCGTGGCAGAGCGGCTGCGCCGACTGGTCGAGGAACATGCGCCGGTTTTCGCCGGCGAGAAATCGCCGATCAGCGTCAGTATCGGGATCGCCGGCGCCACGCTCGACATGCCCAATCTGGAAGCCCTGATCAAACGCGCCGACGAGGCGCTGTACCAAGCCAAGCGCGACGGCCGCAATCGGGTCGTAAAGGCGGCACGGCCAATGCGCGACCGAGTTCAGGCCGCGTAATAACGGGTCCGCCGGGCACTCGCTAGCTCAACACCCCCACGATCGCCCCCAACAGGCACGTCGTCAGCGTGCCCGACACGATCGATTTTAAGCCGAGCGAGATCACCTGGGTGCGCTTGTCCGGGCACATAGTCGACAGCCCCGCGATCATGATGCCGAGCGAGCCGAAATTGGCGAAGCCGCACATGGCGTAGAGCATGATCAGCCGCGAACGAGGATCCAGCGCGTCGGCCGGCAGCGCCGCGAGCTCGAGATAGGCGACAAGCTCGTTGAGCACCGTCTTGATCCCCATCAGCCCGCCGGCCGTGACCGCCTGCGACCACGGAATGCCCATCAGCCAGCACACCGGCGCCATCACCCAGCCGAGCGCGCGCTGCAGCGTCAGCGGCGCGCCGAGCATGTCGGGGAGGAGATTCAAGATCGCATTGGCGAGATAAACCAGCGCCAGAAACACGATCAGCATGGCGACGATGTTAAGAAGGAGCTCGAGGCCGGACGCGGTGCCCTTGACGATGGCGTCCATGGTCGATTCAGCGGTCTGTTCGATCTCGCCCAGTGCGCCGCCGGTATGGTGCGTATTGTCGTCGGGCACCATCAGGAGACTGATCAGGATCGCCGCCGGCGCGCCGAGCACCGAGCAGACCACGATATGGCCCGCGGCATTCGGGATCGCGTTGGCCAAGATGGTCGCGTAGAGCACGAACACCGTGCCGGCGATGCCCGCCATGCCGCCGGTCATGACGATGAACATTTCGCTGCGTGAGAGTTTTGCCAGATAGGGCCGGATGAACAGTGGCGCCTCGACCTGGCCGACGAAGATATTGGCGGCGGTCGACAGCCCGACCGCGCCGCCGACGTCGAGCGTCTTTTCCAGCGCCCAGGAAAAGCCGCGCACCACGGGCGGCATGATGCCCCAGTAGAACAACAGCGACGACAACACGCTCATCACCAGCACCACCGGCAGCGCCTGGAACGCCAGAATGAAATCCGACCCTTGAGTCTTCGGATCGAACGGCAGCGCGCCGCCGCCCACATAGCCGAATACGAAAGAGGTGCCGGCCCGCGTCGCCGCCACCACCGCATCGACCGCGCGGTTGATCCCCTCGAACGCCACTTCGGTCTGCGGCACCTTGAGCATCAAAAGCGCCAGCGCGAACGTAATCCCAAGCCCGGTGAGCACCGGCCGCCACGGCACCGCGCGGCGGTCTTCGCTGATGATGAAAGCGATGGCGAGAATGGCGAAGACGCCGAGGGCGGATTGCAGGTGGAGCATTGCGGGGGCTCTGATTGGGCCGGCGGCCCTATATAGCCCTATCCGCTTGTCCCCGCGAAAGCGGGGGAGCCGGCGTGCTGAGAAAAAAGCTGGAGTCCCATCCCGGTTCTGCTTGCGACCGGCTACGCCCATCCTCCGCGTTACGAATCGGAAAAGATCGCCAGGAGATTTCTACGTCCATGCAGGACGCGGACGATCTGAACCGTTCCGTTCTCGATCCGATAGAAGATGATGTGAGGGGAACCAGCGCGGACCGCAGCCCTGGCATCAACTCGTCGCGTGCTCGCCATCTGTGGGCGTCATTGGACAATCGCTGCGCCGCTTCATTGATCTCACGTAATAGCTTGTCGGCAACTTCGATGGATGCGACGCGTGCGTAGTAGCGCCAAACGTCGGCCAGATCGCGCTTGGAGCGGGGCGCCCAGACCACATGCCTAGGCTTTGCCGGCATGCTCTTGGTGAAGTTGTCGGAGGAGCCCTTCGACATCGAGCTCTTCGCCGAGGCCTGCGTCCAACTCTCCGATGCCGACCCCGATTTCGGCGCGCAAATTCTTCAGCGTCTCGATGCGCTCCAAAAGCTCTCTTCCGAGCTGCTCTTGTGTCGCCTCGGGAAGGGCGGCGACCTTGCTGATCGCGATTTCAAATGTCTTGACCATGCCGAGCCCTACCACATTCTGTGGCTTGGCGCACCCTAGTCAGCGTCGTCACTAATAATGAGACATCGGGCCTTGACAATGGTCCCCAGTTCAGTTACATGCACCCCCGAATCTCGCTCACCAAGGATGCCGTCGGGGAGGGTACTCTTCGGTGGTTGGGGCGAGTGCGGTGCCTGCGGGCGAGGCCATACACGTCGCCCTCGGGCAGTTTCGGGCATCAGTCCCCCGGCACTATGACCGGGGCGGGGAGTGTTCCCCTGGGCTGGGACAGGCGAAGGTAGGTAACACCTACTCAGACTGCGTCCCAGGAAGCCTGGCCTGGAGCTGAGCCTTAGGGACGACGACTCCCTTTGGCTGGAGCCGTGGTGGGACGCCGACAGGCGAGCTGCCCCAAAAGGGCAGAGCCGCACCCGATGGTGCGGAGGATACGGATCGGCGTTTGTCGGCGTTCCGCTTCCTTTTTTCTTTCGTAGCCCGGATGGAGCGCAGCGTAATCCGGGAAGGGCGTAAAAGCTTAGAGATCGTCCCCGGATTTCGCTTCGCTCCATCCGGGCTACGGTGTTTGGTTGGCGAAGCGGGCGTAGCGAAGAGCGATAACGAGGCTCCACCCCTCGAAATCCTTTTCCGCCCCGGCCTTCGCGCTTCACGTGGTTGGCGACTGCAAGACTCGGGCGCGGGTGCGCCGCGAGAACGAGATTGCCTATGCCGAGCAGGCCCGCGGTGAGCATGCAGAGGACGCCTCGCCAGGGCGGAATAATGGTGCCGGCCGCCGCCGCTTGGCCTCGATTCCGACTATCGCAAAACGTGTATTCTGCGGTATGGTAACTTAAGAACGTAACTTGCCATAATCGGGGGCGCTCATGGCGAGCCATCATTCGACCTTGCAGGTCGCGGTTTGCGTAACGCTGGTTGGGGCATGGATCCTCGCGAGCGCGTCGCTCTCGACGGCGCGCGCGCAACAACGATGTGCCGTAGCGCCGGTCGGAGCGGTCGATCTGACCGACGGGTCGGCGGACCAGGGGTTCGGAAAACCTGCCTTCTATCGCACGCCCGTAACGAATGTCAGTCAGGGTGCGACACAGGCCGGGTCGGATCCGAAGTCGGCCTTTCGCGTCGAAGGTCTCGGCCTCGCCGTTCGTGCGGCGACCGCTAAAAATGCTGCGAGCACACTGTCCAACACAAAGACAACCAGCAGCTTTACGATCAATGCGCGATCGCTGTGCACGGTCGAGCTCTTCAACTCGACCAGCGTTATCCATCTGATAAACGCAGTAGCGGGATTTCGCGGCGGGGTCACCGTCAAGAACGCTGCTGGGCGTGCGGTTGCCGATCTGCAACGGGCCTATACGATCCAGCCCGCGGCCAATCCGAACTTCGTCGATATTCTGGTCGGCAAGGCCACGATCAGGACCGTGCTCAATGCCGGTGGAAATCTCATCCCGTCCGACCCAGTGCCGCCACAAAACATAGCTTTGGCCCCCGGAAAATATGAATTGATCGTCGAAATCACGGTGACGACCAAGGCCGAGCAGCAGGCGGACCTGATAGCCGCGGCCGAAGCCGCCCTTCACTGAATGGTGACACCATGCTTCGATTCACGAGAATCCGAAGAGAGTGCCAAGCGGTCGATCGGGGCCGGAAGCGTTTCGTTGCGTCACTCCTCATCCTTTTGTCCGCGGGTGTCGTCGCCGCGCTGGCCGAGGACGAAAGACCGCGGATACCTTTGCCGCCTCCGTTTCAGTCGACGCCTTCGGAGTCGGCGAAGGAACACAAATACAAGGAAAATAAGGATTTCACCGGCCCGAAGGTGGACTATAAGCAGCCGGGTTACGTGGGCGACGCGAACGAGCGCAAAACTGCGTTGACCCGCGAAGCTGCGGGAAAAATCACGGCGGCTTGCGATACCCTCATGATCCTTCACGAAGGCGCGACAAAGCGCGTAGAAGATTGCAACGGTCCGGCGGACTACGCTCCGCTTTGCAATCAGACTTTCGACGATGCCCGAAAAGACTGCGACAATATTTGCAATAGGGCGCCGATTTGCAAGAATCCGGTTTTGCGTCCACACATCTACGAGGAGTGGGGCTGCGGTTTGCCTCCGCTTGCCTCAATTCAATATTGTCAATTATACGAAGGCTGCACCTGCACTCGGTCTCCGGACTGAGTCTCCCAAGTAGCCGTCGCCGTCGCCGGGCTAACCGAGTGTTTTTACCTCCGCTTCAGAGTAAGGAATGACTATGCCACGGATGAAGGGCGCCGAGCTCATTACCGAATATCTGATCGACAACGATATCCCCTATGTGTTCGGCATTTGCGGGCATGGCAATGTCGGCATGCTCGATCCGCTCTACGAAGCCCGCGACCGCATCAAGATGATATCGCCGCGCCACGAGCAGGTGGCGGCCCATATGGCGGACGCTTATTTCCGCATCCGCCATAAGCCGGTGGCGACGCTGACCTCGTGCGGGCCAGGCTCGGCCAATATCGTGATGCCGCTCGCCTGTGCGCTGACGGATTCGTCGGCTGTGTTCGCCATCACCGCGAACGTGCCGACCTCGCAGTTCAACAGGAGCCCGTTCCAGGAGATCAACCGGCATTATCAAGCCGATTTCGTCAATGTGCTGCGCCCGGTGGTCAAGCGCAGCTTTCAGCCGACCCGCGTCGACATGCTGCCGCTCGCTTTGCGCCAAGCCATGACCACGATGCTGTCCGGCCGCCCCGGACCGGTCAATGTCGACGTGCCGTTCAACGTGTTTCAGGAAGAAGACGACGTCGAGATGCCGCCGCCCGCGCCGCCGCTCAACGCGCAGCGGAGCGGCGCTTCGCCCGAGGATGTCGCGCGCGCGCTCGAGATGATTTTGCGTGCCGAACGGCCGGTGCTGTTCATCGGCCACGGCGTCACACTGTCGGAAGCAAGCCGCGAGCTCACGGAGTTTGCGAAAAAGCTCGGCATTCCGGTGATCTCGTCGCCGAACGGCATGGGCTGTCTCGACATGACCGATGCGCTGTCGCTCGGCTTCATTGGCCGCAACGGCGCCTTCCCGGCGAACGAAGCCGGCCGCCGCTCGGATCTCGTCATAGCGCTCGGCGCCCGTTTCGACGATCGCTCGGCCTCGTCATGGATGCCGGGCTATTCGTGGAATTTTCCGAATACGAAGCTCATTCATGTCGATCTCGATCCCGCCGAGCTCGGCCGCAATTATCCGCCCGACCTCGGCATCCTCGCTGACGCGCGCACCTTCCTGCGCCAGCTTCTGGCCGAAATCGCCCGCCACGGCACCAATTCCAATGCGACCAAACCCTGGCTCGCCGATATCGCGAAATGGCGCGCCGAATGGGAAAAATTCATCCGGCCGAATTTCGAGATGCACACCAATCCGATGCGGCCCGAGCGCGTCGTCGCCGATTGCCAGTCGGTGCTGCCGGACAACGCCATCATGTGCTGCGACGTCGGCGTCAGCCATAATTGGTACATGCAGTTCTGGAATGCGCGCAAACCGCAGTCGATGCTCAACTCGTGGGGCTTTTCCGGCATGGGCTTTGGCGCCTGCGGCGCGCTCGGCGCAAAACTCGCGGCGCCGGACCGGCCGGTGGTCTCGGTCACCGGCGACGGCTGTTTCACCATGGTGCCGCATGTGCTGTGCACCGCGGTCGAATACAACATTCCGGTGGTGTGGGTGATCTGGAATAATTTCGGCTGGGTCTCGATCCGCGATATCCAGCTCGGCATGTTCGGCGGCCGCGAGTACGGCACCATGTTCCATCAGGGCGCCAATAAGAATCCTTACAATCCGGATTTCGCCGCCTGGGCCAAGGCGTCCGGCGTCGATGCGCTGACTGTCACCAAGTCGGAAGATTTCCGCGGCGCCCTCGAACACGCGGTGAAGGCCAACAAGCCGTTCCTCCTCGACGTCCATGTCGACGCCGAGGTGCGGCCGCCCTCGACCGGCGCCTGGGAATTGCCGCCGACGCCGCACAAGGAGCCGGTTTTCGGCCACCGTTTCATCCCGGACGCCGCGCCGGTGAAATGAGGCACCGGGAGGCTGGCCCGTTTCTTGCGACTGTTAAGGCCGCTACCAGAAGGCTATAAGTGACCGAGACCGTTGCCGAAATCCTCACCGCCTATCGTTCCGGCGCGGCGACGCCCGCCGACATGGTCGCGCGCAGTTACGCGCGCATCCGCGCCCATGACGATCCGGCGATCTTCATCACGCTGCGCGACGAGAAAGACGTCATCGCCGACGCCAAGGCGCTGGAGGGCGGCGACACATCGCTGCCGCTCTATGGCGTGCCGGTCACCGTAAAGGACAATATCGACGTCGCCGGCATGCCGACCACCGCGGCCTGTCCCGACTATCTCTATCGCGCCAGGCGCGACGCCACCGCTGTCGCGCGGCTGCGCTCCGCGGGCGCGCTGATCCTCGGCAAGACCAATCTCGACCAGTTCGCCACCGGCCTCGTCGGCGTTCGCACGCCTTACGGCATCGGCCGTAATCTGTTCGACCCAAAGCTCATCCCCGGCGGCTCGAGCACGGGCTCGGCGCTGTCGGTCGCGGCGGGCTTTGCGCCGCTGTCGCTCGGCACCGACACCGCCGGATCCGGCCGCGTGCCCGCCGCCTTCAGCAATATCGTCGGCCTGAAGCCGAGCCTCGGGCTTATCTCCACCGCCGGCGTGGTGCCGGCCTGCCGCACGCTCGATTGCGTTTCGATCTTCGCGTTCACCGTCGATGACGCCTTGACGGCGCTGAAAGCCGTGGCGGGACCGGACCCGGCCGATCCCTATTCGCGGCCGCGGCCGTTGCAGCCGCTCGTGCCGGTGCCCGAAGGCTTAAAGCTCGGCGTCCCGCTCGCCGGCCAGCGCCTGTTCTTCGGCGACAAGATCTCGGCTGCCGCTTACGACGCGGCCTTGGCGCGTTTCGTGGATGCGGGCGCGCAAATCGTCGACGTGGATATCGAACCGTTCTACGCCGCGGCGCGGCTGCTCTACGAGGGCCCGTGGGTCGCCGAGCGCTATCTGACCGCCAAGGACCTGATTGCCTCGTCGCCGGACTCCATTCTGCCGGTGACCCGGCAGATCATCCTCGCCGGCGCGCACGGCACGGCGGCCGATGCTTTCGCGGCTTTTTACCGGATCGAGGCGCTGCGCCGCGTGCGCGACCACATATTCCGCTCGATCGACGCGCTCGTCGTGCCGACGGCGCCGACCATCTACACGGTCGAACAAGTGCTGGCCGACCCGATCCAGCTCAACAGCCGGCTCGGCACCTATACCAATTTCGTCAATCTGCTCGATCTCTGCGCGCTCGCGGTGCCGGCGTCGTTCCAGCCGGACGGCACGCCGTTCGGCGTGACGCTGTTGGCGCCGGGCGGCGAGGACGGAAAGCTCGCTTCGATCGGACGGCAATTCCATCACGCGACCGGGCTGCCGATGGGCGCGCTCAACACGCCGCAGCCGCCGCTCGCGCAGGCCGAGCCCGCACCGGTTTCGGGCGAGGTCGCGCTCGCCGTGGTCGGCGCGCATCTCTCCGGCATGCCGCTCAACGGCGAATTGACGTCTGCCGGCGCGCGGCTCGTCGGCGCGGCCAAAACCGCGCCGCATTACCGGCTTTATGCTCTCGCCGGAACCAAGCCGCCAAAGCCCGGTCTCCTTCGGGTGAAGAACGGCGCCGGCAAGGCGATCGAGGTCGAAATCTGGTCGCTTCCCGACGCCGCCTTCGGCCGCCTGGTCGCTGCGGTGCCGCGGCCGCTGTCAATCGGGACGCTCGAACTCGCCGACGGCTGTGCCGTCAAAGGTTTTCTGGTCGAGGCCGATGCCGTGAGCGATGCGCGCGATATCTCAAGCTTCGGCGGCTGGCGTGCGTTCGTGGCGACGGGAGATATTTCCGTGTAAGTTTGTTCCAATACGACCGGCGAAACCGCCAAATATTAATATCAGGGGGAGGTGGATGGCTGAAGAACGTCCAATCTGGGGCATCCACATGGAAATGCAGCATGGGACGCGTCCAGTTACGGACGGCTTCGTAGCTATTGGCTGGCCGAGGGTGGGCGATCTCTCAAAATTGCCATCCAAACGGGAGTCTTTCAAAAAAGCTGTGGCCGCCGCATATCCCAAGACAAAACCCGGGGCAATTCCAGTGGTCGCGGGAACGCTCTTTAAGTTTGCGAATGAGATGAAGAAGGGCGATCTAGTGATTTATCCATCGAAGCCGGATCGCATGGTGAACCTAGGCATAATCCAAAGTGAATATCGCTTCAATGCTACGCTCGATTCCGAATTCCCCAATCGCCTCCAAGTGAAATGGTCTCGACACATCGCGAGGGCGGAGTTTTCCCAGAATGCCCTTCACGAGATAGGATCAGCGGTGACATTGTTTCAGGTCAAGAATAACGCTGAGGAATTTATTGCGGCATTTGAGGGCAAGCCACTTGAAGGTGTCGATGTCGACGCGGTGACAGCCGGAACAGCATCTGCAAACACCGAGGAAATAACGACTGACTTCGTTATCAAAAGGCTCAAGTCTGGGCTTAACCCCACTGAGTTTGAATATTTCGTTGCGCACTTGCTGGAGAGAATGGGATATCACGCGCGGGTAACACAGCAATCTGGCGACGGAGGTGTTGATATCATCGCCCACAAGGACGAACTGGGCTTTGAGGATCCCATAATAAAGGTTCAGTGCAAGCAAACGCTTTCTAAGATGGGTCAGCCAGAGGTCGCCCAACTGCATGGCCACGTCGAAGCGCGGCAGCACGGCCTATTTGTGACTCTTGGTGACTATACCCCACAAGCGCGGCAATTTGAGCGTGCGAAACATAATCTTCGTCTGATTGACGGCGAAGAGTTGGTCGCTCTGATCTTTAATCATTACGATCGATTTGAACCACGGTATCAAGTGCTTTTGCCTATGAAAAAAGTCTACATCCCGAGTTCCATCTCAAGCAATGATGTCGTTGACTAAGGGGTTAGTCTTGCGTCACCGTGCTGGAAATGAAAACTTGGGATCGCGAATGTCGAAGATTGGTGTTGCTAATCGGAATCGTCAGCTCCTCCTTGAGAAGACCAGCAGGCGTGGCAACCACCGATTTGCCAGACTTTGGATTCTCCGCTGTGAAGTCTGCGGAGAAAAATATGGCGCGAACAGCTGTGACTTTCATAACCGCAAATGTCCGCGGTTAGCCTCAAAGTGTGAAAACGGTGGAGGTAAGCCGGGACTGCCAACCATCTGAGATCGAGGAGCACAATCGCTCGATATTTCCACCCTCGGCGGCTGGCGCAGTTTTGTGAATTCCCAAGCCGGAGCTCCGGCGCAACGCGATGGCCTCAGGGCCCGACGGCTGCATCGTCGACAAACATGACATCGCAATGCGCGCCGCTCTGTTGGCAAAACTTCAACGCGCCGGCGCGCGCCGTCTCGACGGTCCTCGCTCCGCTTTTCCAGCCGAAATGTCCGTCCGGCGAAAAAGCAAAAGCCTTGTGCGGCGCGTCGATCAGATAGGTCTCAAAGGCCTTCCGCGCGTTAGCCGAAAACGTCGCTGGTGCCGCGATCGCGGGAGGTGGCAGCGGCATGGGCGGATCGCGCATCACAAGGTTATGCGCTTTCAGAAAATCATCGACGTAGGCGCTCCAAATCGGAATGCCCGCCGGAGAAAACAGTCCATGGCCGTCATTGCCGAAAGCCGGTGCGGCAATAAAGTCGATATCGCCGCCGGCGCTCTTGAACGCGTCCGCGAATTGTCGCGCTACGGCGGGGCCAAAGAAATGATCGTTCGCGGCATAGACCCAGAGCATCGGAACGCGCGAGCGTTTGCCGAAGCTGCGAAAGGCTTCGATCAAGTGGTCCGGCCCGCAAACCTGATCGCTTTCCTGCGAGCCGCGGCCGCCGGCAAAGCTGATGGCAGCGACGAGACCCGGCGGCGGGTCGGCGGTCAGCGCGACGGTCGCAAAGCCGCCCGCCGACACGCCGACGGCGATCATGCGGGTCGGATCGATGTCCGGCCGATGCGACAGGAACTCGAGCGTCGTTTTCAGGTCGGCGGCGCCGGCTGCGCCCGCGGCGAGGTAATTCGGATTGCCGCAGCCGCCGAAAGTTTCAGCCCAGCCGCCGTCGGAATTGCCGTAGCCGCGGCGCATCACGATCGCAACCGCCCAGCCGCGCCGTGCGAATTCGAGCGCCTGCGGCAGCATCGAAAGCGGCGTCATGCCCGGCCGGTCGGCCGGCGAGCGCGGCGAGCCATGCGCGAGCAGCACAAGCGGATAGCGCCCCGGCTCGCTCGGGCGCACGAGCAAGGCTTCGAGCGTGCCGAGGTCGCTGCCGAGGAGAACGCGGAATGGCTGCTGGACAAAGGGGTCGGCCGCGCTCGGATGAGCGGAACTCATCAGCAGCGCAATGGCGAACCCTATGATCCACGTCCACGCGATCCGCATCCAAGACATGCGCGCCCACTCATTCTGTCTGTTGTAATGCGGCTATTTCGGCTGGTCGATCATACTCACATGCGCGGCAACCACACGCCAGCCCTCGGCAAAGCGCACCCAGGTTTGCATCTGGCGGCCGATTTTCCCTGCAAAAGACGGCCGGTCGTAGAGCGTCGAGGCGACGGCGAAGTCGCGGCCGTAGGTCGTGATCACGGTCTTCGATAACGTGCGCGCCAGGCCCGCGGACGGACGCGCGGCGCGAAATGCCATGATCTCCTTGAAGCCGTAGAGATTCTCAAAGCCGCCATAGCGTATGGTGCGCGGATCGTCGTGAAACAACGCGTCGAGCGTCGCGACATCGTTCGACACCAGCGCTTTCTCGTAAGCCTCGAACGCAGCCGTCACTTCGGCGACGACCTCCGGCAGGTCGATCTCCATCGCATGCTCCCTGAATGTTTTTGCTACACCGCCGGCCGCATGGCGGCGACGACCCCTTGCGCTTCGAGCGCGTGCGCAAGCCGCAGCGCCACATCCTCGCGCCACGGCGCGGCAATGATCTGCACCCCGATCGGCAACGGTATGAGCGGTACCGGCACGGCGACGACAGGCAGCCCGATGAACGATATCGGCTGGGTGTAGAGCCCGAGATTGGCGCGCACCGGCAGTTCGACATCGCCGTGGGTGAACATCTGCTGGCCGATCAACGGCGCCGTGCATGGCGTGGCCGGCGCCAGGATGGCGTCGACTTCGTTGAATAATTTCAGCACCTCTTCGCGATACCAGCGCCGGAATTTTTGCGCTTTGACCGCAAGCGAGGCGGGCGCGAGCGCGCCGGCAATGAGGCGGTCGCGCACCGCGGGATCGTAATCGCCGGCGCGCTTGCGCAGCCGATCGAGATGCAGCGCCGCGCCCTCGGTCGCGGTGATGACGAAGGCTGCGGCGCGGGCGCGCTCGGCCTGCGGAATTTCGATGTCGCGATTGGCGCCGAGGGCTGCCGCGACCCGATCGATGGCGTAGCAGGCTTCGCCGTTTTTGCACTTGAAATAGTCCGACGCCACCGCGACGCGCAGACCGTCGGCGCCGCGATCGAGGAGCGGCGTAACCGGCTCGACGGGCCGGTCGACGGAGATCGGATCGTCCGGATCAAAACCCTGCATCGCGTCGAAAGCCAAAGCGAGATCATAGGCGCTGCGGGCAAACGGGCCGAGATGATCGAGGCTCGCCACGAACGGAAAGCTGCGCGCCCGCGACAGCGCGCCGTAAGTCGGCTTCAATCCGAAAATGCCGCACAGCGACGACGGCACGCGGATCGAGCCGTTGGTATCGGAGCCGAGCGCGAGCGGAACGAGCCCGCCGCCGACGGCCGCTCCCGAACCGCCTGACGATCCCCCGGTCATGCGGTTGAGATCGTGCGGATTGCGCGACGGGCCGTCGTGAATATTCTCGCCGGTGAAGTCGTAGGCGTATTCGCCCATATTCAGCGCGCCGAGGAGGATGGCGCCGGCCGCCTCGAGCCGCTCGATCAGCGTCGCGTCGCGGTGCGCGGGCGGATTGTCGCGATTGATTTTCGAGCCGGCGAGGGTGGTGAGGCCTGCGATATCGATGAGGTTCTTGACCGCGAACGGCACGCCCGCGAGCGGGCCGAGCGGCTCGCCCCGCGCGCGGGTGGCGTCGATCGCCTGCGCCCGCAACAGCGCGCGCTGCTCGGTGACGGCGGTGAAAGAATTGAGCAGCGGATCGCGCTCGCGGATGCGCGCAAGGGCCGCTTCGACGACCCGCACGGCGCTCGATTGGCCGGACTTAACCGCAGCCGCAATGGCGGCGGCGGTCGGTGGGGCAAAATCGGTTGTCGGCGTATCAAGCATAGAACACCGGTCCCGGTTCGGCGTCGTCAGGCAGCGGAAATTCGTCGACAAGCCCGCCGAGACGCAGGATCAGCTGCAGATTGAATTTGACGCTGCCGTGCCAGGCCGGGTCGAGCGGGAGCCGCAACGCCTGTGTGCCGGCCACGACAAGCGCGTCGAGCGGGTCGGATTTGGTCGGCGCCGGCGGTGCCCGGCGCGGCTTCGCCTTGGCGCTGCTCTTGGTGCCGCTCTTGGTGGTCTTCGCAGCGCTCTTCTTGGCGCTCTTCCTGGCGCTAATCTTGGCGCCGGGTTTGCCGCGGGCCGGCTTGGTCTTTCGCGCTATTTTACGTTTCATGACGCGGCTTTGACCTGAGGCAGAAACTCTTCGGCGAAATGGCAGGCGACCTCGTGGGCGCCAAAGCTCCGCAGCGCCGGCATGGTGGTTTTACACGCATCCGTACCGCGCGGACAACGGCCATAGAAGCGGCAGACATTCGGATCCGGATCGATCGGACTGCGCGGTTCGCCGGAAAGCCGTAGGCGCTCGACGCCGTCGTCATGGAGCCGCGGCACCGCCGCGACCAGGGCTTGCGTATAGGGATGCAGCGGATGTTCGAACACTTCGGCCGCCGGTCCGGATTCGACGACTTTGCCGAGATACATGACCAGCACGCGGTCGCAGAGCAGCCGCACCACCGAAAGATCGTGCGAAACGAACAGATAACTCATGCCGAATTCGCGCTTGAGCTGCTGCAGCAGTTGCAGAATCACCACCTGGACCGAAACGTCGAGCGCCGCGGTCGGCTCGTCGAGCACCAACAGGTCGGGGCCCACCGCGATGGCGCGGGCGATGCCGACGCGGGCGCGCTGGCCGCCGGAGAGTTGATGCGGGAATCGCGAGAGGAGTTGCAGCGGCAAGCCGCATTGGGTCGCCACGGCCTCGACGCGTTCCTTGAGCAGCTTGCCGCGCAGTTTGCGGAGCCGTCGCAGCGGATCGGCGATGGCGTCGAACGCGGTGAAGCGCGGATTGACGCTTTCGCCGGCATCCTGGAATACCATCTGGATGCGGGCGCGGTCGCGGTCGCGCGCAAAAACGCGCGACGGCTTCAGCGACAATTCGCGGTCGCCGAGCTTGATTCTGCCGCCGGTGACGTCGAGAAGCCGGGTGAGCGTGCGCACCAGGCTCGACTTGCCGCAGCCGGACTCGCCGACAAGGCCGACCGTCTCGCCTTTGTTGATGACGAAGCTCACATCGTCGACGGCGTAGACCTTCGGCAGCAATTCCGGGCCGCCGGAGAGCCGACGCTTGAATCGTGCAAGCGGTCCGAGGCCGCCGCCGGCCGGGAAGTATTTTGAGACCTGCTCGACGTCCAGCAATACGGTCATGCGGCACTCTCGGTGGGCGCCAGAGCCGCCTTTTCCGGCAGCGGGTTCCAGCAGGCGACAACGTGGTCCGCGCCGAAGGTCGTGTGCGGCAGCGGTTGCGCGCAGGCGTCGATCTTGCGCGGGCAGCGCTCGGAATAGCGGCAGGGCGGCAGATCGGCGCGGCGCAGATCGGGCAGCGAGCCCGGAATGGATGCAAGCTCGTCGAGACTCGCGGCCGAATCCGGCGTCGCGGCGATCAGTTCCGACGTATAGGGATGCCGCGGATGCTCGAAGATTTCCTTGGTCGGCGCATTCTCGACGACGTGCCCGGCATGCATGACGACGATGCGCGCCGAACGCTGGCCGGCAAGCGCCAGGTCGTGGGTGATGAAAATTGTCGCCATGCCCATCTGGCGCGCCAGATCGTTGACGAGGTCCATGATCACGGCCTGCGTGGTGACATCGAGGCCGGTGGTCGGCTCGTCGGCGATCAAGAGCGACGGCTTGGCGGCGAGCGCGATGGCGATCATCACGCGCTGGCACATGCCGCCCGACATCTCGAACGGATAGGCCTTGGCGCGCCGCACCGGATCGGTGATGCCGACCGCGCGCAGCATTTCGACGGCCTCGCCTTGCGCCTTGTTGCGCGGCACATTGCCGTGGCGGATCAACACGTCGGCGATCTGGCGGCCGACCGGACGGATCGGATTGAGCGCGGTGCGTGGGTTCTGGAAGATCATGGCGATGTCGCGCCCGCGCACTTCGGCAATCTGGCTCGCCGTTGCGGAGAGAAGATCGAGCCCGCCGAGCATCGCGCGGCCGCCGGTGACGCGGCCGGCGGGGTCGAGGATGCCCATTACCGCATAGGCGGTCACCGATTTTCCGGAGCCGGATTCGCCGACCAGCGCGATGGTCTCGCCTTTCTCGACGCTGAAACTCACATTGTCGAGCGCGCGCACGATGCCGCCGCGGGTGCGGAACTCCACGCTTAGCCCCTCGACCGCGAGCGCCGGCGCGCTGATCATATCCGTCCACTCATGTGCGTCTCCTGGGATCGACCATGTCGCGCAAGCCGTCGCCGAGAAGATTGAAGCAGAACACCGCAACCATGAGCGCCGCGCCGGGAAAGAACGCGTTCCACCATTCGCCCGCGACCATGAAGGCTGAGCCTTCCGCGACCATGATGCCCCATTCCGGCGTCGGCGGCCGCACGCCGAGCCCGATGAAGGAGAGGCCCGCGGCGTTGAGGATCGCGTAGCCCATGGTCAGCGACATTTGTACGACCAGAATGGGAAACACGTTGGGAAGGATCTGAAAGGCGAGGATGCGCCAGTCGGAATTACCGGACAGCCGCGCCGCTTCGACGAAGCCGGCCTCGCGCCGGATATTGGCTTCGGAGCGCGCGATGCGGGCATAGAGTGGAAAGTTCACGATCGCGGTGGCGATGATGATGTTCTGCACGGTGTTGCCCAGCGCTGCGACGATGCCCATCGCCAGCACGAACAGCGGGAACGCCATGATGGTGTCGGCGATGCGGCCGACGATGCGGTCGGTCCAGCCGCCGAAGAAGCCGGCGGCGACGCCGGCAAGCCCGCCCATCAAAAAGACCAGAACGACCGAAGCAACTGCGATGAAAAAGTCGAGCCTGGTCGCGACCACGACCCGGCTGAACACGTCGCGGCCGATCTGATCGGTGCCGAACCAGTGATGCGCGCTCGGCGGCTTCAGCGCTTGCGTCGTGTCGCTCTGCAGCGGGTCGTAGGGCACGATATGGGGACCCAGGATGGCGGCGAGCACGATCAAGACGAACAGCGCGAAGGCAAAGCCGGTGACCGGGTTCTCGCCGATGATATAGCGCGAGTGCTTGTAGAGCGCGGTAAGCGCGCTTTCACGCGGCGGGGCTACGGCAATGTCGGTCATGCTTCGAGCCTGACGCGCGGATCGACCACGCCGTAGAGCACGTCGATGATAAGATTGAGCATGACGTACATCACCGCCATGGTGAGGACGAAACCCTGCACCGGGGCGAAATCCGAGGCGAGCAGCGCTTCGACCGCGTAGGAACCGATGCCCGGCCAGGCGAAGACCTTTTCGACCAGCACATTGGCGCCAAGGAGAAACGAGAACACCATGCCGAGCGTCGTGATCACAGGCAGCATCGCATTGCGGAAGGCGTAGGTGATGATGACGGTAAAGGACGAGAGGCCGCTGGCGCGCGCCGTGCGCACGAAGTCCGATGACAGCACCGCGAGCATCGAGGCGCGCGTCATGCGCGCGATCGGCGCCAGCGAAAAAATGGCGAGCGTCAGCGCCGGCAGAATAAGCTGCTTGAGCGCCGCCATGAAAGTTTCCGGATCGCGGGCGATCAGGCTGTCGATCAGGTAGAAGCCGGTGACGCGGGGTGGCTCGGTGAAGAAGACGTCGATCCGGCCAAGCGGCGCCGGCGCCCAGCCAAGCAGGTAATAGAAGACATAGACCAGGATCAGACCGGTGAAGAACACCGGCAGCGACACGCCGGCAGTCGAAACGATACGGCAGGCGTGATCGAGGAGCGAATTGGGCTTGGTTGCCGCCAGAATGCCGAGCGGCACCGCAATTACGATCGACACCAGAAGACCGAGCAGCGTCAGCTCGGCCGACGCCGGCAGCCGATTGTGCAATTCCTGCGCCACCGGCTGGCCGGTGGTCAGCGAAGTGCCGAGATTGCCGTGAACAAGATCGATGACGTAATTGCCGAATTGCGCAATCAGCGGCTTGTCGAGACCGAGCTTGACGCGAACTTCCTGGATCGCCTGCGGTGTCGCCGCGGGACCGGCGAAATAGGCGGCCGGATCGCCGGGCAGTGCGCGAGTCAAAAGGAAGGTGACGACCACCACGCCGATCAGGCTCGGGATCGCCATCGCCAGGCGCTTGAGGATCATTATCGGCATCTGATCTGCCCGTCTCCGTAATCGTCATGGCCGGGCTCGTCCCGGCCATCCACGTCTTGCTCAATCGCAGGAAGGCGTGGATGCCCGGCACAAGGCCGGGCATGACGGTTGTGAAATCTCATCCTTTCGCGAACGCGCGGTAATCGAGCCGACGGTGGAACCAATATTGGTAGCCGGTGATGTTCTTCTGCATCGCGACGTTGACATAGGGCTGATAGAGCGGAATGCGCGGCATGTCGGTGTAAGCGAGATCGACAAAACTCTTCACGTCCTTGTCGTAGCTCGACATGTCGCCGGTCGCGGCGGCTGATCGCGCGCCGTCGATGAAGGTGTCCATCTGCGGCGATTGGTAGTCCATGGTGTTGAAGATCGATTTGCCCGAGTGGTAGCACCAGTAGAAAAAATATTCGGGATAATCGAGCCAGCCGGAAAACACGTTGGTGAAGAGCGGCATGGTCTTTTTGGTCAGTTCGGTGCGCCAATTGGCGCCGGGTATTTTGTTGATCGTGGTCGTAATGCCGATCTGCGCCAGGCTTTCCTGGGTCAAGACGCAAATCGGCTCGTTGACGCCGGCAAATCCCAGGTCGAAGGAAAGCGGGATCGGATCGGGAAGGCCGTTGGGATAGCCGGCCTCGGCGAGGAGTTGTTTCGCCTTGCCGAGATCGGTGGTGAATTTGTGCGGCTGCGGCCACGCCACTTCGGTAGGCGTGCCGGCCGCCGCGCCGAACATCGGCTTGGCGAGGCCGTACAGCACCGCATCCATGATCTTCTGATAGGGAATGGCGCAGGCGATCGCATAGCGCACCTTCACATTATCGAACGGCGGGTGCTGGACGTTCATGCCGATATATTGAACGCCGTTCGAATACGGCGTCGAAATGATGGTGAGCTTGCCGTCGGTCTTGAGCTCGGAGAAGTCCTTGTTCGGCAGATCGTAGGACACGTCGGCGTCGCCGCGCTCGAGCAGTGCGCGCCGGTTGCCGGCGTCCGGAACCATGCGCCAGATCACGCGCTTGATCTTGGGCAGCGGACCGCCTTTCCAATTCTCGTTGCGCTCCAAGACGACCTGCGAGCCCGCGGTCCAGTTCGTCACCTTATAGGCGCCGCTGCCGACCGTATTGAGCTTGGTGTATTCGAGGCCCCAGGGATCCTGCGCACTGGCGTTCTTCTTCACCAGTTCGGAATTGAGGATGCACGGCACGATCACCGCGAGATCGGGGATGGTTAGCCGATCCTTCTTCGTGAAATCGACGCGGAACGTCTGGTCGTCGACGGCGACGAACTGCTCGGGCTTGGTGAGCGAGCCCGCGCTCATCTGGAACGTCGGGAAGCCGCCGACGGTGACGGCGCGGTCGAACGACCATTTGACGTCCTTGGCGGTGACCGGCGTGCCGTCCTGGAACGTCGCGTCCTTGCGCAGCTTGAAGGTGACCGACATGTCGCCGGCATTCATGTCCTCGGCGAGTTCGGGCTTGAATTTGGTCTTGTCGTAATAGGGCGTGCCGTTGGGCAGGGTTTTCATTTCATGGCTGATCAGCCGGTCGTAGCAATTCCACGATGCCTCGTAGCCCGGCACGTTGGTGCCGACGCCGTGGATATCGAGATTGTTGGGTCCGCTCTCGGAAACGATCAGAAGCGTCTCCTGGCGCGATTGGGCTTTCGCCGGCGACCAGACGGCCGGCGCCGGCAGGGCGGCTGCGGTGGTCAGCGCAGTCATCGATTTCAGGAAGTCACGGCGCTTCATTGAAGGCTCCCAGGGAATTGCGCGAGATTGGCGCTTTGGTTCGATTGAGAATTCATTGGTTCGGTCGAGAGCCTATCCGCAAGCCGCGTGCCATCCGCCGGCGCTCCCTTTGCCGCAGCTTAAGTGTTTGATTTGCTGGGATTTGGCTTCGTTGCTCGCGCCCAAAACCACGTCGCATCGGATTTCGGGGCAGCGCCCGCTCAATTATTAGGCATCGGTTTCCCCGTTTTGATGGCCTCTTTCTTGCAAAGCTTTTTTCAGGTGAAGAGCGGGAGGACTCCTATATGCGCCGCGTCACGTTGGAAGCCGAACCGACGACATTGTCGGTCGATCTAGACAAATCTGCTCTGATTATCATCGACATGCAGCGGGACTTCCTCGAACCGGGTGGGTTCGGCGAAGCGCTCGGCAATGACGTTTCTCAGCTCCAGGCGGCGGTCGGCCCCTGCCGCGAAACGCTCAACGCTGCGCGCGACTTAGGCATGTTGGTCATCCACACCAGGGAAGGCCACCGGCCCGACCTGACCGACGCGCCGCCGCATAAAGTTGAGCGCGGCGACCCGGCGACCCGGATCGGCGCTCCAGGCCCGATGGGCCGCATCCTGGTTCGCGGCGAAGCCGGCCACGACATCATCAAAGAGCTTTATCCGCTGCCGACCGAGCCGGTGATCGACAAACCGGGCAAGGGCGCGTTTTATCAGACCGACCTCGAACTGGTTCTGAAAAACCGCGGCATCGACACGTTATTCGTTTGCGGCGTGACCACCGAGGTCTGCGTCAACACGACAATCCGTGAAGCCAATGACCGCGGCTTTCGCTGCATCGCGCTGTCGGACTGCTGCGCGTCCTATTTTCCAAAATTCCACGAAGCAGGCCTCGCCATGATCAAGGCCCAGGGCGGCATTTTCGGTTCGGTGACCGGATCGAAAGCGCTGCTTGCTTCGCTACAAGCTCGGGAAGCGGCTTGAGGCCGATCTGAGGGACTTACAAGGGGGAGCGTGAAATGACGACCATGACATCGACTGCCGGGTTCCGCCCAAAGCTATGGGTCCCTGGCGACTGGAATGCCTTTTTCGGCTTCGGCACCAACATCCTCACCAACATGTTGACGCTCACGATCCTGTTGCGGTTCGTGATCAAGATGCCGGATGCGATCGTGTTTGGCCGTATCCTTCCGGCGGTCGGCCTGATGATGTGCCTTTCGACGTTTTACTATGCGTATCTGGCTTACAGTCTGGCGAAAAGGACCGGGCGTAACGACGTCTGCGCCTTGCCGTCCGGTATCAGTGTGCCGCACATGTTCATCGTCACCTTCGTGATCATGCTGCCGATCGCGCTGAAGACCAACGATCCGATCAAGGGCTGGGAAGCTGGACTGACGTGGGTGTTCTTTCAGAGCTTCATCCTGATGATCGGCGGCTTCATCGCTCCGATCGTCCGCAAGATCACGCCGCGCGCGGCCCTGCTCGGTACATTGGCTGGCGTATCGATTACCTTCATCTCCATGGCTCCGGCCATACAAATGTACATGACTCCGGTGATCGGCCTAACCTGCTTCGCCGTCATCTTGGTGAGCTGGTTCGGCGGATTTCAATATCCGCTGGGTATTCCCGCGGGCCTTGTGGCCATTGCGGTCGGAATGATCATTGCGTGGGGCTCCAACCTCCTCGGCCTCAGCTACGGTGGGCTGAGCGTCGCGGGCGTTGTCGGCTCGTTTACGAATTTCGGCTTCAACGTGCCGCTTCCTGCCGTGAACCACATCTTCTCCGGCTTTGAATATCTCGGCGTGATCCTCGTTACCGCCATCCCGTTCGGCATTTACGATCTGGTCGAAGCGATGGATAACGTCGAGAGTGCGGAGGCCGGCGGCGATGCCTTTCCGACGACCCGCGTGCTGACCGCCGACGGCATCATCAGCCTGATCGGCTGCTGCATGGGCAACCCGTTCATCAACGCAGTGTACATCGGCCATCCCGGCTGGAAGGCCATGGGCGGCCGCATCGGCTACTCGGCGGCGACCGGCCTCATGGTGATCGTGCTGTCCTGGTTCGGCGTGATCTCGCTGCTCTTGGCCGTCATACCGGTCGTGGCGATTTATCCGATCCTGCTCTATATCGGCATGCTGATCGGCGCGCAGGCGTTCCAAACCACGCCGAAGACCCACGCGCCGGCCATTGTGCTGGCGCTGACGCCGCATATTGCCGCTTGGGGCGCGACGCAACTGGACGGGGCCCTGGGGGCAGCCGGGACCAGCGCGGCGGCCGTCGGCCTCGACAAACTCGGCAATAACGGCGTTATGTACGCGGGCCTCAAGGTCATGGGCGGCGGTTCTATCTTGACGGGGCTGGTCCTTGCCGCGATCGGCGCCTTCATCATCGACAAGAAGTTCGTCAACGCCTCGGCCTTCGCGCTTGCCGGCGCCGTGCTTACCTTCTTCGGCTTCATGCACGGTGACTCGCTCGGCATAGCGAAGACGCCCACTGTTGCGGTTGCCTATCTGATCGTGTCGGTCTTCCTGTTTGCGCTCAGCCGCAGTCCAGCGACAGCATTCGATCGCTCGGCCCCGCACGAGGCGCTACCAGAGCCTGCCGAGTAAGAGGTCGTCGCCTGCGGAGTGAGTTAGACCTCGTATCGATTTCGCCGCGGCGAAATCCCAAGATCGGTCCCCGGATTACCGAAGTGTAATCCGGGGATTTTTTTGCTGCGGACATCCCGGCCGCTGCCCGAATGTGTCTGCGAATTAATTTGCTCTCCAGGTCGCTGTAAGCCGGCGTCCCCATATGTGTTTGGCCAGGTGGCTGGATCCACGTGGCTGAATTTTGGTTGGAAACGCGCGGAACGCGCTCTTGGAGATAGATCATGACGCAAAGCAATCCCCCTCGTTCAAACAAACCGCCAGTGCTCGGCGCACGCCGTATCGCGCTTCTGGCTTCGGTGGCCGGTATCGGCGGTGCGTTATTGTTGGCCGGCCCGAATGGCTATTTGTCCTCTGGCGTTGAGTTCGGCGCGGCAACGGCGCGTGCGGCCGATGCCACGATGTCGCAGCCGGTCCAGCATCCGCAGGGCTTTGCCGATCTCGTCGCCAGGGTGAAGCCCGCGGTGATCTCGGTCCGTGTCAAGATTCCGGCCTCCGCGGAGCCCGCGATGACGCAGGAATTCGGCAATGATGACGGCGACAATCAGCAGCAGATCCCGGCGCAGCCCGGCTCACCGATGGATAAATTCTTTCAGCAGTTCGGTCAGCAATTCGGCGGCCACGGCCAAGGCGGCGCGCGGCCCCATGGCGCCATGGTCGGCGAAGGCTCCGGCTTCTTCATCTCGCCGGACGGCTACGCGGTGACCAATAATCACGTCGTCGATCACGCCAACTCAGTCCAGGTCACGACCGACAACGGCACGATCTACACGGCGAAAGTCGTCGGCACCGATCCGAAAACCGATCTCGCGGTGATCAAGGTCGACGGCAAGAACGACCTTCCCTATGTGAAATTCTCGAGCGACGCGCCCCGTGTCGGCGATTGGGTGGTCGCGGTCGGCAATCCATTCGGTCTCGGCGGGACCGTGACGGCCGGCATCGTTTCGGCCCGCGGCCGCGACATCGGCGCCGGACCCTATGACGATTACGTCCAGATCGACGCTCCGATCAACAAGGGTAATTCCGGCGGGCCGGCCTTCGACGTCAACGGCAACGTGATCGGCGTCAACACCGCGATCTATTCGCCGTCCGGCGGTTCGGTCGGCATCGGCTTCGACATTCCGGCGGACACCGCCAAACTCGTGGTGGCGCAGCTCGAGAAGAGCGGTCACGTGACCCGCGGCTGGCTAGGCGTGCAGATCCAACCGGTGACGCCCGGCATTGCCGACAGCCTCGGACTGAAACAGACCGGGGGCGCGATGGTCGACGAGCCGCAGGCTGACAGCCCCGCCGCTAAGGCCGGTATCGCAGCTGGCGACGTCATCACCGCGGTCAACGGCACGCCGGTCAAGGACGCCCGCGATCTCGCCCGCACCGTCGGCATGATGGCGCCCGACACGGCGATCAAGCTTGACGTCATTCGTCAGGGCGAGCCGAAGACTGTGTCGGTGACGCTCGCCCAGATGCCGAACGAGCAGCAACAGGCGAGCGCCGACACTGGCGGCGCCCAGCCGACGCGCGGCGTGCCGCATCTCGGCCTGCAAGTGGCGCCGGCGAGCGAAGTGCAGGGCGCCGGCAGCCGTGGCGTCGTGGTCACGGCGGTCGATCCGGACGGTCCGGCGGCCGAGCAGGGTTTTGAAGCCGGTAATGTCATCCTCGATGTCGGCGGCAAACCCGTCGCCAATGTCGGCGAAGTCCGCAATGCGCTGCAGCAAGCGCAAGCCCAGGGCAAGCACGACGTGCTGATACGGGTGAAGATGGGCGACGCGACACGCTTTGTCGCGCTGCCGCTCGGCAAGGCGTGATCCGCATGAAGTAGTGGCCGCGCGTCGGCGCTGTCTTTGTCTCCAGGTAAGCGCCGATGGGCCGGTCGCGTGGGGGCGGGTATTGAGTAACCCGCCCTCATTCGCCTTCAAGAAATTGCGCTCAGTGCACCGCGCCAACGAGCCGGTCACTATTGGCCCGCACGCAGCGTTGCAGCGGCGAGTAGGCGAGTTCGGCTGCGGCGTAGAACGAAAGCCCGTCCGCCAAGGCACGCTCGGCCGCTATTCCGGCGTCGGTGAAGGCAACGATTTTCTCCGAAATCATGCGGGTGGCTTCCTCCGCCGCGTTCGGCGCGCCGGTCGCGAACAGCATCAGCCTCGCCGATATGACGCCATGGGCTTCGCAGGTGAAGCGGATCGCCTCGAAACAGCTTTCCCAGAAATCGTTCATGGTGCCCCCGGATCGGTGCCCGCGACGAAGACGCGTTGCAGCAGCGATCCGGATAACATCGCGCAAATTGTCTAAATTGCAGGTCTGAACTTCCGTAAAATTGTATTGATCCAAGTAGGCATGCGGCCCATCCTTAGAGCATTCCCGGCCTGACCAGCCCGCGCCGCCGGCGCTAGGCTCCGCGATCGCATTTGCGGAAAAATTTGTAGGTGTCCGGCGCTTGCAGCCACATCAATGAGTAAGACAGGCCGCCGTTTTTCGTGATCCAGGCCTGGATGTCCGGCGGGTAGTTTTTCCACAGATCAGGCGTGATAAAGGCCGGAATGGCCAAATGGAATCCCATCGAGCCCTTCGGTGTGACGCAAATCCTATCGCGCGAAAAGTAGCCGACCAGCGCGGTGCAGGCCGAAACGCAAGGGCCGGCAATGCGAATGCTGGCGCCTTCCTTGGCGAGCTTGTCCCATTTCGCCTGATAGAGGACGAGAAGGCCGCCATAATCGCCGTTGATTTCGACGGTCTCGGCGCGGGCTGCAGATGCGGTGAGAGCGAGAATTACGACCAGGAGGGCTTGCCAAGCTCTCATGCGGGGCTCCGTTCGGCGGGAGCCGCATCTAATCAAAGCCATGGGGTGCTGGCAAACCGGGTCATCGACAGCGTAGCGGCGCCCGGCCTTTCAGTAGAGGCAGCAGGCGACCGAGCGCGCGCCTACCGGCGAATTGCGACAGGCAAATCAGCTCGCCACTTTGCTGGCATAACAGAGGAATGTTGCGGCGCACGCGTCTGCCTTGCGGTGCACGCGTTCTACATTGCGGCGCACGGCTACTATCTTGCGCCGCTACCTCGAGAGGAGGAGACTCGCCCACGACTCAAAGGGTGAGATTGCGCAAAGCTTCATGCCGCAACGGCCATGACTCTGACGGCCAGCGTCATCGAGAAACGCACACAAAGAAAAAACGGGAGATACGCCATGGCCATGGCCTTCGATCAACAAAAATCTGTACCTGTTTCCGAGCCGGAAAATTCGTCGAGCGAACTCGTCAAGCTCATTCGCAAATTGCGCTGGATCGGCATGGACGAAGAAGCCGAACGATTGCAGCAAAAACTGGCGCTGCGGCGCACCGGGCTCGACGATACGGTGCTGGCTCGATCGGGCGAGACGGATTGACGGTGACCCTCGAATGACAGGTGGCTGTCAGGCTTGAACGGGGTCATCGCCGCCAAGAGGAGGAATGCAATGGAAGCGATTGTCTCGTTGATCGTTCTATTCGCAATCTGGGCGATGGTGATTTGGGGATCGATCTACTTCAATCGCAACGTCGTCTGAGCATCGCGGCTGATCGTTGGGTTTTGCAAGCTCGCCCGTCGGTCGCTTCGACAGAGCCGGCTATGCGACGACTTCCAATGCGCGAGCCAGATCCAGGTAAAGCTCATCGGCATCTTCCAGCCCTGCCGAAAACCTGAGCAGGTCGCGCGGGCAGGGCGAGTCGTCACCTTCGATCGAGGCGCGATGTTCAATGAGGCTTTCGACGCCGCCGAACGAGGTGGCGCGCTTCCACAGGTTGACGGCAGCCGCCACCGCGATGGCGGCGTTCTCCCCTTTCTTGAGGCGGATCGAAAACATGCCGCCAAACCCGCCGGTCATCTGCCGCAGCGCGGTTGCGTGACCGGGATGATGTCGCAGGCCGGGATATAATACGTCCGATATCGCCGGATGGCCGTTGAGCCGCTCGGCCAACAGCATCGCGGTCTTGGCCTGGCTTCGTACCCGGATATCGAGCGTCCGCATGCCGCGTGTGAGTAGCCACGCGTCGAAGGCGCCGAGCGCATTGCCGAGCTGGCCGCGCATCCTGCGAATGCGCGACCATAATTGGCCGTCGCGCGCGCTCGCGAGGCAGCCGGCGACGACGTCGGAGTGGCCGTTCAGGTATTTGGTCGCCGAATGCATGACGATGTCGGCGCCCAAAGCGAGCGGCCGTGTCAATATCGGCGTCGCCACCGTCGAATCGACGCACATGATGGCGCCGGCGCCGTGGGCGATTTCTGCGATCGCCGCGAGATCGCTGATCGTCCATAAGGGATTGCTCGGCGTCTCGATCCAGAACAGCCCGGTCTCGCCCGGCACCACGGCGGCACGCGTGGCGTCAAGGTCGGCGGTTTCGACAAAAGTCACCCGGTGCCCGTAACGGCCGATCTCGCGCAGCCAGGAGCGGAAGCCCCAATACATGACCCGCGAAGCCACGATATGGGTCGGCCGTTCCAGGGCGAGGAAAACGCTGGTCGCCGCCGCCATGCCCGAGCCGAACAGAAAGGCCTCCTCCGCTCCCTCCAAGGCGGCGATCAGGCTTTCCGCCTGCTGCACCGAAACATTGTCGGTCCTGCCATAGACATAACCGGCAGGGTAGCGGTTGTCGGGATCGCGCAGAAAAGTGGCCGACATGTGGATCGGCTGGATGACGGCGTTGGTGGTCGGGTCATGGAGACTTGGAGCCTGCGCGGCAAGCGTCGCTACCGAAAATGCAGGCTTGGTCTGGTCATCCATCGCGGATTCAATGACTTTCGGGGGACCTAAATCTGGGCGGCCGTGAATTCAAGCGAGATCGGTATTTCTGGCGACCACGGCACCCTAAAATGAACGTGCTGCCGTCCGGCCGGTTCCAAGGCGGCTATGCTCCAAATTGACATGGTTCGGGCTGAAGCCGTCATCACAAGCCGTCCGCCAGAGATCACAATGGCTTGAGACGTATCGCCCGCGGCGCCGCTACCGTGCACCGCCCAAAAGCACCATCGAGATCGCCGGCACATAGGTGATGACGAGGAGCGCCGCGAAATTGACGACGACGAAGGGCAGCACGCCGCGATAGATCGTGCCCATCGGCACGCTGAAAATGGCGCGGGCGGCAAACAGGTTCAAACCGAACGGCGGCATGTAGAGCCCGATCGAAAGATTGACCGCCATGATGATGCCGAAGTGGAGCGCGTTGATGCCGGCGGCTGCGACGACCGGGAGCAGCAACGGCGTGAGAATCAGGATCGCGGCCGGTGGCTCGAGGAAGCTGCCGGCGACCAGGAGGCCTGCATTGACGAACAGCAGCGTCTCCCAATTCGGCAGATGCATCGCGCTCACAGTCCCAATCAGGCTTTGCGGGATGCCGCTCGTCGTCATCAGCCAGGAATAGACGCCGGCGCCGGTGACGATGATGAGGATTTGCGCGATCAGAACGACGGAGCTCGAAATAATCTGCCACAGCTCGGTGAGGCCGACTTCGCGATAAATAAACATGGCGACGAACAACGAATAGACCACCGCGACGCCGGCGGCTTCGGTCGGCGTGAATACGCCGCCATAGATGCCGCCGAAGATCACCACGATGGTGCCGATGGCCCAGCTCGCATCCTTGGTCGAAGCCCAGATATTCTTCCAGCGCGCCGGGTCGGACAGTGGCACCATCTTGATGCGCGCATAGATCAGCACATAGACGGCATCGACGACGCCGATCAAAAGACTAGGCAGAATGCCGGCGGTGAACAGTTTTATCGCCGAGACCTGCGCCGTCATCGCGTAAAGAATCATCGAGATCGACGGCGGGATGATCACGGCGACCGCGCCCGACGAAGTGATGAGGCTCACCGCGAAGCGCTCGCTGTAGCCGTGCTTGGTCAGCGACGGAAACAACAGCCGCCCGATGGCGACCACGGTGCCGACCGAGGTATGCGCCATGGCGCCGAATAGCTCCGATGAGGCGACGGTGGTGACGGCAAGCGAGCCGCGCACCCCGCCGACGATCGACACCACCCAGGTGACGACGCGGTTGGCGATGCCGCCGCGGCCCATGATCTCGCCGGCCAGCACGAAAAACGGCACCGCCAACAGCGGAAAATTGTCGAGGCTGCCGAACATGTAGGTCTGGATCGCCTGCGTCGGCACGTGCGCGACGAACAGGATCGCCGTCAGCGATGTCAAAATCAGAACGACGAAAATCGGCAGCCCGAGGATCAAGAGCAGCGCGGGCAGGATGAAGTAGACGAAGCCTGCGGACATTCAGCGCTCGATTTCCCGGCCCGAAACGGCGTCGTCATGGCGCACGCCATAGAGGCAGAGCCGCACGGCGATCAACAGCGCCATCAGCAACAGCCCGATCGGCAGCGCCGATTGCGGAATGACCATGGGGATATTGGCCGAATTGCTGCGCTGGTCGAGCTCGGCGAGCATGGTCATGACCGGCCAGGCGAAGATCGCGAGTGCCACACAGGTCACGGCGGTGACGAGGTCGGAAAAAATCTCAAAGCCGCGGCGCGCCCGCGGCGGCAACAGCGAGACGACCACATCCATGCGGATGTGCCGGCCGGCCCATCCCACCGGCGCCGCGCCGAGAAAGACGCAGCCGATCATCAGGAACAGCATGGCCTCCTCGGCCCAGGACAGCGACACCGACAGGAAATAGCGGCCGATGATATTGGCGAAATTGATGCCGACGCTGGCGACGAGCATGGCGCCGGCGGCGACGCGGAGCGTCGCCATCAGCGCCGCCGCGCCCCGCCGTACTACCTCGCGCATGCGCTAACGCGCCTTTTTCCCAAGCATGATCTTTGTCGAAAGCCGGTACCCACTTTTCGGGAACATGCTTTAGTTCTTCGCCGAGGCGGCGCGCACCATCTGCAGCACGTCGTGCACGGCAGGCTGATCCTTGGTCGCCGCGTCGCCGACCGGATCGAGCAGCGTCTTCATTTGTGCAAGGTCGTCGGCGGACAGCGTGTGAACCGTACCGCCGGCCGCGGTCCAGTCGCCCTCGAGCTTCTTGGTGAAATCGACTTCCCACTGCTGCGTTTTCGCCTGCACGGCGGCGCCAGAGTCGATCACGATCTTCTGCAGGTCTGGCGGCAGCGTATCGAGCCACGGCTTGCTCACGACCGCGATCGAGATGATGAAAGTGTCGTTGGTCACCGTCACGACCTTGAGGAGATCGCCCATCTTGAACGACACAAATACCGACAGGCCCGAAATGGTGCCGTCGATGGTGCCCTGGTCGAGGGCCGGCACTACCTCGGAGAGCGGCATGCCGACGCCGGTGGCGCCGAGCTTCGCCATTTTCTGACGTTCCATCTCGGTGCCGTTGATGCGCAGCTTCTTGCCGCTGAAGTCGGCGAGCTTCATGATCGCGCTCTTGGCGCCGTAATCGGAGGCGCCGAGGCTGAGGGTCGCCATGCCGACCATGCGCTTCGGCGCGGCAAGATCGAACATCGCCTTCTGGATCGCCGCATCGTGCACGGTCTTGGCCGCGCTCGTGTCGTCGCGGAACAGCATCGGGGTCGAGAACACCCCGAAGCGCGGATCGACGCCGACGAAGAAATCGACCGGCCCGACATAGCCTTGGATATTGCCGAGTTGCACGCCTTCGATTTCGCGCGGGATCGGGCCGAGCTGGCTTGCCGGATAGATCTGCACCTCGATGCGGCCGCCCGAGGCCTTCTCGACCTCGTCCTTGTAGAATTTGATGAATTGATGCTGCGTCTCGTTGATGGTGGCGGTGCCGATCTTCATCGTAAAGTCGGCGGCCGCCGCGGGTGGCGCCAGGCCGAGTAGCCCAGCCGCGGCCGCGAGCGCGACGTATCTGACGCGAGATTTGATGCAATAATCGATTGTACGGCTAGCCGACATTATCAACCCCTCTGGACCGGTTTCCCCAGTGCGTCTTGTGCCGCGGAGCGGCCGGCGCGCTTTCGGCTGGGACTATAGAGGTCCGGCGCAACTTGCCAAGCGCGCGCAATGACGCGTCGCAGCCGCTTTCGACCTGAAGCCCAGAACGGCAGGGAGCGCGGTCCGGGCTTGATGTCCACGCCTATAAATTGTAGGTGATCCGCCTGATTTTGGGGGTGGGGCAATGCAGGAAGTGGCCGAGTACCGGCGTTACGCGGACGTGTGCCGAAAGCTCACGCGGGAATTGAGCGACCCGGAGTCGAAAAGGCAGCTGATGGAAATGGCGACGGTATGGACGTTCCTTGCGGACGAACGTGAACGCCTGCTGCAAAACGACCACCCGGGCCGCAGCGACCAAGACGCCCCGGGCAGCTTCGCTCCCGAGCGATAGCCACCGCGTTCGATCATCAGTCGTTTTCAGCAATTGACGCCCGCGCAGGCTATGGCCTGGTGCGCGTGGATGGTCATCAGGACGACGCCGATACCGGCAAGGTCGAGCACCAATGCCGCAACGAGCAGAAGCCTTTTCATGGTCATGCCCCTTTTTCACCGGTAGTAGCGTGCCATGGAGGGCGACGGCTCGCTGTGACCGCCGTCACCAAATTCTTATTTCGCGGCTACAGCATGATTCCGAAAGGTGGAAACCGGTTTCTCGCCTTCGCGAAGCGCGCTACGGCGGGCGAAGGAAGGTCGCGATTGAGTTTACTCGGCCTTGATGTTTGCCGCCGGGATCACTTTGGCCCATTTCGCAGTTTCGTCGGCGATATATTTCTTGAACTCGGCGGGCGACAGCGGCATCGGCTGACTGCCGAGGTCGGCAAGACGCGCTTTGATCTTGGCGTCGGCAAGAGCGGCGTTGATTTCCTTGTTGAGCGTGGCGACGATATCGGAGGGCGTATCCTTGGGCGCGCCGATGCCTTGCCAGGTCGTGGCCTCGAAGCCCGGCACGGTTTCGCTCACGGTCGGCACGTCCGGCAGGGCTGCCGAACGCGCCGCGGTCGTCACCGCCAGCGCGCGGACTTTGCCGCCCCTGATGACTGCGATCGACTCGGGCAGGGGGCTGAACAGCACTTGCACCGATCCGCCCAAGAGGTCGGTGAGTGCCGGGGCGCCGCCGCGATAGGGTACGTGCAGCATGTCGACGCCGGTCATCTGCTTGAAAAGCTCGCCGCCGATATGAGACGTGCTGCCGATGCCGTCGGAGGCCATGCTGATCTTGCCCGGATTGGCCTTGGCGTAGGCGATGAATTCGGCAACGGACCTGGCGGGAACCGATAAATTCACCTCCATGACGAGTGGCAAGGTGCTGATCATCGCGATCGGAACGATGTCGCGGATGAAATTGAAGCTGAGATTTTTGTAGAGCGTCGCATTGGCCGTCACCGAACCCGGAATGAGGAGAAGCGTGTAGCCGTCCGCGGGTGCGCGCACGACCGCCTCGACGCCGATATTGGTTGCTCCGCCCGGGCGATTTTCGATGATAAACGGCTGGCCGAGCCGCTCCGACAGCCATTGGCCGGTCAGGCGCGCCAGAATATCGAGCGCCCCGCCGGGCGGGACCGGCACGACGATGCGCACCGGCCGTGTCGGATAAGTCTCCGCCTGGGCGATACGCGGGACGGCCGGGACCGCCACCGCACAGGCGGCGAGTTGGAGAAAGCCGCGCCGGGGAAGCGCCGGTCGAAGGTCAGCTCTGGATTCAGCTCTTGGGCTTTGCCGCATCCATCACCGATTTGACAGCGGCATCGGCGAGTTCCTTGGTCTGCTCGGTGATCGCCTGCATTTGCGTCTTCACCAAATCAGCCTGGAGCTGCATCATTTCCTGCACGTTCTTGGCGTGGATGAATTTCTGGGCGAATTCAAAGCAAGTCGCGACATTGCGCTCGGCGAACGCCCTGATCTTGCCATGCATCTCCATTGAGCCCGACTGCATTGCCGCGGCCTGCCCCTCCATGGACGAGGTGGCTTTTTGCGCGGCGGCAATGAAATTGTCGAAAGCCTTTTTGACCTCGTCCACGCCTTTCTCGGCGAGTTGCCGGACCTCGACCGGAATCTCGAGGTTCGATTTTATGTCGTCTGCCACGCCCACCTCCCGCGGAATCCTGTGGCATCGATTCTGCCGGTTAAACGCCGGTCTTGAGGATCAACCCTTCGACGCCAAACTTTCAAGTCAGCGAACGATAACACGCGCCCCCCGGAAGGTCTGCGTCTTACTTTGTAGCGGAAGGGTTCGCGTGAAGCGCTCTGGCGGTTGTTACCGCGATGCAGCAATACGGCTTCAGAACTCGAGCTTGTCGCGGACGGCATCGAGGCCGGCTTTGGCGCATTCCTCATCCTTGTCGCCGCCCGGCGCGCCGGCGACGCCGACCGCGCCAAGGAGCGTGCCGCCGGCCTCGATGATGATGCCGCCCTGCAGGGTGACGACATGCGGCAGCGCGGCGAGGCCCGCGGCGAGCTGGCCGCTTTGGATCAGTTTGGCGAAATCGCCGCTGTTGGAGTGGAAACTCAATGCCGTATAGGCCTTGTCATTTGCGGTTCCAGCGGCCGGCAATCCGGCGAAGCGATCGCGCAACAGGACCAGGGCCTGGCCGAAGCGGTCGAGCACCACGACGGCGACCTGATAGCCGTGCGTACGGCAGGTCGCGAGCGCGGTCTTGGCGAGATCGAGCGCGGTGTCGGGTGCGATCGACTTATAGGTCACGATCGCCGCGTCGTCGGCGCGGCTCGACGCGGCCGTCGCTGCGAGCGCCGCGGCTACGATGATCAAAAACACATGTTTCATGGCTTCACGTAGCTGTAGCCCTGTTCCTGGAGCTCCATGATGCGCACGACGCCCGCGGGCACGACGCCGGCCTGCGCCACGATCGGGATCGGATGACCTTCGCGCTTTTCCATCCCCTCCATGGTGTTGTGGCACGCCGAGAACACGATCTTCGATGGGAAACTAACGTCGGATAGTTCCTTGATGCGGTCCTTCACCGGCGAGGTGTCCTCGCGCAGCATATGCAGGCCCGGCCCATAGGCGACGAGCTCGATGGCGACGTCCTCGTGCTTGTCGCGATAATAGTCGAGCAGATTTCTGGCATTGTTGAGTGCGAGATTCATCACCGCCGGGTCGTTCTGGTCCACTTGAATGACGACGCGATGGGATTTTGCCTCCTGCTTTGAGTCTTCGGCCCGCGCAGCCGTGCCGGCCACGGTTCCGAAGGCGAGGGCAGTGAACAACGACCGGATCACTCCGGATCGCGTCATCGCGGTCCTGTTTGCCGCTCCGCGGCTTAGTTCATTCGTCATGTTCAACCTTCCGCACCGATGCCTGGATTGTCGGCGAGACCTTTCAGTGTCACGCGATTGGGCCGTTTGATAGTAATCGTCTTCTCGCGGCGCAAATAGGCCGCCACGACCTCACTGACCGGCTTGCCGCTTTGCTGGTTCACCGAGGCCCAGCCGGCGACCCGATAGGTCTTGTCGGCCTCGACAGCGCGGCCGTCATCGAGCGTCATGTCGGAAATCCGCTTGCCGGTGCCTTCGTCGGGCGCGCAGGTGTAATCCATACCGCCGATCCGGACCATGTCGCCGCCCTGCTGGTAGTAGGGATCGAGATTGAACAGGTTGTCGACGACGTCTTCCATGATGTCCTTGATCTGGCTTCCCGTCATGTCCTGCACGTAGACTTCGGGATAGGTGATCGCGGTCTCCGACAAGAGATCCTCCATGGTGATCGGCAGTCCGGGGCATACCGTCGTGCCCCAGCGGAAGCCCGGCGACAGCGCTATCTGGGCGTCGAGCTCATGGCGCAACGCGTCGCAGATCACCTGATCCATCGGGCCGGTGAAATTGCCGCGCCGATACAACAACTGGTCAGCCATCGCGAGCTTTTCGCCAAACGCTGCCGCATAAGGTGCCCGCAGGCGATCGATCAGCTTTTGCATTCCGAGATCGGGCTTGATGAAATTCGTGTAGATAGGCAGCAGGCGATAACGCACGTCCTTCACGGCGCCCTTGCCGAGATCGAGATCAAGCACCGCGAGAAACTTCCCGCTCGACCCGGCATTCGTGACCAGCGTCTTGCCGGCGGCATTGGCTACCACCGAGGGCTGCGGCACCGCATCATGGGTGTGGCCGCCGAGGATGACATCGATCCCGGTGACGCGGCTCGCGAGTTTCAGATCGACGTCCATGCCGTTATGCGACAGCAGCAGCACCGCATCGACCTTGTCCTGCTGGCGCAAGCTGTCGACGACCTTCTGCAACTCGGCATCGTGGATGCCGAACGTCCAGTCAGGCGTAAAGCGCTTGGGGTGTGCGATCGGCACGTAGGGCATGGCCTGACCGATGATGCCGATCCGGTGGCCGCCGATCTCTTTGATAGCTGACGGCTTGAACACGCGGCCGGACGCGGAATCGAACGCCGGCGCGTCGTTGAAGGCCGCTTCCTCGGTCAGGAAAACATTCTGCGCGACAAATTCGCCTTTGAAGTCCTTGAGGTTCTTGCGCAGAATTTCTTCGCCATAAGTGAATTCCCAATGTCCGGTCTGCACGTCGATGCCGAGCAGATTCCCGGCCTCGACCATGTCGGCGCCGCCCAGCGCCTGCGCCAGTCCGCTGCCTTGCCAAAGATCGCCGCCGTCGAGCAGCACCGAATTGCCCGAGCCTGCGGCATAGCGCAGGCGATCGATCAGGGTTTTCAGATGCGCAAAGCCGCCTATGCGACCGTAGCGGTCCGCGGCCTCGGCAAAATCGAGAAACGTAAAAGCGTGCGCATCGATGCTGCCCGGTTTGATGCCGAAATGTTCGAGAAAAGCCCGGCCGACCAGATGCGGCGGCCGCCCGCGCATGTCGCCGACGCCGATATTGACGCTCGGCTCGCGAAAGAACACCGGCTCGAGTTGCGCGTGGGTATCGGTGATATGGAGGACGCGCGCATTGCCGAAACGGCCGAGCTCGTACATGTCCTCGGCGGCCATGATGGCTGCTTCCGAAGGCGCGACCTGCGGCACAACTCCCGCCACTGTCGCGGCGGTCAGATAACGCAGGAAGTTTCGGCGATCCAAGGTGGGCACTCCGGTCGGCGGCGCGTCAGCGAATGACGGCGGCTTGCCATGCGTCCTGTTGCTCCTTGGCCTGGGCGATCGAGGCCTTGGCCAGAGCCTCGGCCTGTTGCGCTTGTTTGACCGCGGTATCGAAGTCGTTCCCCGCTGCCGCCTTCTTGGCCGCCGCGAGCGCTTGCTCGGTCGTCGTCCATTGGTTTTTCAGCGCGCCAGCATCCTTCTCAGCCGCTTCTGCCGCGGCAAGCGCTGATTTGAAATCGGCCTCGGTGCTGGCCGCCCTTGCGGCGACCGGGATGCAGAACGCGAGCGCCGCGAGCGCAACAGCGAAACGGCGCATCTTTGATATCTTGCTCATGGTCTTGATCCCGGCCCGGAAATCGGCAAGCCGTTGCTCATGTAGGACAGATAATATTCGACGTCGCGATAGTCCTCGTCCTGCGGCTCGAGCGGCACGCCGCGCACTTGGCTGTTGCAGGTCACGAAGCGGCGGCTGATCGTTCCCATGCTGCCCCATTCCGAACGATAGATCGGCATGGCGGCGAGAATGCCGAGCGCAGGCGCGAGCACTTCGGTACGAATATGCTCGCCCGGGCTTTGTACGTGGCAGCTCGCGCAAGAAAAATTGAGCTGGCCGCGGCGGGTATAAAAATATTTCTTACCGTTCTCGTAGGCCGCGAGCGCCCGCGGATCGCTGGGGATCTTGATGTCGAAAAGCTTGCCGCGCGACGTAAACGCCATATAGGCGGTGAGCGCCGCCATCTCGTCCTTCACGTAGGAAAACGGCGGTTCGCCGTTCGCCTGCCGGCAGCGATTGAGTGCGAGCTCGAGCGTAACCACCTCGCCGGTCTTGTCGTCGAAATAGGGATAGTTCTGGCGGATGCCGATGCCCTTGTCGGCAAAGCAGTCGCCATACGTCTTGCCGTTCTTGAACGGCGTCGCAAACATTTCCTGGCCCTTGTCGAGCGCGAACTGATAGGGCGGAAAGTCCTCGATCGCAGTCCATTGCTTGCGCAGATCGGCATCCATCGAATAGGGGCCGTTGACGAAATCGTTCAACGGCACTTTGGGAAATCGCTTGGTGAAATAATCGCGAAACGCCTTGAAGTCGGCTTGCGGATTGACGCTATCGGCCGCGGCGGTCTGCGCGAGCCCCAACAGCAAAACGCCGACGGTTGCCGAAATTACCCGAAGCGTCTTGGCACTAAACATCGCCGTCCTCCCAGCCCCGTGAGCCGCGATTATTCCGCCGACCTTATTGAATCTTCGCCGTAAGCGAGTCGCTTTGGCCCTTATTGTCGACCCAGCTCACCGTCAGGTCGTCGCCCTTTTGCGCGCCCTTGAAACTGAACTTGACATAAGGGTCCTTGGCGACAGCCGGTCCCCACAGCGCGGTGAAGACCGATTTGCCGCCGTGCTCGAATTCCAGCACTTCGATGTGATGCGGCGGGATGAGATTGCCGCTCGCATCCTTGACGAAGCCGGAATCCATCGGGTGCTGCACCAGCGCCTGGACTTCGGTGGTGTCGCCGCCCGCCGTCGCACGGACGCGAATTGTCGATGCCATGGTTTGTCCCTCCCGCTCCGATCAGCCGCCGCAGCCGCCGACGGTGACTTTGACTTCTTTGGTCGCGCTGTAAATTTTGCCGTTCGACTCCACGAGCGCGATGACCTTGCTGGTCTTCGCCATTTTGAGGCGGTTCGCCACCATCGCGGACGTGCCGGGCGGAATCTTGTAGCTCGCCGCCAGCGGGTTCGGATTTTCAGCAACCAATATCGAAATCGTGGTCACGTTGGGCAGCGCGCTCGATACCGCAATCGGAACCACCGCGCCGTTCTCGGCGATCTCCGGCGCATCGAGCTTGACCTGATCGGAGGCTTCGGCGTCCTTGCCGTAAAGCGTCTTGATCGTGTCGGCCTCCGCCTTCTGGGCGAACGCATCCTTCGGCCAGATCGCTGCATCGGCCGCGGCGCGGGCGCGCTGCCACAACCCGGTCAGACCTAACCCGATGCCGGCGAGCAAACCCTTGAGCACCAGCCGCCGCGCGCGGTCGGGGCGGTTGTCGGAATGTGCCATCTTGCTTTTTTCCTTTTCGGTTTCGGCGCAGCAGTTCAGCGCGTGTAGAGGAAATCGATGACGGCTTCGATCTCGTCCCCGGTCAAGATCAGGTTGCGCCCGAACGGCGGCATGACCGTCTGCGGATTGCGCTTGGTCTCGTCGGTGATGATGGCGCGCAATTCTTTGCGGTCCGGATAGCGCTCCTTCATGTTGGAAAGTTCCGGACCGACATTGCCGGGCGCGTCGCCGCCCTTGATGACATGGCAGGTCAGGCAATTGCCCTTGCTGCGGTCGAAGGCGAGCGTTTCGCCCGGCATCGGTGCGGCGGGCTGCTGCGCCTGCGCGGCCCCGCTCGTCAGCACGGCGGCAAACAGCGCCAAGCTTAAGGCACGGCCGCTGAATATTGCCGTTGGCCGCCCCGATCGGCCTGCCTGCCGCATTGCATCCTCCCGTGCGTTTTCCGTCACCGGTTATTTCCCATTCATCTTGTCGAGCGGGCCGGTCGTCCGCGGCGTCAGGTCTCTGCCTTCCGCCGACGACATGACTTTCACACTCTTCGGGTCGATACAATCTTTCATGCACGCTTTCGCTGCGGTGTCGGGACGCGGGTCCTTCCAGATAAAGTTGTCGCGATTGGGCATTTTCACCTTGGGTAGGCTCGCGCGGTCGGCAACGAAATCGCTCGGCACGATATTGTTGAAGTTGAGGATATAGGCAATCAGCGCGTAAACGTCATCGGCGGAGAGCGTGTGCGGCGCCGACAGCGGCATGGCGCGATTGATATAGTCGAACAGCGTCGGCGCGAACGGCCAATAGCTGCCGACGCTGGGCTCCGGGCGTTCGCCCGCCAAGGTGCCTTCGCCGCCCATCAGCTTTGGATAGCGGCCTTCGCCCTCGCCGAAGGTGCCGTGGCACGCCGCGCATTGCGCCGCAAACACATCGGCGCCGTGGCTGACAGTGCCCTTGCCCTCGGGCAGTCCGACGCCGTCCTGTCCGCGCACGTCGATATTCCAGCCGGCGATTTCGGCCGCTGTCGGCGGCTTGCCGTAGCCGAACGCGCCCGGACTGCCGGCCTCAGCGGCAACCCCGCAAAACGTCAGCGCGCAAAGCCCAATGAGCGCAGCGAGCCTAGCCGAGCTGGACATCAAAGACCTTTCCGTCCGGCTTGATCTGCCAGGTCTGGATCGCATTGTTGTGATAGATCGGGTTGGTGCCGCGCACCTTGCGCAGTTGCGCGATGGTCGGCTGCACATAGCCGGTGTCGTCGATGACGCGCGATTCCAAAAACGCCGGCTGGCCGTCCCAGCGCCAGGGAATGGAGAATGCGGTGAGGGCTTTCGGCAGGACCGGATCGCGCAACTGCGCCGCGTGCCAATTGACGCCGCCGTCGAAGGACACATCGACGCCTTTGACCTTGCCGTGTCCGCTCCAGGCGAGGCCGCGGATCTCATAAAGGCCCGGCGCCGAAACCGGTTTCTCGGGGCAGGGGAATGTAATCACCGATTTCGCCTCATTGACCCAGGTGAAGCCGCGCGCTTTACCGTCCGGCATCAGCTCGGTGTATTTCGAGGTTTCCTCGCGCGAGTACCACGGTGCGTCGCCGACCTTCAGCCGGCGCAGCCATTTGACGCTGACATTGCCCTCCCAGCCCGGCACCAGAAGCCGCAGCGGATAACCCTGTTCGGGCCGCAGCGCTTCGCCGTTCTGGCCGTAGACGACGAGGCAATCGTCGAGGCATTTGTCGAGCGGCAGGCTGCGGTTCATGCGCGCCGCGTCGGCGCCTTCCGCCATCACCCACTTCGCTTCTTTTTTGAGTCCGACCTCGTCGAGCAAAGTCGAGAGTTTGACGCCGGTCCACTCGGCGCAGCTCACCATGCCATGGGTAAATTGCAGCGAATTGAGCTGCGCCTCGCGCCACTCCATGCCGCCGTTCGCCGGACATTCGATGAAGTGAATGCGCGATACCGAGGGAAACCGCACGATGTCGTCCATGGTCAGCAGCAGCGGGCGCTCGACGAGGCCATGGATCATAAGCCGGTGCTGGTGCGGATCGACGTCGGCACGGCCGGCATGATAGCGCTCGAAGAACAATCCGTTGGGCGTGATGATGCCGTTGAGCGACTGCAGCGGCGTGAAGCTGACGGAGGATTCCTTCGTCGCCGTCAGCCAGGGCACGTCGCGACGGATCACGTCTTTCTCGAATACCGATGGCTGTCCGTAGGGCCGGTCGACGACACCGGCGCCGGTGGAGGCCGACCAGTCCGGCTCGCCCGGCGGCGCGGTTTCGCTCGCCGCGGCGGCCGCCGCTTGACCCAACAGCGCACCGCTCGCGGCCGCCGCGCCGGCGCGCAGAAAGAAGCGCCTCGAACTGGGCCCGCGAAGGTGCAAAAGCGGCTCGGACATCGATTCCTCCCACAGGTCCGATCCGGCGGAGCAATTCTTGCTCCGCTGGCCGATAAATTTGACCGATTTTCCCGGTCGTTTTTATTGCCGCGCGCCGGCGGCCGGATTAAATTAGCCTCTATCGGCGAATTCTAAATTAGTCAATTCTAAATCATGAGGCTGTGGGCGGACGCCGCAGCCGCCGGAATTTGAGCATCGGGAGCCGCATGGACGCGAGCGCGAAACCAGCAAAACCGGGAAACCAGCCCCGGCGCCGTCCGGCGAAGCCGGCAAGCCGCGGCCGCGGCGGTGCCGAAATGGAGCTGCTCGCCGCGCAGGCCCAATCGGCCGCGCGGATGCTGAAACTCCTCGGCAACGAATCCCGGCTCTTGATCCTGTGCTCGCTCGCCGCTCGCGGCGAGATGAAGGTCGGCGATCTCGTCGATACGATGGGGCTGAGCCAGTCCGCGCTGTCGCAACATCTTGCCTTGCTGCGCGAGGACGGCCTCGTGGCGTTCCGTCGTGAATCGCAGACGCTCTACTATCGCGTCAGCGATCCGCGCGCGGCGCGGATCTTGAAATTGCTCAAGGACATCTATTGCGGAGATTTGACCTGAAGCGACCAGCGCCGATAGCGCTGGTGGTGCCGCTTTTGGCATTTGCCGCGCTCGGAGCGGCGGTCTGGGATCGTGCCGTCTCGGCCGAGGATGTTGCGTCCTATCCGCCGCTCGGCCGGCCGCTTGTCATCGAGCAAGTCCCAGACGAACCGATCTATTACACGTTGGGCAATCCCGGCATTCCCGATCATGACAACGAGGGCAACACGTCGAACGCGGGCTTTGTAGTAACGCCGGACGGCGTCGTCGTGTTCGACGCGCTCGGCACGCCGAGCCTCGGCTGGAGCTTGCTGCGGGCGATCGGGAAGGCGACACGCGCACCGGTGCGCTACAACGTCGTCAGCCATTATCACGCCGACCACATCTACGGTCTGCAGGCGTTCAAGGATCACACCTCGAGCATCGTCATCGCGCAGGATCGCGCCACCGAATATCGCGAAGACGAAGAGACTTCGGGCGAGCGCGCCAATCAAAGGCTCGACCAGCGCCGCGAGGCGCTGGCGCCGTGGGTCGATTCCAATACCCGCGTGGTGCCGCCCGACATCACCTTCAAACAACAGGCGATGCTCTATCTCGGCGGCAAGCGCTTCGAACTGATCTATGCCGGTCCGGCGCATTCGGCGAGCGACGCGATGATGATGGTCGAGCCGGACGGCGTGCTGTTCGCGGGCGACGTGGTGCAGAACGGCCGCATCCCGTTCATGAATGCCGACGATGTCGACACCGCGAACTGGTTGCGCAGTCTTGGCGAGGTCGAAAAGCTCGATCCGAAATTCATCATTCCGGGCCACGGTCACCCATCGGACAATGCCGCCGCCGCGATCGCGTTCACGCGCGACTACATCACGTATGTGCGCGCCGTCATGGCCAAGGCGGTGGCCGACTGGGCCGAGTTCGACACCGCCTACGCGGCGACCGATTGGTCAAAATACAAAGACATTCCCGCCTTCGAGACTAATAATCGCGGTAATGCCTACCGGGTTTTTCTGGAAATGGAGCGTGCTCAGTTCAACGCCGGCCCGTCCGCTCGCTGACAGCGTGAAGGCGTGCTGCGCGTCACCCGACGAATTTGTAAAAGCCGACATCGATGGCGCCGCAGCGGAAGCCGCTCTCGCAATAGGCCAGATAATATTCCCATAGGCGACGGAAACGCTGGTTGAAGCCCTGCGCCTCGAGCTTCGGCCACGCGCGCAAGAACCGGCCGCGCCATTCCTGCAGCGTTCGCGCGTAGCTGTCGCCGAAAGATTCGTGTCCGGCGAGCTTAAGGCGGGCCTTTTCCGCCTCGCGCCTGATGATGCCGGGCGTCGGCAGCATGCCGCCCGGGAAGACATGGCGCTGAATGAAATCCGGCCGAATGCGATAGTGCGGGAAGCGGCTTTCGTCGATGGTGATGGCCTGAACGACTGCACTGCCGCCCGGCGTGAGGCATTCGCGCAGCTTGGCAAAATAGGCCGGCCAATACCGCTCGCCGACCGCCTCGATCATCTCGACCGAAACAATACGCTCGAAGCGGCCGGTTACGTCGCGGTAATCGACCAGCCGAAAATCGGCGCGACCGTCGGCGATCTCCTGATGAAGGCGCGCCTTGGCATAGGCAAGCTGCTCGACCGACAGCGTGATGCCTAATAGGTTGCCCCCGTAATGGCCAATGAGCCGCTCGGCGAGCGCGCCCCAGCCGCTGCCGATTTCCAAGATACGCTCGCCGCCTCGGAGCTCGAGCAGCGCGGCGATGCGATCGAGTTTTTGCAGTTGCGCCTGTTCGAGGGTCTCGTCGCCGCGATAGAGCGCCGACGAATAATTCATTCCGGCATCGAGCCATTCCTTAAAGAAGCCGTTGCCGAGATCGTAATGGGCGGCGATGTTGCGGCGGCTGCCGCGCCGGGTATTTGCGTGCAAGGCGTGAAACAGCCGATTGCGCACCAAGCTGAGAAGCCAGCTTTTGGATTGCGGTTCGAGCGCCGTCTCGTTGCGCATCCCGAGATCGAACAGCGCTGCGAGATCGGGCGTTGTCCAATCGCCGTCGATATAGGCAGAGGAAAAGCCGTCCTCGCCCTCGACCAAAATGCGCCACGGTGCGCGCCACCGCCGCAGCGCGAGCGCCGCCTCCGGCCCCGGCGAAGCGCCGCGTCGTTCGACGGTCTCGCCGCCAGGCAGCGTGAGATGCAGCCGTCCGGCGTGCAGATGCGGCAGCAGGCGATCGAGGAGACGCGTGCTAAGACCCGGGCGCAGCGGCGAGACGCGGTCTTTTTCTTGCGACGGTAAGGAGGAGCTGGAGAAGGTCACGACGGCTTACTCGTTATCGGCCCGTTGCCCCGACATGTGTCACCGGCTCCGGCGGCGCAGCGGGCCGTGGCTGCAGCCGAGCGCCCTTCAAGAGTAAGCGCGCGGCATGCCAGTGGATGGCGCCGATGACTTTCAGGGTGAGCAAGGGATAGGTCAAGAGCAGGCGCAATAGGGAAAAGTCCGTCAGCGCCCGCCGCCTGCCGTTCAACGCCGCGGTGAGCAGCGGGCCGTCGCGGTCGGCCGCGCTGATCGCAACGCCGACCCGATCGCCCGGCACCGCGACGCGAAACCGGTAGCTCATATCCATGTCCATGAAGGGGGAAACATAAAAGTTCTTGCGGCATTGTTGGTCGACAATATCGGCGTGGGCGGCAACGGGAATGAGATAACTATGGCGCTGTTTGAACGTATTGTGAACCTCATAGAGGAGGGCGGCCAGCGACCCGTCGTTGCGGTGACAAAAATACACGCTCAGCGGGTTGAAGCCATAGCCGAAAACCCGCGGCATGCAGAGCAAGCGGATCGAGCCGCCTTCAAGATCGATGCCCGCGGTCTTCAGATGCCGCTCGACCTGCGCGCGCAACGGCCGGCCAGAGCCGTCGCCGTGGTCGGCGTCGTAAAAGCTCACGGCGTTGAAGCGGTTATGCGAGAACAAATGCAAGCGCCGCGGCAGGCGATCGATCTCGTCGAGATCGAGCAGCATCCAGAACACGCGATAGCGCAGCCGATGCGGCCGCGGCCGCAAACGGCGATGCATGACCACGCCCGTATAAAGCGTGGAGCGAAGGATCATGCGGCGAGCTCCGGTTGCGGCGGCATTGCAGGCGGGGGACCGAGTGCAATACGGCCGGATTCGTTTTCCACCTGCCAGGGCCGCCGGCCGCCGCCGAGCGTTTCGGCAACCGCGAGGCCCGCCTGCAAACCGTCTTCGTGAAAGCCCGCGCCGAAATAGGCGCCGCAATACCATGTGTTGCGGTCTCCCTGCAGCGACCATAATTGCCGTTGCGCCGCGATCGCCGCGGCGTCGAACAGCGGATGCTCGTAGATCTCGCGGTGATGCTCGCCGCGCGGCGAAAGTTGCGGATTGAGTGTGACGAAAAGCGGCGTCGCGTGCGGGATATTTTGCAGCGAGTTCATCCAATAGGTCACGCTCGGACATTCGTCGCCGGAATCGCCTGTGTAATTCCAACTCGACCACACCGCGCGCCGCCGCGGCATCAGGCGCGCGTCGGAATGCAGCACCGCGACATTGCGGCTGTAGCGGAACGCACCGAGCAGGCGTCGTTCCTCCGGCGAGGCGTCGCCGAGAAGGCCGAGCGCCTGATCGGCATGGCTCGCGATCACCACGTCGTCGAAGCTCTCGATGGCGCCGCTGTTGTCGCGGATCTTGACCGAACCGTTGTCGCGCGTAATGGCGACGGCCGGGGTACCGAGCCGGATCCGGTTCTTATAAGATTGCGTCAGCCGTTCGACATAGGCGCGACTGCCGCCCCACACGGTGCGCCAGGGCGGCCGGTTGCGCAGCTTGAGGAGCCCGTGATTATCGTGGAAGCGGATGAAAGCTGCCGCCGGATAGTCGAGGATCTGCCGCGCCGGCGCCGACCAGATCGCGGCCGCCATCGGCAACAGGTGATCGTTGCGGAAGGCCGCGCCATAGGCGCCGGCTTCGAGGTAATCGCCGAGCGTCGTATGGATTTGCTCGAGGGCTTCGAGATCGCGCGGTGCTTCGCGATAGAAGCGCTGCAAATCGCGCAGCATCGACCAAAAGCGCGGCCGGAACAGGTTGCGCTTTTCAGCAAACAAGCCTGCGAGGCTGCCGGAATATTCGAGATCGCCGCCACCGAGCGAAACCGCGAACGTCATATCGGACAATTGCGTTGGAACGTCGAGATGGGCGAACAATGCCGTGAGGTTCGGATAGGTGAGTTCGTTATAGACGATGAAACCGGTATCGACGGCGATCTCGCCGGTCGCTGTCCTGACCGTCACCGTATTGGAATGCCCGCCGATCCGCCGCTCGCTTTCGTAAACCGTGACATTGTGGTCCTGGCTGAGGAGCCATGCCGCCGACATGCCGGAAATGCCTGTGCCGATGACCGCTATGTTTTTCCGCCTTGCTGACCCGCGTTGCATCGCTCGCCCTGCGGCGCGCCCCGCGGGCGGCCCCTCATCGGTCTTTTTCAGACCCTTAGGGTTACGCTCCATCCCGGCGCCTGGATCACTTATCGGTCGCGCTGATCCAAATGCCGGCGCCGGGCGTAGTACGCGGCATGCAGGTCGCGACTTTCAGGATATGGCCAGATTCCCGGGCGCCATCGCCAGGGCTGCGGTCGCAATGGCCGCTCGGGACCGGCCGCGATATCCTTGCCGCCCGGCAGGTTCGCCGTGGGGGGCGCATGAGCGATGACAGGAAGGGCGCGATGGCGCCCGATCCGGTGCGATGGATCGTCGCGATCGCCGAGCGGCGGGACCGCGCGGCCTTTGCGGCGTTATTTGATTTCTATGCCCCGCGGGTCAAATCCATGCTGATGCGGATGGGCGTCGGCGCCGAAACGGCCGAGGATATCGCACAGGACACGCTGCTCGCCGTGTGGGGCAAGGCCGCGCAATACGATCCGGCTCGTGCCGCGGCGTCGGCTTGGATCTATGCCATCGCACGAAATTCGCGGATCGACCGCCTGCGCCGCGACAAGCGGGAAAAGCTCATCGAACTCTACGAAAGCGTCGAACCGGAGGAGCCGCAGCGCCCGGACGTTTCGTTCGATGTGGCGCAAGGCGAAACCCGGGTGCGCGCGGCCCTTGGCGAATTGCCCGATGAACAAGTGCGCGTCGTCCAGCTTTCTTTCTTCGAAGGCCGCGCCCACGGCGATATCGCGAAACTTCTCGATCTGCCGCTTGGCACGGTCAAATCGCGGCTTCGGCTGGCCATGAACCGTTTGCGCAATCTGCTCGGTGAGCCGACATGACGATCCTGCACCATCCCAGCGCAGCGACGTTAGGCGCATTCGCATCGGGTGCACTCGACGAGGCGCGCGCGGTGGTGGTCGCAGCGCATCTGTCGCTGTGTCCACACTGCCGCGGCACGGTCAAAGGGTTCGAGCATCTCGGCGGCGCGCTCCTCGACGCGGTGCCGGGCGCGCCGATGAGCGCGGGCGCGCTCGAGCGCATCCTCGCCCGCGCCGAGGCTGCGTCCGTCGCGGCTGTTCCGGCCGCAGTCAGGGCGGTCCGCCTTGACCCGGAGCCTGGCCTGCCCGCGCCGCTTGCAAATTATGCCTTGGGTTCGTGGCGCTCGATTGGTCGCGGCGTGCAGTGGCGGTCGGTCGAGGTTGCCTCCGATGAGGCGGTGCGCGTCTTCATGCTGAAGGCTGCGCCTGGGACCCGGCTGCCGCGGCACAAACACACCGGCACCGAATGGACCTGCGTGTTCGAGGGCGCCTTTCGCCACGATCTTGGCCGCTTCGGCCCCGGCGATTTCGACGAAGCCGACGAGAGCCACGAGCATAACCCCGTGGTCGAAGACGGCATGGCGTGCATTTGTCTTGTCGCTCTGCAGGGCAATATCCGGCTGCAAAGCTTGCTCGGCCGCTTGATGCAGCCCTTCATCCGCATCTGACGGCGATGGATGCTTTCACGCAACGGTGCGCCAAGCCGCAATGGGACGGTTCGCCGTCGACGTCGTTGCGGAACATCTTCGCGCCGCGTTTCGGCATTGAGATCACGCGATCGATTCAGTACCGCCAAGGCTCACGCGGTACGCTCGATGTTTATCGCCCGCGTACCGCGGCGCCTGCGCCCATCGTGGTGTTTTTCTATGGCGGGTCGTGGCAGGGGGGAATGAAATCGCTCTATCGCTTTCTCGGCGCGGCTTTGGCGCGGCGCGGCTATGTCGCGGTGGTTCCTGATTATCGGGTTTATCCGGAAGTGCGCTTTCCGGAATTTCTGCACGACGCAGCGCTTGCGGTGCGCTGGAGCGTGGACCACGCGGCATGGTTCGGCGGCGACCGGTCCAAGCTGTTTCTGATGGGCCACTCGGCCGGCGCCTATATCGCGGCGATGCTGGCCATCGACCGGCGCTGGCTGCACCAGGCCGAGCTCGATCCCACTCGCGACATTTCCGGATTGGTCGGCGTTGCCGGACCCTATGATTTTCTGCCGCTGCGCGACGAGACGCTGAAAATAATTTTTGGCGGCGCCAATCAGCCGCTGACCCAGCCGATCGCCCATGTGACATCCGGCACGCCGCCGGCGCTGTTGCTGACCGGCGCCACTGATCGAGTGGTCGATCCCGGCAATGCGTCGCGGCTTGCGGCGCGGCTGCAATCGTCCGGCAGCCACGCGACGGTCGTGACCTATCCGCATGCCGGCCATTTCACCATCATGGCGGCCTTCGCATCGCCGCTGCGATTTCTCGCTCCGGCGCTTCGCGATACCGAGGCTTTCCTTGCGCGTGTGACGGGCCGGGGCGTGGCAGGAGCGGAGATGCGCGCATGACGGCGGCGCTGACCGCTTTCCAGTTCGCTGTCTTGGTGGTCGCGGCAAGCGCCGCGCTATCGGCAATCATGACCGGCGCCTGGCTGATCTGGCGCCGGACCCGCAATTCCGGATGGGTCGATACGATCTGGACGTTCGGCCTGGGCGCGGTCGGAGCGGTGGGCGCGCTGCTGCCGTCCTGCATATCCGGCCGGGTGACGGAACGGCAGCTGCTAGTGGTCTTTCTGATCGCATTGTGGTCGGCGCGGCTCGGTCTCCACATCGCCCAACGCACCGCGGCCATTGTCGACGATCCGCGTTACGCCAAGCTCCTTCGCGATTGGGGATCCGACGCGGAGCGGCAGATGTTCTGGCTGTTGCAGAAACAGGCCATCGTCAGCATTCCGCTCGCGCTATCGATGCTGCTCGCGGCCTTCAATCCCGTTGCGGGTTTACGTCTCCAAGACTGGGTCGGCGTCATTGTGCTTCTGGCGGGGGTCGGCGGCGAAGCGTGGTCCGATCTGCAACTGCGCCGCTTCCGCGCCGTTCCGGCTAATCGAAATCGGGTCTGCGATGAAGGGCTTTGGAGCTGGTCGCGGCATCCGAATTATTTCTTCGAATGGTTCGGCTGGCTTGCTTACCCGCTGTTTGCGATCGATCTCGCCGGCGCCAATTCCTGGGGCTTCGTCGCTCTCGCCGGTCCGATCTGCATGTATGGGCTGCTGGTGCACGTCTCCGGCATCCCGCCGCTCGAAGCGCACATGCTGGAACGCCGCCGCGACGACTATCGTGCCTATCAGGCGCGCACCAATGCGTTCTTTCCGGCGCCGCCGCGCGCCGCCTCGTAAGCGAGCACTGCCATGACCCTGGCGCGAGCTTTGATCTCCCTCGGCGAGGGCTATACCTGGCCCGACGCAGTGACGCAGACCGCGATCAACTGGCTTGTCGGCCGGACGCGGCGGCGGTTGCGCCAGGCTGAGCCCGAAGCCGATCGGCATTTTGCCGCCGCCATGGCGAATTTTCCGATCGCCAGCAATGTCGAGGCCGCCAACGCCCAGCACTATGAGATTCCGGCGGAGTTCTTCGCGCTCGTCCTGGGCCCGCAACGCAAATATTCCTGTTGCCTCTATGACACCGGGATCGAGACGCTCGCGGCGGCAGAGGAGTGCGCTTTGCAGGCCACCGTCGCCAACGCCGCGCTCGCCGACGGCCAGCGCATTCTGGAGCTGGGCTGCGGCTGGGGTTCGTTGTCGCTGTTCATGGCACGGCAATATCCCGCGGCGCGCATTACGGCGGTTTCCAATTCGCAATCGCAACGCGCTTACATAACCGGCGTCGCGTGGGCGCAAGGCCTGTCCAATCTCGAGGTCATCACCGCCGACATGAACCGTTTCGTGCCGTCCGGCCGCTTCGACCGCGTCGTGTCCGTCGAAATGTTCGAGCACATGTCGAACTGGCGGCCGCTCTTGGAACGCATGCGGGATTGTCTCGAGCCTGACGGGCGCATGTTTATCCATGTCTTCAGCAATGCGCACGCTTCCTATCGCTTTGCCTCGGACGACAAGGCCGATTGGATCGCGCAATATTTTTTTACCGGCGGCATCATGCCGAGCCACGGCCTGATCCGACAATTTGCCGATTGCTTTGCGGTCGAAGCCGAATGGCGGTGGAACGGCCATCATTACCGGCGCACCGCCGCCGATTGGCTGAAAAACTACGACGCCAATGCGGACGCCGTTGCGGTGGTGCTGAGCCGCGTCTACGGCGGCGATGCCGCACTCTGGCAACGCCGCTGGCGGCTGTTCTTTCTGGCGACGATGGGATTATTCGGCCACGCCGCTGGCGAGGAGTGGGGCATCAGCCACTATCGCCTGGCGCCGGTGCGTTGACCGCCCCGTCAGTGAAAAAGCGAGCGTAGAACGAAACCGGCCGCCACGGCGGCAACGCCCGATGCAATCGCGCCATAGCCAATGTCGACGAGCGTGATCTGCCAGGTCCAGTTCCGCAGCGTGGCAAAATTGGTCAGGTCGTAGGTTGCGTAGGCGATTGCTCCGAACAGCAAGGCGAAGAGCAGCGTGGTCGTCAGCGATCCGGCGCGCAGTCCGGGCATGACCGAGAACACGACGATCCCGACCGGATAGAGCAGGTAAAAAACGATGGCCGGGGCCACCCGCAGGCTCGGCAAGAGGATATCGGCCAGCGTCGGGCGGTAGAGCACCGGGCCCATGGTGATGAGCCAGCCGGCATCGATCGCGCCGAAAACGACCAGCACCGTGAGGTAGGCGACGACGTAAGACATTGGTGGTCTCCCCTGCGTTTTCCATGACTACGGCTGCGCGGGCCACTTGGATCACTTTGGGCGCCGTCCCCGATACGGAGATGGCGCTTGACATTGGTAACCGTTTCAGTTACGAGAATGATGCTCGGCCATCGAGGGGCGTCGACCGGTGACGGCCGATCGATCGGGGCGAGTGCGGTTCCTGCGGGCGGGGCTCGTAACCCCGCTCCCGGGCGGTCCCGGGCATCGACCAGCCGGCACTATGACCGGCGTGCGAGGTGCATCGCTGTGACCGCGATCCAAGGCGGAGGT
>JBAPUM010000106.1:0-27848 GCA_049282655.1 Xanthobacteraceae bacterium
CGCCCTCGCCCGCCGCACCCAAACCGGCCGCGGCCGCTCCGGCCATGGCGCCGCCAGCCGCGCAAAAACCGGCAACAGCGGCGGCGCCGAAATCGGGGTCAAAACCGACCGCAGCCGTCACTCCCGCCCCGCTACCCGCGGCGGCACCAGCCGCCGCACCCGGATTGCCACCGCTCGGACCGGTTCGCCCGATGCTGCCCCAGCGTGCGATGATCATCAAAGCGATATGCCGGGCCGACGTGCAGACGCTGTGCGCCGGCGCGCCACCCGTTGGCCCCGCCGTACTCTCCTGCCTTGCGGAGAACGGGCCGCGGCTGTCGCCCGAATGCTATAAGGCGCTCGTATCCGTCACCCGGTGAAACCGGGTTACTGGGTGCCGGCCATGTAGGCAGGCAGCCACGCTTCAAAACGGCTTTTGAGGTCACGCACCGCAAGCGGCCGCTCTTCCGCCACCGCCAAAACTCCGCCACCGGTCGCGCCGAGCCGCGTCAGCGGTACGCCCGCCGCCTCGGCGCGGTGCGCGATCAGATCGGCGTTTTTCGCCGTGACCACGTAGCGGGCCTGATCTTCGCCGAACCAGAACGCATGAGCCGCGGTGCCGACCGGCGCTTCCAGCACGGCGCCGATGCCTGACGCCATCGCCATCTCGGCAAGCGCGACCAATAGCCCGCCGTCGGAGACATCGTGCACGGCCGTCACCAACCCGTCGCGGATCAGCGAGCGAACGAAATCGCCATGGCGGCGCTCGGCGGCAAGATCGACCGGCGGCGGCGCGCCGTCCTCGCGGCCGCAAATATCGCGCAGGTAAATCGACCGGCCGAGCCAGCCCGGCGTCTCGCCGATCAGGAGGATCGCCTCGCCTTCGGCCTTGAACGCAAGCGTCATCGATCGGGTGAATTCGTCGATGAGACCGACGCCGCCGATGGTCGGCGTCGGCAGGATCGCTCGCCCGTTCGTCTCGTTGTAGAGCGAGACATTCCCCGACACGACCGGGAAGTCGAGCGCGCGGCACGCATCGCCGATGCCGCGCACGCAGCCGATAAGCTGGCCCATGATTTCCGGCCGTTCCGGATTGCCGAAATTGAGATTGTCGGTGACCGCGAGCGGCCGCGCGCCCACCGCGGTGAGATTGCGCCAGGCTTCGGCGACCGCCTGCTTGCCGCCCTCGAACGGATCGGCCTCGCAATAGCGCGGCGTCACATCGGACGTCAGCGCCAGCGCCCGCGGCCCGTCATTGATGCGCACCACCGCGGCGTCGCCGCCCGGGCGCTGCACCGTATTGCCGAGGATGATGTGATCGTATTGCTCCCACACCCAGCGCCGCGAGCACAGATCGGGCATGCCGATCAGTTTTTCCAGCGCGTCCGCGAGCGGCAGCGGCGGGGTGATATCGGCCGCCGGTACGACGACGGGCTTTGCGGCGGCAGCGGACGGCCGATCATAGACCGGCGCTTCGTCGCCGAGTTCTTTGATCGGCAGATCGGCCATGACCGTGCCGGCATGGCGGACGATGAAACGTTTGGTCGGCGTCGTCTCGCCGACGACCGCGAAGTCGAGGCCCCATTTGCGGAAGATCGCTTCGGCTTCCTTTTCCTTCTCGGGCTTGAGCACCATGAGCATGCGCTCCTGGCTTTCCGACAGCATCATTTCGTAGGCGCTCATGCCGGTCTCGCGGCACGGCACCTTGTCGAGATCGAGCGTGACGCCGAGATCGCCCTTGGCCCCCATCTCGACCGCCGAACAGGTAAGTCCCGCAGCGCCCATGTCCTGGATGGCGATGACACAGCCCTTGCCCATGATCTCGAGGCAGGCCTCGAGCAGCAGCTTTTCCGAGAACGGGTCGCCGACCTGGACGGTCGGCCGCTTTTCCTCGGCATCGGCGCCGAATTCGGCCGACGCCATGGTGGCGCCGTGGATGCCGTCGCGGCCGGTTTTCGAGCCCAGATAGACGATCGGCATGCCGACGCCGGACGCGGCTGAATAGAAGATCTTGTCGGTCTCGGCGAGGCCGACCGCCATGGCGTTGACCAGGATGTTGCCGTCATAGCGGCGATCGAACCGCAACTCGCCGCCGACGGTCGGAACGCCGAACGAATTGCCGTAGCCGCCGATACCGGCGACGACACCGGAGACCAATGCGCGCGTCCTCGGATTCTTGGGATCGCCGAACGACAGCGCATTGAGGCAGGCGATCGGCCGCGCCCCCATGGTGAAGACGTCACGCAAAATGCCGCCGACGCCGGTGCCCGCGCCCTGATAGGGCTCGATATAGCTCGGGTGATTGTGGCTCTCCATCTTGAACACGACGGCGAGCCCGCCGCCGATATCGATCACGCCGGCGTTTTCGCCCGGCCCCTGGATCACCCAAGGCGCCTTCGTCGGTAACGTGCGCAGATGGATTTTCGAGGATTTATACGAGCAGTGCTCATTCCACATCGCCGAGAAAATGCCGAGCTCGGTGAAGCTCGGCGTACGGCCAATAAGTTTGACGACGCGCTCGTACTCGTCGGGCTTGAGGCCGTGCTGGGCGATCAGTTCGGGGGTGATGGCGGGCTCGTTGGAAATCACGAAGAGACCTCGCGCGCCGCCATCCATCTATCAAACTGAGCGTCCGCTTTACCAATCCGCGAGAATGAAAGACTTTTCGGAATACGGAAACCTTTTGGCATTGCTCCTTGAACCTTGAATGCGCTGGCGTCGTGCACCGCATCAGATGGTGCCGCCGCCGCGATCGCGCAAATTATAGCGTCGATATCATGGTCATTTTCAACAGAGGGCTCGATTTTAAGAGTTGTGCAAAGGGAAATAAGAGCCGCCAGACCTTTTGCGCCCTTGTATTGGCCCGCATTGATCTCAAGCTTCTTCAATGTGCCCGCGGGATAGGCTTCGAATAGCTTCTGGCCGAGCAGTCCGGCAAAGCCGCCTTCACGCATGATTGCAGCAAAACGCGCAACCGGTGCACCGATTCGGTCTGCAAATGCCGGCATGGCATTAACCGCGCGATCGATTGGGCGGCGTGTTAGCTGCCAGATATATTCGGGACGTTCCGGACTAGGGAGATCTTGGACATCGATAGGAATATCCACCGCTACTGGCCCGACGGCCAGACAGCGGCGCAACACGGCGACCTCGTCGCTTAGAATCTCCTTAAGCGGATCGCCACTATTGCGCTTCACAGACAAAGCTGACCCTCGCAACAATGTCGCGTTTGCTTCGTCACCATCAATTTCAATAACGGCAATTGACGTTTTACCGGTAGTATATCCGGCTAGATCAATGCCGAAGCCGATCATCAGTTGTCAGGCCGCCAGCTTGAAGTGATCCATGAGCCCCGCGAACAAGCCGCGGCCGTCGGTCCGGCCCATCGCGGCTTCGACGTGATTTTCCGGATGCGGCATCATGCCGAGCACATTGCCGCGCTCGTTGATGATGCCGGCGATGGCATTCATGGCGCCGTTGTGATTCCAATTCGGGTCGACCATGCCGTCGGGCGACGAATAGCGAAACACGACCCTACCTTCGCCTTCGAGCCGGGCGATGGTTTCGCCATCGGCGATATAGTTTCCTTCGCCATGCGCTACCGGCACGCGGATCACCTGACCGGCATTGTAGCCGCGGGTAAACGCCGTATCGGAGCGCTCGACCCGCAGATAGACGTCGCGGCAGATGAAGCGAAGTTGCGCGTTGCGCATCAAGACGCCCGGCAGGAGCCCTGCCTCGCAGGCGATCTGAAAGCCGTTGCATACCGCGAGCACCAGGCCGCCTTTGGCCGCAAAGGCCCGCACTGCGTCCATGATCGGCGCCCGCGCCGCGATGGCGCCGCAGCGTAGATAATCGCCGTAAGAAAAGCCGCCCGGAATGACGACGAGATCGGTACCGGCGGGCAGATCAGTTTCGGCGTGCCAGACCATCGCCGGCTCGCGCCCGGAAATCAGTCGTAACGCCCGCGCCATATCGCGTTCGCGATTAATGCCGGGAAAAACGACGACGGCCGATTTCATGGCACAACTTTCATGGCACAACTTTCATGGCGCGCCTCTCATGCGTCAACTTCCGTTCGAGCCGAGTTCGGCGCGCGCCCAGCGCAAAACCGGATCGCTGTTGAGGAAAGCCAGCGCCTGTTGCGTGCCGCGTGCTAGGTCGGCGTCGGCGGTTACGGTGGCGACGACGACGTCGCATTTGTCGTTAAATGCGATTGCCGCCGCTGCGCTCGGCGCTTCGTAGGGGCCGCTGACGCTGAACACCCGGCTGCGCCCTTGCATCCAGCCCACCGCGATCTGCTGGCTGTCGCCGAGGCCCGAGAATTCGGGGCCAAGCAGCGCCATGTCGCCGACGCGGTCGATCTCGGCGTTGTCATAGACACCTTTGGCGCAGTTGCAGAACCCGACCTTCGGCCGCAGGTAAAGCGTCACCGCCGCGCCGCAGGCCTCGGCCTGGCAGCGAAATGCCCGGCCGGTGCCCCATTGGTCGATTGGAAACGGCCACTGCACTTCGAGCCATTGCGGATGGCGCGGAGCGGAGCCCATGGTCTCCGCCGGCAATCCGTCGCCGCCGACGCCGCCCGCGAGCGCCAGCACCACCGGCACTGCCCGCAAGGCTCCGCCGATCATCCGGTGACCTCGATGCGGTAATTCTCGATTACGGTATTGGCGAGCAGTTTTTCGGCGGCACTTTTGAGGGCTGCCTCGGCGCCGCTGCGGTCGCCACCTTCGATCTCGATGTCGAAGACCTTGCCCTGACGGACGCTCGCGACGCCGCCGACACCGAGCGATTTCAGCGCGCCCTCGATCGCTTTGCCCTGCGGGTCGAGAATACCGGATTTCAGCGTGACGGTGACGCGGGCTTTCATGACCTTTCAATAGGTATGAATCGCGTAACCCGCAACCGGCCCGTCACGTAGAGCCAGGCTTGATCACAACGAAAATCAGGAGTGGCCGGCGCCGGCTCCAGCCCGGGCTGAAGCTTCGCCTAGCCCTTGACCAGGATCGGCCCGGTGCCCTGCGGCCGCTCGCCCTCGCTCATGATGCCGAGCCGCTTGGCGACTTCCGTATAGGCTTCCAACAGCCCGCCGAGATCGCGGCGGAAGCGGTCCTTGTCGAGCTTTTCGTTCGACTTGATGTCCCACAGCCGGCAGGAATCCGGAGAAATCTCGTCGGCTACGACGATGCGCATGAGATCGTTTTCCCACAGCCGGCCGGTTTCCATCTTGAAGTCGACCAGACGGATGCCGACACCGAGGAAAAGCCCCGACAGGAAGTCGTTGACGCGGATGGCGAGCGACATGATGTCGTCGATCTCCTGCGGCGTCGCCCAGCCGAACGCGGTGATGTGCTCTTCGGACACCATCGGATCGTTGAGCTGGTCGTTCTTGTAATAGAACTCGATGATCGAGCGCGGCAGTTGCGTGCCCTCGTCGATGCCGAGCCGCGTCGACAGCGAGCCCGCCGCGATGTTGCGCACCACCACTTCGAGCGGAATGATTTCGACCTCGCGAATCAACTGCTCGCGCATATTGAGCCGGCGGATGAAGTGCGTCGGCACGCCGATATCGTTGAGATGCTGGAACACGTATTCCGAGATCCGGTTGTTCAGCACGCCTTTGCCTTCGATCACCTCATGCTTTTTGGCGTTGAAGGCGGTCGCATCATCCTTGAAGTGCTGGATCAGCGTTCCAGGCTCTGGTCCTTCATACAGGACCTTCGCCTTGCCTTCATAAATTCGGCGACGGCGGCTCATCGGCGTGTACCGGGGCTTGGTAAAATCCATGGGATTGCCGTGGCTCCATTTTAACTATCGAGGTCCGCGGCGGCGGAATTAAGGGCACGCAACCAGACTACGCGCGACAACACTAAAAGCGACTCAACTCAGCGGCCCGTCCGCGAAGTGAAGGCTAGCCGAAGGCGACGCTGAGTACAATTGGCATAGACCTCAGCGAGCGCAATCGCAACGGTCAAATAGGGGCTTCTCCGCGGTTGCCTTGACGGTCTAGCCTCGTTATGCAAGGCGCAAGCGGAACCAGGTGATTTGCGCTGTTCCACGCAACACTATAGGCGACAACATGACCACGTTCGACAAGCGCGAAGATGCGTTCGAAATGCGGTTTGCGCATGACGAGGAACTCAAGTTCAAAGCCACGGCGCGCCGCAACAAGATGCTCGGCCTTTGGGCCGCGGAGAAATTGGGCTTGAGCGGCGCCGAAGCCGACAGTTACGCGCTCGGGGTCGTCATGGCGGAGTTCGAGAGCGGCGCCGACAGCGACGTTATGCACAAAATTCGCAAGGATTTTGACGCCAAAGGCATCGCCCAGTCGGATCACCAGATCGCTCGGACGATGAGCGAGTTCATGGCGCGGGCCGTAGCCGACATCAAGTCCGCTCAATAGCGCGCGCCGCGGCGAAATTCGGTTTTAACGCTCAACATAAAGCGACTATCATGACCATTCCCGCGTTTACGCTCGCCCGAAAGCTTCACGCCGGTGAGACCGTGTTCTCCGGCTGGTGCGGCTTGCCCTACCCGCTTGTCGCCGAAACGCTGGCGCGCGACGGTTTTGCCGCCGTGACCATCGAGAGCCAGCACGGCTTGTGGGATGTCGCCGGCATTCTTAATGGCATCGCCGCGGTCCGCCAGGGCGGCGGCGCGCCGATCGTGCGCGTTCCGCTCGGCGATTTCGCCCTGGTGAGCCGCGCGCTCGACTTCGGCGCCGAAGGCATCATCGCGCCGATGATCAATACGCCTGACGATGCGCGAGCCTTCGCTGCGGCGGCCAAATTCCCGCCGCTCGGCGAACGCAGCTGGGGACCGCATCGGGCGATGACGCTCGGCGGCGTTCCCGACATGGCGACCTATCTGCACGAGGCCAACGATCACATTATTACGCTTGCCATGATCGAGACCCGCACGGCGCTGCAGAATTTCGATGCGATCATCGGCACGCCCGGTATCGACGGATTTTTTCTCGGCCCGTCCGACCTGTCGATTGCGTTGTCGGACGGCAAGAATGTCGATCCGCTGTCGAAGGAGGTCGACGCTCATCTCGATCGCATGATCGCGGGCGCGCAACAGGCCAAGAAGATTCCAGGCGCCTATTGCCATTCGGCCGAGCGCGCCGCCGCACTCGCCAAACGTGGGGTAAAATTCCTCGCGGTATCGAGCGACCTCGCAATGCTGCGTGCCGGCGCGGCGGCGGCCATGAAAGCGCTCAAGGGCTAAGCGCTCGCGCGCTCGGCGATCTCATGCCGCGCCGGGCAACATGCGCGTGAGCGTGCGGTCGCGCCACAGCCAATGATGCAGAATCGCGGCTGCGGCATGAATGCCGGCGAGAATCAAAAGCGCATCGGCGAGAAATTCATGAACTTCCACGAGCGTCCGCGCCATGGCGCGATCCGCCGGCCACGGCGAGACAAATTCCCAATAGCCGAAAATCGGCAGTGAGTGTCCGCGCTTGAGTTGCACGAGGATGCCGAAAAACGGCACCGCGACCAGCAAAGCATAGAGCGCGAAGTGGCTCAGCTTGGCCGCCACCTCGACGAACCAGCCCCACGGCGTCGCTTCCGGTGGCGGCGGCGGATTGGCGATGCGCCACACCAAACGCAGCACCAGCAGCAGGGCCACGCTTTCGCCCAAGGTCATGTGCGTCAGCAGTCCGAAATCGCGCAGCGCGCCCTTGGGCAAATCATCGCCGAAAGTTCCGAGCAGCCAGCCGGCGATCACGAAGAGTGCCGTCAGCCAGTGGATCAATTGTGGGACAGTGCCGTATTGAGTCTTGCTATTAGCCAATTGCATCAATGCGATCTTTCATTTCCCGGCCGCCCCGCGCCAGTTTCGCGGTTCGGATCTGCGGAAACTCGATCCGAAGCGACGCGGTTTTATTCCACGATTTCGGCAATTTTGGTCAGGGCGCGTTCCAAATCGGCCTCGACTTCACCGGCGCCGACTTCAATGATCCGATAATCGTGGGCTTTCAGCCAAGCGTGCTTCTGTGCGCGCGCCGTGGCCGCCGTCGCGGTCTCGTCGGGCGGCACGACATCGATCACAAGCCGCAGCGGAAACGACACGAAGTCGCAAATATGCTGGCCGACCGGCGTCTGTCGCTTGAAGCCGCGGCCGGCGAAACGGCGGTCATTGACAAGCGCCTGCCACAGCGTCCGCTCGGCTTCGGTCGGATTGCGGCGCAGGAAACGCGCCAGCCCGCGCACCGGACCGCGCTCCTTCGGCGCCCCGCCGGTACCGTGCTCGGCCAAGAGCGTGCGCAACAATTCGGCCTCTTCGCCGTCGAGGATGCCGCCGCGGGCCGGGCCCTTGCGCCCTTCTGCAATCGCCATGATCACGCCATGCAGCGTCTGAATATCCTGATGCGACGGCTGCATGCGCGTGATGATGTTGCGCAGATTGATCTGCATGGTCTCGCGCTTGTCGGGCGGCCGGAAGAATTCGACCTTTTCCAGTTCGCGTTCGAGCGAGGCAAAAAAGGCCAAGAGTTGCTGTTTCGGCGCGGGGGCGGATTTACTCGGCGTCGCAAACGGCAATCTACCGCCGCTCGCGTGTTTGAACCATTCGTAGGCGACGATCACGATCGCTTGCGCCAGATTAAGCGAGGCGAAGGCCGGATTGACCGGGAGCGTGATGATATTGTCGGCGAGCGCGACCTCGTCGTTCTCGAGCCCATTGCGCTCGCGGCCGAACACGAAGGCAACGGTTTCGCCGGCGGCGACGCGCGGCGACGCCAGCACCGCCGCCGCCTCCGGCCCGACGACGGCTTTGGCCTGATCGTGGGCGCGCGCGGTCGCCGCGAACACAAAACTGCAGTCGCCGATCGCGGCCTCCAGCGTATCGTACAATACTGCGCCATCGAGAATGCGGTCGGCCCCCACCGCCATGATGCGGGCCTTGCCGTTCGGCCAGCCCTGCCGCGGCCGCACGAGGCGCAGCCGTGACAGCCCGAAATTTGCCATGGCGCGCGCCGCCGCCCCGATATTCTCGCCGAGTTGCGGCTCCACAAGGATCACGACCGGTCCGGGCCGCTCGATCCAAGCCTTGGTCTTGTCCGTCCCCGCGCCTGGCATGGCTTTCTAATGCACGCCGGCGGCCACCCCGTCGAGATCGAGCGCCCCGGCTGCGAGCGGCGGGCCGGGTCGAAGCTCCACGCGTCCCGGGTGGGCGCCCGCCGGGTGCGCGCCCCCCGGATGGCATACGCTCTTGAGCGCGCGCCATTCCTGCGCCGACAGAAGCTCGGGCCCCGTGACGGGGCGATCTTCACGGCGCATCAGTTCGCGACGCTCCTCAGTCAACGGATGGCTCGCCAGGATACCGATGGTGCGGTCTGCCTGCGCGCCGGTAATGCGAAACAGCAGTTCGCCCATCGGAGCCGGCGAGCGGCCGAGTGCATGCATGGTCGCGATCGCAAAGTCGTCGGCCTTCTGCTCGGCGTCACGCGTGTAAGAGGCTTCAACCACGCCGCGCGTGACGAAGACCACCGCGGCCGAACCGGTAATGTCGCCAAATAATAGTCCGACCAGAAACGACGTGCCTCCGTTCTGAATCATCATGCGCGTCTGGTCGCGATGGCTGATGTGCCCCATCTCGTGGGCGATGACGCCGGCAATCTCGTCGACGTTGTCAGCCCTCTCCAAGAGCCCATCGAGCAGATAGATTTTGCCGCCCGGCAGCGCGAATGCATTGGGCACCGGCGATGGCAGCACTTCGGCCTGTAATCCCATGTAGAGACCGCTTGCCTGGCGCAACGTTTCAATCAGTTTGGAGAAGGCCGCGGTCCCTTCCGCGCCGGTACAGGCTTTACCGCCGAATATCGCTCTCACTTGATTCTCGGCCATGCCGCCGAGACGCTGTTCGAATGAGCGCGGAATGAGCGGCGTCAGCCGCTCGGCGACAAGCGGCACGCCGAAGACGACGATAACGGCGATCGATACGACGGCGGCAAGCGACCAGGCGACGATACGGCCGACATGAGCGCTACCGCCGCGCTCAACCTCGAGAAAACCGGCGCGCAGTCTGATTTCGGCTTGGGTTGCGGAATCGGCCACCTCGAGCCGCGCCAGAGGTAACGCCGACACGCATTTGAGCCGGAGCGTGCCAGGCGCGCCGTCGGTCGCACGCAGGTCATCATAGGGCCATGAGGCGACGACGATGCCGTCTTCGCTGAGCTCGAGATTTCGGTCAAAGCCGAGCGCAACGATATGCCTGCGGTTGGTGACTCCGTCGAAATAAATTGGCGGCCGATCCGCCGCGCCGCCGCCCGAGGCTGCATCCGGCGCACCACCCGCGGCGCTAGAACCCGACAACGTCGAGGCCATCGGCAAAGCCCTCGCCCAATGCGCTCACCAAATCGCCCTCGACGCGAACATTATCCGCAGTCTCGAGATTATGCGCGGTCGCCGAGGTGACGACGCGCTCCCACACCCCGCGAACTAGGTAGACTCGGATCGCAATGCCCGCGCAGAGAGCAAATGCGAGATAGATGGCAAAATTCGGAACCGCCATCAGATAGGGATGAGATCGCGCCAACGACACAAAATCCGCGAAGCCAAAATGTCCATTAAGAGCAAACGCCATCACCCCGTCGATCAGGCCGATCGTGATGCCGCCGGTGATTGAAATGAGCAGAAACCATCCGATCGTCGCCCAATAAAGGCCCCTGAGGGCATTGATGGGCAGGTCAGACTCGAAACGCACCTCACCAAAACGAATCCCGTTGACCCACCAGCGCCAAACGACGGCTTTATAGGCAGCGTAGATGAACGGCGCCGTGATGAACAAAATCAATGGCAGCAACTTGGCGACCGGATTGGTGCGTAAGACGACAATAAATACCAAGGAGCCGAATACCGACAGCCAGAGCCAAAATCCGCGCTTGAACAAATCCCAGCCGGTTCCGTCAAAACGGGCCTGCAGGTCGCCGTAATGCAAATGGCGCATTTTGTAGCGTTCCAGCGCCGCCTCGCGCCACGGCTCCGCCAGGCCGATCGTCACCAGCGCGAAGAGGGTCCACAGGCAGGCGCGCCCGGAATAGGCCCACCCCGATCCGGACATCCAGAAGCGCACGCCGCGCCACACCGTCCGCGTCGCCCGATAGCGCCGCGCGCGGAAAATCGCGAACTGGCCGAAGGCATAGAAGAATAAGACGAGTGGCGTGCTTGCGAAGGCCTTGGCGCGCTCGGCCTCGATGCCGATGAGAAAATACACGAGATAGATCGGCGCCAATATCGCGAGTGCAAAGAGAAAACCGAACAAGAGTTCCTTGGCGGTCCCGGTATATTCCGCCGCGTGGCCCTCGATGGAGGTACCCGACCACAGCACGCGCCGCATGTCCGTCGCCAGCCAAAAGCGATAGAACCCCGCGGTAACCAGTTCCAGCAGCGCACCGCGTCGCACCAGCCGAACAAAATCCCGGCGCTCGCCGGTATATGTGATGCGCGCCGAACGTCCGTTCGTGGCGTCGGCAAGCGTGGGGCTGCTCATCGGACGGATCGCTACGAGGCCGTTCGGCGGCCACGCCCAGGTCGAAACAGTGGAAGGGGTGCGCTGGTAGTGCCGACGGGCCGGAAAGTCGAGGTCTGCGAGATTACTCGTTTTCGTTGCGGTGGGCCAGCACCTGCCCGGCCGGCGGCTGGCGTCAAGCGGCGGCACCGATCCGGCCGAAATACTCGACGATCGTGCCGGGTCTTTCGCTTCCGCGCGCGCGCTCGGCCGCCACCCGCCGCCGCATAGGGCCAAACACGCGCGCATATGGCCAAACACGCGATTGTCTTTCTCGCATCTGCCAACAAGGCTTTCGCCAGCGGAGGGCAGATGCTATAGGGCGCGCGCCGAATTCCCCGTCAGTCGGATTCCCGGGTGGCGGTGTCCGCGCAGAGAAAAATTCATTTGAGGGCGCGAGGGAAATAGCCATACCGGCGCGCCCGCCGATATTCAGTTTCCGCTCGGCCAAACAAGCACGGCGACCAGAGGTGTAAGCATGTCAGATCTCGAAATCATGTGGACGAAGGTCGATGAAGCCCCGGCGCTCGCGACCTATTCGCTGCTGCCGATCGTCGAAGCCTTCGTGGGCGCGGCGGGTGTGTCGGTGAAGCTCAAGGACATCTCGCTCGCCGGCCGCATCCTCGCCAGTGTGGCCGACAAGCTGCCCCCCGCGCAACGGCTCAACGACGAACTCGCCGAACTCGGCAAGCTCGCGATGAAGCCCGAAGCCAACATCATGAAGCTGCCCAACATCTCCGCCTCGATTCCGCAGCTCAAGGCCGCGATCAAGGAACTGCAAGACAAGGGCTTTGACGTTCCGGACTATCCGGACAACGCGACGACGGACGCCGAGAAGGACATCAAGTCCCGCTACGCCAAGGTGTTCGGCAGCGTCGTCAACCCGGTATTGCGCGAGGGCAATTCCGACCGCCGCGCCGCCGGCGCCGTGAAGCAATACGCCCGCGACAATCCGCACAAGATGGGGGCCTGGAGTCCTCAGTCCAAATCGCATGTAGCGTACATGTCGAGCGGCGATTACTACGGCTCGGAAATCTCGACCACCGTCGGATCGGCGACCAACGCCCGCATCGAGCTTGTCGGCGCCGACGGCGCCGTCACGGTGCTGAAGGCGAAGACACCGCTTCAGGCCGGCGAGATCATCGACGCCGCGGTGATGAGCCGCAAGGCGCTGCGCGCCTTCTTTGCCGAGCAGATCGAAGCCGCAAAGAAGGAAGGCCTTCTGTTCTCACTGCATGTGAAGGCGACCATGATGAAGATCGCCGACCCCATCGTGTTCGGCCATGCCGTTTCGGTCTTCTTCGCCGACGTGATCGAGAAGCACGCAGCCACGCTGAAGCGTCTTGGCGTCAATCTCAACAACGGCTTCGGCGATCTCTTGGCGAAGATCGAGACGCTGCCGGAAGCCGAAAAAAAAGCGATCAAGGACGATATCGCGGCCGAATACGCCAAACGGCCGGGCCTCGCCATGGTCAATTCCGAAAAGGGCATCACCGGCCTGCACGTGCCCAGCGACGTCATCGTCGACGCTTCGATGCCGGCGATGATCCGCGAATCCGGCCGGATGTGGGGCGCCGACGGCAAGCTGCACGACGCCATAGCCGCGATCCCGGACCGCAGCTATGCGACGTTGTACCAGGCGGCCATCGAGGACTGTAAAGCCCACGGCGCGTTCGATCCCAAGACCATGGGCTCGGTTCCCAACGTTGGATTGATGGCGCAGCAGGCCGAGGAATACGGCTCGCACGACAAGACGTTCGAAATTCCCAAGAGCGGAACGGTCCGCGTCGTCGCCGATGACGGCAAGGTGCTGCTGGAGCGTCCGGTCGAAACCGGCGACATCTTCCGCATGTGCCAGCTCAAGGACGCGCCGATCCAGGACTGGGTCAAGCTCGGCGTCCGCCGCGCGCGCCTCACCGGCGCGCCGGCGGTGTTCTGGCTCGACAAGAAGCGCGCGCACGACGCCCAGGTGATCGCCAAAGTCGAGAAGTACCTGAAGGATCAAGACACCGCGGGGCTCGACATCCGCATTATGGCGCCGGTCGAAGCGATCAAGTTCTCGCTCGAGCGCATCCGCAAGGGACAGGACACGATCTCCGTCACCGGCAACGTGCTGCGCGATTATCTGACCGATCTGTTTCCGATCATGGAGCTCGGCACCTCGTCCAAGATGCTGTCGATCGTTCCGCTGTTGGCGGGCGGCGGTCTGTTCGAGACCGGCGCCGGCGGCTCGGCGCCCAAGCACGTGGAGCAGTTTCAGCAAGAGGGCTATCTGCGCTGGGATTCGCTCGGCGAGTTTCTCGCGCTCGGCGCCTCGCTCGAACATCTGGCGCAGACCTACAAGAACGCCAAGGCGCAGGTTCTCGCCGAGACGCTCGACACCGCTATCGGCAAGTTCCTCCAATTCAACCGGAATCCTGCGCGCAAGGTCGGCGAGATCGACAATCGCGGCAGCCATTTCTATCTCGCGCTCTACTGGGCGCAGGCGCTGGCCGCGCAGACCAAGGACTCGGAGCTGCAAGCCCGCTTCAAGCCGCTGGCCGAGACGCTCGCCAAGAACGAGGCCAAGATCAATGCCGAACTGATCGGCGCCCAAGGCAAGCCGGTCGACATCGGCGGTTACTACCTGCCCGATGCCGCCAAGGCAGCGGCCGCGATGCGGCCGAGCGCCACGCTGAACGCCGCGATCGCCGCGCTCTGACGCGGCGTCCGCCAGCGGACGTCTCCGAGGTTTCGCGCCGCGTCTCGCGCAAAGCCACGCGCCTGCGGACGCGGTTCAGGTTTTGGCGCGGCTTTCGCGGCAAGCGGGGCAATGCTATAGGGCTCGCCGCCGGTGCCCGCTCTCAAAAGATGGCTCCTTAAAATGGCGAAGATCAAGGTGAAGAACCCCGTCGTCGAGATGGACGGCGACGAGATGACCCGGATCATCTGGAAATACATCAAGGACAAGCTGATCTATCCCTATCTCGATATCGACCTGATGTATTTCGACCTCGGCATGGAAAAGCGCGACGAGACGCGCGACCAGATCACCATCGACGCGGCCGAGGCGACCAAGAAGGTCGGCGTCGCCGTCAAATGCGCCACCATCACGCCGGACGAAGCCCGCGTGAAGGAGTTCAATCTCCACGACATGTACCGCTCGCCGAACGGCACCATTCGCAACATTCTCGGCGGCGTCATCTTCCGCGAGCCGATCATCTGCAAGAACGTGCCGCGGCTGGTGCCGGGCTGGACCCTGCCGATCATCATCGGCCGCCACGCCTATGGCGATCAATACCGCGCCTCCGATTTCAAGGTGCCGGGCAAGGGCAAGCTCTATCTCACTTTCGTCGGCGACGACGGCAATGAGATCAAGCGCGAGGTGTTCCAGTTCCCGGGCGCGGGCGTCGCCATGGCGATGTACAACCTCGACGATTCGATCCGCGACTTCGCCCGCGCTTCGATGAATTTCGCGCTCAACCGCGGCTATCCGCTGTACCTGTCGACCAAGAATACCATCGTCAAAGTCTATGACGGACGCTTCAAGGATATTTTCCAGGAAGTGTTCGAGGCCGAGTTCAAGGACAAGTTCGCCGCGAAGAAGATCACCTACGAGCACCGCTTGATCGACGACATGGTCGCGGCATGCCTGAAATGGTCGGGCGGCTATGTCTGGGCCTGCAAGAACTATGACGGCGACGTGCAGTCGGACACGGTGGCGCAAGGCTACGGCTCGCTCGGCCTGATGACCTCGGTGCTGACCACGCCCGACGGCAAGGTGGTCGAGGCCGAAGCAGCCCACGGCACGGTGACGCGTCACTTCCGCGAGCACCAGAAGGGCCGCGAGACTTCGACCAATTCGATCGCGTCGATTTACGCCTGGACCCGCGGGCTCGCGCATCGCGCCAAGCTCGACGACAATGCGGAGCTCGCCAAATTCGCGACGACCTTGGAAAGGGTCACCGTCGCCACGGTGGAAGCCGGTTTCATGACTAAGGATCTCGCTTTGCTGGTCGGTCCCGATCAGACGTGGCTGACGACGACGGGCTTCCTCGACAAGATCAACGCCAATCTGCAAGCCGCCATGGCGTGATATTTTTCCGGGCGCAGCGCGATAGCCGGCGGCCGCACCCGCAAGGCCTTTGCCCGCAAGGTGTTGGCACGGCTCTGCGACAAGCGGCGCGGCGGCTGGCAATTGAAGTTCGCCCCGCCTATTTAGGCGCCATGAATCGGGCAGTGACAGGCAAGCTCGGCACCGTTGCGCTTGTCATCGCATTGCTCGGGATTTTGGCGGCCTCGATCTGGTTGGCCGTGCATACCTGGACGTCCGTCGGCGGTCCGCCGATGCCGATCCACGGCATTATCGCCATGACGCTCGGCATCGTGTTTTCGCTCTTGGTCGGGTGCGGGCTGATGACGCTGGTGTTTTATTCAAGCCGTCACGGCTATGACGACCAAGCCTATGGCGACCGGGCCTATGACGAACGGGCGCATGACGACCAAAGCTACGACGGGCCCGGCCCGCCAAAGGCCGAAGGCGGCTGAGCCGCAGCGCGGCGCCGAAAGCTGCTCGCAACAAACATACCGCAAAAACAAGAGCCCCCGGCGGGGACAGCGCCGGGGGCCTCAATCCGTGGGGGCAAAGTGAAGATGGTGGAAGCCTTGCCGCCACGGACCACAGCCCTTTCCACCACACAATTGCGGCAAGACCGCAGCGGCGCCGGAGCGGCCCGGCCGGACAATGGCCGCATAAATTCCAAATAAACGCCGAATGGTTAATTACGAAAATTTGTTCGCGTCACCGCCCATAAACCGCCGTCTGAGGTTGAAATAGATAGCCTGCACCGCAACCGGGACCTATGTTTCCGGTGGCGGCGAGGTCACCAGCGAGCGGCTTTCGGGTGCGAGCGATTCCCCCACGCGATCTGAAGGTTAGTCGGAGGCTCGGCCCAGCATTTGGTCCGGGCCTTGGCGCCAAGCTCGGCCCGGAGCTCGGACAGCGGCTTGGTTTAGGACTTAACCCGCGGCTTGCCGGGCTGTGGCGGCAATTGCGCGGCATCGCGATTTCACTGTTGCTGGTCGCACTGACGACGGTCGTAGCGCTGTTGTTGCGCCATTATATCGGCATCCTGCGCGGTGCCGTGCTCTATCTCGTCCCGGTGATGATCGCCGGCTATCAGTTCGGCGTCGTTCCGGCACTGGTCAGCGCGGTCGCCGGCGTCATTTTGTCCGGTTACGTCTATTTCGCGCAACTCTACACCTTCAAAGTCGCCTCCCCGCAGGAAGCGCTCAATCTTGTGCTGTACATGGTCGTTGCGGTGTTCGTCTCGCATCTGGCCACCCAAGCCAAGCGCCACACCACGATCGCGCGCAAGCGCGAGCAGGAGATGAGCGATCTCTACGCCTTTTCGCGGCGGCTTGCGGCGGCGCCGAGCGCGGCTGACATATTCGTCGCCATCCAAAATCATCTGGCTCATCTGGTGCAGCGCAAAGTGCTGCTGCTCGGCGCCGCCGACGACGATAGCGCCGACGGCGTGCCGGAACGGCTTCGCGCCGAGGTCAGCCGCGTCGAACAGGACGAGGGCCGCGAGCGCACGACGGCCGACGACAACGGCAATATCTGGCTCATTCGCCGGGTGTCGCCGAAAACGCCCGATTTCGGTGTCGTCGCGGTCGACCTCGGCCCGGTGTCCGGCGAAGCCTTGGCGGAAATGCGCCAGCGCATCGATGACGCGCTCGCCGATGCCGCAGCGACGCTGGAGCGGCTCGACGTCGCGCGCGCGCTCAACGAGGCGAAAATGCGCTCGGAAACCGAATTGTTGCGCGAGGCGCTGATCGGCTCGGTGTCGCACGAATTGCGCACGCCGCTCGCCTCGATCCTCGGCGCCGCCACCATCCTTTCGAATGCGCCGGCGCTCGCCGCCGACGAACGGCTCCATGCGCTCACCGGCGTGGTGCGCGACGAGGCCGAACGCCTCAACAACGACATCCAGAACCTGCTCGATGCCACCAGGATATCGAGCCAGCAGGTGCGGCCTAAGCTGCAGTGGATCGAGCCGGTCGACATCGTCAATGCTGCGGTCGAGCACCGCAAGCGAAGGCTCGCCGGACATCCGGTAACGCTCGAGCTTAATTCCAACCTTCCGATCGTGCGCGCCGATCCGGTGCAGGTCGAACAGGCGCTGATGCAGATTCTCGACAACGCCGCCAAATATTCCGCCGACGGCGCGCCGATCCGCGTCACCGCCGAGCCCAACGGCCAGAGCGTCGTCTTGTCGGTGCACGACTGCGGCGCCGGCCTTTCCAGCGAAGAAAAGCGCCAGGTTGGCGGACGCTTTTTCCGCGGGCCGCGCCACGCCGCGACCACGTCGGGCTCGGGGCTTGGACTGTGGATCGCCAAAGCCTTCATCTCGGCCAATGGCGGCAAGGTCGAGGTCGAGAGCGACGGCATCGGCCGCGGCACCACGGTATCGATTCATCTGCCGTTATCGGGCGAGGCGGCGCCATTGGAGACATCGGTCGATGAATGAAATCCCCTCCTCCGTGCTGGTCATCGACGACGAGATCCAGATCCGGCGCTTCCTGCGCACGGGCTTTGAGCTCGATGGCTTCACCGTGCAGGAAGCCGAGACCGGCGCCGAGGCCTTGCGCACGGTAACGCTGCAGCCGTCCGATCTCGTCATCCTCGATCTCAACCTGCCCGACATGGACGGCGCCGATGTTTTGGAACGGCTGCGGTCCTGGTCGACGGTGCCGCTGATCGTTTTGTCGGTGCGCGCCAATGAAGCGGAAAAAGTGCGGCTCCTGGAGCTCGGCGCCGACGACTACGTCGTCAAGCCGTTCGGCATGGCCGAGCTCCTGGCGCGCGCGCACTCGGCGATGCGGCGCCAATTGCGCGCCGCGCGCGGCGAGCCGATGGTGAAATTCGGGCCGCTCGCCATCGATTTCGCCGCCCGCGCCGTCTTTATCAACGACCAGCGGGTGACGCTGACGCCCAAGGAATACCGGCTGCTGCAGGTGCTGGCGCAGCATTCCGGCAATGTCGTCACGCATCAGTTTTTATTGCGCGAAGTCTGGGGCAATGAGCATCTCGACGACACCCATTATCTGCGCATCTTCGTGCGCAAGCTGCGGCGCAAGATCGAGGCCGACCCGACCCAGCCGCGGATCCTCCTGACCGAGCTCGGCGTCGGCTATCGGCTGGTGATGTCGGATCCGCCGGCGCCGGTGGCTATCGCAACCCAGGACGCGCCTACCGCCCCCGGCGGCGATTAACGCTCGATCAGCGTTAATTCATTCACAATCTCGCGATCGGATGGGACGAACGGCGTAAACCAAGAAAAAACTCCGCAAAACGCCGATATGCGCAAATTCACGCATGCCAATCAACGCGATTTGAACCTTTCGTCCCTAGAACCGTTTTCCACCCAGACGCGACCAATCGGCAAGAGCGGGCGGCTTGTGCCCGCATCGTCGAGAAGTCGCCCGGCCTTGGGCACGAGCGGGAAATCCGCCGGACAAACAACAGGGACGCTGTCATGACCGCTTTGAAGAATCGAATCGGCCAAAATCGGACCGGCAGAGCTGCGCTGTTTGCGCTGATCGCCGCAACCGCCACCTTGACCGCCAGCACGGGCTTTGCCGGCCCGAGCTATGACGGTGCGTGGAGTGTTTTGGTGCACACCGAAAAGGGCGATTGCGATCCGGGCTATCGCTATCCGGTCCGCATCGAGAACGGCCGGCTGCAGAATGCCGGCGACGCCGCCTTTACCATTACGGGCGCAGTCAAGCCGACCGGCGCCATCACCGTGACGGTCGCCGCCGGCGGCAAGACCGCCTCGGGCTCAGGCCATCTCGACGTCAATGAAGGCGGCGGCTCCTGGGCCGGCGGCGCCTGCTCGGGCTCTTGGACCGCTGAACGCCGCGGCGCCTAACAAAGCTCATCTTCAGTATTTGAACGACGTCATGGCCGGGTTTGTCCCGGCCATCCACGTCTTAGATGACGCAAAACCGCAAAGTCGTGGATGCCCGGCACAAGGCCGGGCATGACGGCCTAGGTTGCTACGCTCGCGCGCCTCAGCCTTCCGCCGCGTCGTCGTCATCGGCGGCCTCGGCCTGCTCGCCGGCGAGAATTTTGTCGGCGATGATGCCGGAGTTCTGCCGGACCGCAGCCTCGATCTTGGCCGCCATATCCGGATTGGCCTTGAGGAAGGTTTTTGCGTTCTCGCGGCCCTGGCCGATGCGCTGGCTGTCATAGGAGAACCAGGCGCCGGACTTTTCCACGACGCCGGCCTTGACGCCGAGATCGACCAATTCGCCGACCTTGGAAATGCCTTCGCCGTACATGATGTCGAATTCGACCTGCTTGAACGGCGGCGCGAGCTTGTTCTTGACGACCTTGACCCGGGTCTGATTGCCGACCACCTCGTCGCGTTCCTTGATCGCGCCGATGCGGCGGATATCGAGCCGGACCGAGGCGTAGAATTTTAGCGCATGCCCGCCGGTGGTGGTTTCGGGCGAGCCGTACATCACGCCGATCTTCATGCGGATCTGGTTGATGAAGATCACCATGGTATTGGAGCGGTTGATCGAGGCGGTGAGCTTGCGCAGCGCCTGGCTCATCAGACGCGCCTGCAGGCCGGGCTGGCTGTCGCCCATCTCGCCTTCGAGCTCGGCGCGCGGCACCAAGGCGGCGACCGAATCGATGACCAACACGTCGACCGCGCCGGAGCGCACCAGCGTGTCGGCGATTTCGAGCGCCTGCTCGCCGGCGTCCGGTTGCGAAATCAAAAGGTCGTCGACATTGACGCCGAGCTTGCGCGCATAGATCGGATCGAGCGCATGTTCGGCATCGATAAAGGCGCAGATGCCGCCGTTCTTCTGCGCCTCGGCAAGACAGTGCAGCGCCAACGTGGTTTTGCCCGAGGATTCCGGCCCGTAGATTTCGACTACGCGGCCGCGCGGCAGGCCGCCGATGCCGAGCGCGATGTCGAGGCCGAGCGAGCCCGTTGACACCGTATCGACGTCCATCGAGCGGTTGTTCTTGCCGAGCCGCATGATCGAGCCCTTGCCAAAACTGCGCTCGATTTGCGACAGCGCGGCATCAAGGGCTTTGGTTTTATCCATGGACGATCCTTCGACGAGACGAAGCGCTGGGCTACTCATTGTCGTGCTCCTTATGGCCGGGATTCGGAAGACGCGGAAGCCAATCCTCGTTCCCCCAAAACCCCCTCTGGCCCCGGTTGACCGGCTGTTGGCAGTGACCTTGGCAATGGCGATGACTGGACTGTACACGATCTGTTCTATGTTCGCAATATGTTCTTTTTGGGCTGTGGGGATGTTGTACTTCACAAACCCAAGGCGTACTACCATGGGGCGAACCGGGACAACTTGGTTTCCGCCGGAGCCTCTGGGAAATGACGAATAATTTCTTCTTTTCGACCGTTTATCAGGTGCTGACGGAATTGACGATCCTGATCCGCGTCAGCAATCACAACATGAAATACGTCGAGGCTATGGGAGGCCCCGATGAGACGGCTGATGACCCCGACAAGGAGGAAGCGATCAGTCAATCAAAGCTTGCGATAGCCTTCATTGAGAATGCGGGGCGCATGTTTGCGCCGCTGAAGTGCGAGCATATCGATAGTGCCCTCAAAAGACTGGTGCGCTGGCGCGAGCAGCAACCTCACATTTGGTCCGAACTAAATACACGGTCACGTAGCTTGCGCGATGCTCTCGAAATCGAGCTCAAGCAGTATCTCTATTACCAATACCCGCAGGAAAAGGGCGGCAAGCTACGCGCCTGGGAAAAAGACTGGGAAGCCGCGATTAAGGCTTTCCCGGACATCAGGCAGGATTCTTTCAACGCGACGGATTGCTTTGCCCTCGGCCATGGCACCGCGTCAGTGTTTCATGCCATGCGGGTAGCCGAACACGGACTCCGCGCGCTCGCTAAAGAGCGCAGGGTAAGGCTGCCCAAAAACAAACCGATTGAATGGGCGACATGGCAAGACATCATCAAAGCGTTGGACGCGGAAATCGTCGTGATCGGCGGCAAAAAGGCCGGTGCTGCGAAGGACGCCGCGCTAGAGTTTTATAGCGGTGCCAGAGCCGATTTGAACGGTTTCAAGGACGAATACCGCAATTTGGTAATGCACGTCCGCGCCAGTTACGACGACCTGCAGGCCCTTCGTGCCCTCACCAAAGTTCACGCATTCATGGAACGTCTAGCGGCCAAACTAGACCATAAAGGCACACGTATCCGCTGGGGATTACGATGATTTTGCGGGGTGTTTTGCGGGAACAATCCGGGCAAAATCGCGCTCGAATTTCTGCGCACTTTCCTCATCATCAATACCGAGATCGCGCGCGGCTTCCTGAAACCGCGCGTACTGATCTTTCTTACTCGACTTTGCCGCCGTCTTTGGCTCTGCGGCTTTTGCCATATGGCCTCTCAGTGATGAGACGGTCGGTACGTCAGTCGCTTACCGACGATGCCTTTCACCGCGCGCTCGGTGCGGGCTACATCATCTACGCCGAGTTTGACGCGGTTGCTATAGCGGAAATCAAATTCCGACAGATAGCGGTGCAAATGCTTTTCTTTGCAGTGTTGGTACACGCCCTTCATGCCGCGCTTGAAGATCGAGTAGAAGCCCTCGACGGTGTTAGTGGTCACGGTGTCGATAACGAGCTTATCACCCTCGATTGCGACTTCATGGCGCACGTACTCGTCTTTGCCATGGTTCACGGTTTTATGGCTGGCGAAGTCGCGGGCGATTGCGGGATACCACTTCGCCTCATCGGTCATGAGCGCGCTTTGCTTGTCGATATTCTCGCGGATGATGCCGCCGATGTCACGGATTGCGGTGCCGTCCACATGGAAGCTACGGGCGCTGCCGCCGCGCTGCACAAGGGTCATCACGACGTTGCGGTTCTGAGAGCCGCCGGTGTGCAGCCGCTTGGGCGCGCCCTCGACCTTGCCCATGATGGTTTCGTCAACCTCGACGATCTCGTCCGCGCCGCCCATGGGCTCAACGCCGACAACGCGCATGGCTTCCCGGATGCGGTGCCCCATGAACCAAGCGGTCTTAAGGGTGACGCCCAAGGTGCGGGAAAGCTGGTTGCTCGAAATGCCCTTTTTGGACGAGCAAAGCAGGTACATCGCCTGCAACCAAAGGTTCATCGGAACGTGGCTGTCCTCGAATACGGTGCCCACTTTGACCGTGAACTGTTTGCGGCACTGGTAGCACTTGTAGAGGCCAATACGGGTCGCTTTACCGGCCATCTTGCCGATGCGCTCGACACCCCCGCAATGCGGACAAACCGGGCCTTCCGGCCATACGCGGGCCTCAACCCAAGCGATAGCGGCGGCTTCGTTTTGGAGGACTTTGGCGGACAAAATCGAGTTGGCCATGACACCTGTTTCCCTTATATGAATCAAGGGTATCAGGGCCGTATGGGTTTGTCAAGTATAATATCGCCTGGGCTGTGGCACTGGCCCCTTTCCATCACGAAAAGTGATGGGTGGTCCCATTTGAATTTGTGGATTGGCCCCTTTTGAGTGTGCAAAATTGAACAGGTTTCCGACATCGGCACCTTTAGAATCTACTGGGGATTCTGAATCATCGCGGGGTAAGATCGTGGGAATATCGCCTGCCGACAAGGCAATGGAATACGTAAATTTTGCGGAACACTGTCTGAAAATAGCGCGCGCATTACCTGACCGGGAAGATCGGGTCGTCCATCGCGAAATGGCCGCCGAGTGGACCAAGCTGGCGCAGACGATGGCCGAAGGCGCGGCGCACAGCGCCCGCGAACAGGCCGGCAAAACGCGGACCAAGGCTGTTTCGTAGGGCGGCTCAGTCGGCGGCCTCTTTTTCTAGCTCGATCTTCATTTTCAAAGGCTCACCATCGCCGTCGTATATTTGTGACACGTTCATTGCAAAGGTGCTTTTCATGACTGGCCCCTTTTGAAGGGTGGTCAATTTTGCACAGAATGTCCGTTGCATCGCCCATAGCTTCCTTGGTTGTTCATGGGGAGCGGGCGCAATGGAAAGTGATGGTAAAGGACGGCGGGATTGCCCGGTATGCGGATTAGAGATGATGCCGAGCAAGTCGACGGTCGCTATCCCCCATAAACCGCCAGCTTTTTCTTGTCGTGGCTGCGGCGTCACCGCGCTCGGCGAGCCCTCGTCTAAATAGCTCGGTAGAGGTGTCGCCATGGCCATTCCGAACAACAATAAGCACAAGGAATACACGCGGTACGCCGCGCATTGTTTGGCATTGGTGACCTCGGTAAAAAATCGGGATGATCGTGCCATCAACCGTGAAATGGCGGCCGAATGGATAAAGCTGGCGGACGCCGTCCTGCATCCGCTGAAACGGATGGCTTGATTTAAGGGAACCGCCGCTGCGCTGGCTGGATTCAGGCGATGGTAAGGGGAGCCCTTATAGGGGCGCGTCGGTTTTCGTCTGAGCGCCGACGTGGAATGCATAGCCCCGGTCGCAAGGCCGGGGCTTTTTCGTGGCAATTGCACGGTAGCGGGCTTGACTCGTTCTCCCTGCGAACTACGTCGCATTGCGTGGGGTATTGTTCATTTGCGGTGGGGATCGCGGGTGGATTACAGGGCATATTTAGTCGGTCAGGGCGGGCATTTTGTCGGCGTCCGGGATTTTGAAGCGCCGGGCTAAAGCGCGGTCGGAAGCGATCTAGCTTTTCAACAAAGTCTTTGTAGTCGTTGCTGACCGACATATACGCAACAACCGCTCCTAATAGTTCGCGTAGCTTTGGATAGCCAACATTGCGCGTGAGGGCCTGGACAAAAGTCCCCCTACGGTGTCCTTTTTCATCCTTCGGCAAAACCTCTTTTAGTTCCGTCAAGACGCCGGGCGCCAATCGCTTCCAAACAATATCATTGGTGAGGGTTCCAAAATATTGCGGTCGCTTCACCGAATCCCTCGGAAATTCCAATCCCCGCAACCGAAATAACTGAGCGTAATATTCATCCGGGAAAGTCTGGTACCGGTCCCTTTCGATAGGTTTTTCAACGGGGTGGTCCCTATTGAATTTGAGGGTGGCCTCTTTTGCGGACATTCACTCATAAGTGTCAGTACGGTAACGTACGGTGAATCGACATGCGACTTTTACGGGAGCACACTGTTTTTGAGCGAGGTGAAGGCGATGCCTTTTACTGTGAACATCAATGAAACATGCCCGAAATGTCGCCAGCCAAAGTTGCGGGCCGTTTTTGAATTGCACCCCTCAAATCCTGATCTCGCATTCGAAAATTTTGAGCGCTCGGACTGCGGTCCTGTGAAGACAAAAGTTATCTCCCTGAAGCCTCGCACCAAGGCGTCAGAGGCAACAGCGTAGGCGTCCAGGCTGGGCGCAGGTCCGTTTCGACCGGTCCTGATCAATTTTGAGCAGATTCAATCCGAATTAGCGCGCAGACTACCTCGGTATCGAGAGGTGTGTCATGCCGATCCCAAAGATCTCCGACCGTAGAAAATACGCGCAGCTTGCCATGAATTGCTTGTCCAGGATGACCAAACCAACTAGCGAAGGCGCCCACGATCGCGAGCACAAAAAGGCGCTCCAATGGATAAGGCGCGCGGATCAGACCGTGCGCCCGGCAAAGCCATAAGCCGCCTCAGTTGGCGGCCTCTTTCATTTTGCAGGCATCTGCAAAAAATCTTTCAATTCGGCGTCAGTGCTCGCCAGGCCGTGGCGATCGTTCGGCGCGGGCGAAACTCACGGTTGAGGGGATATATGCGGCTGCGGGGTACTGGCCCCTTTCGACCCCCACTGGTCCCTTCTGAATCATGAGGTTGGCCCCTTTTTGAAAATTTCACGTCGGGTGCGCGTGAGTTGCCACAATCTAACACCGCGGCTACGATGGTCGCTGGGGATCGCGATTTCTTTCAAAGCCTGAGGGGGGCCAATGCAAACGAGGTTATCCGTCGGACTCCTCATTACCGTAGTCTCGGCTGTTTTTGTTTTGGCGGCTGTCAATATCGCGTCTGCAGACTGGGGGCCAAAAACAACCTGCGAAGGATGCCCCAAGTATTGCAAAAACTTGATAGCAACGGGCCAACGCGCCCAAGGTATGGGGGAATGCAAGAAAGAGTGCCTAATCGAATTGGGGTGCATTCGAAGAAGGCGCGGTTGAAGCAAACGAAATCAGCGTAGCGAAATTCAGGCCGCCTCAGTTGGCGGCCTCTTTCATTCCTTCAGAGCTTCCTCAGCATCCGAGCGGCGCTTCGAACCCCGCAACAGAATTTGCACCCGATCTGGATAGCTGGCCGATCAAGTATATTCACCGGATCGAACCGATATTCTTACGAAGGGCCGTTCTGCCTTGTCGTTGAGAGGTGCGAATCACTTGATGAATTTATCGTCTTTTCAGCCGAGATCACTTGGATCGAGGGTAAAATGACAAAATGAGACGACCACGTACGTTTAGGAGTCGCGGTCGGCGGGACCTGACCCATAATTTGACAGTGCAAATCGGCTTATTGGCGGCAGCGGTCGTCGTGCTGATCGTGCTCGCTTCGCGCTACATCTGGTAACCGGCACCGTCAGCAGCCCGCCGCGGGTCCGGTCGGCGCAATACCGGACCATGCAATGAATACCGGCGAACGGCCGAGCGCCGGCGGGGCAAGTTTTTTTCGGGCGAAATGGGAAAATCGCGGGGCCGCGGTGTTTTCCCAAGCGGTGGCTTTTCGCTATCGTTGCGCGCGCGAAGCAGCATTACCGGTGGCCCGGATCATGACGGTCAAATTCATCGCGACGCTTGCGCTCGCCGCTTCGGCGGCCAGCCTGTGTTTCGGCGCGGCCCCTACTCATGCGGCCGCCGGCGCCGAGCCGTGGTGCCTCAACGACGATGAGGGTAATTCGCACTGCAATTATGCGAGCTCGCAGGCCTGCCTCGCGGCGGTGTCGGGCGGCGGCCGCGGCTTCTGTAATGTGAACTCCTCCGGGCCGCCTGCGCCGGCGACAGCGCCGGCCCCGGAGCCCCGAAAACACCGCGGCCAAACCCGCTAGCGCTATTCTCGCAAGGTTTCACGGTCGTGGAGAGCCTCGGCACGCAGCTCCATGTCACGCTCTCGAGTGTTTCCGGCGCGCTGAAATAGCGGGCCCTCCCCGCCGCGAGCGAACGCTTCTGATTCACGTCGATGACCGAGCTGTCCGGGCCGGGCGAAAGAGAGCCGAGCGTTCCACCACGGAACGCTGAACTAACCCTCACGCCTCGATGACGAATCTCGGCGCCGCGATTGCGAATGACATTGGGACCATAAGCAGCGGGACCATAAGCAGCGGGACCATAAGCAAAGCGAAAACGGTTGCGGTCCTTTTCAACGTGTTCATGAGTTCCTCCCCCTGGCGCGCAGCGGCACAATCGCCGCCGCGGCGCGGCCGGGGACAGCTATCGGGCAATTTATGAAGACGCAATCGCTAATTGTTCGATCGATCACCGGCTGCGATCGGCCGAAATCGGCGCCGAGCCGATCGGCCGCTTGCTCACGCCTCGATGACGAATTTCGGCGCCGGCTTGGTCTCGCCGAGGAGGCCGTCGCGCACGCGGGCGGCGATGTCGCGATAGCATTGCGCGAAGGTCGAGTCCGGCGCGCTCGCGACTACCGGCGCGCCTGAATCGGATCGCTCCCGGATCATCATGTCGAGCGGCACTTCGCCGAGGAACGGCACGTCGAGCCGTTCGGCTTCGTGCCGCGCGCCGCCGTGACCAAAAATATCCGAGCGCGTGCCGCAATGCGGGCAGATGAAAGTCGACATGTTCTCGACGATGCCGAGGATCGGCACGTTGACGCGGCGAAACATGGCGATGCCGCGCCGCGCGTCGATCAGCGCGAGATCCTGCGGCGTCGACACGATCACCGCGCCCTTGAGCGGCACCTGCTGCGCCATGGTGAGCTGCGCGTCGCCGGTGCCGGGCGGCATGTCGACGACGAGCACATCGAGCGTGCCCCATTCCACTTCGCGCAGCATCTGCGTCAGGGCCGACATCACCATCGGGCCGCGCCAGATCATCGGCGTCTCTTCCTCGATCATGAAGCCGATCGACATTACCGGCATGCGGTAACGCTCGATCGGCTTGAGCCGCGTGCCGTCGATGGTTTCCGGCTTCTCGCGGATGGCGAGAAGTTTTGGCAGCGACGGGCCGTAGATGTCGGCGTCCAGAATGCCGACTTTCAGGCCCAAGTCCCGAAGCCCGAGCGCGAGATTGACCGCCGTGGTCGATTTGCCGACGCCGCCTTTGCCGGAGGCGACCGCGATGATGGCGGCCACGCCCGGAATGCCGGCGGGCGGCCGGGGACCGCCGGCGGGCGGGGGTCCGGGGCGATCGGCGCTGGGC